>CAZAFL010000001.1:0-57196 GCA_964484465.1 uncultured Chlorobiaceae bacterium
ACCTGCAACCCTCCGGTTAACAGCCGGATGCTCTACCATTGAGCTACTGTGGAATAGTAAACGACGGGTGAATAAACTCGCAGCTTTTTTTGAAGTTACCGCTATTACCGTTGTTATCGGAGACTAATATATCAAAAATCGCCTCCAAAGTCAATCAACGATTCTTGACTAATCTCACAGTTTTAGCTATATTAAATCCATAACATATGATGAAACGTATTACTTGCAGATGGATGTTCTATAGTATAGGGACGATGTTCGACAACATGAGGGCAAACTAAATGGAAGGAAACTTTTCTAACCGTGTTCAGGATGTAATTCGTCTTAGCCGCGAAGAGGCGCTTCGCCTCGGGCATGATTACATCGGTACCGAACACCTTTTGCTTGGGGTCATTCGCGAGGGAGAGGGAATTGCCGTAAAAATTCTCCGCAACCTCGGCGTCGACCTCTATAAATTGAAAAAAGCAATTGAAGATACAGTCCGCACCTCCGGTGGAACCCTCACGATCGGTAATATCCCTTTAACTAAACAAGCCGAGAAGGTACTGAAGATCACATACCTCGAGGCAAAGTTATACAAATCCGACGTCATCGGAACAGAACACCTTCTTCTTTCCTTGCTGAGAGACGATGACAACATCGCCGCTCAAATATTGCATCAGTTCAATGTGCATTATGATGTTGTCCGTAACGAGCTGGATAATATCATCAGCGGCAAACCTTCGAGTCCTCCCGCATCCTCTCCATCAGAACGGCGTGCGGAAAAATCCAAAACTCCTGTACTCGATAATTTTGGCAGAGATCTCACAAAACTGGCATTGGAAGATAAACTTGACCCGATTGTCGGGCGAGAAAAGGAAATTGAGCGCGTCGCACAAGTATTAAGCCGTCGCAAGAAAAACAATCCTGTGCTGATCGGTGAACCGGGCGTTGGAAAAACCGCAATTGCAGAGGGGCTTGCCCTTCGTATCGTTCAAAAGAAAGTCTCCCGCGTCTTACACGATAAGCGCGTTGTCACCCTCGACCTTGCCGCGCTCGTTGCAGGTACAAAATACCGCGGACAGTTTGAAGAACGCATGAAAGCTGTCATGAACGAACTCGAAAAAGCGAAGGATGTCATTCTGTTTATTGATGAATTACATACAATTGTAGGGGCAGGCGGAGCATCAGGCTCTTTGGATGCTTCGAACATGTTTAAACCGGCGCTTGCGCGCGGCGATCTACAGTGCATCGGCGCTACAACGCTCGATGAATATCGCCAATACATAGAAAAAGATGGTGCGCTCGACCGCAGATTCCAAAAAATTATGGTCGACCCCACATCGGTTGACGAAACGATTCAGATTTTGAAGAACATCAAGCATAAGTATGAAGAGCATCATATCGTAAAATATGCGGAAAAGGCGCTCGAAGCATCAGTGAAATTGAGCGACCGTTACATTACCGACCGCTATTTGCCGGATAAGGCTATTGATGTCCTGGATGAGGCAGGCTCGCGGGTTCATCTTTCCAACATACATGTGCCAAAGGAAATTCTGGATCTCGAGGGCGAGGTGGAAAAAATCCGCCAATCCAAAAATCACGTAGTGAAGAGCCAGAATTTCGAAGAAGCAGCACGACTGCGCGACCTCGAGAAAAAATATCTCAACGACCTTGAAATTGCAAAACGGGAATGGGAATTAAAAGCCCAGGAAACAGTATACGAAGTTACCGAAGATACTATTGCCGACGTCGTGTCGATGATGACGAGCATCCCCGTGAATAAAATCGCGCAATCGGAATCAGAGAAACTTCTGAAGATGGAAACCGCTCTCCAAAAAATTATTGTCGGACAGAATGAAGCAATCTCAAAACTCTGCAAAGCTATTCGACGTACGAGGGCAGGCCTGAAGGATCCCAAGAGACCAATCGGTTCGTTTATTTTCCTGGGACCGACAGGAGTTGGAAAAACGGAAATGGCGAAAGCCCTTGCAAAGTACCTCTTCGATTCGGAAGAAGCGCTCATTCGTATCGACATGAGCGAATACATGGAGAAGTTCAGTGTTTCCAGGCTCGTGGGAGCCCCTCCGGGGTATGTCGGCTATGAAGAGGGTGGACAATTGACGGAGAAAGTACGCCGCAAGCCATATTCGGTTGTTCTCCTTGACGAAATTGAAAAAGCACATCCGGATGTGTTCAACATCCTGCTCCAAGTATTGGATGACGGCATTCTCACTGACAGTCTCGGGAGAAGAGTGGATTTTAAGAACACCATCCTCATCATGACTTCCAATATCGGTGCGCGGGATATTAAGACGGGAGGAAGTTTCGGGTTCGGAACCGATTCGGAAAAAGACAAGTACACATCGATGAAATCGACGATTGAGGAAGCGGTGAAACGTGTGTTCAATCCCGAGTTTCTCAACCGCATCGATGACACAATTGTTTTCCATAATCTTGAACGTCAGCATATCAATGCCATTATCGACATTCAGATGCAGGAATTGATCAAGAGAATGGCGAACATGAATATCAAGATTGTCCTGAATAAGCAGGCGCGTGAGTTCCTCGTCGATAAAGGCTACGACCCTGCATTTGGCGCGCGTCCGTTGAAGCGTGCACTGCAAAAGTACATTGAGGACCCGATCGCTGAAGAGTTACTCCGCAGTAAATTCGTACAGGGCGGAGTCATCCGTGTAAGACTGAATAAGAAGACCGACGAGCTCAAATTTACGAGCGGGAAAAAAATCAATAAGGGAAGCGTTCAACCGGAAACCCCGCAGAGCGCAAACGTCTCTTAACGTAAGCAGTGAGTAATTTTATCAACCCTTGCCCGCACTTCGTGCGAGGCAGGGGTTTTTTATATTAGCATAACTTATGCGTTTATCAGCGAAACACCCGCGTGTACGGGAGTTATCGTTTCAGAAGCTTCTTAACCAGAAGGTCAGAGACCTGGAACTTCGGCCTGCTGATGCACTCCGTGCTTGTCTCATCCGCCTCCGGAGAGAATTAAAGAAGAGAAATATCGCGTTTTTTCCCCATTTCTATTTTGGTGAAGAGCCCTGGGGGTGTATCGACCGCACCGGCTCCGTCGGCATACCGTTCTTTCTTGCAAACAATACCCTCCGCCGCATCGCAGAGCGTTACTACCTGACCTACTCGAAAGAGGAAATCATGATGTTGTTGCGCCATGAGACGGGGCACGCTATCAACTATGCATACAAATTATGGACGAGGGACGACTGGAAGGAACTGTTCGGGAAATTTCATAAAACATACCGTAATTTTTACAACTACGACCCGTACAGCAAAAATTTTGTACGGTATCTTCACTACATTGGTAATCCACATTACGCGCAGAAGCACCCGGATGAAGATTTCGCTGAAACATTTGCCGTCTGGCTCGATCCCGCTTCAAAGTGGAAATGGAATTATCGGCATTGGGAAGGAGCATTGGAGAAGCTTCATGCTGTTGACCGTCTCTTTCGAAAAGAACGAAAAGCAGAGCGCCGCCCGCAAAAAGTCAGGTACGATGAACAGGACAGTTACCGGAATATCAACCTGACTGTTGCTGAATATTTTGAGATCGAGAAGAAAGTCGACCCGCGCGTAAAAGAATACAGTCAGGACCTGAAGGAAATCTTTTCGGGCGTCAGCCTGAGGACGAGACGTTTTACACGCGCCGACATGTTTATCCAGAATTACAGTAAATACCTCGAGGAAGAACTGGTCACCTGGATCGCGGGCGCGGACCGGCGCGACGTGCGGACATACCTGCGTGAACTTCAAACGATTTGTGCACTGAATAACCTCCGCGTCCATCCCGATCAGGCAACAGAAAAACTGGTGGAGCTTGTCATCGTATCTACCTATCATGTGCTAAAACGATTACGAATTGTGCGTTAAGTCAAAACCTGGCGCTCGAAAATGGGTTCTTCATTTCAATTTATTCACCTGCTTGATTTAAAGATTCCGGGTTCGTATTATCATTCCGTGATCTCCGTCCTTAATAACTATAGATAAAGTTATGGATATCCTGATAATTGTCCTCAGGTCAGTCGCAGTCTATCTCTTCGTCATCATTGCAATACGATTATTCGGCAAGCACGAGCTGGCACAGCTTTCTGTTATCGACCTTGTCCTCATTCTGCTCATCAGTAACTCGGTTCAGAACGCGATGGTTGGCCCCGATACATCATTACTTGGCGGGTTGATTGCGGCAGCGTCCCTTTTCCTTGTTAATTTCCTGCTGAAGCGCCTTTTGTTCCGGTCGCCCAAATTGAATGAGGCTATTCAGGGGCATGCGAAAATGCTAGTATATCACGGGAAGGCCGTGGAAAAGAATCTCATTGAAACAGAGATCTCAAAAGAAGAATTGGAAGCCGCTGTGCGTGAACACGGGGTTGAGCATATTGAAGATGTCGATTTGGCTGTGCTCGAGGTTGACGGGAATATCAGCGTGCTTTCCGATAACTTTCAGAAGAGAACGGTACGGCGCCGAAAAGCGCATAAAGTAATCACGAAGAACGAATAGATGGGCGACGCGGCTCAGCAACAATCCAGCGTGAGAATCGATAAACAGACGATAGCGTATTCTGTCGTCTGTTTTCTTATTCCGTTTACTCTCTTTGCGTTTACCCGGTCATCATCACTGATGTTTGATGATGCCGCGGAATTTGCCCTTGTCATTAAGTTGGCGAGTATCGCGCACCCGCCGGGAACACCGGCATATATTTTTACAGGGATGGTATGGGATAAACTGTTATCCCTCTTCAGCAGGGACACTATTTCAATCTTAACGCTGTTTTCGGCGTTTTCCGTTGCATTTGGTTCGTTTCTTTTTTACCTGGCGTTGAAGACAATTGCACACTACGCGTTTCCATCGGCAGGCGAATCAAAAACTCAGCTTGCTTCTTCCCTGACGGCAGTAGTCTTTGCGACCGGGGCGACGACGTGGGCGTGGGGAAATACCGTTGAGGTATATGCTTTTCAGGTATTGGTGATGTCCATAATGTTTTTCGGGCTGGTGAAATTTCATTTTCATCGTTCAACGCGGTTTATGGTCATAGCGTCGCTGGGATACGCGCTGGGTTTAGCAAATCATCACGTTGAAGCGGTGTTCTTTGCGCCGTTGATTCCTCTTTTTTTTATGGAAGGTTTGTTTGCCGGGGCGGCGCGGTCCAGAGAGAGAGGAAAAAAAACGAAAGAATCAAACCGGAGGTTTTTTTCGGAGTACTTCGCGGTGTTCAGGATGCCTGCGTTCTGGATGATGGTTGGCATAACAACAGTTCTGACCGGAGCGTTTTACTTCTGGATGTACTGGCGTGCACAGCAGGATTATCCATTTATGTTTGGACAACCCAATACTTTGGATTTGCTCTGGTACCATATACGAGGGGGGACATATGGGAAAAACCTCCAGACTACATCCGAGCGGATTCGGCTTGTGCGCGTTCAGTATTTCTTAACGCTGACGTTCTTTCAGTACCTTGCCGCGTTTCCTCTTGTGCTGTATGGGTTGTATGAACTTTACAGGAAAAGATTATACAGGCTGATTTCCCTCTCGGTTCTGTTGTATATATTCATGCTCATTTATCAGCTTAATAATAACCAATGGTCGAGCACAGACGCGTATATGCTCATCCCGTTTTTCATGCTTACGATTCCTGTTCTGTACGGTGTTCTCGGCGGATTCGACAAGCTCAGGATGAAAGTGATCGTGCCCATTATGCTTATCGTAAGTTTTGCATACAATCTTCCACTCCATAATCGAAGAAATTACAATATCAGTGATTCATTGTTACACCTCATGGATGAATCTGCGCCAAAGAACAGCGTCGTTCTCATCAGCGACTGGAGTTTGGTGATACAGTATTACTATGCCCGCATCGTGGAGAATTTCCGTCCCGACCTCATTGTGCTGAATTACGATATCAAATTCACACACTACAAAATTTTGCCGGAGCTGTATCCTGAATTTTACCGTTCAATAAAACAGGAGTATGATCAATTCATCGTCGACCTGGGAGCGGCTCATCCGGAACAAATTTATGGCACGGGCTGTGACCTCAATTCGCCATACCTCCTCAATTCGTTCAAACGATTGGTGAACAAAATTGAAGATGCAGCCCGCAGTCAACAACGGCCGTTTCTCACCGACCCGAAAGCTCATTTTTTCTTTTCTCAGCAGAAAATATATACAGGAGACCGGTACGTTGCGGGCTGTTTTGTAGCCAGCATCGCGACGGTAAATAACGAGAGGTTTTTAGAAATGAAAGAGCAATGGTTAGACTCGCCATTGCTGTTGCACGACCCTGCAGCACTGGATAAGTTGGTTGATTTCCAGGCAATGCTCGACAGTCACGCCCGTTACTTTACGAGCATACGCGATTCGGTTCATCTCGAAATGGCAATGGTGGCGCAGGAAAAAATAATGGGTCTACAGAACGAGATGAAAAAAGAAATGTCCTTTGCGTATGAGGTGAAATAATTGCTGTTTGCTGCGGCAGAGATTGACAACAATGGTTACAGAAAGCTTTTTCCCGCAACAATATTATATCCCTCCACCACAAGGTCCTCGCTTGTTTTGACCTGTTGATGTACATCCTGGTCGAGTCGCATCTTCCACTGGTAGAGGTCGGAGAATGTGTTCCTCAGTCTGTTTTTCAAAGCATCGAACAACCCGCTCCGTTCGTATTCATCGGCGTCTTCCTTGCTGTTCCAAACCGTCACGGAAATAATTTCGTTGCGGTCTTTCACCCCCTCAGTCAGAAACGCATACCGGCATCCTTTGGTCGTGTGAAGAACGGGGAGCACTTCTTTTTTGTACAAGTTCTCGAATTCCGCCATCTTTCCTTGCCGGATCTTTGCAGAGACAATCCTGACATACATTTCCGAAGACTGGGGAAGCAGCGCCGAAGGCTCTCGATTTTCCATAGCGACAACATACGATTTGACAACTGGCTCCTCGGGGATCGGTTCATATTCCAGCGTTAAATCTTTGGAGAGTTGAACCTTCCATTCTGAAGAGTCAGCGAGAAAAGGTCTGGATTCTCCCAAAAGTCGTTGATAGATGCCGCTTTGTTCATACGTTTCGGCTGCTTGTTGAGTTTCCCACAGTGTCAGCGAAATGCATTCGTCGGGCTGGTGTGCGCTGTAGATGAGAGTAGCGAATAAACAGTTGTGCATGTTCTGCAATTCAGGAATAACCCGTTGTTCGTACAATGAAGCCATTTCCGGAAGTCTGTCCGGTTTTACTTTGACCTGGACCAGTCGCATGTACATACGGTATTCTCCTTTCTCTAAAGAAGAGGAAACTTACACGTTAATTTTCATATGTATGAGGAAGGACAAAAATCTTCCGTATTGAAGTCGTTACGACGCGGTTGGCAAATTCCATTCTCAAGCCGCATGCCGCAACGATGTCCATCTTGATTGCACTGCCGCCCCATGTACATCCGTTGATGCGAATTTTCACAGGGGATAATCCTTTTCGGTCGAACCACCCTCCGGAAACAATGCAAAAGTTATTCTCAACCACACGGAGTGAATACACAGAATTTCCTGTTTTTACAAAAACCATGTCGCCGTACGTCAAATCTTTTTTCCGAACCTCCTTCAGGGTTTGCGACTGTTCGACAAGTGCAGAGAGTCTGTATCCTATTGTTTCCATATCAGGAGCAATGGTCAAGGTACAATGAGCTGGTCATGTTCTGTCAGTTTTTGAAGATGAACGAACGCCGGAAGAGCGAATCGGTTCCTGTATTAATTCTTTTTTATCACCAACAGCGTCATATCGTCCGATTGAGGCCATTTTCCGGCGTGTGCTTTAACGGATGAAATGATTTTATCAATCAGTTCTTTTGCCGGAAGAGACCGGTATTCCCGCAGCAAGGCGCCGAGCTTCTCGTCGCCGAACTGCTCCTGGTTTGAATTCATCGCCTCGGTGATGCCGTCGGAGGAAACGACAAGCATATCACCCGGGTTGAACGTGACGGTATCCTCTTCATACGGAAATTGATCCATGATGCTCAACACAATGCCGCCTGTCTTCAAACGTATCGGTTCCTCATGCCGGGAAAAAAGGTACGGGTTATCGTGTCCTGCATTGCAGTAACGCAACTGGTGCTGTTGTGTGTCGAGGATGCCGTAAAACAGTGTGGCGAATTTTTCGTCGCTCGTGCTCAGGTATAGCAGCTTGTTTGACCGCGAGATGCAGTCCTTGACTGAAGAGTTTACGAGTGTTTGTCCGCGAAGGGTAGCCTGAAGATTTGCCATCAGGAGTGACGCCGGTAAGCCTTTGCCGGAGACGTCGCCAAGGCAAATTGCCAGCCGGTGTTCGTCGACGGGAATAAAATCAAAATAATCTCCGCCGACCATTTGGGCGGGAATACTCACACCGGCAATTTCATAACCGGCAATTTTTGGCGATTCTTTTGGCAACAGCTCGAGTTGAATTTTTGCAGCAAGTTTAACTTGTTCCTGCATAACCACCAACGACTTTTCCTGTTCGTAGAGCCGTGCATTCTCGAGGACCTGACCCGACTGTGCCGCAATAATTGAAAGCAGTCGCTGGTCATCCTCACCGAAACTGCCGTTGTCCTTTTTGTTGAACACGGCGAGAATTCCGGTGAGTCTGTTTCTTACCAACAAAGGAACACACAACAATGAATGTTGTTCTCCGTCAACGCGAACACCGGAAAACCGCGGGTCACTCATGATATCGTTTGAGAGAAGCGGTTTTTTGTTAATCATCATCCACCCGAGAATGTTCTGATTAAGATGAAAGTGCCCATGGTCGGTGGTGGAATTTTGCGCTCGAATCAAGGTCTTCATTTCTGTGGGAGCCTGCTCATCGACCAGCGTAATCATCCCCTGTGCTCCGTGGACGGCTTTGACGGACCGTTTCACGACATTCTCAATGACGGAGTCTAACGTCATCGTCGATCCGATGACACGTGCGAGCTCGTTCAGTATGGAAAGCTCGTCAACGGCTTTTCGCAGGCGTTTGTTTTCATCCTGGAGCTGAGAAAGTTGATCCATTGCGGAATCAGTTGTTTCAGAACGTGTGAGGAAACGTTTAATTTCAATAATGTAGAAAAACGGTGTGCAAAACACAAGCACGCAGAGTGGCATTTGGGCGCGGGTGGTGAAACGGGTTTGTGAAATTCGCAAAAATATTATAATTTTACCTGTTAAGAAAATCATAATAGAGATGCTCCTTCTATCCATAACACCCCGTCAACGTAAAACCATTCCATCCGGATTTCATGAAACGTATCCTCATTGTTAGAACAGACCGGATTGGCGATGTGGTCATGGTGACGCCGATGGTGAGAGAGCTTCGAAAACGATACCCGGATGCGTTTATCGCAACATTGACACAGCCGTACACGAAAGACATTTTTCTTCACAACCCGCATGTAAATGTCTGTTTAACCGACGACCTTCGGAAGGAAACATTCTGGAACGTTGTGCATGAACTGCGTTCATATAAGTTTTCGGACGGACTGTTGGTCTTGCCGACGGAACGGGCGACCTACCAGATGTTTCTCGCGGGCATCTGGAATCGGGTTTCGGTTGGCCATCGATTGTATGCTATCCTCACCTTCATGAAGGGAATTTCAAGAAATAATTACATCCCGCTGCGTCATGAGGCTGATTACTGTATGGACTTAGCACGGAGCATAGGTGTTGTAACGGATCGCATTGCTCCTGAAATATTCGTCTCTGAAGATGAACAAAAACAGGCAAGAATGCAGTTGCTGGATATGGGAATGTCCTCCGGCGACACAGCGATTTATGTCCATACTGGTACACGGGGTTCGTCGCCAAATTGGAGTGAAGGGAAGTACATCCCCCTCATCAGGAAACTCCTGGAAGAATTCGATGACCCTTCGGTGAAACTCGTCCTGACTGCAAGAGAGATGAGTCCGGAGTTTCTTCAACAGGTGAAATCTCTGGACGCTCATCGTATCATTGATATCTCTTCCATGATTGTTAGTGTAAGAGACTTTATTAAAATGCTTTCTGTGGCCGATCTCCTCATCTCTCCCTCAACTGGTCCGGCTCATATTGCCGATGCCCTGAATATACAGTCGGTTGTTATTCACTGTCACCGGAGGATGAGTTGCATAAAATATTGGGGTATTCTCAATCAGCGTTCAGTGAATCTTGAAGTTTCTGATACTGACTGCATGCGCTTTTGCAGCGCTGATCAACAAATCTGCGGGATTGACGAAGGTATTGGGGTTGATGAGGTTGTCGAAAGTGCAAAACAATTGCTTGTGCCGCAGATGGAAATCAAACAATCTAAAGCATGAACTATGGATGTGAGCTCATTACTCATACCGAGATGCAAGAATTTTTCAGGGTACAAACCTTGCTTCTCATATCAAAATTGCCTGGAGAATGGCTGTCAGCAGGATATCCCCGAGCATCGCATGGGGGTCAAAATTCTCATTATATCGCTTGATGCGATGGGGAATGTTCTCGACAATACGGCGCTTCTTCCTGCGATCAAGCGGAAATTTCCGGTGAGCACGGTCTTCTGGATAACGCTGGATAACGCAGAAAAGATTTTGCTGAACAACCGGTACATCGACCGGGTGTTTGTCTGGAGCGATGAGCACCGGATGATTCTCAGGGGAATGAAGTTCGATGTGCTGATGAATGCCGACAAAACCGATTACGCATGCGCATTTGCCAATGAGCTGAAGGCAACAACAAAACTCGGGTTTTTATTGAATGAGGATGGGAAAATTATTCCGGCGAACGAGGGAGCAATGTATAACTATCGCATGGGAAATGATGACGAATTAAAATTCAGAAAAAACCAGCGGACCGCGCTGGATATCATGCACGAAACATTCGGGCTCGAAAACCGCCGGGATGAATATACATTCGCACTAACAGACGATGAGCTACGATTCGTTGGAGAATACAAGTCACAAGTGAGCTTTGACCCCGGGAAAACCTATGTCGGGTTTAACACGGGCTGTGCGAATTTGTTTCCCAATAAAAAAATGACAATCGAACAGCATGTGAAGCTCATCAATGCGATGGCACATGATGAACGACTTGTCCCCGTTCTTCTCGGCGGGAGGGAAGACACGGAGAGAAACAATCAGATCTTTTCCCTGCTCGGCCCGACGGTTCAGAAAAATGTAATCGCTACCCCGACAACCATGGGGTTACGTAAAGGCGCGTGTTTTGTTGATACCTGCGATGTCGTTATCACCGGTGACAGCTTCGGCATGCACCTCGCCATCGCATTAAAAAAATATGTTATTGCCTGGTTTGGGCTTTCGTGCTGGAGTGAAATAGAATTGTTCGATAGGGGAGAGAAACTTATCCCCCATGGATTGGAATGCGCGCCCTGCTGGAAAAAAGTCTGCCCGTACCATCTTGAATGCATCGATATGATCGACCTGGACAGAATTACCACACTCGTGAAGAAGTTTGCAGAAACAAAGCGCTCCACGATGAAGTCACCATCTACAGTTACGTCGTGAACTATACGATACCGGTGTACCAGCCATCCCTCGACGGGAATGAAAAGAAATACGTTAACGAATGCCTGGATTCATCCTGGATTTCCTCAAAAGGAAAATTCATTAAACTCTTTGAGAATGAATTCACAAAATATACCGGAGCAAAAAATGCGGTTTCGGTGAGCAATGGTACTGTTGCATTGCACCTATCTCTCGTCACGCTTGGTGTCGGACAGGGAGACGAAGTCATCGTTCCGTCCTTTACCTATATTGCATCTGTAAGCACGATTGTTCACGCAGGTGCGACGCCGGTGTTTGTGGATTCTCTCCGTGACACATGGCAGATGGACCCTGCAGATGTCAGAAAAAAAATCACCCCGAGAACAAAAGCAATCATGGTTGTTCACCTCTACGGCCATCCCTGCGAGATGGATTCATTGGCGGCCATTGCGAAGGAGCATAAGCTTTTCATGGTGGAAGATTGCGCGGAAGCGTTCGGTTCACGGTATCATGGGAAACATGTCGGGACATTTGGCGACGTGGCAACATTCAGTTTCTACGGCAACAAAACTGTGACGACCGGCGAGGGAGGGATGGTTGTCACAAACGATGACCGGTTATATGAGCGTTGTTATCACCTTCGGATGCACGGTCTCGCAAAGGAAAGAGAATACTGGCACGACACGTTGGGGTATAATTATCGTATGACGAATATTTGTGCCGCAATCGGTCTTGCTCAACTGGAGCGTGCGCAGGAGAAACTCGACAGGAAGCGGAAAATTGTAGGATGGTACAACGAAGGACTGAAGGGTTTGCCTGTTGAGCCTCACCAGGAGGCTGGGGATGTTTTTCATTCTTACTGGATGTATTCGATCATGGCTCAAAGCAAGGAAATTCGGGATGCATTGCGAAAACATCTTTCCAGCGCGGGCATCGAGACGCGCCCAATATTTTTCCCCGTACACACTATGCCAATGTTTGCGCATCTGAGGGTAAAACTTCCGGTTGCAGAGGATTTAGGAGTGAGAGGAATAAACCTGCCCAGCTGGCCTGAGTTAACGAAGGACAAGGTTGAAATGGTCTGCGCTGAAATTGGATCATTCTTTTCTCATCTGTAGACCGTGTTAAAATGAAAAACGGCGTTCCCGTACTGTGTTGTATAGAAACGCCGTGGCATATTCTTGCAAGTTATCACATCGCCGGAGCCATACCGGACTTTTTTCCAACTACCGCGGCAAGAACAACACCGAGGATGATGTACTGAATGGTACCATAGATAAACCACTGCAGTGCAAGTGAGTACGGCATCGGGTATGAGGCGTAAGAGTTGTATGCCATCGGAGTCGCCATCAGGAGGCCGACGTATAATCCGTAACGCGCGCCTTCGGCAATGCCTTTTCCTTCGTAACCTTTAATATAAATGAGTGTGAAGAAAAATGATACAATGGCACCGGTTACAAAGTAAATCCACATTGTCCCGTCTGATTCGGGGCGCATCATTTTCATCACCGCTTCCGAATGATAGATGCCGTTCAACAAACCCATATGGATGATCATCATCGTAATGACCATCGCTACATATACCGCGATAAAACCCATCCATAATTTTTTACTCATATTCCCTCCAAAGGAAATGGCGAAAATAGTGAATTAGGTTCAAATCGGCACTATGCTACGAAAGAACTTGGTGAAAGTCAAGTAGGATTATGAAGAGGAATACTGTGCGGGTCTTCTACCGCTGAATATATCGTTGAATTCGTTTATTTTCTTGTTTGACGCCTGCTCGAGGTCGACTTCAACGACACGTATTTCTGATTGTACCTCATCAAGGCGTGTGAGAATTTCACCGCGGGGTGTAACGACTTCACTCTTTCCGATATACTTCAACCGGATGCCTCCTCGGTCTTCTGAGCCCACACGATTCGCGGTTGCGGCAAATACCCGGTTCTCCAAACACCGGGTCACCATTGCATCGGGGCAATAAGGCATTACAAGGTTTGAGGGGTGCGCAATCAACTGAGCCCCTTGTAACGCAAGCGACCTTGCGCTTTCAGGATACAGCCAATCAAAACAAATCATCATTCCAACTTTTCCAAAGGGTAATTCAAAAACGGGGAAGCCCAAATTGCCGGGTGAAAAGAGTAAAGTCTCTCTATAATAGAGATGAACTTTTCGATACACGCCAAGAAGTCCCTGCGCTCCGACCAGAGAAGATGAGTTGTATATAGCATCCGACTTTTCTGCGAAGCCGTAGGCGACATAGCAGGATTTTTTTCTCGCAAATGCGGCAATGGCCTGATATGTTGAGCCGGAGCTATCCTCTGCCAATCTTCTCACTTCCTTACTGTCGATGAAGTTGTAGCCGGTATTGAAAAGCTCGGGGAGGATGTATAAATCGGCTGCGGCGCTTTCCATCATCTCCAATGCTTTATTCACGTTGGATGTGATGTTTCCGAACTCCGGATTGGTTTGTACTACTGCAATTTTCATACGTTTTTCTCATTCTAAAATAGTATAATTCGAAGGCAGATACAATCACCAAAAATATCTCTTGCTATTGATAGAAAATTTGTCTATATTGATACCGCAATCAACAGTACACCGTTGTTTCGCTTTTAAGATCGTGCTGATGTATCGTTTGAACCTTTAGATTGGTTAGCGTCGCCAGCAGTCATAATCGCAGTAAATGGTGCAGTTTTGAAAGCCATTTAATGCGATTTCTTGTTTTAAGAGCACACTGGCGTACCTCACGTCCCGGAGATTGGGACATTTAACCAATTCACGAAAGGATTTGTTCCATGGAAAAAGGAACAGTCAAATGGTTCAACGGAGCCAAAGGTTACGGCTTCATTTCACGAAACGGGGGCGAAGATGTATTCGTCCACTTCAAAGCCATTACCGGCACAGGATATAAAAACCTGAACGAAGGCGACACCGTGGAATTTGAAGTCGAGCGCGGTCCCAAAGGACTTCAGGCTTCAAGCGTTTCAAAAGTCTAATACACTTCTGAACGAACCAGATCCCGTTCTCTCAATGAGGGAACGGGATTTTTTATTTGAGTGGGAGGGTTAGTCTAGACTTTGTTTGTCAGATCCCGATGTCCGATTACATCGAACATCGGGATGACCATTGCCTCCAGCAGCGGTCATTTCCAGAAAAACCCCCGCATTCTTCTATCGGCACGAAAAGCATCAAGTTTTTCAAAATCAATATTGAAAATTGAAACACCCTCGTCAGTAATCGGCTGAAAAAATTTCTCCGGCTTTAATAATGTCGGGTCGGCGAAGCCGCCGACACCGCATGTACGGTATTTCGGGAGGGATGAATTTTCATGCCAATCACTGATGCCGACATATACGCCGAATTCGTACGCTCGGGTTATTGCAAGGTGGCGCCAGAGGCTTCGCGAATAATCCGCGGTTGGCTTTCTGCTGACGGAAAGGGAAGGAACAAGAATAACATCCGGCAATGCCTGTGCGCGAAAGACGATATCCGAAAACCAGAAATCCGCACAGATGAGAATGAGAAAATTCTTTCCGTTGATGTTCATTTCCCCAAAGATCTCTCCGGGTGTAACGTATTGCTGTTCGTTAAAGTACGGACGCAGTTTTGAATAACTGCCAATTTCTTTTCCCGAAGCATCGACCACATTTCCGATATTGATTTGCTTTCCGTTGACCTGCCGATGATGCGAGCCGCCAACCACTGTGCAGTCAGCGGAAATGGCAAGACCTTTAATAAACTTCAAATATGTTTCTTTGTTATCATCTGACGTGAAGTGCTCTGGTAATAGGACAATGTCATCAGGGCGAATCAAGCTTTTCTTGCTAACAACAAGCGATTCTATTGCGGAGAGGTTGCGGTTGGTATCAAACGCCTGCAGGATGGGATGGATGAGGATCAGCTGCATAAAAAATGTCTGTACTGTGATTCTCCTGCTTTATATGATTACGGGGAAAGTAAGTATTCCTGAAAACTCTTCAATACTGTGGATCATGGTTTTTGGGGTATGCGCGCGCTGATGGAGGGAATGAGCCACGCAGAATATCCCTTCTCGCTGCGCGTACAATCAATGATGTCATTAAACCTGTTGCGTACATCTTCAAGCGCGTGGCCGGTGTTTTTGCTGACCCATTCTACATATCCGTCACGCCAATGCGTATAGATATCCGCCAGCAGATTTCTATCCACCCGGAGCGTGTCGATGCAAAGATAATTCATAGCTATGTCTGCGCAATGAAAGTCATGTAATACAGCGGGCATTGTGCGTCCCTGGCGCAGATTCGAACCGGCGTTCGCTGCGGATTTCCACGCATAATCACGCCAGAATTCATCCGTATCATATCGTGTCGGATACAGAAACATCATACCATAGTCTTCCGCCAGAAAATATACCCATCCCCCAGGCTTGACCACCCGGATCATTTCCTGGATAACACGATTTGGTTCAGGAATAGCTTGAAGCATGTGGCGGCAAAGTGCAACATCAAATGAGCCATCAGGAAACTTCATTTCCATTGCGTTCCCTTGTTGAAACGAGAGTTCCGGATAATCTTCAGGGCTGAACCGTTCCCTCGCGCGGCGAAGATTGATTTCAGAGAGGTCGAATCCCATGACATGCTTCGGAGAGAATTCTTTGACGATACGTGAAGAAATTTCTCCTGTACCGCATCCCACATCAAGAACTTCGAGATCGGCGCGCGGGAAAACGCGTCGAAGCAACTGTTTCTCCTGAGGCCAGATGGCGCGTGCCTGCGCTTCGAGGTTCTTTACCATCGCCTCGTTTTCCATCTGCTCCCGCTGACCGTACGTGCTATCCGCCATCAGGTTACTTTTCAGCCGGTTTGATAATAACCGCGGGGATATCGAGATTCTTTACCACCATGTTGAACGCCTGTACATCATCTTCTATAGTATGTTTGTATTTCTTGAGCTGCATGTCTAATTTTCCGGCAAGCTCGTTGAAGACATCATACGCTTGTTTCGTCGGTCGCGTGTCGGCATCGGCAACAACGCCACTGATGCCGGCAATCTTATCGTTCAATTTGATCGGATAGTTAAGGGCATCCTGACCGCTTTTGATCTTAACCTGTATAATCTCCTCTTCGACCTTTTTTAATTGATCGTTAAGACGTTTTGCAGAATTTTTTACTGAGTCTTTAGAAGCATGTTTCTCGAGCCTCTTCACCAGATCGTCTGTCTGTTTTCGAATGTCACGAATAGTATTCACAGCCTCATGAGCTTCCGAGACCTTATCACGGATTTTTATCAGAAAATCAAATTGTTCCTTGAACTCTTCCGGAGTTGTTGTAAGACGAGGGTCTTTCTTGATCTCAAACGATTGAGTCCAGCGCTTCCCTCCGTAACTAAGTCGTACCTGGTATTTTCCCGGGACCGCGATTGGACCCTCCGTCGAACCTGCCCACATTATGGCCCCAGGAACCTTCTTTGCGTCCGGGTAATGCATATCCCAGACAAAACGATTCATGCCAGAGTCAGCGGGACATGTGGGGGTTTCTTCGTTTGATTGGGATTCACTCTCAGCAGGTTTCTCAGTCGGTTTTCCGATAAATGTTTTGATAAGGTTTTTCTGTTCATCAAGGAATTCAATTTTCAAAGAATCTTTGGGCTGAGGTTTGTACTTGAAATAATAATAGAGAACTACACCGTTCGGCGGATTCTTGCCGAGGGCAAGTCCCGGACGGTCAAATGAAAACCCACCCATACGATAAGCGTCGTGCGGTTTGAATAAGTATATTGGTGATCGCGCTGCGTCAACTAACTGGTAAAGAGGTGAAAGGTCATCCAGTACCCAGAATGACCTCCCGTGAGTCGCGACGATTAAATCCTGCTCGCGTGCTTGAATCGCGATATCATGGATAGGTGTGACGGGGAGATTATTCTGCAACGGTTGCCAATGCTCGCCCGCATCGAACGAAACATAGAGCCCGCGCTCGGTGCCGGCGTATACCATCCCTCTCTTGTTCGGGTCTTCACGCACCGCGTGTACAAATTCATTTGGCGGAATCCCGTCGACAATCTTCTTCCACGATTTCCCAAAGTCGGTTGTTTTAAAAATGTACGGTTTGAAATCGTCAAGCTTGTAACGGTTTGCTGCGAGGTAGGCAGTACTCTTGTCGAACGGCGACGCGTCGACGATGCTCATCATCGACCATTCTAGAATACCGGATGGCGTAGCGTTGTTCCATGTAGCTCCCCCGTCCTGTGTTACATGAAGCATGCCATCATCCGAACCAGCCCAAAGTATGTTTTTGTCCAGAGGTGATTCTGCAAAGGAGAAAATTGTACAATAATACTCCACGCTCGTGTTATCCTTGGTGATGGGGCCGCCGGAGGATTTCAACTTGCTCGTATCGTTCCGCGTGAGGTCGGGGCTGATAATGTCCCAGCTTTTTCCTTCGTTCGTTGTTTTGAAGACGACATTTGCTGCAACGTATAATGTGTGCGAATCGAATTTCGAAGTAATGATGGGATACGTCCATTGAAAGCGGTATTTCGCTCCTTCAGCTCCGCTTCCCATTGGATTATCAGGCCAGGGGGATATGTTTTCCTCCTGGTCGATGTGATGGTCATACCGTGTCAGGTAACCATCATAACTGCCGGCATATACAATCTCAGGGTCTGTCGTATTTGGCGTAACGTAGCCGCTTTCACCGCCTCCGACTGAAAACCAGTCCGGACGACTGATGCCAAAACCCGTCGTGCGGCTCGCTATTCTCACAGTACTGTTGTCCTGCTGTGCCCCATAAATGTTATACGGAAAAGCATTATCGAGAGTGACATGGTAAAACTGGGCGGTCGGAATATCTTCTTCAGTCCAGGTTTGCCCGCCGTTGTACGTGACGGTTGCACCACCATCGTTACCTTCAATCATGCACAGAGGGTTATTAGGATTGATCCATAAATCATGATTATCACCGTGAGGAGGTGAAATATTTGAAAGGGTCCGTCCGCCGTCAGTGGATTTGTGAAATCCCACATTGAGAATATAAACGCAATCGGGATTTTTGGGGTCGGCAAAAACATGTGAGTAGTACCATGCTCGCTGCCGGATGCGACGGTCGTCGGTCATTTTGGTCCAGTTCTTTCCCCAATCATCAGAGCGGAACAATCCACCTTCGTCAGATTCTATACTTGCCCACACTCGTCCGGGCTTTGCTGCAGAAACAGCGATGCCAATTTTTCCTTTAATACCTTTCGGTAAGCCCTCTTTATCGGTAATCTCTTTCCACGTATCGCCACCATCAGCTGATTTGTACAAACCGCTCCCCGGTCCGCCGCTCACGAGGCTCCATGGATTTCTGTAAGCTTCCCACAATGCTGCGTAGATGATTCGCGGGTTGTTCGGGTCGAGTTCGATGTCCACCGCGCCGGTCTTGTCGTTCTTGTATAAAATTTTTTCCCATGTTTTTCCTCCATCTTTCGAGCGATAGACTCCACGCTCAGCGTTGTTCCCAAACGTATGCCCCAGTGCAGCAACATACACAAGGTTTTCATCTTTCGGGTGTGTGCGGATCTTGCTGATTGTTTGTGCTTCTTTCAACCCAATAAATTTCCATGTTTTCCCGGCGTCTTCCGATTTATACACTCCCTCGCCGGGCATCGCATTACCGCGGATGCATGCTTCTCCAGTTCCGGCATAGATCACATTCGGGTCTGCTTCAGCGACTTCAAGCGCACCGACGATGCCAAGCTTTAACTGACCGTCGGAAATATTTATCCACGTGTTCCCGCCATCTTCAGTTTTCCAGATGCCTCCGCCTGTTGCGCCGAAGTAGAAAGTATACGGCTGGTCTTTGTGTCCTGCAACAGCGACCGATCGTCCGGCCCGGAAAGGCCCGATTTCGCGCCACTGCATTTTGTTGTACAGGGTCGTATCGTAAAACAACGAAGGCTTTTCAGATGCAGAGCATAGTCCTAAAATAAGTGACGAGAAAATAACGAAAAATGATACCGACCGAAACCAATTAAACACCATGATATTCCCTTTCCAGGAGAATGAGAGTAGATAGTGATGAGTGAAAAGAATATAGAAAAGATTTCTGAAAAGAAAAATAACAAAGGGGTATCATCCGCACCAGCGCGAACTATTTTGGGGTGGATCAGGTTGAAGCGTAGAAAATAAATGGATTCCTGCTTACGCAGGAATGACAGGCTTGCTTGTCATTCCGCACTTGATGCGGAATCCAGTCATGGCGCTTCTGACTCAGGGATCTGGGTAAATGATGCTTGCATTATCGGGCGTTTTTGTATATTATTTTGGGATGGCGTACCACTATAATATAGACCCATGTCGATAATCATCCGTGCGGGTAACATTCTTACTCTAAATTCCCGCGATGAGATCTTGCGTGATGCTGCCATTGTGGTTGAAGGTAATCGCATTCAGAGAATCGTTTCAAACGCGGAAGCCCTTACCTCGAAAAATGATACCGTTGTAGATGCGCGAACCTGTGTCGCATTACCGGGGTTTGTGCAGACACATATTCATCTCTGTCAGACGTTGTTCCGCGGCTTAGCCGATGACCTCCAGCTTCTCGACTGGCTGAAGCAAAAAATCTTCCCGCTCGAATCGGCGCATAATGAAACTTCAATGTACTATTCTGCGATGCTCGGCATAGCGGAATTGATTCGTTCGGGAACGACTACGATTCTCGACATGGGAAGCGTTCATCATCAGGAGGAAGTCATCCGTGCGGTGGGCGAAACCGGACTTCGGGCGTTTGTTGGCAAATCCATGATGGACAGGAACGAAATTTTCCCGCCATTAAAGGAATCCACGAAGGATTCGCTCTCATCGACCAGAAGTCTCGCGGAGAAATGGCACAATTCTTACGACGAGAGGGTCAAGTATGCGGTCGCTCCCCGATTTGTTCTTTCTTGCAGCGACACATTGATGCAGGGCGCCTTTGAGATGACTGGTTCGTTTGAAGGAATGTTGTTCCACACGCACGCTTCGGAAAATCGGGTTGAGATAAAGGCTGTGCGCGAAAGATGCAGGATGGAGAACATCGAATTTCTACACCATCTCGGGCTGTTGTCGGAAAAGTCTTCACTTGCTCACTGCATTCATCTGAACGAGAATGAAGTTTCTCTTTTACAGCAAACGCGGTCGAATGTAACGCACTGCCCGTCATCGAATTTGAAGCTCGCCTCGGGAATAGCGAACCTGCCGTGTCTGTTCGACCATCACATTAACGTCTCTCTTGGCGCGGACGGCGCGCCGTGCAATAACACGCTGAACATGTTCCAGGAAATGCGCCTCGCCTCACTGTTGCAAAAACCGGCTCATGGCGCAACCGCGATGCCACCGAAAACAATACTGCACATGGCAACGCGCAACGGGGCAAAGGCACTCGGGCTCGAACGTGAAATCGGCAGTATTGAAGCGGGAAAGAAAGCCGATATCGTCCTCCTTGACCTCAATACGGTCTCTCACCCTTTGACAGATGATCTCTACTCTTCAATCGTCTATTCTTCCGGACCGGAAAACGTCCATTCCGTCATGATCGACGGGAGATGGGTGTACCGCAACAAGACGTTTACCGGCATTGATGAGCACCGGCTACTTCACAGGTCAAAAGAAGAGTTGAAGAAACTTCTTGGACGCCTTTCATAATTGGCAAAGAATGAAAGTATCCATCATCATCTTGTCGTTGTTGTGGTTTTCTCTCTGCTATGGCCAGCATTCTATCGTCCTTGAAGGTGCAACACTCATCGACGGCACAGGTAACCCTCCTCTGTCGAATTCAGTTATCGTCATTCAAGGAACAAGAATTATTGCCGTCGGTGAACAGGGAAAGATTGAGACACCAAAAGATGCTAAAAAGATAAATGTCCGCGGCAAATACATCATGCCCGGCCTGATCGATTGTCATATTCATTATGGTGAGCCTCGCGATCTGGTCCAGCTCCTAGCATGGGGTGTAACTTCTGCTAATTGTATGTTCGAATCTACCGACCAGGCGCTCGAGATGGAGAAACGAACCGCAAGCGACACAATCCACTCGCCGCAGATTTACGCGACAGCTCCGATCTTCACCTGTGAACACGGATGGTGGTGGGGAGAAGGGTTCCCTATAGATTCGACGATTAACCGTTTTCCAAAAACGCCGGATGAAGCACGCGAACAGGTGCGTAAGGTGAAAGCAAAAGGAATCAAGAGGATTAAGATTATGTATGATGATATGGGCTGGTGCAGGGATTCGTTGCCGAGACTAAGCAAGATGGACAAGGATATAATGAAGGAGTTGTATGATGAGGCCGAGCGTGATGGAATGCTTACGGAAGTACATGTTCCCCAATTGGCAGACGCTCAAGAGGTGTTGAAGTCAGGTTATCCCCACCTCATGTTCCGCGGTGTAGGTGTTGCCTTTGCCCATGGTATTATTGATGATACAATCAGCGTTCGTATTTCATCGCGGTATCACTTAACATGGCTGGCAATGCCAGGTGTACTTATGGGCTTCTTAGGTAAGGATATATATTATGTACCTACGTTTTGTGTATTTGAATTTCTCGCAGATGTCAGAGCGTTCATGAGGAATGCACTTTCGGATGAACGGTTTCGATTCGCCCTCAATGATGAGGTCGTTGAGAAATATACGAGTAAGTCATATTATGACCATTATGACAAGACATACCCTAATAGTCAATTTGTTCGCGAACATCTTTCCATCCTGAATCTAAATCTCAAAAAGTTGAAAGAAAGCAGATATGTAGCAATGGGAACAGATATGTGGGCTTTTCCAGGCATAGGTGCGCATCTGGAACTCCAGTATATGGTAAATGCAGGAATGACCCCCATGCAGGCAATTGTATCATCTACGCAAACCGGTGGTCTCTTTCTTACAGCACCTAAGTTTGGGGAAGAACTGTTTGAGCAAACAAATTCGCCGATGGGCACCATTGCTAAAGACAAAATTGCCGACTTGCTTATCCTCGATGCAAACCCGCTGGAGGATATCCGCAACACGCGGACAGTACGTACAATTATCAAACACGGAATCATATTCGATCATCAACAACTCGTCGAAGAGTCAAAGCGATGAAGAATGACCCTCTCCTGAAATGGAGAAAAGAATTCCCGATCCTTGATACGACTACTTACCTGATTTCCAATTCACTCGGCGCAATGCCGAAGAGTGTTTACGCGCGAATGAAAGAGTATGCAGATGTCTGGGCAACTCGGGGTGTCCGGGCGTGGGCTGATGTGTGGTGGGACATGTCGATAAATGTGGGTGACCTCATCGCTCCCCTCATCGGTGCGAAACGGGGAGAGGTTTCGATGCATACAAACGTCTCCTCACTCCAGTCGCTCATCATATCCTGTTTTGATTTTCGGCAAAAGCGGGATAGAGTCGTCATGACCTCCATGGAATTTCCCTCCGTGATGTATGTGTACGAAAAGTTTGCAGTTGCGCACGGGGCGAAACTGAACATTGTAGATTCTGACGATGGAATATCCATTGAAACTCAGAAGGTCATCGATTCGATTGATGAGAAGACGTTACTCGTTCCTATTTCGCATGTACTTTTCAAAAGCGCATACATTCAGGACGTTCGGGCGATTACTGAAAAAGCTCACCGCTGTGGAGCCATCGTTATCCTCGACGCGTACCATTCCGTTGGAACAATCCCGGTTGACGTGCGTTCGCTCGGTGTCGATATTCTTGTCGGTGGTGTCCTTAAATGGTTGTGCGGAGGTCCCGGAGGCGCGTTTCTTTGGATTCGTCCGGAGTTGCGTAAGAAGCTGCAGCCGAAAATCACCGGCTGGTTTGCACACATGAAACCATTTGCATTCGAACAGTCGATGAGTTATCGGGATGATGCGGCGAAGTTTCTGAACGGAACTCCGTCAATTCCCGCGTTGTATGCTGCCGGCGAGGGTGCTAAAATTATCTCCCAAATCGGTATCGAAAAAGTTCGCGCGAAATCGAAACGTCAAACTGCGCTCCTGGTAAAAGAAGCTCAGAAGAATAATTATCCCATCATGACTCCTCTGGACCCGGATCTGCGTGCGGGGACTCTTACACTAAATGTCCCTCACGCATACGAGATTTCACGGGAACTCCTCCGACGAAATATTATTGTCGATTACCGCGAAGGGGCGGGCATCAGATTTGCTCCTCACTTCTATAATTCTGATGATGAAGTTCTGCACGCAGCCAGGGAAGTAAAGAACATTCTCGATACAAAAGCATACCGAAAGTTTTCAAAGAAGAGGACTTCTGTCACCTAACCAGTTGCGCTTCATTCTGCGGGCAGGTATATTATTGAAGAGATTCTCCCTCAAACGATGATAAATGCCCGTGAAGCCATAGCGACGATTCTGGATTGCGTTAGACCTCTGGAAGCGATTACAATTTCCCTGGAACAATCCCTTGGACGTGTCCTGGCAGAAGATATTGTATCTTTAGAAAACATTCCCCCATTCGATAACGCCGGCATGGATGGTTTTGCCGTTCGTTCAGAAGATATCAAGAGCATTCCATCGAAACTCAACATTGTCGGAGAAATTCCGGCGGGCTCTATAGCAATGAAATCTATTGGGGGAGGTGAGGCGATGAGTATAATGACAGGGGCAAAAATACCTGAAGGTGCTACCGCCGTTGTCCAGGTTGAATGGACGGAAAAAATCGATGACATGCACGTAAGCATACTTCATCGTGTTGAAGCCGGACATAATATTCGAAAAGCAGGGTTGGATGTGCAGAAAGGTTCAGTACTATTGTCTACAGGACAACGACTTCGGCCTCAGCACGTCGGACTTCTGGCGTCCGCTGGAAAAAGGTTTTTCGAAGTGTACCGCCCCGCGGAAGTTGCAATTCTCGCCACAGGCAACGAGCTGGTTGAACTCGACAAACCTCTGACCGAAGGGAAAATTCGTAATAGCAATGCGTACGCTTTGCTGGCATTGGTGACCGAAGCGGGTTGTGAACCGCTCAACCTTGGTGTTGCGAAAGATGATCACGAAAAGATTCGAAAAAAAGTCATTGAAGGTCTCGCTGCGGACGTGCTCATTACATCTGGTGGAGTTTCAGTTGGAAAATACGACCTTGTCATGGATATTATGAAAGAGGTCGGCGTGGAAATTAAATTCTGGAAAGTCAATATCAAACCCGGTATGCCGCTCGTGTTCGGCCTATACAAGGGGAAACCCGTTTTCGGGCTGCCGGGTAATCCTGTTTCTACAGTGATTACATTTTTGAAGTTTGTAAAACCTGCTCTTTTAAAAATGACAGGTCATCAGCATCCCGAAGAGGCTCTGAAACTGCGTGCGATTCTTGAGAGCGAATTAACGAAGTCCGACGGTAAGCGCCATTTTGTCAGGGGAATACTTGAAAGCCGCAACGGTTCAATGATTGTGCGGACAGCCGGGTCACAGGTCTCAAATATTCTCACTTCAGTAGCAAAGGCAAATTGTCTCATCATTCTTCCTGAAGAATTGCAGGTTGCGAGAGTGGGAGAAGAAGTAGAATTAGAGTTGTTATGATGAATGTTCGGGTGAAATTTTTTGCGATGGCGCATGACCTTGCAGGAAGAAGTGAAGCGATTCTCACTCTTCCCTCCTCATCTTCAACGCATAATGCACTGGACGCTCTTATGATACAATATCCTCCGTTAATTGCCCTGAAGAATTATCTGCGCGTGGCCGTAAACGGTGAGTATGTGGAATTGGGGTACAGTCTTCAGGATGATGATGAGCTTGCAATTATTCCTCCGGTAAGCGGTGGATGAGGACAACAATAATCTTTTTAGATTATGATAGAGATTGTGGATCATGAAATAGATGTTCAGAGTGTTTTACGAAGTGTGGAAGATCCATCCGCCGGTGGTGTCGACATGTTTATTGGAACAACGCGTAATAACTCGAACGGCAAAAAGGTACTTTCTCTCGAGTATGAGACATATCGTCCGATGGCGTTGAAATTAATGGAACGAATTGCGGAAGAAGCCGCCGCAAAATGGGGATTGCGCAAAATTTCTATTGTTCACCGTGTCGGGAAAGTTGAAATTGGTGAAGCGAGTGTTGTCATTGCTGTATCTTCCGCACACCGGAAAGAGGCATTTGACGCTTGCCGGTTTGCTATCGATACGTTAAAAAAGGAAGTTCCCATCTGGAAGAAAGAAATATTCATCGACGGTCAGGTCTGGGTCGGCGCGCAAGACAATTAATCTAAAGCCTTCCATTACTTCAAAAACAAATGAAATAAGGGGGTAGGTATTAAGAAAAATTAATCTCTAATTCCGTTGACTTTAAGGGCTGTTTTCTCTACATTTGTGCGCAACTACCTCAAGAATTGTCAGTCCTAAATCAATAATACACCATAAAAGGAGATTTTATCATGAAGAAATTCATCGGAATCCTGGTTGTTCTCTTTGCATTCGTTGCGCTTCAAGCATCCGCGCGCGCGCAAGAAAAGGATACAACTGCGGCCGGCGAGAAGATGGAAAAGAAGGGTGAAATGAAAGAGATGAAGGGTGAGAAGATGGAAATGAAGGGCGAGAAGATGGAGAAGAAAGGCGAAATGATGGAGAAGAAGGGCATGAGCGAAGGTAAGGAAAAGATGGAAATGAAGGGTGAGAAGATGGAAAAGAAAGGCGGCAAGATGGAGAAAAAAGGACATAAGATGATGAAGAAGGGCATGAAGATGGAGAAGAAAGGCGAGAAGATGGAGAAAAAAACTGAAATGAAGGAAGAAAAGAAAGACGGCAACTAAGGAACAATCGCCGATAACAAGGTGTTAACAAAAGAAAGCGATGTCAATGACATCGCTTTCTTCGTTTAATGACGGAATACATTGAAATCATGAAGAACCAACGGAACAGCGACAGATTTCTACTGAGAAGAAGAATAATAAAAATCTCTCCTGTCATTTTTCTTGCCGGATGCGATATTTCCGCTGGAGGGAAAATGGAATCCTTGCTTCACGCCTTCCAGAAGTTCAACGATTGGGTGCAGGCGAAGGTGTTTGACCAAAATACTCTTGCCCCCGAGTATTCCGATGGCGATGTCACACCCGAAGAAGGATTTCGCGTTAATGATTATGATACCGACGAACCTGATATCGACACAGAGAACTGGAAATTGATCGTTGATGGACTCGTCAGCAAGCCCGGAGAGTATACGCTTCAGCAGATCATGTCGTTGCCAAAGCAGACAAAAAACCTCAGGCATTGCTGTGTCGAAGGGTGGAGCATGATTCCAAAGTGGGGCGGAGTACGAATGCGTGACTTCATGCAAATTGTCGGTGCCGATATGAACGCGAAATTCGTTTCGGTTGAATGCGGCGACGAGTACACAACCTCGTGGGACATGCCTTCTGTCCTTCACGCGCAAACTCTTCTGGCGTATGAAGCATACGGCAAACCATTGACTCTGGAGCATGGCGCTCCGGTGAGAATTGTTATGCCGACCAAACTTGGATATAAAAGCGCCAAATGGATTAACAAACTTATCGTCACCAATGAAAAACCGGGCGGGTATTGGGAGGACCAGGGATATGACTGGTTTGCGGGGCTCTGAATGGAGAGAAATGTTGTGTGAAAAATATTCTCTCCATAAGAATACTTCTCTGTGCAGTTATACTGATCGTCGCTTGCTCAGCACAACATAGTGATCAGGTTGTTGTTGTCGAAAAAACGAAGACCTACCATACAGATAAATGTCCAAGGGTTAACATGGCAAATGCCCGATGGATGACACGCGAGGAGGCAAGAGCAATGAACTGTAAGGCGTGTCCCGGCTGTCAGCCTGATCGGCAGAACTAAACTTATGAATCAGCAGAGAGAGTATCAGCATCCGTTTATTATCCGGTTGACCCATTGGGTGAACTTTATCGCGCTCGGCATCATGGTAACGAGCGGATTGCGTATTTACAATGCTTCGCCGACATACGGTTTCAGGATTCCCGATGTGTTTACTATGGGCGGGTGGCTCGCGGGTGCGCGGCAGTGGCACTTCTTCGCAATGTGGTTGTTTTTTATCAACGGATTTGTTTGGATTCTCTATAATATTGCCAGCAAGCACGGCCGTCGAACAACCATTTTTGCGAAAAGTGATGCCCCGGGTGTCCTGCCGATGGTTCTGTACTATCTGCACGTGAAGAAAGAACATCCTCCGATAAAAAAATACAACCCGCTGCAAAAGCTTGCCTACACTGTCGTATCGTTTATTGCGCTTGGTGCTATTCTCACCGGCATTGCGATTTACTGGCCGGTCCAATTCAAATGGCTTACCGCGTTCTTCGGAAATTACGACAACGCCCGCGGCTGGCATTTCCTCTTTATGGCGGCGCTGGTCCTCTTTTTCCTCAATCATATTATCATGGTGATCATTGCCGGCTGGAGTAATTTTCTTGCGATATTTACTGGCTGGAAAAAACCCCCAGCAAAGTAATTCCTCATCTCATGGGCGTCATCGATGCATTGAGAGACCCGTGTTGTAAGTAAATTGAAAAAGTTCGTATATTACATACGAGCTTTGGACCTCATCAATGACCAGTTCTTCCGCACAAATTTTGCAGGACGCTTTCGGCCGTACGATTAATAATCTTCGGATTTCGGTGACGGACAGGTGTAATTTCCGTTGCACCTATTGCATGCCCGAGGAGGGGATGGTGTGGCTGGATAAGAAGGAGCTCTTAACATTTGAAGAGATAACCCGCCTTGTTCACATCTTTGCCGGATTGGGAATAACAAAAATCAGACTTACCGGCGGTGAGCCGTTGATGCGAAAAGACCTTCACCTCCTTGTCGAAAAACTCAGCCGCATTTCAGGAATCCACGATATTGCTCTTACGACAAACGGGTTTTTTCTTGCCGAACAGGCACTTCCTCTTGTCAAAGCAGGCCTGAAACGTATTAATGTCAGTATGGATTCGCTGGATCCTGCAACATTCTCAGCAATGGTCCGCAGGGATTATCTCCACAAGGTTTGGACAGGACTCGACGCGGTGGAGAAGCTCCCCATCCGCCCGATAAAGATTAATGTTGTTCTCATCCGCGGAATCAATGACCATGAAATTGAAGATTTTGCCCGGCTCGCGAGAACCAAACCGTTTGTCATTCGATTCATAGAATTTATGCCGATTGGTTCGCATGATGAATGGAATAACGACAAAGTTGTCCCGACGCGTGAAATAATTGAACGTATTAATGCGATGGGGCGCAAGCTTCTCCCGACAGGGAAACCTCCCGCGGGTTGGAACCCGCGGGAGGTTTCTGAGCCGGCAGACAGGTACAAGTTTGAAGACGGACTGGGAGAAATTGGTTTTATTAGCTCTGTCAGTGAACCGTTCTGTTCTTCATGTAACCGTGTAAGGATTACTTCTGATGGAAAATTGCGGACATGCCTGTTTTCTCTGCATGAAACGGATTTAAAATCGATGGTTCGTGGAAATGCAACTGATAATGAAATTTGCAACACGATTATTGACGCAGTGTGGAAAAAAGAAGAGGGACACCTGATCAATCGCCCGGGATTCGTACGTCCTGAACGCACAATGAGCCAGATTGGAGGATAGTAAACCTCCCGCAGGTTCTAACCTGCGGGAGGTTTACTCTGGCTGTCTCATGAACAAATGACAACATCCGTAAACAGCATGAGGGAACAGTTATGAAATTATCATCGGTTCTTGTGGGCGCGGTAATCGTATGTGCATCGCTGGGAAAAATGTATGCTCAGGATAAAACGCCGGTAGTCGACCAGCGTGAGAAAAATCAGCAGGAACGTATCGACCAGGGGATCAAGAGCGGCGAGCTCACCAAGGGTGAAGCGGCACGCCTTGAAGCGCAACAGGGAAAAATAAAAGTCGATGAGGCAAAAGCAAAAGCGGATGGTGTGGTGACCGCGAAAGAACGGGCAAAACTGAAGAGAGAACAGAACCGCGCGAGCCGGACCATCTATCGCAAGAAACACAACGCACGCGTTCAAAAACCGTAAATCGTTAATTCACTGTTTTAAGGTGAAGCGTTACTCGTGATGCTTCACCTTTTTTATTTGTTTTTTTATGCGAGCCTGTGTACCTTTTATCATGCGAGACGTATCATCAAAATCCGGTTCGCTGCGATCTGCCAAAGCTTCAGCTACGTTAAAGGTCAGTTCATCCACTATTCGGGCTGTTAAAACGGGTGATGTTCCTAAAGCAGACCCCCTCGGCGTCGCAAAAATTGCCGGCATCCAGTCGGCAAAAAATACAAGCCTTCTTATTCCGTATTGCCATCAGGTCCCTCTCGATTATGTCGCAATCGATTTCAAACTGATGAAAGATTCTATCATCGTCAACGCGGAAGTGAAGGCAATCTGGAAAACGGGTGTTGAAATGGAAGCGTTGGTAGCAGCATCATCTGCCGTACTCACGCTGTACGACATGCTAAAAATCATTGATGAGAGGATGGAGGTCGTAAATGTTCAACTGACTGAGAAAAAAGGAGGCAAGTCGGCGATACGAGTGACAGGCAAAGGGCTAACAGCATCAGTCATTGTCCTGAGTGATTCGGTGAGCAGGGGTGTTTCAACCGATCGGTCAGGAAAAATGTTGAAGGAGAGTTTAACAGCTCTGGGGTTCAAGGTACACAATGTAATTGTTCTCCCGGATGATCAGGATAAGATCGTCGATGCGTTGAAAACTTTGGCTGACCGAAAGAACATTGACCTCATCGTTACCACCGGCGGAACGGGTATCGGTCCGCGGGATGTTACGCCGGAAGCAACCCTCGCCGTGATTCACCGGAGAATCGAGGGGGTGGAAGAAGCGCTGCGTAATTTTGGTCAGGAAAGAATGCCGATGGCGATGCTTTCCCGATGCGTCGTTGGTGTGCGTGATAAAACGCTTATCATCAATTTGCCCGGATCGACCGGCGGCGTCCAGGACGGAATGAATGCAATTTTTCCATCAATCATACATACATTCCGGATGCTCAAAGGAGAAAAGCATTAATAATGGCGCTGTTCGACCCCAAGAAAAGGTTTGTCGAGGGTATTAATTCATTCGGCAGGTCAAAGACTCCACCCGGACAAATTGCAACGGTGAAATTTCCCGTGCTGACGTACGGTGAAACACCGAATGTTTCCAGGGAAGAATGGCGTTTTCGGGTGTGGGGAGAGGTCGATGGGGAGTGCGCGTGGACATGGGACGACTTTATGAAATTTCCTCAAACGACCATCCATGCTGATTTTCATTGCGTCACTCGGTGGAGCAGGTTCGATGATGACTGGAAGGGAGTTCTCTTCAGGGACCTCGTTAATTTTATCAGAATAAAACCGACCGCAAAATTCGTCATGCAGCATGCATACGGAGGATACACAACAAACAATTCGATCGATGTGATGATGAATGAGGAGGTAATCTTTGCGCACACGTTTAACGGCGCGCCCCTCCCGCGCGAACACGGGGGACCGATGCGTGTATTTACACCCCGTCGGTATGCATGGAAGGGGGCGAAGTGGGTCAACGGACTGGAGTTTATGACAAAAGACCGTAAAGGATTCTGGGAACTGAACGGGTATGATACCCCTGCCGACCCCTGGAAAGAAGAAAGATTTGGGTAGTTGAAAATTTGTGTCGTTGTCCAATCTCTTACGCGTTTGTGCTTTTCCGAAATTTTTCTTAGAATGAATTGAGAAAACAACAGCTGTTTCAATCGGCAGTTTCTCACACGGGTAAACGTAGATCTATTAAGCTCTAACCAGACTTCATGGAATTAGTAATCATCTCCATCCTCACCGTAGCAATCGTAATCCTTGTTTTTTTGGTTCTCCGGCGCCAGCCGGCATATCCGCCACAAGATCAGGGTCAATCATTCACGATGATGCAGCAGCAGGTCGAATCACTGCGTGCAGATGTACGCGAGAGCCTGCATCATATCACCGAAAGCATGAACCAGCAGCTCTCAAGTGTCACTCAACAGATTCAGTCGCAAACGAGCACCGTCGGCACGCGGCTTGACACCGCTGCCGGTGTGATCCGTGATGTTCAACGGAATTTGGGAGAGCTGGGAAAAGCGACGCAGGAGATTAAAGAACTCGGGCAAAGTGTCTCGAAACTCGAGGAGCTCTTACGTGCGCCGAAGCTCCGCGGCGGACTGGGAGAACTGCTTCTCGAAGATTTGCTGAAACAGGTTCTTCCGATCGGACACTTCGAGATGCAATATCATTTCCGTAACGGACAAATTGTTGATGCTGTCATACGGACTTCAGACCGTATGGTGCCCATCGATTCAAAATTCCCGCTCGAAAATTTTAGAAAGATGATTACAGCGGAACCTGATGGTGACAAAAAAGTCTTCCAGCGTGCATTCGTCAACGACGTAAAAAAACACATCGATGCAATCGCAACAAAGTATATTCTCCCGGACGAAGGAACATTTCCATTTGCCCTCATGTATATTCCGGCGGAAAATATTTATTATGAGGTGATCATTAAAGACGAAGGGGCGAACGGCAGCGGACTGTACTCATACGCACTCGACAGGAAAGTCGTTCCGGTTTCGCCGAACAGCTTTTATGCGTATCTCCAGGTCGTCGCTCTCGGCCTTCGTGGACTTGAGATCGAGCAGAGTGCGAGAGATATTTTAAACACCCTCTCGAGGTTACAGGGAGATATGGCACGCGTGCGTGATGCATTCAGTGTGCTCGGTACGCATCTCGATAATGCTCATAAGAAGTATGAGGAGGCTGACAAACGATTGACAAGTTTTGAGGGCCGCCTGCTGACTGTCGCGGAACGCACACTGCAAGACGAGCAGGAGAAATTATTGACGTGATTCATGGAGAAGAGGTTATTCAGTGAACAAAGGAAAGGAGATTGGTATGATGCTGAGAGTTCATCAGAAGAACCCGCAGGGAAGACATATCAAGCACGCAGTCGACATTCTGCGCGATGGGGGCGTTATCATTTATCCGACGGATACCGTCTACGGTATCGGGTGCAGTATTTTTAATACCGCGGGTATCGAACGTGTGTATAGAATTAAACGACAGGATAAAAATAAACCGTTCAGTTTTATGTGTGTCGATTTGAGTCATATCAGCGAATACGCGAAAGTTTCAAATCCGGCATTTCGATTGATGAAGTATCTCATTCCCGGACCGTTTACGTTTCTGCTGCCTGCAGGCCGATTGAAACAATTGCCCAAGAGCATGATCAGCAGCCGCAAAACAGTCGGCATACGCGTTCCCGCCAATAGCATAGCTCTTTCGCTTATCCAGGAACTCGGCCACCCTATTCTCAATACAAGTGTGACAAACGGGACTGGCGATATCATCAGCGATCCGGGATATATCCACACGTTGTACGGAAAACATGTTGACCTTATTCTCGACGGCGGGATTTCTGGTGTCGAGCTTTCAACGATTCTGGATTTAACAGATGACCAACCGGTTGTCGTACGCGAGGGCGCCGGCGATGTCAGTACGCTTGTTTCAGAATAACAAAAAAAGTAGCCGATGTATCTAAAAGAAAAACTACTTACACTTACCGACAAAGTACCGATCATTCATGGAGAGAAGGTCGATGTTGTTGCAGTCTATGCCGACCTTCGCGGTTTTGCACATTGGTCGTTGAACTCTCCCCCCGATCAGATTACCAAAATCATTGAGTGCGTGTATGACCGGGTCATCCAGCTTGCTTTTTTTTATAAACATACATTCCATAAATTTCTCGGTGACGGTTTCTTGTTGATTTGGGAAGTCAGTGACTACCGGACAAGAGCCGAGGCCCTGCACTGGGCGCTTGCTGCTTCATTTGAAATCCATAAACGATATTGGTACCTTGCGCAGACTTTGAAATTTCCACCTCCTCTTGGCTTCGGCATCGGTATTTCAATGGGCGAAGTCGTGCGCATCGACCCTGAAACGTTTATTCCGGAATTGAATGAACCAGATTTTGTAGGATATCCTATGAACAGCGGTGCACGGCTTCAGAAACTCGCAGGACCTTATGGTACCGTGATCGATACGGTAAGTGCCAGAGAAGCCAAAAGCAATCCTCATAGAGTCCTTCGCTGTGAGAATAACATTCTCCGACTTGAACTCCTTGAGCCTAATGAGAAAGCCTCGATCGTTGCTCAAAAATTTACGGGCCTGAGCGAAAACGATATTCAGGGCTTTCAGTACGTGGTATGGCCCTATGTTATGAATTCCCTTTGGAATGTGGATGGAAGGCTCTGAAAATTTGATATTGCGTAATAGAAAAGAAAGAACGAGAAACACGGCCCCAATCATGCAGGAGTGTCCAGCATTGGGTGCAGGATGGGTGTTACTCTATGGTTTGTTGCTGACGATAGTTCTGACATTTATGAATTATTTTATCGTTTCGTTCAACTGGACGAATATCATTGGGTTTTTCCCTGCTGGTGTATTCACATCCTTGCTCGTGTGGCAGAGCGAGAGCTTGTGGTTTACTACAATTTCTAAGATGATCGTCAATCCATATTCCCTTGTTTCCTATGCATCCCGAATTCCCTTCTGGTTTATCGCGAGTGGGATGGGATACACGCTGGGGTTCCTGCTTGCGAAAAAACATGGCCTCTTTGTAGTGTACGAAGTTCCCGCCAAACAGTTGTTCCAGTTCGGAGGGAAAGTCGGCTGTGCATTACAGATTCCGGCGCAGTTCATTTCGCATCAAATGATGAAAAGGACCGCTTCTAAAGTCGCTTCAGACTGAGGCGATAAATTTCAGGTTTACATGGAATGACTCGCATAGAACAACATAAGATGATTGAAATGCTCCGGGACTACGAGCATAAAATGAGAGGGCGGGACCTCGATGATTTCGAAATGATGCATAAACGCGACCGTGATGATGAAGACCTGGATGAAATTTCCCGTAAGAATCTAACCCAGCTTTATATCAAATACGTACCGGAGCGCCTGCGGTAACCGCGGTTCGTCTGCTCTTTCTCAACTCCCGATAAACGGATGGCAATCCTTCTCAAAAAAAACGTTACAATTCCTGTTACTGATGCGGAGGAATTTATCCGTGAGCGGTTGAAGAAAGGTGATACGACCTCATTTCTGTTTATTGTCCCGACGAAGCGGAAATTACGGGACCTTCAACGTGAGTTTCTAACTGCTGTCCCATCGGGCACTACCCCCGCAGTCTATCTTTTCACTTTGGAGACACTTGCCTCGCACTTATTTACGCTTATTTGCGCTCCAAAACGGATTGTCGCAGGCCCGACGCAGGCGGTTCTTGTCAACGAAGCGATACGTTCCGTCCAGAGCAACCTGCGCTATTTTCATTTATCCGATTCAGCGCACACAATTCCAAAGGGAACATTCCAAAAAATCCTCGATGTCATTAATTACCTGAAAGATAAAGGAGCATACCCATCGACGCTGTATGCCGAAATAGAATCCGCGGATGCATCGGAACGATGGAAACTCCAGGACATTCTCACGATCTATGAGGCTTACGAGAATATACTTGGAGATACTTTTATCGACGCCGCCGGAATGTTGAAACAGCTCAATGCCGAATGGGATACGCCCCGTATGGCTCCGATGTTTACATCACATTTCAAGAGTGTCGACACTATTCTTGTTTCCGGGTTTGATGAATTCTCCGACCCTGAGATGACGTTCCTGTACCACCTCTCAGGTAATGAGCAAGTTGGTACAATAGTTTCTTTTGATTACCAGCCGGGTAATGATGAGCTCTTCGGCCATTTGGCGAATAATTACCAGAAGTTCATTCACATGGGTTTTGAAGAATGCAAAGTGCCTAATCCGAAATCCGGAGAATTTTCCCGCCACATTGCGAATCATCTGTTTCAATACAATTCAAACAGTCCTCAATTACCTGCATCGGAATATGTAACGGTCCGCCAAGTGACCGACCGCCAGGAGGAAGTCAACACGATTGCGAAAATCATCAAGCGACTGGCATTGCAAACGCCCGACCGCGACCTGAGTAAAATTTGCGTGGCGATGTACCGTCCACAGTTGTACACTAACCTGTTCCGGGAGGCGTTCCAGCGGTATGGAATTCCTGCAAACATTACCGACCGTTTTGCGCTTGATCAATCTCCGCTGGTGATATCAATTCTGGCACTGCTTGCAGTCCGTCAAAATAATTTTCGTCTGATAGATATCCAAAGGGCGTTGTCGAGTGCGTATTTTGACTTATCACATGACGGTTCTCCTGTTCGTCCGGGCAATCTTGCTGAAGTCGCCGCCGCGCTGAAGGTAACCGCCGGGTATACAACCTGGATGAACCGTCTTGAGCAGCGGCGCAAGCTCATCGGAGAAGAATTGAACATATGCGCAGACGAGTTTGAGGAACTGCGGCTTCAGCGTGAAGAACATTCGCTGCAGGAAGCAAAAAAAGATCTCGCATATCTTGCGAATCTACTCCGCCGGTTTGAGAAACCCATGACCCCTGTGGAATTTCGCCGTCACCTGCTCGCAATGCTGGATGAGCTGCGAACGATGGAAGGAATCGTCAAAATTCATTCAAGGGCTTTAGCAGAAGACCTTCTCGAGAAAGACTCGCGGGCATATCAAAAGTTTTTGATTTTTCTGGATGAATTTCTTGATATTCTTGAATTCGAAAGGTCGGAACCCCTCCGCCAACCGGTCTCATACTATCTTGAACGCCTTAAAACAACGATGTCACAGGTCCGGTATAATCTGAGACAACAATACGGATATGGAGTGTACGTAACCTCCTTTGAAGAAACCCGCGGCCTGCAATTCGATGTTATGATAATAGCTGGGATGGTCGATGGTGAGTTCCCTCCACCGTATCAGCCGAATACCTTTTTAACACCCTCTCGCCGGTTGCGGCAGGAAGGGTACCACCTGACAGAACACCGTTATCTTTGCTATCAGGCATTGACGAATTTCACAGAACACCTGTATGTAACGCACCCCATGAAAGATGGTGAAATGGAACTTGTCCCCTCTTCGTTTTTAAGTGCAATACGTAAGGTTATAGATGTGCAGGAAGTTCGAGGAAACGACAATACAGATCTTGATAATACAATTTACTCCCCTGTTGAAATGCTCGGACACTTGGGGAAATTCGCGGGGTCTTCCTCAGGCGAATATATGGAAGCATTCCTGCCACATCTTGATGATGAATTACGGGCGACATTCAACCACATGCGCCACGCCATCACCGTTGAAAAGAGCCGGCTGGGGGGGAAGTCATTGCCTGAATATGACGGTGTGATCGGTTCTCGTCTTGACAAAGAATCGAAAGCGAAGCTCGAACGTTTTCGTGCAAATGTGTTTTCGGTATCCCAGCTCGAATCCTACGGTCGATGCCCGTTCCAGTACTTTGGCGACAGGGTTTTGCGGCTTAATGTCGCCAGTACAGCGGAAGAACAACTTTCTCCCATTGAACGGGGAGGGCTGCTGCATGAGTTGCTGTTTGAATTTTATGTGCAACGACGCGAGCGTAACCTCAAACCGTTGTTCGAAACAACCGAAGAAGAATTTCGTCAGGCGACGGAAGAACTACTTGCACTCGCATCCCGCAAAATTGACGAGCTGTATGTTCCCGATATTTTTTGGGAAGTTGACAAGGAATTACTTCTGGGAACGGCAACACGAAAAGGCGCATTACAGGAATTTCTCGAAACCGAAAAGAATAGGAAGCTTGAAGTGACCCCATCATTTTTCGAGGCAACGTTTGGTCCCCATGTCGGTAATAAAAAAGCAAGTGACCCGAAATTCGACTACGAAAAACCGGTAACAGCGGGTGCCGTTCAGTTGCGGGGGAAAGTAGACCGAATCGAGCTCGGAAGCGGTAAATTCACTATAATAGATTATAAAACCGGAAGCATCATCGCAAAACGCAGGGAAATCGACCTTGGGATGAGTTTGCAACTCCCCGTCTATCTTTACGCAGTCGAACGGATTCTTGCAGAAAAAACCGGGAGAGCAATGAATGGCGTTGCGGGTATATACTACAACCTGAAACCGCCGGTGAAAGAAGAGCTCGGTATCGGAAGCAGCGAACACAAAGACAAAGCGTTTATATCGAAAAGATCGTCTCATCAGCTTCTTCAAAGCGATGAAGAGCTCAAAGCGGTCATCAACAGGGCAATAGGATTTGTGAACGATTATGTTGATAAGATTGCCCGCGGGGAGTTTCCGGTTGCCCCCAAAATTCCGGAAACAATTTGCACGTATTGCGATTTCCGGTCAATATGCCGGATTCAAGCTTCTATTGCGTTGCCGCGCGAGGGTGTTTCTTGAATCCGATAAAGGTGAAACGTGTAAGTGCGACAGCGCTGCAGATAGAATGGGATGATGGTCACAAAAGTCATCACACAACGGAGGTGTTACGGAATAATTGCCCCTGCGCTTCCTGTAAGGCGGACGCCGATTCGGGAGAACCACGTGTGTTGCTGCCCATTCTTGTCCCCGGAAAATACGAGTTGCGCGCGGTTCAACCCGTTGGAAGCTACGCACTGCAGTTGACATGGGGGGACGGTCACATGACTGGTATCTACACGTATGAACACTTGCGGGAGATCTGCGAATGCGAGGAGTGTATTAAAAAGAAAGTGTTATAGTAAATGAAAAGGTATTTCAAGAACATGAGATTATAAAGTTAATTGGATCATTTTTGGAGGAATTATGGAAGATGAAATCCTGGATGAAGAATTCAGCATAATGTTTCAGGAATCGCAACGCGTGAAGGTACTTGATTCAACGACATTTATGCAGCCGATCAAACATCTCAAACTTCGCAAGCCGATTACACTCTCATTGGGAAAAACGGTGGATGACGCGGTTAACCTTATGACACAAATGGGCGTCGGCTGTATCCTCATTACAAAGGAAGATAAGCTCTCAGGTATTCTGACAGAGCGGGACATTATCACAAAAGCGTTATCAAAGAAAAAAGACCTTTCTACCATGAAGCTGGAAGATATCATGACGACAAATCCTGAGTCTTTCCAGCCTGATGACCCGGTTGCGTTTGCCATCAATGCGATGGATGTCGGAGGATATCGTCATGTCCCCGTTGTCAATGAAAAAAATCAGCCCCTGGCAATAATTTCAGTAAAAGACATCATCGGTTTCCTTGCCGAACATTTTTCTGAAGAGGTCCTCAATCTCCCGCCGAAGCCGGTACGTCGCGTAGACCAGCAGGATGGTGGATAGAATGTCGTTCGCGAACACAGGTTTTTAACATTCGATGACGCCAATTTCCCTAAACCGCGTCGGCATTCTTACCGGCGGCGGGGATTGTCCCGGTCTCAATGCAGTCATCCGCAGTGTCGCAAAGCCCGCAATGTCGTACTTCAACGCAAGAGTTACCGGCATTCTCGACGGCTTTGAAGGATTCGTGATGGGGCGAATGCGTGAACTTTCGAGACTTGATGTTTCGGGGATTATCAACCTTGGAGGGACAATTCTCGGAACATCGAATAAAGGAGACCCCTTTCATTTTCCGCGCGAAGATGCCTCAGGGGTTACGATCAGCGATTGTTCCAGCCTCGTTGTCGAAAATTACCGCAAGTGGGGACTCGATGCACTTATCGTCATCGGCGGTGACGGCACAATGAATATCGCGTACAAGCTCGCAGGAAAAGGATTGAGCATTATCGGCGTTCCCAAGACAATCGACAACGACCTTGAAGCGACTGACATTACTTTTGGACACGATTCTGCGTTAGCTGTTGCAACCGAAGCAATCGACCGGCTGCAGACAACAGCATCCTCGCACCACAGGGTTATTGTTGTCGAAGTTATGGGGCGATACGCAGGCTGGATTGCCCTCGGCGCCGGAGTTGCGGGTGGAGCTGACATCATTCTGATTCCTGAAATTCCATTCAAGTGGGATGCAATTTTTGATGCAGTCCAGAAACGGAGCAAGGGAGCCCGGTTCAGCATTATCTGCGTTGCCGAAGGAGCAACGCCTAAAGACGGAGAACGTGTTGTCAAGGAAAAAGACGAAAAGCGTACCGACCCGGTTCGTCTCGGAGGCATCGGCGATCTTGTTGCACGAAAGATTCAGGAAGAAACAAAGCTCGAAACACGTGTCACCGTTCTCGGCCATTTGCAACGCGGCGGAAGCCCGACTGCCTTCGACCGTATTCTCGGCACAAAATTTGGGGCGCTCGCTCTGCGTGCCGCAGCAAACGGGGAGTTCGGCTGCATGGTAAGTTTGCGCGGACGCGATGTTGTTACCGTAGCTTTAGCGGACGCAATTCGCCGTCAGCGGCTTGTCCCTCCTGACTCCCAATTGGTTCTTGCCGCGCGGGCCGTTGGAACGAGCTTCGGGGATTAATATGAACGCTGTCAGGGAAAGGAATGCAGCCAAGGTCATCGAACCCGATTTGCTGCTTGCGGCGTATTCCGCGGGGTATTTCCCCATGGCAGATTCTCATGATGGCCAAATCAAGTGGTACTCCCCCGATCCCCGTGCAATTATTCCGCTTGATACGTTGAAGATCTCCCGCAGTCTCCAACAAACATTGAAGAAAAATATTTTTGAAATTCGATGGGATACTTCATTCGAATTGGTGATCCGTGCTTGCGGTGAAAGAGAAGAGACGTGGATTTCAGAGGAAATCGTGGGAAGTTATCTGCAACTTTTTCGGATTGGAGCTGCACACAGTGTTGAAACATGGAGAGAAGAAAGACTTGTCGGGGGATTATACGGCGTTTCTCTCGGGGCAGCATTCTTTGGAGAATCGATGTTCAGCCGGGAGCGAAATGCTTCAAAAGTCGCTCTAGTCCATTTGGTAGATCGACTACGCCGGAGAAAATTTGAATTACTTGACACTCAATTTATAACGCCACATCTCGCCGGGCTCGGTGCGGTGGAAATTCCACGGGAAGAGTATTTGCAGCAACTCAAACGATCAGTCAGGAAACAACGGTTGTTCGCGGATTGACATCAACGCCTATCTTTTTTATATTTCTTCACATCCACCTCATCTTACATAAGGAATGTTATATGCCGAAGCCGATTGCAGCAGGTTTCCTTTCAATTATTCTTCTCTCCTGTGCATATTCACAACAATCTTCGCCAAAAATTGTCGCCCTAAAATGCGGTAGAATTATCGACGGGAAGAATGATAGCGTTCTGGAAAATAACGTGATCATTGTTGAAAATAATCTTATCAAAGCTACCAGTGCATCGAGCGAGATACCGGAAGGTGCGGAAATTATCGACCTGAGTAATGCAACTGTTCTGCCCGGCCTGATCGACTGCCATACTCACGTCCTGCTTCAGGGGGACATTACCTCAAAGGATTATGATGACCAGCTTCTGAGAGAATCGATTCCTTACCGGACGATTCGTGCTGCTGTCGCCGCACAGGCGGCGCTTCGCAATGGATTCACAACAATTCGCGATGTTGAAACGGAAGGGGCAATGTACGCCGACGTCGATATCAAGAAAGCGATCCAAAACGGTGTTATCCAGGGACCCCGGATGTTTGTTTCTACCCGGTCACTCGATGTCACGGGAGCGTATCCGCTATTGGGTTACTCGTGGGAACTCGATATGCCGCACGGCGTTCAGGTCGTGGATGGTCAGGATGAATGCCGGAAAGCAGTTCGCGAACAAGTTTCGCACGGGGCGGATTGGATTAAGGTCTATGCCGACCGGAGCTACTATTTTGCAGACGACGGCACGCTCCACAGTATCCTGACTTTCACCTTCGACGAGCTCAAAGCAATTTGCGATGAAGCGCATAAACTTCACCGAAAAGTTGCTGCGCATGCAATCGGTCATGAAGGAATTGAAAATTCCATTAAAGCCGGCGTGAATACCGTCGAACACGGTGACGGGTTCGATGAAGGACTGATTGCGCTCGCGAAGAAACAGGGGGTGTACTGGTGTCCGACATTATTTATTACCGAGTATGTTGCAGAAGGGCGCGCTGCAGAGGGACGACCGATATACAAACAGATGATCGATTATCATCGGAGAGCATTTGCAAAAGGCGTAAAAGCTGGAGTGAAAATTGCTTTCGGTACCGATGCGGGCGGCTTCGCGTGGGATGTGAATGAAGCGGTCGAGTTCAAGCGCATGGTCGACGCCGGCATGACGCCGATGCAGGCGATCAAATCGGGAACGACTGTCGCTGCTGATTTACTCGACATGAACGGCAAGATTGGCGAAATTTCTCCCGGCGCATTTGCGGATATTGTTGCCGTTCAGGGAGATCCGTTACAGGATATCACGGTGCTTGAGCATATCGGATTTGTCATGAAGGAAGGACGGATCTACAAGAATGAAATAGAAATCAAACGATAAGCTAACGCAACGCCTCCGATAGTGATTTTCTCTTTCCTGGCCGCCATCATCCAATCAATCAGAACACACGTATATCAGTGAATCGATTTCTTAAATCGCACAAGTCCACCGTCGTTGCCGTTTCCCTGATGGTCATAACAGTTTGTGTTTACTGGCGGGTCAGGAATAATGAATTCGTTGATTATGATGATGGCTCGTATATCACGGAAAACCATATGGTGCAATCTGGAATCACACTTGATGGCATCGCATGGGCGTTTACCACAGGCTATGGGGCAAACTGGCATCCGTTAACCTGGATATCCCACATGGTCGATTGCCAGCTGTTCAGTCTCGACCCGGCCGCGCATCATTTGATGAATGTTCTGTTTCATACATTCAGCACAGTTCTTCTGTTCGGGATATTCCACCGTATGACGGGTGCATTATGGAAAAGTGCATTTATTGCCGCTGTTTTTGCACTACACCCTCTCCATGTCGAATCAGTCGCATGGGCCGCAGAACGTAAAGATGTTCTTAGTACGTTTTTCTGGGCGTTGACAATCGGCATGTACGTGTGGTATGCCGGGGAGCCCACGGTCAAAAAATATCTCCTCATGGTGTTGACGTTCGGACTCGGTCTGCTGTCCAAGCCGATGCTCGTTACGCTGCCGTTTGTGCTTTTGCTATTAGATTATTGGCCACTCAACCGTATTCAACTTTGGCAATCTACTGAAGATTTTCAATCAACGTCGTCGACAATTTTTCGGTTGGTTCGGGAAAAGATTCCGCTGTTTGTGATGGCAATTGCTTCGAGCAGTGTCACGTACATCGTTCAGCGACAGGGTGGAGCTGTCCGCTCGTTCGATGTGCTTCCCCTCTCAATCAGAATTGAAAATGCTTTTTTGTCGTATCTTCAATACCTTGAGAAATCATTCTGGCCATCCGGACTTGCCGTATTTTATCCTCATCCCATTCATACTATGTCCGTCATTGGAGTTGGTTTTTCCTGTGTTGTGCTCCTTTCAATTACATTATTGTCTGTTCGCACCAGCAGAAAGCTCCCGTATGTAATTGTGGGATGGCTATGGTACATAGGAACGCTCGTCCCCGTCATCGGCATTGTGCAAGTTGGCTCGAGTGCAATGGCAGACAGGTATATGTATGTGCCTCTCATCGGAATATCCATTATTGTTGCCTGGGGCGTATCGGACCTTTTCAAAAATTGGCAGCATAAAGGGATTGTGTTGTCTGCGGCATCAACAGTCGCATTGGTAGGATTCGGCTTTTGCTCACACCGCCAGATAGGCTATTGGCACGATACCATTTCTCTGTTTGAACATGCCCAAACCGTGACGCAGAATAATTATATCGCTCATTCGAACCTTGCTCTTGCCCTTACAAAACAAGGAAAAATTAATGAAGCCATGGAGCATTTCAAGGAATCACTGAGGATTAATCCCGGCTCAGGCGAAATGCAGAGCAATATGGGAAGCGCACTCATCCGGCAAGGGAGAATTGCTGAAGCGATTGCCTGTTGTGAGGAAGCGGTACATATCAGACCCGACCACCCGTTGGCGCAATATAATCTTGCGTACTGTCTGGCTGCACAAGGGAATATCTCTGAGGCAATCAATCATTATGCTGAGGCTGTACGCCTGAAACCGGATTATGCTGATGCGCGCTTGAACCTTGCAAACCTTCTTGCGCAATCCGGAAATCTTGCTGAAGCGAAAACACAATTTTCAGAATTGCTCCGCATTGACCCGCGGGCAGAAAAGGCATATCTTGCGTTAGGGTATTATGTGGATGCAGATGGACATCCGGAGGAGGCAATCGGATATTATACGAAGGCGCTCGAGATAAAACCGGAGTTTGCAGAGGCACATTACCTTCTGGGACTGACGTTGGCTCGCCGGGGGGAGGTTCCTGATGCCATTCGGCATTTACGCGAAGCAGTCCGGATTAAGCCTGATTATGCCGCAGCCCGTGCAAGTCTGGAGCATGAGCTACAGCTTCAGAACCCAGAGGGAACTGCAAAGAAAACGCATTGATGTCATGTAATCGAAGAAGAACGGTTTCCTGAGAACGTGGATAATATTATGAGAGGAAGAATCATGATAAAAATATTTTTTGCGCTGCTGCTTTTTCTTTTGACTGAATGCGCTGCTGTTGCGCAGGTGGATTCGACCTGGAAGGATGAAATACGGTCGGTCCTCGCGCGACAGACGAAGGCATGGAATAACGGTGACGTTAACGGTTATATGCAAGGTTACTGGAAATCGGATGAGTTACTCTTTACCAGCAGCGGTAACGTGCGAAGAGGCTGGAAGGTAACTCTTGAGAAATACAAAAACAGTTACGACACCAGAGAAAAAATGGGTGTGCTGAAATTTTCCGACATGGAATTCAACAAACTCTCATCCACATCTGCATGGGTGTTCGGACACTGGGAGCTTGAGCGTGCATCCGACCATCCCCATGGTGTTTTCACACTTATTCTGAAAAAATTTTCGGATGGCTGGAAGATCATTCACGACCATACATCTGTTGCCGAATAAGCATTTCGTGGGTTGTAATTTCTAAAACCAATAATATTGACGGTTTTTTGAATTGAATACCGCAGAAACAATATATCAGTCAAACTTTCCTTCCCTTAAATTCGTGAAAAGGGGAAAGGTGAGAGATCTTTATGATCTCGGCGAGTATTTTCTGATTGTCGCAACCGACCGGCTTTCTGCCTTTGACGTCGTCATGCCTCAGCCTATTCCGTTGAAGGGAAAAGTGCTCACCCAGATTTCGAATTATTGGTTCGGAGTGATGAGGGATATCATTCCCAATCATATTGTCGCAACGGAAGTAGAAGAATTTCCCGCAGAATGCCGCCCATATACCAGCCAGTTGTCGGGAAGAAGCATCATTGTAAAAAAAACATGCCCTCTTCCTGTCGAATGCATTGTGCGCGGTTATCTTTCCGGCTCAGGGTGGCAAGAATATCAGCATTCTAAGTCTGTCTGTGATATACCGTTGCCCGATGGATTACTCGAATCATCAAAACTTCCGGACCCGATATTTACACCTTCCACGAAAGCGGAAGAAGGACACGACCTGAATATCGACTTCAATAAAGTTGTATCGCTTTTGGGAAAAGACGTCGCGGAAACAGTCAGGAGGGTAGCGCTTGAAATTTACACCCGGGGGAGTCAGGTTGCCGAAAAACGCGGAATCATTGTCGCCGATACGAAAATGGAATTTGGGTTCTTCAATGACGAGCTGATTCTCATCGATGAATTACTGACTCCCGATTCTTCACGGTTCTGGCCTCAGGCATCATATACACCGGGCAAGGCGCAGCAGAGTTTCGACAAACAATTCGTCAGGGATTTTCTTCTTTCTGTCAACTTTAACAAGCGGCCGCCGGGTCCTGTGCTGCCGGACGAGGTCATTGCAAAAACATCGGAGTTGTACCGTGAAGCTCTCAGGCGGCTAACCGGGAACGATGTTCACTAGGAAAGAAGGCCTCCTGCCGAGGGAACTATTCTTCTGCGAGGGAGTCCGCGTGGTTGTTTCTTCGAGGGAATTATGTCGGCTAAATATTACAGAGCGTTGAGCGCATCTGCAATACCTGCAGATTTCTCAACATTGTACATGCCGGCGAACACCAGGGTAAATCGCTCAGGCGTACGAATACGGGAACCGCTCCCCTTCGATAGCAGTAAGAGTTATGATAGAATGCCCTGCCTGAGCGCGGAGAAATTGCATTGTTTCTCTCACTACCATTCTTTAGACGAGAAGCCAGATAGCATCTGAGGGTGGAATTTCGTATCTTTATGCCGAAACACGTCGACGCATGAAGGTATCCTTTGCGAGCGATACGTTCCACGGTTTCGCTTCGTTTCATCTTCTAAAATCAACCAACATTCAGTTTTTTCACATTTTATGGAGGAATGTATGATTCGGCTCACCTGGTTTCTTTTACCGCTGTTCGTAGCGCTTGTCTTTGCGCGGGGGGCGAAAGCAGAAAAGGAGACCAAAATCTTCCCCTACATGATGAACCAGGTAACACTCGACAACGGGCTCAAAATTGTTTCCATCCCATTCGATAGCCCGGGAATTATCGCGTACTATACTGTCGTGCGAACCGGTTCGCGTAACGAACCCGAACCTGGCAAGTCAGGGTTTGCGCACTTCTTCGAACATATGATGTTCAGAGGGACGGAAAAATTCTCCAAGGACCAATTTACGAATGTTCTTAAATCGATTGGCGCAGATAACAATGCATATACATCGGATGACAAGACAATTTACCATACGGTGGCAAGTGCAGCAGCCCTCGAGGCAATAATGGAAATTGAATCGGACCGGTTCATGAATCTCAAATATTCCGAAGAGGATTTCAAGACGGAGGCAGGTGCTATCCTTGGCGAGTACAACAAAAACTCCGCGAACCCGTTTGCAAGCATCGAAGAGAAAATTCGGGATGCCGCATACACGCGTCACACGTACAAGCATACGACGATGGGCTTTCTGAAAGACATCATGGACATGCCGAACCAGTACCAGTACAGCCTCGAGTTTTTCAAGCGCTGGTATCGTCCTGAAAATTGTGTTCTCGTCATCGTCGGAGATTTCGACCAGGAAAAATTGATTGCTCTTGCAAAAAAATATTATGGCGGCTGGAAGCGAGGATCGTACACGCTTGACGTGCCGGCGGAACCTCCGCAGCAAGGCGAGATCAAAGTCGACCTTCCGTGGAAATCCAAGACACTTCCGATTCTCTCAATTGCTTATCATGGCCCGGCCTACAGCGACAAAGACAACGACTGTGCTGCTCTGAACATGCTGGCATTGGTGAATTTCGGCGAAACATCCGACCTCTACCGCAAGCTTGTTGTTGATGAACAACTTGTAGAATTTGTCAACGGTGGCATGGACGAAAGCCGCGACCCGGGATTGTTTTCTATCTTCGCCAGAGTGAAAGATCCTCAAAATATCGAGAAAATCCGTGACGCAATTTATGCGTCAATCGAACAGGCAAAAACGACGGCTGTCTCCGGCGACCGCCTTGCTTCTATTAAATCTCATGTCAAATATGATTTTGCCATGGGCCTCGATAACCCCGACCGCGTTGCGAATACAATCAGTCAATATATCAGCCTGACGGGAGACCCGGAATCTGTCAACAGAGAGTACACAATGTACGACAAGATCACGCCGGATGATATCATGAATGTGGCTAAGAAGTATTTTACAACGAATAACAGGACGGTACTTTTATTGACACAGCAAGCGCAGGAGGTAAAACAATGAAAACCGTAATTTCCATTTTCGGGTTGTTTATTCTTACAATAGTGCTCATGACAACACTTTCAGCCAGGGATCAGTCAGGACTGAAGTTCACTCAGGTTCCTGCACCGAATTCGCCGCTTATTGCATTTAGAATAATTTTGCGTGCAGGTGCGATCAATGACCCGACCGGGAAAGAAGGGCTGAACGCATTGACGGCCGACCTCATTGTGGAGGGGGGAACAAAAGAACTCACGTATACGCAAGTTGTTGAAACTCTCTATCCGTGGGCTGCGGATATCAATGTCCAGACCGACCAGGAGATTACGACATTCACCGGCAATGTTCACCGGGATCACCTTGATGCATTCTACAAGTTATTGTCTGACCTTCTGCTTCAACCGCGGTTCGACCCGGCAGATTTTCAGAGAGTAAAGGATTTACACCTGAACTATCTTCAGAATTCTCTCCGTGCGACCAACGACGAAGCGCTCGGTAAACAAGCGCTCAACGCTATGATGTTCGCGGGACATCCTTACGGTAACACAGAGAGTGGAACGGTTCAGGGTATCACTGCGATTACGCTTGACGATGTCAAGAGTTACTACAAGTCAATGTACACGCAGGCAAACTTCTGGATCGGCATTGCTGGCGGTTACCCGGAACAGTTCGTGGACCGGATAAAGAAAGATTTTTCCTCTCTGCCTGCAGGTGAGCACAAGGAGATTTCTCTCCCTGTTCCACCTCCGATCAAGGATATGGAAATAACGATTGTGGAGAAACCCGCCCGTGCTTATGCCGTTTCGATGGGATATCCGATAAATGTCACGCGAAAGGATAAGGATTTCTACGCGCTGATGGTGGCGAGCTCGTATTTTGGCGAGCACCGGACGTTCAACGGCGTGCTGATGAATCGTCTTCGTGGTGACCGCGGCCTGAATTATGGAGATTATTCCTACGCTGAGAAATTCGTCGGCGGACTCGGGCAACCGCCGTTCCCGCAGGTCAACACACCCCTACGGCAGCAATTTTTCAGCATCTGGCTTAGACCGATCCCGCCGGAAAAGACGTACTTCGGTATCCGGAATGCATTATTCGAGCTGAATAATCTTGTCCAGAAAGGTATTTCGCCGGAGAATTTTGAGGCAACAAGAAAATTTGTGATGAATTATTCGAAGCTCTGGGCGGCGACAATCAGCCGCAGACTTGGTTATCAAATGGATTCAGAATTTTATGGAAGCCCTTATTTCATCGACCGCATTGATCAGGAGCTGAAACAGCTGACTGTCGATGATGTTAACAGGGCCATCAAAAAGTATCTTCATCCGAGCGATATCAAAATAGCCGTCGTCGTCGATGAAGGAAAGGGGCAAGAGTTTCTGAATGCAATGATGGCAAACGCACCATCGCCGATTAAGTATTCCTCGCCGGTTTCTCAAACTATTCTCGACCAGGATAAATTGATTGAAGTTTTCCCGCTGGCGGTCAACAAGGAGAAATCGAAAGTTGTGAGCGCGAAGGAGTTGTTTGAGAAGTAAGGACATGAGTAGTTGAGTATGTGAGTATGCCAGTAAGTGAGTATGTTAGTATATACAAATACCGCACCCAAAGATTTGGGTGCGGTTTTTTGTAGTACCGTGGAAAATGTCCGAACGAAATTTTTGGGATGAAAGGATTATCATGATTATTGCTCGTCGTTCTGTCTTCAAGCTATTCGTCGGCTAAGTTGAGAGAATCAAGGTTCAGACGATGAGGCTTACCATCCGTGTCAAGCCCAATGCCCGCAGGAATGAGGTCAAGGAGGTTGAGAGGAATATATATATCGTGAGCGTAACTGCACCGCCCGTTGAAGGTAAAGCGAACAAAATGGTTATCGAAACTCTTGCCGAATATTTTGGGAAGCCGAAGCGGGCGATTGCTATTGTTCGTGGGGAGAATGCGAGAGTGAAAGTAGTAGAGATTGTTTAAACTAAGCTTCGGTCAGCGGAGGAGTCATACTTACAGTATTTCCAGCCCTTCCTTCAGCGTCGGATAGTTGAGCTTCGGCAGAATCTCTTTTTTCATGCGGGAAGTATCTGCAACTGACGACGCCATACCGATGGTAATAAAATCGCGTGTCAGCGGAGATGCAGTGCCGAAGATGCGTGCAAACATTTCACAGCACCATGCAGCCGTAAAGAACGACCACTTAGGACATCGCCACGGTTTCCTGTAACCCCAATAAACAGCTGCAGTATCAAGAAAATCCTGCAACGTGCGTGGCTCATCATCGGCGATATTGTAAATGCCTGATATGCTCTCCTTTTCGATTGCAACGTTGACAGCCGCATGAAAGTCGGGCCATGCCAGCAAGTGATTCCACGTTGGTTCGTTCCACACCGCGAGCAATCGATGCTTCAACAACCACCGTGCAGCCTCGATCATCAGGACTCCTTTGCCATAAATCATACCTGCCCGTAGCGATACAGGTGTCATTTCTTGTCCCGTGCAGGCTTCAAAGAGATAGCGTTCAGCAGCGAGACGCGTTGCTGCATGAACAGAATCTGGATGTCCTTCGAGAATGCCTTTTGCGGTATGCTCCGGGGTGGATTCCCCTTCGACATGCGGGAAGCTGATAAGGATGAATCTTTTTACTCCAGCTTCAAGACAGGCAGTTACTATGTTTTGTACATACTTGACATTTGTTCTAGGCAAAAACCTTTCCGGTCTGGGTGCGAAGAGAATTCCCGCAAAATGAACGACACAATCTGTCCCGCAGCAAGCCGCATGAAGTGTTGAAGGGTCTTCCAGGTCTGCCCTGTAGATTGTTACGTTAGGAAACCCGGATACATCGAAAGGAAAATCTTTGTGGTGGATGAGAAGGCGCAGCTCGTGACTGGTGTTCATCAAGTTGCGTGCAAGGTTCGAACCGAGATTCCCTGCTGCGCCGGTGATAAGGATGGTCATAAGAAATTTCCACGCTTACAACTAACCTGCCACCTTGCCATTGCTTTTCATGTACGCATCCAAAAACTTCAACACTCCGCCGTATCCTTTAATCTCATTTTCCTTCTTGACAAAGCCATGCCCTTCATCGGGAAAAACAACATATTCAACCGGAACATTATTTTTCTTCATCGCATCGATAATTTCGTCCGATTCAATTTTCAGGACACGTACATCGTTTGCACCCTGCAACACCATCACCGGATGTTTGATCTGCTGCGCATGGAATAACGGGGAAATATTGTACAACCGTACGGAATCGGCAGAAAAGGGGTCACCCATCTCCGCATACAGCGCTTTGCGGAACGATTCCCAGTACGGGGGAACGGATTTCAGCGTCCTCAGCCAGTTTGTTACGCCAAACAGGTCCACGCCAACCTTGAACTCCTCGGGGTGAAATGTCATTGCCGCCATCGTCATGAACCCCCCATACGACCCTCCCACAATTCCGATATTATCTCTGTCGATGTAGTCCAGAGATTGCAGATACTTTTTCCCATAAATACAATCCATCAAATCTCTGTCACCATGGTCGCGGTCGTCCATTTTATAAAATGTTTTGCCGTAGCCGCTGCTCCCCCGGTTATTCACGGCGAGTATCGCATATCCGTGATTGACAAGATATTGTATGAATGCTGAGTATCCGACTCTCGATTGACCTCCCGGACCGCCATGCACCCATACGAGTCCCGGAGATTTTTGTGCTGCTGATGCGTTCAGGGGCTTGTAATAGATGGCTGGTATTTCAAGGCTATCGAACGAACGGAAGCGGACAACTTCCGCGGCGACAAGGTCGTCGGGTTTGAGCTCGGGGTTAACTGTGTTGGTGAGTTTTTTCAGTTCTTTGGTACCAAAATCGTAGACATAAATGTCGCTTGGCGCTTTCGACGTGCCGACTGTCAACCGCATCAACTTTTCGCTCGGTGAAATTGCGACGGCAGTGATGTCGCCGTCGGGGATTTTGGGAACATCGACATCTTTCCCGGATTGGTTGTCGATAATCTTCAGAGTGTTCTTACCGTCGGCGTTGACGCCGATGACTCTGTACTTTTCGTGTTCCGAATTGTAGCTGTACATGACGTCCCAGTTTGTCTCATAAGCTGTCTTTCGTTCGCCGGTGGCAATCGTATAATCGACGAGGTATTGGAATTCCTTTCCGGCATCTGTTACATAGAAGAACGATTTATTATCCTTGCTGAAATCGGATGCGCTATAGAGTCCCGGGTTGTTCGGGTCGGAGATTTCAGTCATTTTTTTTGTCGGCACAGAAAAGAGGAAAAGCCGGTTTTCGCTGGTGGTGATATTCTGCCCGAGGGCAATTGTTTTCTCGTCCCATGAAATCCCGCTGACGTCGTATCCCATGTCGTTCTGGTATAACATTTTCGATTTCCAGGTGCCGACGTTCATCTTATAGAAATCAAAAAATTTAGGGTTCCGCTTGTTCGACAAATAATAGAACGCTTTCTTGTCGAGCGACCAGCCTGCAAAAGATGCTTTCTCCTTCGGTTCGGGAGTGAGGTCTTTTACTTTTCCATCGCCATTGAGGAGATACAGATGGTCGATTTCATTTCCTCCTTTGTTTGCGGTGTACAATATCTGCCTTGTCCCCGGGACATAATCGACGGCAAAGAACGACTCAACGGTCGAGTTCGTAACTTGTCGTTTGTTCGCGTCGGCGATAGTGATTTCGTACACATTATAAATGCTCGACTCATCACTGCTGACGAGCAGGCGCGTCTCGTCGGGTGAAAAAGCGCCTCCAGATATCCGTTTATTCTTGTAGAATTGTTCGATGGTGTACTGCGGGACCTGCTTCTGCTGAACTTCAGGCGTTTTTTGATTGCACGATGAGATGAAAATCGCAAGTATGATTGCCATCATTATGACGGGGAGATATTTCATGATTATGTTTCCTCTGATAATATAGTGCGCGTGGATTTGTACTTCGTTTACGTGATTATGTGAAGGCAGTTTCAACGAAAAACTTGATACGATAAAGATGTGATATAAATGCTCAGTATGGTAAATAAAATCTTTTGGATTGTCAAACAAACAAGGTCCGTGTTTAACATCCTTCCTTTGCCTGGGCGCCGGGGCTCAGCTTGCGTTGTCGCATACAAGAGGGAACGGGAATTACAACGAGGCGTTGCATCCCTTCTTCACTTTTCTTACATTCTACATGATTTCTATGGTGAAGCAAAATATTAAAGGACTTACGATCAGCGAGTTGGAGAAATTCGCGCTTTCCACCGGGGAAAAGAAATTCCGCGGCAAGCAGCTCTTCGATTGGTTGTACACGAAGGAAGTCTCTTCATTTGCAGAAATGACGTCGCTGTCGAAACAACTCCGTGAGAAGCTTTCTTCCGCAGCTTCGATAGATTCGATTCGACTTGTCACATCACAAACATCGAAGGAGGACGGCACAACCAAGTTTTTGTTCGAACTGCATGACGGTAAGCGCATCGAGAGCGTGCTTATTCCGCCGCGAACCGCGTTTAGTGACGCTAAGGCAAAGGAGGAAGAAGAGCAGAAGCGGTTGACACTTTGTGTTTCGACGCAGGTTGGCTGTGCGCTGGATTGCAAGTTCTGTGCCACAGCTTCGATGGGTATTCTTCGCAACCTCACTGCGGGGGAAATGGTCGACCAGGTATTGCAGGTAAAGAAAATTTCCGGCAGACGAATTACAAATCTTGTGTATATGGGGATGGGAGAACCGCTGATGAATTACGATCATGTGATGAATTCTGTGGAAATCATTTCTACCGGAATAAAAATAGCTTCCCGGCGCATCACAATTTCTACCGCCGGATGGTCGCCGAAGATTCGCCAGATGGCGGACGAACAGAGAAAGGTTAAATTAGCGGTATCGCTTCATTCGCTCGATGAAAATACGCGGTCGGCTCTTATGCCGTTGAATCAGAAATTCTCTCTTTCGGAATTGCTCGACGCCGTTCAGTACTATTATAAAAAAACCAGACAGCGGGCGACATTTGAATACATATTGTTCGATGGCTGGAATGATACTGATGAGGATATTGCACGGCTTGTGCGGCTTTCAAAAAAGATTCCGAGCAAGTTCAACATTATTCCGTTCCATAGTATTGAATTTGTCAGGCCGACGGGTGTGGCGGCACAGCTTCATCCCTCAAAGCGCCTGAACGAGTTTGTTCGCAGATTGCGTGAGGCGCATGTCACGGTGTTTGTTCGAAGCAGCGCGGGCGAGGACATCGACGCCGCCTGCGGTCAGCTGGCGGTAAAGGAAGAGCAAAGAGCGGTGATCCGCAAAATGTCAGGTAAATCCCAGTCAACTACATCACAACTCCAACCGGTATGAAAGATTTCTCGATTATCGTTTTTTTGCTGATATGTTTCTGTTCTTTGAAATCTGAAGATAAACCCGTTCCGAGTGAACATTTTACCCGGGAGAAAACATATCACGTTGTTCATTACAAACTGCGCATCGAGCTCGATGAAAAGGCGAAATCGTGTGAAGGGGATGTCGGTATAAAGCTCGTTCCTTTGCGGCCACAGTTTGATCTCGTTCAGCTCGATGCAGCGCAGATGACAATTACGCAGGTGCGGTTGGGGGCGCTGCAGCTTCGGTATCATCAATCGGGTGATTCACTGCTTGTCGATTTGGATAAAGTCTATGGAATGAATGACACGTTAAACCTTACTGTGGCATATACGCTATCGGCGCCCAATAAGGGCCTGTACTTTATCGAACCGGACAGCGGATACCTGAAACAGCAAAGGCTCGTCTGGTCAAACGGCGAGGCGGAAGAAAATCATTATTGGTTTCCATGTTATGATTTTCCGAATGATATGTCGACCAGCGAGTTGACCGCCACGGTGAACGACAAATGGGTTGTCATCAGTAACGGAAAGTTGTTGGATGTGAAACGCGACCAGAAACATCACAAAGCTACCTTCCATTGGTATGAAAGTAAGCCTCATGTCTCGTATTTAATATCGCTTGTTGCCGGTGAGTACGCCGAGGTGAAAGATTCCGCCGGGTCTGTGCCGTTAAGTTACTACGTCTACAAGCATCAGAGAGAAGATGCGTGGTGGTCGTTCAACAAGACACCGAAAATAATGAATTTTTATGCTTCGAAAATCGGTTATCCGTACCCGTGGGAAAAATACGCGCAGACGGTCGTCCAGGATTATATCTGGGGAGGTGAAGAGAATGTGAGTGCGACCACGCTCACCGACGGAACAATGCACGATGCCCGGTCGCATCTCGATTATTCAAGTGATGACCTCGTTGCGCACGAGCTGGCGCATCAGTGGTGGGGTGACCTTCTTACCTGCAGGGACTGGTCGCATACATGGCTGAATGAAGGCTTTGCGACATATTTTACGGTGGCGTTTCAGGAATTTGATAAAGGTCGTGACGTCGCCGATAAGAGCATCCTCGACGCACAGCAGGATATTGTGAATAGAGATTTCGGTGATAATCGCAAGCCGACGGTGAACAGCAGGTTTGTTTATCCGAACGAAGTGTTTACGAACCGGATTTATGGAAAAGGCGCCTGCGTGCTGAACATGATGCGACATATTCTTGGCGAGGAATTGTTCTGGAAGGCAATCAATCACTACGTGCACAAGTTTGCGTTCAAGAATGTCGAGACGAATGATTTTAAGGTTGCGATCGAAGAAGCGACCGGATACAATCTTTACTGGTTCTTCGACGAGTGGCTCTATAAAGCGGGTTACCCCGAGCTTGATGTGCGGACAAACTGGAGTCAAAGTAAAAGAAGCATGAATATTACTGTCAGGCAAATCCAGAAAACGGACTGGCTTACCCCCGTGTTTAGAATGCCCCTCGATATAGAGGTCTGGGTGAATGGTGTTCCCGAAACTTATCATGTTACCGTCGCAAGGGATTCGGAAGAATATGCGTTCCCGGCATACCAGCAACCCCAGCTTGTTATATTCGATAGAGGGAGTGTCATCCTGAAAAAAGTTCACGAGCACAAATCGACCGACGAATGGATATTTCAGTTACAGCATGCACGTGACGGGGTGGACAGGTATCTGGCGGCGTCAGAGTTATACTGGATTTCCGATTCGAACATCGTGACAGTGGCGTTGAGTAAAGCGCTCATGGATGACCCATTCTGGGAAGTGCGCCGTGAAGCGGCATTTGCATTGGGTGATGCAAGGAAAGCCAATGCGGGGATAGGGGATTCGCTTATTGAAGCATACGGTGACCGCGATGCACGGGTTCGGGCGGCAGTTGTGACAGCTTTGCAGAAGTATAAAGGAGAAAGAGTTTTGAACTTATTGAAGCACGCCTTCGAAAAAGATTCAAGCTACGCGGTGAGCGCGGCCGCATTAACCTCAATGACGTTTGTCGATTCGATAAACATGCGGAATTATTGTAAGGCCGGTCTCGAGCGGGATTCGTATAAAGAACAGATCCGGCTCGCGGCGATCCATGCTCTGGCAAGGGAAGGAGATGACACTGCCATGGCGATCATCAAGGAGTGGACGAAGTACGGTGTCGACCGGAATTTACGAACGGAAAGCTTGTGGACACTCAGCCGGACATGGAAAACGAACGAGCATGTATTTGATTACTTCGTAAGCATGCTGAACGACCCGAGTTTGCGCGTGCGCAGGTCGGTGGCAAGCATTCTCGGCACGCTGGATAATACAAAGGCGATAGAGCCGCTGACACGTACAGCGGCGACGGCAACGGACAGCAGTTTCGTCAAGACTGCCCGAGAATCGATTACAAAAATTCAAGAGGCGCAACATTCCCATGAGGGAAAATAGTAATGCGAATAATACTTTTCGGCCCTCCCGGTGTCGGTAAAGGAACACAGGCGAAATTACTCTCCGTAAAGTTGTCGATTCCACACATTTCCACGGGAGATATGCTAAGGGAAGCTATTGCCGCCGGGACGGAGCTCGGTCGTAAAGCAAAAGAGGTGATGGACGCCGGTCAGCTCGTTTCTGATGATATCATGATCGGCATTATTCGTGGCGTCTTGAAATCAGATAAATGTAAGAATGGATTTATTTTTGATGGATTCCCCCGCACTGTTCCGCAGGCAACAGCGCTTACAGCGTTGCTCGAAGAATTACACATCAGGCTGGATGTTGTCGTCAACATGAAAATTAATGAAGAAGAAATTATCCGGCGACTCGGCAACCGGCTGACATGCAGGAATTGCGGCAGAATTTATAATCTTTCAATCGATCACCTTGCCGACCCGGCGCGATGTCCCAATTGCAGCGGAGAACTCTACCAGCGAGACGATGACAAACCCGAGACGGTCCGTAAGCGGCTACAGGTGTACGCGACTTCTACAGCGCCGGTAAAAGAATATTACCGCCAGCTCGGATTGCTGAAAAATGTCGAAGCAGCGGGAACTATCGAGCGAATCAATAAAGACATTCTCGCCTTGCTGAATCACCGTTAATGTTTTCCTGGCTCTCTCCAGAAAAATTTCCCATTATCGTCGCTCACCGGGGTTCCTCTGCCATAGCTCCTGAAAACACGCTCGCCGCATTTCGTCAGGCGATCACCGACGGCGCAGATGCCGTCGAGCTGGATGTGCATCTTTCAAAGGACGGGGAGGTTGTCGTCATCCATGATGAGACATTGCGCCGTACGACAGACGGGAAGGGAAAAGTTTCAGACTATACCTTGAAGGAATTGAAGCGCCTCAGCGCCGGCAGGTGGTTTCATAAAACATTCGCTTCTGAATCGATACCAACACTTTCCGAAGTTCTAGCATTATTACATCATCGGACGGGAGTGAATATCGAGATTAAAGGATATTCGTCGCGTAGGTATGATATTGTCGAACGGTGTATTGATACCATCAATGCTGTCCGCGCAGTTTCCACGGCGATGATTTCATCTTTTCATTATCCGTACGTACTTCGAGCAAAGATGTTGTGCCCTTCCGTGGCGACCGGATTGTTGTATCATCCTGTTCATCAACTGGCAAGATCTCCTTCAAGTATCATTCGCTCGATGGAAGCTGATTTTTTTATCATGAATAGTTCTTCTCTCCGGAAGAGAATTGTCCAATCTGCTCACCGAAAGGAGATTATGGTGGGAGAGTATACCGTCGATACAAAGAAAAGAGGAACCCGCTCACTTCGTTTCGGTGTGGATGTTATTTATACGAATAAACCGGAGGAAATCCGCACCATCATGTCCGATTTAAAATAAAAAAGCCCCTTCGCAGGGGCTTT
>CAZAFL010000001.1:57296-123558 GCA_964484465.1 uncultured Chlorobiaceae bacterium
TCAAGGTCAAGATTGATGTTATTGCTTGTCCCTGTCTGAGTATACTTGACATTCATCTTCGAGCTCTCGTACTGCAGTCCGCCATACAGCGTGAGTACAGAAAACGATTTACTCGCCTGCGCGCCAAGATTAAAAGCTGTTTCATCGAGAATATCTCCTATCGTGACTTTCTGATAGAGGAAGCTCGCCGCCAGGTCGACAGGTGTTTCAGGAATATACCGGCTGATACTGTGACGAAGTCCGAATCCCCAATAGGTCATTTTCGGAAAATTATTTACTTCCGGTATGGGGATGTAACGAATAATAGCCTGTGTGCCCATGATGTTGCCGATAGTCAGCTGAGGTGCACCAAATCCAACAACGCTTGTTTTCACTTCGCCATTCTGAAAATAATAGTCGGGGGTTCCGTTGCTTCCGTGCACTACCGTACCTTGACCTCCAAAGAGAGTAGCTGTCTGAGTTGGTGTCTGGCTGTACGGCTGTGGCGGAAGCGCATTATAGACTTTCTCTGCAGCGCCGATAAACGTTGCCATGCCGATGAGGTCCAATCTAACGGTGACTCCTCCTTCGCTGATGTTGGCTGAGTGTGATACACCGGAGTTCAGGTTCGCCCCGATTGCATTGACGAGAGGCTGCAGGTATCCTTTCACATTATCGGATGAGAGTTGTTTAATCGCGTCTTCCACCGGGTTCTGTGAAAGTGCGGGAACCGCCCACAGCAACAAGGCGGCAAAACTCAACACCGCTCCCTTTTTTAGAGAATCAATTCTATTTAACATCATTGTGTTTCCTTTATATATATAGTGTAATGAATTTAGAAAAATAATATTTTTCTCTTGTGATGTATATCATCTCGCCAACACCAGCTGGACCGTCAAAATCTACACCTGCGAGAAAATGTCGGTAGTCAATGTATGAAAATAATGATTAAAATCAATAGCATCTTGCAGATAATCACAGACTTCTCTATATTCGTTTCGTTTAAATGAAAGAACACGACATCCTATCACAACAGACGTTTCATCAACCGACCCTATAATCATTCTTCAATGAAACGCCGATATGACATTCTGAAATTCACTGCGGTTGTTATTGGTTTGGCGGCGATATCGGGTTGTAGTATGAGTCCCGAACAAAAAGTCGGCCATGCCGACAAGCTTTTCACTGCGGCGCAAATATACGTAGCTCAGCAGAAGTATGATGATGGTATACGGGCGTTGAGGGAAGCCATCGGGATAAACACAACCCTCAAGAGAGATTCAGCGGTCGGGGATAATTATTTTTTATTAGCGAACGCGCAAAGACTTACATGTCAATACGATAGCGCCGTAGCTGCGTATAAACTTGCGTTGGAATATTTCCGATTGACGGGGGAAAAAAAGTCGGAACGGACCGCCAGACTCGCATTGGCCGAGTTTTATTATTCCGCTGGAGAGTATGAGTATGCCGCGACGCTTGCAAATGACGCTGCTGCGAGTGCGAAATTTTTTAACGATACCGCCGACCATCGTCGGGGGCTGTCTATTGCGGCGAGGGCATTCCATCAGCTCGGGCATTATAACGCGGAGGTCGGACTGTTAGATAGTTTGGCTGCAGGGGAAGATTCCCCTCCTGATCAGTCGTCACAGACAGATATCCTGAATCTAAAGCTTGAAGCTTATGCAGCTGCAGGTAATTATGAACTTGCGCGGCGGACGTTCTCCGAGTTAATGGACGCTTCTGAAAGAGACACATTGTCATCAGCACGGGCCTGGTATACCATGGGGAGAATGTACCAATCGATGAATCGAACCGACAGCTCCGTACGATGCTATTCCCGGACGCTCGGCTTTCTCAGCGGACCGGTCGACCGCGCGCTTGAAACGAACGTCCTTATTTCCCTGGGGAATATCGCTTACCGTTCAAAACATTACGACCAGGCAAAACGATATTATCATAATGCCACAGTAACCGCTCGTCTGACAGAAAATATTGTGGCTCAGCATCTTCTCGAAATCGCTGCAATTGCATGTGATTGGAAAAACGAAAATGTTTCTTCAAACAATATTGTTGATGAGTTCATCAAGCATACGTCGTCGATTGGAGAAACCTGTCATCAGGAGGGGGATTTCCCCGGCGAAGCATTTGCAGATATTTTGCTGGGAAGGTTTGCCGAGCGGAATAACGATATTGACTCGGCGCTGAAGTATTATCGGAGCGCCCAGCTGCTTGAGGAACAGCATCTTTTTTCATATTTGGGGGATGTCGTACAACCGGAGTTACTGGAAACTGTATTGGAAGGCGAACCGACAGGGTGGTACGACGCGAACATTCAGATCGATTGTGTGCGTGACAGTATTACCGATGCGTTTGCATTTCTTGAACAAAAAAATCTTGCAGACCTCATTCATTTCTTTTCCCGGCTTACGATGAGAACTTCCGATGCGAATTTGAACCTTCAGCTTGCGCGACTCGAGTGGAAACGGAATACTCTTGTCTTGCTGGAGAACGATATCCTGCAGGAACTGTGCGCGGGTAAACAAAAAAATCCCGAGCGTCTGCGGAAAATGCAGGAACTTCTGCCTCATCGGGTTGAAGAGCTCTCGATGCTCGCAGACAGCATCGCTAAACTGAATCTCAATTACCGGTGGCTTGTTTATCCGAAGCAGATCGCGATGAAAGAAATACAATCAACGTTGCCCCCGAACAGCGCATTACTTGAATACGCACCACTGGCAAGCGGAATCTATTGTATTGTTCTCACGCGTGATTCCGTCTATGTGCGGAAATCGAGTGCTAACCGCCAGGCGGTTATCCCGATGGTACAGGAATACAACCGGCTTATCGGGGATTCGCGTCTTAACATGAATTCCGCATCTTTGGATCCGTGGGCGACACTCGACCGGCTCAATGAACTTTCACAGGCATTGTATAACATTCTCCTCGCTCCGGTCATGCCGCTTGTTGGCAACATGACGACAATGTATATTGTCCCACCACTTGAATTTGGCTGGTTGCCGTTCCATACATTACGTGGAAACGGAACGACACGGTCCAGCTGCATTTTTGACAACATGAATGTCGAATATCTTCCCTCAGCGGCAGCATTGTTCTTCAAACATACATCACCCAGAGCAGTGAACACTATTATCGGCTTTGGACATCAGGGGAGAACGACGTGGGACATTGAGTACGAGCTGAAGGATATCAGAAGCTTCTATGACAAGGCGAAGATGATTTTCGATACGGCAGCAACTGTTGGGCGACTCATGCATGCTCAATGCGATCTCCTGCACATAGGTGGGGAATTTCTTGTTGATCAACGTATTCCAAATAATTCTGTCATGGTATTGTCAGATGGAGTAACGCCGGATGGCGTGCGCGATATTTCTTTCGGAGAGCTTCTTGGAATGGATACACAACCGGCTATTATCTTCAGTGACATTTCGCCGACACCCGGCGAACTCTCCCGTTACACTGCCATGGGGTTCCTCGCGAACGGAACACCCACATTCATTGCTACAATGTGGCAGGGGGAGCGGAAGTCGAAGAAATACTTTGGCGAAATGTTCTATACCAGTCTGATGACCGGCATGTTGCCTGCTCAGGCATATCAGCGGGCAATGTCGGCCCTGCCGAAACGCGAAGAATTTTCCCGGCAATACCAGTGGGGTCTCTTTTATCTTTTTGGCGGCTCACCCGGTGAGAACGCTACGCCGAATTGAGTGTTATTCCAGCATTCGGGAGTTCGTTTCGTACCAAGCACACTTCTCAAGCAAGTCGTTCACTTCTAACGCATTCGCTTCGTTGGGTATATAGTTGAGTGATTGCCAGAAATGCGCGCGTGCTTGCTGAAACTTTTTTATTCTGAAGTATGCATTCCCGAGCAGCTGTTCCTTTCCGGCGTCGAGAGTCACATTATTGAACTGGGACCGAATGTTTCCAAGTTCGCTGATAGCATGTTCATAATACCCAAGCCGGAAATATATCCTTGCTTTGAGGTATGGAAGAATCGGATTGTTTGAATTTTCCTGGAAGGTCTGCAACATCGATAATCCGGTGGAATCGTTAAATGCACCGACAAAAAAAATACACATTCGTGTCTGGAGATTATTATCCTTCAATACCGCAAGCCGAAGGGAAACGGCTTCGTTATATCGCACAGAAAGGTCGAGTGATAATAAATATTCATACATCTTTTCGGCTGAAGGTATATTGTTGTGATACCACAATGCATCCCCGTAATACAGGAGCAGGTTAACAATGCCGGCGCGCCGTGAGGAATCTTCCCATTGAGGTTTCAGTAATTGCATGACCGTGTCGTATCTTCCTGCCTGAAACGCTGACCGGACAAGCCCGCCGAACGCCTCTGAATTCCAGCTTGTCCGGAGGGACCGTGAAAAAATATCCATTGCAGATACGGAAGAATTGCCGGCCAGTGCATTCCATCCCTCTTCATTCAATTTTCCCACAGTACGCGCGCACTCTTTTGCAAAAATCGAAGGTCGTTTGAAATAAAACTCTACATGTTCGCGCCATTCCTCTGGGACATTAATGCGCCCTAAAAAGAGTTGCCATTCATCCACCAGTTGTTTGTAGGATTTATTATACACCGCGTTTACGGTTGCACCGCCGTATAATTCTTTAAACCGAACCGTTCCATAACGGTCGAGAAGGAAACGGCAAAACGACCCCATCACGGCGTAACTCAGAGAGGGAGATTGCAGCAGGAACCCGGTTGGCGAAATAAGCTGTTCCGGCTCCCTGATGAGTCCGAATTTTTTCACCGCCGCGGCATATTGATGAAGCGTCCGGTTGCCATAATCTCCGTCGACCGCAGTAGCCAGACCTTCCACTAACCCCGTGTTGTAATGTATTCTGAGGACGGGCATACCAAATTCACCTGCGATGACATGGACAATCTCATGCTTTACAGTTTCTTCCCATGAATCCTTATTGAGATGGATTTCTTTCCGCCATGGCTTGGCAATATTGGTTGTGCCCGTTCCGATTGCGCGGCGTTTTGACTCTGCACCAGGATAGATGTAGGAATCTATTTTCCCAGAATATCGCGTCTGCAATGCCGTTTCTACCTGGTGAAATCGAAACTCATGTTCCGCAGCAACCCGGCGGATCTCTTCCCGGGAAAATTCATTCGTTGAATAATGAACGGTGAAATGCGTTGTGCTGTAGACTGAAGTGAGAGATTGTTGAATAAAGCCGGTGCTCGACTCAAACCCCAACGGATTTCGTTCAAACCATGCAATCATGAGAATGAGGGAACTTGCCAGTACAAACATATTTTCCAAATTAGGACGGAGAATATTTCTCATAGAAAGGGTTTTTTCAGTGAAGCGCCCGTTTACATTTGAATAACGGATGACAACACATGCGCTGAACAAAAAGAAAACAGCACCGACGAAAGTGACCAGCCGAAAAAGAATCATCGTCGGTGAAATGATAAGCGTCTGATCGTACGAAAACCCCGGGAAAAAACCATAGATGAAGTTGTACGAATATATCTGCGGTGTCGTGAAACCAATGTACAACGGATAGAAGAGGGTAACCATCACAATAAGAGTGTACGCAAGACGGAATCTATTGAAGATGATTCGGCACCAACCGGCAAGAGCAGAACAAAATATGACAGTTATGCAAGGCAACAGGATGTAGTAGGAGAGTCCTTCGAAGTACGCACAATTTTTTATGAACGCCGCATTCACGGTAATTACGGTTAATGGAATGAGCAGCAGTGTAAAATGACCCGCGACGGATTGAACGATAGCGGATCTGTATTCTTTTTGGAATGTTGGCGAAAGTGAAATAATGCGCTCGCTAAGGACGGAGAATGTCATGACAGGACAGATAATCGCAGCAACGAATGTCATTGCCGCAGAGAACTCGTACCCGAGATAATTGAAAAGAGGGAGTCGGCTTATAACGATGGAGGAGATGAGATAGACAAGAGCAGAAATGATGAAACGTTTCTGGATCAAACCCATTGAATGCCTAATTCGTCAAAACTCTTTGCCGGAGGCGCGCCGGATATCGGCGCCGAGAGCATGCAATTTTTTCTCAATTTTTTCATACCCACGGTCGAGATGGTAAACGCGGAGCACTTCGGTTTTGCCTTCGGCGGCGAGGCCTGCGAGGACGAGGGAAGCTGATGCCCGTAAATCGGTCGACATCACTTTCGCACCCGTAAGTTGCCGGACCCCCCTGACGATTGCTACATTTTTCTGAATTTCAATGTCCGCGCCAAGGCGGATAAGTTCCGGAACATGTTTGAACCGGTCAAAATAAATTTCATCGGTGACAACCGAAGCTCCGCGAGCAATCGACATTAAGGCAATCCATTGCGCCTGCATGTCGGTGGGAAAACCCGGATAGACTTCTGTTCTTGCGTCCACCGGCCTGATTAACTTTGGTGAAGAAATTTTTATCCAGTCCGCGCCTGTTTCAACTAAGGCGCCACATTTCCGTATTTTTGCAATCATCGAGGCGAGATGCTCGGGGTTACATTTTTCGATTTTTACTTTCCCGCCGGTTATCGCCGCGGCGATTAGCATTGTCCCCGTTTCAATCCGGTCTGGGATCATCGTTTCATCGACGGGATGGAGTGCATCCACACCTTCTATCTCTAACTGCTTTGTGCCTATGCCACTGATATGCGCGCCCATTTTCGACAGAAATTCCGCAAGGGCGACAATCTCCGGCTCCATTGCTGCGTTCTGGAGTAATGTTGTTCCACGCGCAAGTACAGCCGCCATCAAAATATTTCCTGTAGCACCGACGCTCGAAACCTCAAATGTAAGCTTTGATGCTTTCAATCGCTTTGCCCTGGCGATGATATACCCTCTATCAACGTCAACCTGTGCCCCCAGTTTTCGTATCCCCTCAATATGAAAATTCACCGGCCGTGGGCCCCACGCGCATCCTCCCGGAAGGGAAACTTTCGCATGCCCATAGCGCGCAATCAGCGGGCCGAGCACATAAATCGACGCGCGCATTTTTTTGACGTGCTCGTACGGTGCTTCAAACCTGTTGACGCGAAACGTATTGAGCGAAAGAGTATGGCTGGTTCTATCGATGTCGACACCCATCGTCTGGAGAAGTTTCCCCATGGTTGTGATGTCGCGGAGCTCAGGCATGTTGTCGAACCGATACTTTCCGCTTGCGAGCAGGGTCGCCGGCATTAAGGCAAGCGCGGCATTCTTTGCACCGCTGATGGTAACCGTGCCGTTTAATTTTTTGCCGCCGTGTATAACGAATTTATCCATCGTACTCCAAAAATTTCCCCTGTCAAGATAACGGAAAAGGCCTAAAAATGCAATGAAGCTTCGGCCTAGTCATTCTTGGAGGAAGAGAATGTCTGTTTTGATTTTTGCGAACCTTGTATCCCCAAATCCATTCTCTACAACGGCAGATTTGGTATACCAGAAATAACACGTGCCACGAGGTTACGAGTCAATCCGGTATCGAATGTGTGCCGACCCGATCAGGATGGCTGACAACCCGGCGTAAAGAAGATGGATCAGAAGCGTGTTGTGACCGTAGAATCCGACGAAATCGAATGCGGCGATGTCTTTGGCATTCATCGCAATATACCATAACATGAGAAATACGCCGATAAAAGCTTTCTGACTTCCTGTGAGAATGGCTAATCCAACCGCTCCGCTGGCGACAAAAATAGACCCTATAAAAAGTGAAAGAGCCGTATTTGGTGCTGTGAAGAAGAATCGTGAGAGCGGTATGAACGTAAAGCAAAACGTGAGAACAAGGGTGGAAAGGAATTTCCATTGAACATAGTGCCGTTTCAGGTTCGGTGCTGTCAAGAGGAGATTCATCATTCCTGAAGCCCGGTCACGAACTGCAACATCGGCGAGAGATACCAGCAGCGCTATGACGACCGCCGGCACAACATTCGATTGCAATGTCTCATTCCTTACGCTTAACGAGAGAATCGCAAACACGGGTATCACAATTGTCAACCAGGGTGAGAGCAAAAGAGTCGTCGTCACGTCAGCGAACACAGCCTTAGCGAGTGACGGTGAAGTACTGCCCCTCACGCCGAGAGAAACAAGTGGCTGGAGAAAGCGTGTCACCGGTTTGAACATGATGTTCACTCGTCGCAACAGGTTATTCTTACCGGATCGTCCCGAGAGTTTTATCCGTGCGGGATTGAACCTGTGAAACCATAATCGTGCAAGACCGAGCAGCATGGCGGACAACAGCAGTGACAATAAACGATTTCCAATGAGGCTCCAACTCCAGGGTATCCCGCTGAGGAGGATCGGCGGCTTCGATGCGTCGAACGCTGTTGAGCCGATCGACATCGAAGTCGTATGAAATTCCTCCCGCAGAAAGCCGATGATGGGAACAATGCCAACGACGTCAAAGGCAGCGACCCAGCCTGGCCCGACATTGTTTTCGAGCAGCGCTGCAGGAAATCCGACAAGTGATGCCCACGAAAAGAAAAACAGAATATCTCCGAGGCGTCCGGACAGCGCAGGGAGGCTCTCAAATGTCAGAGAGATGGCAGAAGTGAACGCTATGGCAGGTATAACGAGCCATGCATACAACGTTAGGAAAACAACTGGATCGAGAGTAGTTTCGCCGCGAATGAGAAACATTACCATCGAACTTAACATACATACAACGGCGATTGCTGCGAGATAAAGGAAATTTCCAAAAAACTTTCCTGTGAGATATTCGGTGCTGGTGATAGGTGTTGCTGCGACGACGAATCCCGTCCGCGCGAGAATTTCTCTGCGAAGTGAGTTGCTGACAAGATAGTACCCGGTTAAGCTTAAGAGCAGAACGCAAAACATTCCTGTCCCGAGCGCTACAGCGGCGGATGTATACAATAGGCGCGCGTTCTCAACCTGAATGAGCGTTCTTCCCGTTGAAATATCGGGGATGATGAAATACACGCCGATTGCAACGACAAGCGTTATGACGACCGCCAACGTTTTTCGAAAACGAAGGAGAAGTTCGGTTCGAGTAATGGTAAGAATACGCCTCAGCAAATCATGCATGCATTACTTTTCGGAGTTGACCGCAAAGATAAACGCTTCTTCAAGATCCGGTTCGACATGAACGGCATTGTTGATTGGCTGTTCAGAATGAACGATCCGGACATGCACACCGTCAGCACGCCGAACAGCACGGGATGTTTTGAATTGCCCCCGGACGGTTTCAAATTGTTCAGACGGGACGACTGCTTCCCATACGCTTCCCTGTGCCAAGTGCAGGAGCTGTTCCGGTGTGGCAAAGGCTATGAGCTGACCTTCATCCATGACCGCAATATGAGTTGCAACCGCTTCGACATCAGATACGATGTGCGTCGAAAGAACAACGAGCTTTCCTATGCCGATATCAGAAAGTATATTGCGGAACCTTACTCGTTCTTCCGGATCGAGGCCGGCAGTCGGCTCATCGACAATGACAATCGCAGGGTCGTTCACGAGCGCCTGTGCAATGCCGAGGCGCTGTTTCATTCCGCCGGAAAAAGACCCTGCAAGCCGATGCGCTTCACCATGGAGGTTCACAAGTTCCAGCAGTTCATCGATTTTGCGCATGTCATGTATGCCCTTGAGTGCGGCGATGTATGTCAGAAATTCACGCGCAGTGAGATTATCGTACACGCCGAGATCCTGCGGCAAATAACCAAGATGTATTCGAATGGCTTCGGGAGACCGTGTAATATCCGTTCCCTCATAACGTATCAGGCCGGAGGTTGGCTGAGTGATTGTCGCAATCATCTGCATGAGGGTGGTTTTTCCGGCACCGTTCGGTCCGAGGAGACCTAACACTCCATGTTCCATCGAAAGAGAAAAATCCCGTACTGCCACTACGCCGTTCTTGAACCGCTTTGTCACATTTTGAATATCAAGCATAAATTGTTCCGATAAGAATCTGATTAGATAATGATGAATCCGGCAGAGTTCAACTACAAGGTCGTAAAGATAGAGGCCTCCCTTCTTCCATCCCCGCGTTACTTTGTTGGCTTCTCCAGTTCTACGGGAAGGTCGTCTCGACCGCTCCAGTCCTCAAAGGATCCATCATAGAGGTGGACGTTGTAGCCGAGAAGTTTGGCGGCAATATAGTCTGCGCTGGCCGTTTGGCCGACGTGGCAATATGTGACGATTTCATCGCCCGGCATAACACCTGCGGATTGGAATTTTACCCTCAGCGAATCGAGAGGGAGATATTTATTGGATGTGTCAAAGAGGGTGGTAAAGTACACGTTGCGCGCTCCTGGAATACGCCCCGGTCGCGGGAAGCCGCCGCCATTGCCGTTGTAAAACTGAGGTGCACGAGCATCCACGATTGAGACGCCGGGCTTATGCAGCCGCTCTTTAACGAAACTATAATCCACAATTGTTTCCGGTTTGAGTTTTGGTGTGAACGAGCCTCGAGCATGCGGCAAGGAAGTTGTGCTAACCGGGCGTTTCTCATTCTTCCAAACATCAAAACCGCCATCGAGAATAGAGGTTCGGTCGCTCATGCCGAGATATTCAAGCGTTGCATAGACTCGCGCTGTGGGGCTTACATTTCCGTTGACGCAACAAAGAATAATTCTGGATGAATTCGAAATCCCGAGACCTTCGAGCAAGGTATCAAGATGCTCGACAGAGGGAAGCTCAAAGCTCAATTCAGATGTCGGGGATGCAATAGAGGATATCCAAAGAAAACGCGCACCGGGAATGTGTCCACGATGATAGTCCCGGATGCTTTGGGAGACCTGCAGAATGACCAGGTCGGCGTCATTTATATGTTCTGCAAGCCAGGAAGTGGTCACAAGAACTGGAGCCTTGCTCTCTCCTGCAAACATGAGGTTATTCAGGAGAATAAAGGTGAAGAGTATGAAGAACAAACGAACGGTCCATGGTTTCATTGAAGAATCCTCAATATTATTATCAATATAAAAAGAGAGTTATGTGGTGTTACGGAAAGGAGATGGTGAAGTTACGGCTATTTTTTGATAGAAAAAAGCCGCTCCTTCAGGCACAGCGTCACAAACTGAGAGAGCGGCTATTACGCTTACGCATAAATGGAAAATCAAGAGAGCCAGCGAAGTTGCTACTTATTTTCGGGTCGATCGGGAGGAAGTTTTGCTTCTCGAGCCCCTTTTTGCAGAGTTGCTTCGTGGCATTGCATTCTTAACAAGACCGACAACGTTTCCTTCCGGGTCGGCGAATTGTGCGTACGTTACCATGTTCGGGATCTCCGTAACCGGAACGACCACTTTACCACCGAGTCGTACGACATTATCGAGATATTTCTGAGGGTCATTCACTCCAATATAGAAGGTTACATATGGTGAGGTTTTTCCGTCAACCTGACCGATTCCCCCCTGGATGCTCTCCTTCACTCCGGTGTTTACCAGACCATACTTCATCGGGTTGTTGTCGTCAATCTTCCACCCGAACAATGTTTTGTAAAATTCTATCGCGCGTTTCCCGTTGCGCGACATGACTTCAAAGTGAACAATGGGTGTGCCGGGCATAAAGCAACTCCTTTCTGGAAAATTTTTTGATTAGTGAACTAAATGATTCGGGATAAGTTAACCCTATGTAATATACGGTTGGAACATCTGAATGTTAGACTTCTGAGGCTCTAACCGAGCCGTCCCGGCCGTCGTTCCTTACAGAACATAAGCAATTCGTTGCGCGTTCCAAAACGTACCAAAAGAAGAAATGAGCTATTGTCACAAGGTAGTGACTCTATAACATGGTTTCCCGGCTAAAGATTACGAACGGGCGCAACCACCAGGTGAGAATTATGTTATCCAGAACACGAAATATTTGACTCTCGTTGCAAAAATATGTTAATTTATGTGCTTTTACAAGAGTTTAATCATTTGCAGAAGGAAGACAAGACATGCCGCGAACAGTACGGGGAGGGCTCATCCAGACAACTCTTGCCGGATCGACTGAGCAGCCCATCGAAACCATCAAAAAAGCGATGATAGAAAAACATGTTAAGATGATTGACCAGGCTGCAAAGAAGGGCGTGCAGATTCTCTGCATGCAGGAGCTCTTTTATGGGCCTTATTTCTGTGCCGAGCAGAAGAAAAAATGGTACGCATTGGTTGAGCGCATACCTGATGGTCCTACGACAAAGCTGATGCAAAAACTGGCAAAGAAGCATTCTATGGTTATTGTTGTCCCGATGTATGAAGAAGAGATGCCGGGTGTATACTACAATACTGCTGCAGTAATCGATGCAGATGGAAAATATTTGGGTAAATACCGGAAGCACCATATTCCACAGGTTGAACCGGGATTCTGGGAAAAATTTTATTTTAAACCAGGTAACCTCGGTTTTCCGATTTTCAAGACAGCGTACGCAGATGTTGGTGTCTATATTTGTTATGACCGACATTTCCCCGAGGGTGCCCGCATACTCGGTTTGAACGGCGCGGAGGTTGTATTCAATCCGTCGGCAACGGTGGCAGGACTCTCCGAGTATCTATGGAAGCTTGAACAACCGGCACACGCAGTCGCGAACGGTTACTTTGTCGGAGCTATCAACCGTGTCGGTTACGAGGCGCCGTGGAACATTGGCGAATTCTACGGACAGAGCTATTTCTGTAACCCACGTGGAAAAATCCTCGCCGAAGCCCCCCGGGATAAGGATTTCTTGGTCGTTGCCGATTTAAACCTTGATGAGATTCAGGAAGTGCGGGATATCTGGCAGTTCTTCAGAGACAGACGGCCGGAGGAGTATGGGGCGATTTCGGCAGTAGAGAAATGATGGTTCGATTGGGTACTGAAAAGAATGAATTTCGGTTGCTGAAGACCCTGAACATAAAACATGAAACCGGAAACATAAAGGTTAAGAATTTTTTCATAGATACACACATCCTCTATTATTGCAATGAGCCATTCTGATTTGCACTCTCTTTCTGTTTCAGAAATAACCGCCGGATTGACCTACCGTACATGGGCGTACCAAAAAAACTGGAAACCGATTCATATCGTCGATGCTGAAGGCTGTTATTTTGTTGATGCTTCCGGGAAGAAATACCTCGATTTTTCTTCGCAGCTTATGTGTGTCACCCTCGGGCACAAGAACAAAGCAGTTATCAAGGCGATTGAGGATCAGGCGAGAAAGCTTCCTTATATCGCTCCCGGCTTTGCCACTGATGTGAGGGCGGAACTTTCCAAGCTTCTTGTGGAAGTTCTCCCGAAGGGTCTTGAGAAATATTTTTTTGCCACCTCCGGCACCGAAGCGAATGAGGCTGCATTCAAGATCGCAAGGATGTATACGGGAAAAACTAAAATTATCGCACGATACCGCTCATATCATGGCTCTACAATGGGGTCGATAGCCGCAACGAGTGACCCGCGTCGGTGGGCGATGGAACCCGCGGGAAAGATTCCGGGCGTCATTTTTGCACCGGAAGTAAACTGCTATCGCTGTCCCCTCAATCACCATTATCCTGAATGTGAAGTTGCGTGTGTAGAGTATATCAATCACATGATTGAAAATGAAAGCGATGTTGCCGCGGTTATTATTGAGCCTGTTGTGGGCACGAACGGGGTCCTCATTCCTCCAAAAGAATACATGCCGCGCCTGCGGCAGATTTGCGATAAGCACAATGTACTTCTGATTGCTGACGAAGTGATGAGCGGATGGGGAAGAACAGGCAAGTGGTTTGCTGTCGACAACTGGAATGTTATTCCCGATATTCTTACAACTGCGAAAGGTGTTACAACAGCATACGTTCCACTTGGCATTTGTGCGACGTCGAAAAAAATTGGCGATTTTTTTGACGACCACTATTTCTCTCATGGTCACACCTACGAAGCCCATCCTTTAACGCTCGCTCCTGCAATTGCTGCCATTCAGGAATACAAGCGGCTCGGCTTGATCGACCGTGCAAACCAGGTAGGAGCATACATGGGGGAGAAATTACAGGAACTGAAGATAAAACACCAGTCTGTTGGTGAAGTCCGCGGGATAGGGTTATTCTGGGCTGTTGACCTGGTGAAAAATCAGCGTACGAAAGAACCGTTCAATACATATCAGGATAAAGTCACCGGTGTTCCGCTTCTTGTCGATAAAGTATCCGGCGAAATGATGAAAAATGGAGTATTCATTCAGGCGTGGGTCAGTCATTTTGTTATTGCTCCGCCGTTGATTATAACGAATGAAGAAATCGATATTGGGATCAAGGCGCTCGATACCGCTTTGTCAATTGCTGATGCTGCATCTACATAATAATTAACCGTTTTCTCACAACTTGAGGGGTCCAATGAAAACTTCATACTATTTTTTTCTCTTGATAATTCTCATTTCCCTTGTTTCCGTGTCATCTCTCGCTCAGATAAGTAATCTCGTGGTCAACGGCTCGAGCACGAGTTTTACAATGACGACCGGTGACACGATTCACTGGGAATATGACATCAGTCCTGCCGGTGCCACCGTAAACGGTGAACTCTGGTATGATGTTGATGGAAACGGCGTCATCGACCCAGCGACGGACAAGCCACGTTTTGTATTTACACAGACGGATGGTAATTCATCGGGCAATGGTGGTCCGCCTGACATGGACGGAACGGTGAACGGGCATGTCGTCTTCATGCAGCATGTCGGTCTCGCTCCGGGGAAGTATGTTTTTAAACTATCATACAATGGAACCTCTCACATAGTTACAGGCAATTGTCTCGCTCTCGCTTCACCTGCTCATACGATCTCTGGAAAAGTGACACCTCCTGCCGGAAAGAGCGCGCAGTACATTTTTGTTGAGGTTCGGAGAAGTGGAAACTATGACCCGAATTTCTGGGACGCCGTAACGGATATCAACGGTGATTACACGATAGGAATGAGCTCCGACACAGCCGGAAACCCATGGTCGGTGATTCTTGCTGACCAGTATAACCCTTTCCCGCCGTCGCTTGTCAGCCCGTCGGAAATCCAACTCACAATTAGTGCGTCGAGTTATACCGGGAATGACTTTACGTTTACACAGGCAGCTGCGCAGGTTGCAGGGTATGTTCGGGATGACAATGGGAATCCGTTGTTAGACGTCAGTGTCTTTGTATCACGAAATGATGGCGGGATCTATCACCAGGGTCGCACGGGCGTTGGCGGTTTTTTCCAGATTGGGTTGCTCTCCGGAGACCTGAACGGTCAGACGTGGCGTGCCCAGACGGGTGATAACGGTAGCCCTACTTCAACATACCTCGTTGGACAAGCTACTCTGCCGGCAATAAATCTAAATGACAGTATTCCCGTGAACCTTGTCGTGTACAGTACGAACGCACAAATCCAGGGACAGGTATTGGTTGACGGCAGTCCTGCCGGTTTCCCGCTCCAGATATTTGCATCGAACGACGATTCCGCTCAGGCGTACGCATATTCGGATGGAGGCACAGGCAATTTTACGATTCCCGTGTCCAACAAAATCTATAACTATAGCGTGTTCGCAAGTTCGCTCCCGGTAAATTGGAATGGCCCGTCTGTTCCGGCACACCCAGGAGACAACAGTGTTGCAGTAAATATCACAATAACTTCGGTTCGTGATCGGGACCCCGGAATTCCCGCTCATTTTTCGCTAAAGCAAAACTACCCTAACCCGTTCAATCCGGTAACAAGTATCGACTATGATGTAGCTTCTCTTTCTCATGTGCGGCTTATCGTGTTTAATATACTTGGGCAAGAGGTGGCGCGCATTGTTGATGAGATGCAGCAGCCGGGAAAATATAAGGCGACGTTCGATGGTTCAAAACTTTCCAGCGGAGTCTATTTTTATACCGTTCAGGCGGGAACGTTTTCAAAAACGCTGAAACTGGTTCTCATGAAGTAATTTTTTCCTTCCAGATTGCAAGCAGCGAGAATATTCTCGCCGCTTGCAATTTGCTTTTTGTGGTTTGATTTAAGAGATTAAGAAGTAAGAATGTAGCTTCTTTTAATGCAAGAGGTAACTCCAATGCAAGCTGGTGTATCTGCACGTGAGCGAGCACAGCCTAAGCCTTCAGGCATCGTTCGACTTAAGAATTATATTAATGGAATGCCGGTCGAATCTGCCGCAAGTGAATATCTGGCGGTTACGAACCCTTCTATTGGGCTGGAAATAGCTCAGGTACCGCTCTCCGGTTCACCTGATGTCGACAAGGCAGTTCGTGCGGCAAAATCTGTTTTTGCTCAATGGTCGACATTACCTATAAAAGAGCGTGCCCAGGTATTCTATCGTTACAAAACCCTTCTCGAAAAAAATGCAAATTCTCTTGCCTCGCTCGTCAACGAAGAAAATGGTAAAATTATGAGCGAAGCGATGGCGGAAATTGAAAAGGCAATCGAAGTGACAGAATTTGCATGCTCAATGCCTCAACTGGCGGCAGGGGAAATCCTGGAAGTCAGCAAAGGGGTCGAGTGCCGGATTGACCGCTATCCGCTGGGAGTAGTCGCGTCGATTACGCCTTTTAATTTTCCGAATATGGTCCCCAACTGGACGATACCAAACGCGCTGGTGCTGGGTAACACAATGGTGCTGAAGCCATCCGAGCAGGTTCCGCTGAGTTCGCTCCGGATTGCTGAATTGTTGAAGGAAGCCGGACTTCCTGACGGGGTTTTTAATGTGGTCCATGGAAGTCAGGCAGTAGTAGAGGCGTTATGCGACCATCCCGATATTGCTGCATTAACATTCGTAGGTTCTACTCGTGTTGCAAAACTCGTCTACACACGTGCAACATCCAGGCTGAAACGTGCGCTTTGTCTTGGAGGGGCAAAAAATCATTTGATCGTGCTGCCTGATGCCAACGAGGAAATGGCGGCATCAAATATCGCTGCTTCCATGTCCGGCTGTGCCGGTCAACGGTGTATGGCTGCCTCTGCGATGGTGGCAGTAGGGCAGGTGGACCATATCGTCAGACGGCTTTGTGACGAGGCGCGAAAAATTATTCCTGGGAAAAACCTTGGTCCGGTTATTTCGTTACAGTCAAAGCATCGCATCGAACGATACATTACTGAGGCTGAACAGGAAGGAGCAAAAGTTCTGGTGGACGGCAGAAATGCCGTTGTCGAAGGAAAAGAGCAGGGCTACTATGTCGGGCCCACAGTTGTCGATTACGTGAAGCCGGAAATGAAAATTGCGCAGGAAGAAGTATTCGGGCCGGTTCTTTCCATCATGCGGGCAAAAAATGTCGACGATGCTCTGCATATTGAAAACAGCTCGCCGTATGGAAATGCGGCCTCGGTGTTCACGCAAAGCGGCGGTGCCGCACGTTATGTCATTGAACGGGCACATGCCGGAATGATCGGTGTGAATATCGGCGTACCTGTCCCGCGAGAACCGTTTTCGTTTGGCGGCTGGAATGAATCCAAGTTTGGGTCGTGTGATATTACCGGAAAAAGCTCGATAGAGTTTTTCACCAAGCCGAAGAAAACCACGACGAAGTGGAACCCCGAGTCAAAAGTCAACTGGATGAGCTGAAACCAGGTTCATCTAAATAAAAATCTATCCTTCTGCTTGAAATTTCAACCATGCAAACAGCAACGAAAGAACAAACATTAACCAAACCCCCGGTGTCTGCCCCAACGACAGTCCGGAATTATATCAACGGGAAATGGAATAGATCGGCAAGCGGAAAAACAGCTCTGAATATCAATCCCGCAAACAAGGAAGAAATTCTCTGTTACACTCCTCTTTCAACACGCGAGGAAACAAAAGAGGCGATCGCTGCCGCTAAAGAGGCGTTCCCAAAGTGGAGATCTACGCCCGCACCTGTCCGGGGAAAAATACTCTTCAAAGCGATGAGCCTGCTTCACGAACGCGTCGAGGAGGTTGCAGTTGCGCTGACGAAAGAAGAGGGGAAAATTCTCCGCGAATCACATGGAGAAATTCAACGGGCGATTAATATTATGGAATTTACAGCCGGCGAGGGGCGGCGGCTTCGCGGCTCGACAATCCCTTCTGAACTTCCTAATACATTCATTTACACAGTCCGACAACCGATCGGGGTCATTGGTCTCATTACTCCGTGGAATTTTCCCGTTGCAATTCCGATTTGGAAAATAGCACCTGCATTGCTTGCGGGAAACACAGTTGTCTTTAAACCCGCTACCTCAACGCCATTAACCGCAGTGAAAATCGTTGAAGTGTTTGAACAGGCCGGTGTCCCTGCCGGTGTATTGAACCTTGTTATGGGAAGCGGCGGGACTGTCGGCGATGAAATTGTCAACAACCCGGATGTTCACGGCATTTCGTTTACCGGCTCGAATGAAATTGGATGCGCGCTGTATGAACAGGCATCGCGCAAGGGAGCGCGAGTTCAATGTGAGATGGGAGGGAAAAATCCTCTCGTCGTTTTGAACGATGCCGACCTGTCCCTTGCTGTTGAAGGAGCTGTTCAGGGCGGACTCGGGTCGACCGGCCAGCGATGTACCGCTGCAAGCAGGGTGATTGTTGAAGAATCGATTGCCGATAAATTTACCGGAATGCTCGTCGACCGTGTTGCGAAGTTTAAAGTAGGTGACGGGATGGATCCATCAACCGATATGGGGCCATCAGTGGATGAGGACCAAATGAATACTGTCCTGAAATATATCGAGATCGGTAAATCAGAGGGAGCCCGACTCCTTACTGGAGGGAAACGTCTGCACCATGGCATATTTTCGAAGGGGTATTTTGTCGAACCGACGTTGTTCAATAACGTTCATCCGGCAATGCGGATTGCCCAAGAAGAGATTTTCGGCCCGGTGATCGGGATCCTTCGTGCGAAGAATTTTGAAGATGCGGTGGAGATTGCGAACGGGGTAAAGTTCGGTCTTTCAGCGTCTCTTTATTCTCACGACATGGCGAAGATCATGAAATTCGCGGAACTGTCGGAAGTGGGAAAAGTTCATATCAATTCTCCGACGATCGGTGGTGAAGCACAAGCACCGTTTGGTGGAACAAAAGCCACCGGTATCGGTCCGCGTGAACAGGGCACGGAAACGTTCGAATTTTATACTGAAGTGAAAACTGTATACATCGATTATACCGGGAAGAAGCGGGAAACAAGTATTTATTGATCTCAGTAAAAGGAACAACCGCACAACGACTGTAATTCAAATCAAATTTTGTATTCTCATTTTCAAACCAACCAGTAGTACGCTATTGTCATGAACCAATCGGATACTGCCCCCAAGCTCTCTTCAGAACAGTACGAACAGAATTTTGCTGAAATTCATCCGGCATTTAATAAAAATCAGGCAACTGCCGAAGCGAACCGCTGCCTGTATTGTTTCGATTCTCCGTGTATGAAGGCTTGCCCGACGCATATAGACATTTCAACGTTCATCAAAAAAATAGCCACCGGAAATGTCAAAGGTTCGGCCAAAACGATTCTTTCATCGAATTGGATCGCACTCACATGCGCGAAAGCATGCCCGGTGGATGTGTTGTGTGAAGGTGCGTGTGTGTACAATGAGCGGGGCGAGAATCCGATTGAAATCGGAAGGCTCCAGCGCTATGCAATCGACTGGTATTTCGAACAAGGGATGCCCGGGATGTTTACACCAGCGCCGAAAAATGGGAAATCGGTCGGTGTCATTGGAGCAGGTCCCTCTGGCCTGGCATGTTCGGCGGAACTCGCTCTCATGGGATATGATGTGACGATTTATGAAGCGAAGCAAGTTCCCGGCGGCCTCGATACATGGGGAATTGCTCCATATAAAATGACATACAAAGATAGTTTGAATGAAGTAAAACTTGTTGAGAGCTTTGGTGTCCGGATTAAAACCAATATGCGCGTCGGAAAAAATATTTCCTTGCCGGAACTGGAAAAAAAACATGATGCAATTTTTCTCGGTGTGGGATTGGGAAACTCTCCGGACTTGAATATAGAAGGGGAACATAATCCAGGTGTCTATGACGCCCTTGAGTTTATTGAACAAGTGACGACGCGAAAATGGAGTTCTGTAAACGTTGGGAGACGGGTGGCAGTCATTGGCGCCGGTAATACCGCTATCGATGCGGCAACGGAAGCAAAACGGCTGGGTGCCGAACAGGTAATAATTATTTACCGGCGTACGGCGGAGGAAATGTCTGCATACGAATTTGAATACCGGCTTGCGAAGAATGACGGCATCGTCTTTTATTTTCTTACTGCACCAAAACGTATCCTTGGAAACGGCAGTGTTGAAGAACTGGAATGCATAAAAATGAAACTCGCTATGCCCGATGCCCGCGGACGAAGGTCTGCAGAGCCGGTGCCGAACTCGGAGTTCAGGATACAAGTCGATATGGTCATCAAATCCATCGGTCAAAAGGCAAACGAATCGTTCATCACACAAATCCCGAATCTCAAATTCGAGCGGGGAAAAATTTCCGTCGGACCGGCGTCGATGCAAACATCCAATCCGAAGTATTTTGCCGGGGGAGATTGTATTAATGGAGGGAAAGAGGTCGTCAATGCCGCCGCTGACGGCAAACGCGCTGCACGAGGAATCGACAAGTATCTGTTCGGAAAGTAACTATTATCTGTAAAATGCGAAAGAGGACGAACATTATTGCCAGCGGAGTTATTTTCGTAATTCTTTTGCTGTGCAATCTTAACTGCAGGAAAAGCGGTGATGTCGAGAAGACGACGCAGGCTCTCCAGGAACAGGACAAAGTGTTTGAAGACTCATTCAACCGGATGAATGTCAGCGGGGTCATGTCAGTGTACTGGGAGAGCCCGGACCTCATTGCGATGTATCCTTCAGGCAATTACCGGGGCTATGATGATGTGAAGCAATCGTGGTGGGATTTATTTAATCATGTCGATGTGAAAAAATTTCAAATTACTGAGTCTCATATCGATGTCGAAGGCGATCTTGCGTACGAATGGGGTATTTTCAATCTTGCGTTCCAACCAAGGAGTGGGCCCTTTACCGAGGGTCCGGGGAGATATCTGCAGGTGTGGAAGAATGTAGGGAAGAAGTGGCTTATCATTGCCAATCATGCGTCGATGTTGCCGGTTGCAGATACGACAAGGAAATAAGATTTTCCCGCATACTGGATTTCGTATTGCAGATGAAAGTTTTTTCTTATGATTATCGAACATAACTACAGGGCGAATTATCATGGCTGATCTATCGATAAACTGTGGAGGAATCAAATCCCCAAATCCATTTTGGCTGGCATCGGCTCCGCCCTCCAACTCCGGCTACCAGGTGTGCAAAGCATTTGAGCAGGGTTGGGGCGGCGCAGTCTGGAAAACGATCGGGGAACCGGTGATGAATGTGTTCAACCGGTACGGTGGTATCGATTATAACGGACAAAAAATTCTTGGCTTGAACAATATCGAACTCATCAGTGACCGGCCCATAGACGTGAACCTCAAAGAAATTGCCGAAACGAAAAAACTCTGGCCTGACCGTGCGGTCGTTGCTTCCCTTATGGTAGAATCGAAGCGGGAAACATGGCACGATATCGTGAAACGAACGATCGATGCAGGTGCAGACGGCATCGAGTTGAACTACGGCTGCCCTCACGGTATGAGTGAACGCGGCATGGGTTCGGCAGTTGGACAGGTCCCGGAATACTGCGCAATGATTACTGAATGGGTGACCGAAGTTTCGACAATTCCGGTGCTCGTAAAACTTACGCCCAATGTCGGGGATATCCGGTTCCCGGCACGGGCGGCAAAAAAAGGGAAAGCGGATGGAATTTCGTTGATTAATACAATCAACAGCATCATGGGCATCGACCTCGATTCACTCGAGCTCAGACCTTCGGTCGGAGGAAAAGGTTCACATGGAGGTTACGCGGGTCCTTCCGTAAAACCTATCGCTCTTAACATGGTCTCACAGGTCGCAATCGACCCGGAAGTCAATCTTCCGATCTCGGGCATTGGGGGAGTCTCCACGTGGCGCGACGCCGTCGAGTTTATCCTGCTCGGGTCGACGAGTGTACAGGTCTGTACTGCAGTTATGCATTACGGGTTTCGCATTATCAATGATCTCGTGGAAGGTATGAGCAATTGGATGGATGAAAAGGGATTTCATTCAATTGAAGATTTTCGCGGCAAATCTCTTTCGTGCATCACCGATTTCGGTAACCTCAACCTGCTTTGCAGGACTATTGCGGAAATCGATGAGAAGAAATGCATTCAGTGTAACTTGTGTTATATCGCGTGTGAGGATAGTGCACATCAATGTATCGACCTTACCCCGCTAAACGGAAAACAGCAGCCGCGCGTGCGTGCAGCCGATTGTGTGGGTTGTGCCCTTTGCTTCCTTGTCTGCCCAGTTGATAATTGTATCTCGATGGTACGCAAGGACGATGGCTCACAGGCTGTTACTTGGAATGATTTGATGAAACAGCTCCCGCAGCCGGTGACGTGGGAGTCGTTGCGGCAGTTTCAAAAAAAGCACGGGATTGAGATCCACTGAAACGAGACTAAGTTCTATTGACCGATACTGAACGAGAGCGGAACTTCTTTTCGGTGTACCATTGTTAAGTTGTTGGTTCCATGTGCCTAGCTATCTCTACGAGCGCACGACCATAGAATTCTAATCAAAAAAACATTCCAAAATTCTTCAGGAAAGGAGTCATTTATGCAGATGTCAGAGAGGGAGCAATTTCTTCAGGCGTGGGAAAGGGAATTTCAGACAACAATGAAAGTGATGAAATCCTATCCGGCGAACAAAGAGAATTTACAGCCGCACGGAAAATGCCCGAATGCAAAGGACCTGGCGTGGAGGATGGTGACAGAGGAGAAAGTATTTGTAAACGGCGCAATAACCGGTCAATTTGATTTTGTGAATCAGCCGAAACCTCCGGCGACAATGGGGGAAATCGTGACGGCTTTTGAACGTAACCATGTGGAAAATGTCAATAAGGTGAAGAAGCTTTCCGACGCGGATTTCAACAAGATGGTAAAATTCTTTGTTGCGCCGAAAACGATGGGGGATATGCGCAGCGGCGACACCTTGTGGATGATGATGATGGACACGATTCATCATCGCGGCCAGTTCTCGATTTATCTCCGTATGGCTGATGGTAGGGTGCCGTCCATCTATGGTCCTTCCGGCGACGAACCGTGGACGTAAAACAAATTAAAGTTTCCCTAATTCATTCTCTCACTATGTAAAAAGGAATAACGGTATGAAAAGAATCACCATTCTTATGCTGCTCATGCTCGTCGGGCTCTTCGTCGCAGGCGGTTCCAACGCGATTGCTCAAAAAAAGAAGATGAAGAAAGAAGCTACGTTGTGGACTGCTGGCGATATAAAATGGGAACAGATGAAAGATGGGCCTCCCGGCACCATGACTGCCACCCTCTGGGGAGACGGGTCAAAAGGTGCTTACGGCGCATTCGTTAAATTTCCCGGTAACACGAAGCATCCCTTGCATACGCACAGTTCGGATATTAAAACCGTTATCGTGTCGGGTACATTTACTTATGCGCCCGAAGGCGGCGAGGAGAAACAGTATGGACCGGGTTCGTACTTGCTTATTCCCGCGAATGTGAAGCATACAAGTGGCTCTGGCCCAGATGGCGTCACGTTTTTTATGGAGCAACCGGGGAAGTTTGACATGAACGTCGTTGAAATGAAAACCAATGATTCGATGAAAAAGTAATCGTTCCGCCTTACTTTTTTTGGAGATTGGAGAGCATTTGCATTTCTCCAATCTCCATTTTACTTTATAGGGCTTTTGAATTCATTTCCTTACAAAATTTGTGAATAACATCATGTCAACATTAATCAAGAACGGGCGCATTATCACTGCGGAACAGGACTATAAAGCCGACATATATATAGAACAGGATAAGATCACTGCGATCGGTTCCAACCTCCCGATGAAAACAGAAAAGACGATCGATGCAAACGGGAAATATGTTATACCTGGGGGAATAGATGTACACACGCACATGGACATGCCGTTCGGCGGGACGACCTCGAGCGACGATTTCGAGACCGGTACACGCGCGGCGGCTTTCGGCGGAACCACATGCCTGATAGATTTTGCTATTCAGGCGAAAGGACAAAAGATCCGTGAAGCGCTCGATATCTGGTGGAAAAAGGGGGAAAAGGCAACACTCGACTACAGCCTGCACATGATTGTTACCGACCTTCCCGAAGCACACCTGGAAGATTTGAATGAAATGGTGCGTGAAGGATTGACGAGTTTTAAGCTGTTCATGGCATACCCCGGTGTTCTCATGGTCGACGATGCAACGATCTTTCGCGCAATGCGGAAAACTGCTGAAAACGGAGCGCTTGTCTGCATGCACGCGGAAAATGGAGGCGTCATCGACCTGTTTGTACAGAAGGCAATCGCCGAAGGAAAAACCGCTCCAATCTACCACGCATTAACCCGCCCGACAACCGCGGAGGGTGAGGCGGTCAACCGGGCGATCGCACTTGCGCAAATGGCAGGAGCCCCCGTGTATATCGTACATCTCTCATCTGCAGACGCGCTCGAGAAAGTGTCCGAGGCGCGTGACCGCGGGATCCCCGCATTTGCGGAAACATGCCCACAATATCTTCTTCTCTCAATTGAGGATTTAGACCGACCAAATTTCGAGGGTGCAAAATATGTGTTTACGCCACCCCTGCGTGAGAAATGGCATCAGGACAAGCTCTGGGAAGGGTTGAAAAAAAATACACTGCAGGTCGTCTCTACGGACCATTGTCCTTTCTGTTTCAAAGAGCAGAAGGAGTTGGGCAGAGACAGCTTTGCCAAGATACCCAATGGCGGACCCGGCGTTGAGAACAGGCTGCAGCTGCTTTTCCACCATGGTGTGAATCAAAAACGTATTTCCCTCAACCGGTGGGTTGAAATAACATCGACAACGCCTGCAAAAATGTTCGGCATGTACCCGCGGAAAGGAACTATCGCCGTCGGCAGTGATGCCGACCTCGTTGTCTGGGATCCGAACCAGGAGCACACCATCTCTGCAAAAACGCATCACATGAGAGTCGATTATTCCATGTTTGAAGGATTCAAAGTGAAAGGCAATGCCGAGTCGGTTCTCTCCAGGGGTGAACTGATCGTCGATAAAGGGAAATGGTTCGGCAAAGCCGGTCGCGGAAAGTTTATTAAACGGGATGCGTTTGCGTGGGCGTGGAAGTAAGCGGCGTCATCCATATATGATAAATATCAGCGGTATTCTCCCGCCTATGATTACTCCATTCAAAAAGAATGGAGATGTCGATTACGACGCCTTCACACGAAACATTGAGCTGTGGAATAAAACTTCCCTCTCCGGCTATCTTGTCCTCGGTTCGAACAGCGAAACACCCTATCTTAACGAAGGCGAAAAACTACAACTCATCGAGTTAACAGTCAAGTCCGCCGGACAAGGGAAAATTGTCTTTGCGGGAACGGGACTCGAATCGACGCGCGATACAATCAAACTCACAAATAAAGCTGCTAAGCTTGGCGTCCCGTCCGCACTCGTTCTTACCCCATCGTTTTATGGCGGTCAGATGACAACTCGATCACTCATCAACTATTTTACGGCAATCGCCGATGCCGCTGAGATTCCCATTCTCATCTACAACGTTCCCAAATTCACTCATGTGAATATTTCTGCAGAAGCTGTAAGCGAATTGAGTCGTCATCCAAAAATTATCGGCATGAAGGACAGTAAAGGCGATGTCGCACAACTTGAGATATTCAAGAAAGTCGTTCCCGAAAACTTCAATCTGATTGTCGGAACAGCTTCAGCGTTGTATCCTGCCCTCGAACTTGGAATCAAAGCAGGCATTCTCGCCCTGGCAAATTGTTTGCCTGAAAAATGCGTTGAACTTCATGAATTATTTAAGAAAGATCAAAAAGAACAGGCAAAAAAACTTCAGGCACAACTTGTTCCTGTCAATAAAGCTGTTACAGAAACATTCGGCATCGCCGGCCTCAAGTATGCATCCACCTTGATGGGATATGCAGGAGGTGCTGTCCGAAGCCCTCTTCTTCCGCTCACAGATAAGGAAGAATCTGACATTCGTTCCATTATGCATCAGACGAATTTAGAGTTCAACTCTTAGAATGGAATTTCTATTGAGAGCTTCCATAATTTCTCCGCGAAGATGTTTCATTGCCATAGCGCTTGTATTTCTTTCAGGCGTATGTGCAGCCCAGCCTCCGGAAGAACAAGGCAAGAAATTTCGGCGGACAGATCTTGTAGAACTCATCAAAATAGATTCGACGTTTAAACTCGACATCCGGTATGCAACATCCAATAACTTCATGCAAAGGCCCATGTATTCGCAGGCGCGGGCATTCCTGCAGCGACCGGCTGCCGACGCACTTATCCGCGTAAACAGGAAGCTCCGGCAACAGGGATTCGGGCTTTTGATTTTTGATGGCTACCGACCATGGTCAATTACTAAAAAGTTTTGGGATGAAACTCCCGCTGAAAAACATAATTTTGTCGCAGACCCGCAAAAAGGGTCCAAGCACAACCGCGGATGTGCTGTCGACCTTTCGATGTACCGTCTTACGACGGGAAAAGAACTCCAGATGCCGAGCCCGTATGATGATTTTACCGAAAAAGCCTATCCGAATTTTACCGGCGGGACAAAGAAACAGCGTCGCATGAGAGACATGCTTCGGCATGCGATGGAAAAAGAGCGGTTTACAGTTAATGAATATGAATGGTGGCATTTCGATTACAAGGATTGGCAGGAATACAGAATACTCGACATCCCTTTCGAGAAAATTAATTAACCGCTCTTGACACTCCTGCCGTATTGACCTTCCTTCAGTTTTTTTCTATCTTCCCAAAGTCGATGTTCAATTTTTGGAGGAAACAACGATGTCATCCAAATCGATGTTAGTCATTCTTATCATTATTGCGTTATCCTTCGCAGATGCTCAACAACGTCCTGTTCACACCTTTTCCATCGTTGCCCGTGATTCTGTCACTGGTGAGCTTGGTGTCGCAGTCCAATCCCATTGGTTTTCCGTCGGACCGCTTGTCCCGTGGGCAGAGGCCGGAGTGGGTGCGGTAGCAACGCAATCGTTTGTTGATCCTGCATACGGTCCTCTCGGACTTGAGTTAATGCGCGCGGGAAAATCTGCAAAGCAGACGCTCGAAGGATTGCTTGCCTCCGATGTATCAAAAGATGTCCGGCAGGTTGCGATGGTCGACGCCCATGGAAACGTTGCCGCACATACGGGAGCGAAATGTATCCCCGCCGCGGGACACATAGAAGGCGAGCAATTTACAGTGGAGGCAAACCTCATGTTGAATGATAAAGTCTGGCCCGCAATGGCAAAGGCATATCGCTCAACAAAGGGAGATCTTGCAGAGCGCATGCTCGCAGCTCTCGATGCAGCGCAGGCAGTTGGCGGCGATATTCGTGGCAAGCAGTCTGCGGCGATTCTCATCGTCGCAGCTAAGTCAACCGGGCAACCCTGGAACGACCGCATCATGGACTTGCGTGTTGAAGATTCACCGGAACCACTTAAGGAATTAAGGAGGCTGGTTAATATTCATCGTGCGTACCGGCATGAGAATGCCGGAGACCTTGCCGTGGAGAAACACGATGTCGATGGAGCGTTGAAGGAATACGGAACAGCAGAATCGATGATTCCCGACAACCTTGAAATGAAATACTGGCATGCTGTCGCGTTGGTGAATGCAGGAAGGCTTGAAGAATCTCTTCCAATATTCAGGATCGTCTTTCAAAGCGATCAGAATTGGATTGAACTTACACCGCGCCTGCCCAAGGTAGATCTCCTGAAAGTCGATGATGTCGGGTTGAACAAGATTCTTTCTGCAGCGCCTAAGCAATAAATGCATGTCGGTAAATACCGCCTGTTGAAAAAGAGAAACAGTAGTCGTACAAGTTCTGCGCAATGAGGACGAACATCCTCAAAATTAGTGTCATCTCATTTCTTCTGATCATTGGACTTTTCATCGCCGGATATTTTTCGCCGACGAGTTTGAATTGGGGCTTTCATTTCCTCGGGCTCCTTCCGTCAACATATTTCCTTGTGTATCTTATCTTATCCGGTCTCATCATCGCCTATATTTTTCTCGGAGATATTGAAAACAATATGACGGAAATTGCTACAAAATTATTCCATCGACCGACAGTTTCGGTTGTGATTGCATTGGCGTTCTTTGCCCTCCTTGCGGTTTGCCTGCGTCAAAAAACACCTTTGCTGGGAGACAGTTTCGTCTTAATGAATAATTACCAGAACACATTTGAAGGATTACACGGTCTCATAATTTATCGTGAACCCCTTTCGGTCTATTTTTTTTACATCGTGGCGTCCCTGCTTGGCACCCATGCTTATCCTCCCATCATGAATGCGTTCCTTTTGGGAGAAGTTCTCCTTGGCATCGGATTTATTCTCAACGTTATCTTCATTGTTAAGTTAATTATTCAGGGATCGGAAAAGAGAATTCTTGCAGTTCTTTTTTTATGCGTTGGCTCGTATATGCAGCTGTTCTTCGGGTATGGGGAAATATATTCTGTGGTCCTTTTCTTCATTTCATCGTATGTGCTTATTGTTGTGTTGTGGATGAAAGGGAAAGCTTCCTTCTACTATATACCCATTGTTTTTGTCCTCATGGTGTTTGCTCATTATTTGACTGTGTTACTGGCACCTTCATTTCTTTTCATCGTCTACAACGAATTTAAGAGGAAGGGAGTGCGGGATATTGTTATCGGTGCGATTGTGCCGGCGGCATTTTTTGTAGTAGTTCTGTTGATATTGAAATTTGATTTTCACTATTTTGTGCCGCCTCTTACGCATTCCCCGTTCCTTTCTGTTTCTCCATCGAATGATGATTTTCAGCCGTATACGTTATTTTCCGCGTATCACCTTGTCGACCTTCTGAATCTATGGATGTTGTTGGGCGCGTCATCGTTGATTCTTGTCGGACTGGCGCTGTTGGTTCAAAAGAAAAAAATCATTCCATCGCTCGAGGCGCAATTCCTTCTTGTTGGTATTGTTCCAGTTATTGTTTTCAGTTCGCTCGTTAAAGTTGACCTGGGGATGGCAACTGATTGGGATACCATGTCGTCATATTTTTTCCTCATAAATCTATTTGCTCTCATTGTCTTTATAAATATGCAATTCGTCGACAGGGCTAGAATCCTGTTCTTGTCTGTCGCAATGACAGCGCTTCATTCGCTGGCGTGGATGGTGATGAACGCTTCGGAGCCTGCGACGGTGGCGAGAACCAAGCTTCTCGCTGATCAACGCGTCGTGCCTCATGAGGGATATTTTCAAATTTCGTACCACCTTGAGAACTACTACGCGTTTCGCCATGACCTGATTTCGATCCTCAATGTGTGGGATGACTACATTGAACGGTTTCCGGATGACGTGAAAGGGTATAGAAGAGCTGCCGAGTATCTTGTAAAATTTGGTGATGGAACTGGAGAAAAAACAATGAATCTTATCGAACGGTGGCTAGCGATCAATCCCGGGGACCCGGAACCGAAAAGCGCGCTTGCAAAGGTTTGCGTAAATACGGGAAACAAGTTTCTCCAGGAGGGTAAATCTGCGGAAGCAGAAAATTTGTTTAGAAAAGCGATCAGACTCGATCCAACGACAATCATGGCATATCATAATATGGGGAATGTCTGTTTACAAAGCGGCAAGGTTGATTCTGCCATTGGATGGTATTCACGGGCACTGGAAATAGATTCCACATCCATCCTCTCATTGGACGGTCTTGGCATGGCGCTTATCAGGAAGGGAGACCTTACATCTGCAAGGACGATAGCTTTCAAATTGATTAGGGAGAATCCGGCCGCCCCGGACGGCTACGAACGGCTTGCGCAGATTTATTTCAGGGTGGGAGATCGCCAAAATTCTCTTGAAAATCTCAAAAAAGCTGCCCGTCTGGGAAGTTCATTTGCCAGGAATTTCCTGGAAGGCCAAAAAATTAGTTGGTAATTTCAGCAAGTGGTTTATATTATGTTGAGAATACATGAAATCCAATGAAATCACTCTCCCGATGAATAGGTGTAAGGTTCTACACTCGCTGCTGATTTTTTTTATTGTTCTTTCGACGCCTTCTGCTTTGTATGCGCAGGGATCTCGGTTGCAACCGGAAGAGCCACAGTTGTTCAAATATGTGAAAGGCATTGAAGGGAGAACTCATGCCGGCAGAAAACAGTTCATCGAGGATGAACTCAAGTCATTTCATGTGAATTTCAGACTCGTTCCTGCAGAAAAGAAGCTTTCGAAGAAGGACGCGAAAAATGGAATACGTGTAGAAAACATTGTCGTACGGTTGGGCTCCGGCAGGAAGAATATTGTTGTGGGGGCGCATTATGATGCCGTTTCAGGGTCACCTGGCGCTAATGACAACGGAAGCGGGGTTGCTGTTGTGTTGGAAATGATTCGATCGCTTAAAGATTACCGTTTTCGTCACGCAGTTGAGTTTTGCTTCTTCGACAAGGAGGAAGATGGCCTCATCGGGTCGGCGGTGTATGTGCGAGAGATGGACACTTCGTCTCCGAGTCTCGCAATGATTAATCTCGATGTCGAGGGAACTGGAGATGAAATTTATGTCGGCCCTGTCGGTGGCGGCGACGATGACCTTATCATGAAATATATCCGTGCTGCAAGGGACAGTACAAAATTTCCATATGAAGAAAATGAAGTTTACCCCGGCTCCGACTATGAATCATTCGCCGATGCAAAACAGGAGAATATTTCCATTTCGGTAGTCCGGCAAGGGGATGTAGCAAAACTTGTGAAATGGACGAAATCCGGGTTTAAAAAAATTGACAATCCGGCAGATATGCCTGAAGTTCTGAAGGTCATGCATACTTCTGATGATAAATCGTTGTATGTCACCGAGGAAGCTCTTCGTTTGTCATACATCTTTACCAAAACAACATTACTTCTTCTCGATAAAGGGGAACAATAGATATGGAGCCATTGCAGAACGATCTGGTTGAGATCGACCTCGCCGCGGTGAATCACAGCCCGCTCATTAACGACGACATCGCCCCGACGAAAATTTCCCAGCGAAAATGGAGGACATATAACATTGCGGCGTTATGGATTTCGATGTCAGCATGTATCCCCACCTACATGCTTGCTTCGTCGCTGATTTCGGAGGGGATGAATTGGTATCAGGCAGTTTTGACGATTTTCTTTGGAAACCTCATCGTATTGATTCCCATGATTCTCAATGCTCATGCCGGTACGAAGTATGGCATCCCTTTTCCCGTGTATTGCAGGGCTTCGTTTGGTGTGCGGGGTGCCAACATCCCGGCGTTACTGCGTGCTTTTGTCGCATGCGGATGGTTCGGAATACAGTCATGGATCGGCGGCTGGGCGATCTATAAAATCTTTACAATTTATATTCCCTCATGGGATACACTACCTGCATGGATTGCCGGTATCAACATAGCGCAGTTTGCATGCTTTATGTTTTTCTGGGGAATCAATATGTTTGTGATCTACAAAGGTATTGAATCGATTCGTTTTTTACTGGACATCAAAGCTCCGTTGTTAATTACGTTGGGATTGGTATTGCTTGGCTGGGCATACAAGCAGGCAGGCGGGTTTGGGCCGATGTTGTCACAACCATCGCAATTCGTACCGGGAGGTCCGAAAGAAGGTCAGTTCTGGGCTGTGTTTTTTCCATCGCTTACAGGTATGATTGGCTTTTGGGCAACCTTATCGCTGAATATTCCCGACTTCACCCGTTATTCACGATCTCAACGGGACCAGATGCTTGGACAGGCAATCGGGCTTCCGATGACGATGGCGCTATATTCCTTTATCGGTGTTGCGGTCACTTCTGCAACGATTATTATTTATGGTGGTTTTCCTATCTGGGATCCTGTAGTTCTGATTACGCGGTTCACAAATCCCGTTGTTCTTGGGGTTTCCTTGTTTGCCCTTTGCCTGGCAACATTGGCAACGAACCTTGCTGCAAATGTTGTTAGTCCTGCAAATGATTTTTCAAATCTCTGGCCCTCAAAAATTACCTTCCGTCTCGGTGGGCTGATTACAGGAATCATCGGCATTCTCATTCAACCATGGAAACTCGTTGCAGACCCGAGCGGATATATTTTTACCTGGCTTGTCGGTTACTCAGCCTTGCTTGGACCGATTGGAGGGATACTGATATGCGATTACTTTTTCATCAGACGGATGAAACTCGAAACGGTTGACCTGTACATGCCCGATGGCAAGTATTCATACCGGAAAGGCATTAACCCTGCGGCTGTTGTTGCACTTATTCTCGGTATCGCTCCAAATGTGTTTGGCTTTTTGGGAACGGTGAAAGTGATGAGCCCGGATTCGGTTGGTCCTTTTCTCATGCACCTGTACAGTTACGCATGGTTTGTCGGGTTTGTGGTTGCGTTTGTGGCATATGCGTTGATGATGAGAGGAAAAAAATGATTCACGGGCGATTGTTGATATTATTGAAATTGCCGGATCAATGCTTACATACAACACGGAAGTTTTTCACGCAGGAGAAGGTATGATGAAACACAGGCAGTATGCTTTTGCAGTCGTTGTGGTTTGTGGAATGATATTGTTGTCATTTTCGTACAAGAGTGTGCTTGCCCAGCAGGATTCCACAGCAAAAATTGAAATGAAAACCTACTACACGGTGTTTTTGAAAAGCGGCCCTCATCGGGATCAGGATTCGGTGACTGCCGAAAAGTTTCAGGAAGCTCATCTTGCAAATATCGGCAGGCTTGCGAAAGAGGGCAAGCTCGCGATGGCGGGTCCGTTTCTGGATGATACCGACCTGCGCGGTATTTTCATTTTGAATGTCAGTTCGACTGAAGACGCGAAGGCGCTCTGTGATACCGACCCTGCTGTGAAAGCCGGACGACTCGTGTGTGAAATTCATCCATGGTTGTCAGCCAGAGGGAGCAAATTACCCTGAAGTACAAATTCTAATATCAATACACTGAAGTTGAAATTGCGAAACAGCAAAACAAGCCGCGGTCCGCTTTCCGGCATCCGCGTTCTCGACCTTACCCGTATTCTCTCCGGTCCATTTTGCGCGATGAAATTGGGGGATATGGGTGCGGACGTTATCAAGGTCGAACAACCCCGGGGGGGTGACGAGACGCGCAAATGGGGCCCTCCGTTTGCGAAAGGGGAGAGCGCGTATTTTCTGAGTGTGAATCGGAACAAGAGAAGCCTTACCGTCGATTTGAAATCGGAGGAGGGGAAAGCGATCATCCGTAAACTCATGAAGCAGTGCGATGTGCTTGTTGAAAATTTTCGCTCGGGAGTAATGGAGAAGCTGGGCTTTGGATATGATGCAGCGAGCAAAATAAATCCGGGGTTGATATACTGTTCGATTTCAGGTTACGGGAAAACGAGCAGCAGAAGCAATAAGCCGAGCTACGATTTGATTGTTCAGGGAGAATCGGGATTGATGGACATGACCGGTTTCCCCGATGGTCCGCCGACTAAAGGAGGAATATCGATTGCCGACGTCACTGCGGGTAATCTCGCATTTGAAGGAATTCTGCTCGCACTCTTTCAGCGGGAGACGAGCGGGAAGGGTCAGTTTGTCGATATCAGTTTACTCGACGGCTTACTCTCTCTTTTCACGTATCAATCGCAAATCGCCCTTCTTTCAAACAGGAAAATCACGCGAAAGGGAAACCGTCATCCGACAATCACGCCGTACGAAACGTTTGCAACGAAAGACGGATATATCAATATTGCTGTCGGAAGCGAAGGAGCATGGAAGAATTTTTGCGCCGCAATCCATCACGAAGGATTGCGGGACGATAGCCGTTTTTCAGTGAATCCGAACCGTGTTAAGAATCGTGAGGTTCTTGAGAAGATTCTCATTCCGATCATCAAATCGAAGCGCAGCAAGGAATGGATAAAAATTCTTTCAGATGCCGATGTGCCTGTGGGAATGATCAACAGTCTTTCCGAAGCATTACGGCTTCCCACTGTCACCGAGCGGGAAATGGTCGAAATCATTCGCCATCCTTCAATTTCTGCCTTGAGGATTGTTGGAAACCCCATCAAGCTCTCAGGCTCCCGGAACAGCCGAACAATGCCGCCTCCTTTATTGGGCGAACACACTGCGGAAATTCTTGAGAGCATTGGATATACCCGGATTCAGATTAATGCGATGCGAAGGGAAGGTGTTGTTTGAAGGGAAATCCAAATTATAAAAAGAGTATTGTTGACTTCAGCATGTTTGCAAATGGAATACCCGGATTAACTCCAATGTGTTCTTGCCATTAAATCAATATTCTTCTATATTCCTTCCGACATGAAATCCAAAATTTTCGTTGCAGTCGCAGGAAACATCGGTTCCGGTAAGTCGTCACTCACACGAATGTTGAGTGAAAAATATGGCTGGAAATCGTTCTACGAATCAGTCGAAGATAACCCCTATCTGTCGGATTTCTACTCCGACATGAACCGATGGTCGTTCAATCTGCAGGTCTATTTTCTTTCGAAACGGTTCAACGACCATAAAAAAATCGTCGAAGGCACAGAGAGTGTCATCCAGGACAGGTCGATCTATGAGGATGCGGAAATTTTTGCGAAGAACCTGCACATGATAGGCAAGATGGATAAGCGTGACTACAACAATTATGTCGAATTGTATCACGTTATGATGCAGTATCTCCAGCCACCCGACCTGTTGATATTTCTCGATGCGAGAATAGAAACGTTAATGAAGCAAATCGCCCGGCGCGGCAGGGATTATGAACAGAGTATCCCCCGGTCGTATCTTGAACAATTAAGTTCTCATTATAAAGAGTGGATCAACGGATACCGGTTAGGTCCGCTGCTTGTCGTTCCATCGGATGAAGTGGATTTTGTACATGAGCGGGGAGATTTTAACCGGATGCTGATGCTTATCCAGAGCAAGTTGATGGAGATCGGCTACCCATGGTTACCGATGGCAGAAATCAAAAAGCATTAAACCTTCTGGCCGCTTTACCGTTCGATTTCTTTAAACGACAATCTGCGGCTGTATTCCTTCCTGTTGGCGATCAGACTCTTCGCCTTTTCAACCTGTGTGTCTCCTGTTAACGAAGCTTCAATTCTTCCCTGTTCGCCTTTATAACGGCTCATGATCTCGGTTAGAAGGGAACGGAGAATTTCCTTCTTGTTCCAATCGATTGCGTTTTCTTTATCCTTATGAAGGTCGGTTTTGAGGTGTTCGATTTCATCGCGCACCGTCCTGCTGTAATTCTTCTGATCGACAATTCGCGACAGCTCATCAAGCTTCGCTTCGCCTTCATCCTGGTAAGAAAACTTTTGGTCTCCGAGAAATTGCCGGAAATTGTTCAATAGACTGTCGCTGGAAGGAGACGAGGATGGAGGATCCTTATGCTGTAAGGAATATCCTGTCGCAAATTTAAAATACATCGATTTTCTGAGCAATTCTTTCTGCATCGCCGTCGGGTCCTGCTCGTTGACCGTTGTATCGGGGTGAATTCCTCCGAGCTCGAACACACGCCGGCCCTTCAGTGTCTTGAATTCCTTTCTCAGGCTGTCGGGTGTAATCGTAAAGACGCCATCCTTATTTTTATGAAGATAATCGATCTCCTGAATACAGCGTCCGCTCGGCGTGTAATATTTCGCTGTGGTTATTTTTAACTGCGTATTGTACACAAGCGGGGCGATGGTTTGTACCAATCCTTTGCCGAACGTTCGTGTGCCGAGAATGATGCCCCGGTCTAAATCCTGTATTGCGCCCGCGACGATTTCGCTTGCACTTGCGCTATTTCGGTTGACCAATACAATGAGCGGAGTGTTTGGAAGCATCGGTTCTTCATTCGCAGAGTATTTTACCTCGGACTCTGCCCTGCGTCCGCGCGTGCTGACAACGAGGCTTCCTTTTGGAACGAATTTCTCGACGACGTCAACTGCCACATCGAGTAAACCGCCGGGATTGTCGCGCAGGTCGAGCACGAAGCTCTTAATGGAATCTCTGAGTTTAAGGTCTTTGATTGCAAGTCGTAATTCATCCCCGGCGCCGCGCGAAAAGCGCTCAAGCCGGACGTAGGCAATACCCTCGCCGATAAATCCTGCGTAACTGATATTCTTCAATTGAATTTCTTCCCGAATGAGGACGAAAGCCAGAGGTTTCGCTTCACCTTCACGTTCAATTTTAAGATGGATTTCCGTCCCTGGTTCGCCGCGCGTCAAAGACCGTACCTGGTCGGGTCTCGTTCCTACAACGGATCGCCCTTCAATTTCAATGATCCGGTCACCGGGCTGGAGTCCCTGTCGCTGTGCCGAATATCCATCCATCAACGAGAGTATGGTAATATAATTGTCGCGGACGCCGATGGTAACGCCAATCCCGCCGTATTTTCCTGAAGTGATTAATTCTACTTCGTCTCCTTCATTCTCGTCAATATAGTTTGTGTACGGGTCGAGAGTTCCCAGCATGCCGTCGATGCCGGCTTCCATGAATTTCTCCGGGTCGACTTCATCGACATAGTTTTTTGCGACCTCTTTATAGACACTGCCAAAAATATCGATGCTCTTGCTGATCCTGAAAAACTCATCCGTGTCGGATAGCTTAAAACCGACGACGATTCCAGTTCCCCCGACAATGATGAGGGAAAGAGCAATTTTGAGCATTCCCTTACGTTTCCAACTCCAGGCTTTCATCAAACCCTCCTGATTATGACATACGTTGTTGTACGATGTTCCATATTTCTTTTTGAATTTCCTGAACTGATCGTGAACCGTCTATGCACACGAAACGGCGCGCTTCCCGCCGGGAAAGGGTCAAATATCCCTCGCGTACTTTCTGATAGAATTCTTTCCCTCCGGATTCCATCCTGTCTGCGGCGAGTCCGGCCGCGGCTTGCCGGCGACCTATCTCTTCTACATCTATATCCACCAACACTGTAAGGTCGGGAAGTGTTCCTCCGGTTGCGATCAGGTTGATTGTGTCCACTTCCGGAAGTTTCAACCCGCGTCCATATCCCTGGTATGCAGTAGTAGAGTCGTGAAAGCGGTCGCATACCACGATCGCTTTGCGTTGCAGTGCCGGGAGAATGACTTCACTCACTAATTGTGTGCGCGCTGCAGAGAAAAGGAACAATTCTGCTTTCTGGTTCATTTCGAGATGACGTTTGTCGAGAAGAATTTCCCGGATTTTTTCTGAAATTTTTGTTCCTCCGGGTTCGCGAAGGAAGACGACCTCTTTTCCCGTTTGGTTCAGGCGGTCCACAAGAAGTTTCGCCTGAGTAGTTTTTCCCGAGTAATCGATTCCTTCGAAGGTAATAAACATTCGTTGAGGGTCTTAACGTTTTTCTTTTCCAAAGTAATGAAAATCCGTTAATTATTCAACTGTGTTCCTTGCCTCTCTCTCAAATTTTCGCTACTTTGACGAAATTGATTCGCACTGATGCAGCATGAATCGAAAAAAAATATCTCAACCGAAATCGGATGGCTCCGGACACCGCACACGAGCGGCAGGTGTCTCTGCATCATTCGAGCCAAAAGCAAAAACCGATTCCCGGCTTGAGGATTCCGACCTCATTCACCGCGCATTGCGGGGGGAACGAACGGCGTTCAAACGCCTGATGAAGAAATACCACGACCAGATTCACAACCTTATCGCGCGCATCATCCGCGACAAACAACAGGTTGAAGATTTGACCCAGGAAGTCTTTGTGAAAGCATTCGGTTCTCTCAAACATTTCAATGAAGAATACGCATTTTCAACATGGTTATATAAGATTGCTACCAACAGCAGTATAGATTATATCCGAAAACGCAAGCTGGAGACGTTTTCGATTGACAAACCTATTGCATTGGAAGAAAGTGATTTCACGTTCGAGCTGCCGGATACGACGTACCAGCCCGACAAGAATTTGATACAACGGCAACGCACGAATCTCATCGAAGAGGCAATCAATAACCTTCCTGAAAAATACAAACGAGTCATTATCCTTCGTCATACGGAGGATAGAGATTATGCGGAAATCGCTAAAATGCTAAAACTGCCCATAGGTACGGTAAAAGCCCATATCTTTCGGGCACGTGAACTGTTAAACAAATACCTCCGGGGCAAAATCGGCTCCTACTGAAACCTTGATTCAGATTTATCGTAAATATGTGTAGAATAAGATGTTGAAGAGGAAAAGATCATATTATCTCCTTATGGCGTTTGCTCTCGCCGTTTGTTGTTTCACGACGGGGTTTATCTATTTTGGCGGTTATAAATTCCATAAAGACGTTCAGTTGTCGAATGAAAAGGAAGTCAAGGTTACGCTTGAATCCGGGTTTGGAACAGTCATTGTCTCGCGCGGAAATACTTCCACCGTGTTCGACGCTGATATTGATGTCGATAAAAATCTTGATTTTTCCGACTGTATAGAATATTCGAAACGCGAAAGGGTCGGGTTCCTGAATGTCAATACAAATGAGAATGTCAGGGGTCTCCCGGAAGGGCGTAAGCACGGGTTTCATATTTCCGGGCTGGAATCGAGCACCTGGGATATGCGATTTACCGATGCAATACCACTTTCCTTTGATGTTGAGCTCGGGTTGGGAAGAGGTCAATTAGACCTCACAGGACTCACAGTGAAAGACCTGACAATTTCTGCAGGTGCGAGTTCGTTCAACCTGAAATTTGACAAACCGAACAAAGGCGTTATCGACGACCTCTCGATCGAATCCGGCGTCAGCAAATTCAAAGGAGAAAATTTGTGTAACGCAAACTTTAACCATTTGAAATTCGAAGGAGGAGTGGGAAGCTATTCACTCGATTTTGGAGGGAAGCTTGACAGGGAAGTCGACGTCGATATTGAGGTTGGTCTCGGTACGCTGACTGTTACTGTGCCCGATCATATCGGAGCGAAAATCATCTACGAAAAAAATTTTATTGCGCACATCGACCTGGCTGATGATTTTTCCCAGCAGGGAGACAATACCTATTTCAGTTCTAACTTCGATAATGCCCGCGGAAAGATCAACATGAAGATCGAGGCAGGACTGGGCAGCGTTAAGATCCGGAGAGAGCATTAAGATATACGGTTAGAACGTTGACGGTATCGGGCGGTCATCGTCAACGGTTGCATCTCGGTTATAACTTTCCTATTATCGTTTCCATGCGTTCCGTCAAACGGATTTTGTTATCGCGGATGAAATTCATCGGCGATGTTATTCTTACCACACCGGTTATTCACGCAGTCCGGGAAAAATACCCCGATGCATTTATTGCCTACCTTGCCGAAAAAGAAGCTGTTTCTCTTCTGGCGAACAATCCTTATCTGGACGAGATTATCCAGTTTGATTTTTCGAAACCGGCCATTATTGAACAAACGCGTGTTGCCCTCGGTTTGCGCAAGCGAAAGTTTGATGTTGTGGTAGATTTTTTTTCCAACCCGCGTTCCGCGATCCTGACACGCGCCAGTGGTGCCCCGGTTCGTATTGGTAAGGAAGTGAAAAGAAGGGGAAAACTTTACACACATCGTATTGTTGATGACGGTAAACTCAGGACTGCGATTCAGTTCCATTATCAATATGTTGCTCCGCTCAACGTACAGCCGACCTGGTGGAGGACGGAAATATTTCTTACAGACGACGAGAAACGTGAAGCCCGAAATTATCTCAAGTGGCAGGATATCGATGTGGAAAAACCGATTATCGGACTGCATCCCGGGGCAACATGGCCCGCGAAGATGTGGGAATGGGAAAAGTTTGCCGACCTTGCTGATCTGCTGCGCGCAAAGCTCAATGCACAGGTAATTGTCACACAAGGTCCAAACGACAAGGAGCTGGTCGAAAAAATTTCGGGGAGAACCGTCGGTAATCTTTTGATTTTACCTGTGATGCAGTTACGACAGCTGGCGGGCGTGCTTTCCCAATGTTCAGTATATCTTACGAACGATGCGGGACCGATGCATATTGCCGTCGCTGTTGGAACGAAAACTATCGGTATTTTTGGACCCGGTGAGGAAAATATCTGGTTTCCGTATCTCCCTCCATTATATGACAAGTCTGCCGGACATGTCGCACTCAGAAAAGATGTTCCATGCCATCCATGCCATCTTGATTTCTGCAACCGCGATGGAGCCGGGTATATGGAATGCATGAAACTGTTGAGCGTAAAGGAGGTGTTCGAAGAGGTGAAAAGAAATCTGCAAACTTGATATTATGGAAATGATTGAACAATGAACGCCGGTTCATTCGTTTCAATTATCTCTCTTTGCATTTCTTTCGATTTTTGACGATATTTTTCAACACTTTTCTGATGAACATTTCACCCGGAGCAGTACATGAGCACAATTATCACTGATGTTTACGCCCGTGAGATTTTAGATTCGCGGGGAAATCCAACGGTCGAAGTTGATATCATTCTTGAATCAGGTATCATCGGCAGGGCAGCTGTTCCAAGCGGTGCATCGACAGGTGAACATGAGGCAGTGGAGTTACGTGACGGCGATAAAATGAGGTACAATGGGAAAGGAGTTCTCACCGCTGTCGAAAATGTCAACGAGAAAATTGCGCATGAACTTACCGGCTTTGATGCGCTCGACCAGGCGGGCATCGATGGAATGATGATTCAGTTGGACGGCACGCCGAACAAGAGTAACCTGGGAGCAAATGCCATTCTCGGCGTTTCGATGGCTGTGGCGCGAGCGGCGGCAAATGAACAGAAGTTGCCGTTGTACAAACATCTGGGTGGGCCCAATGCCAAGGTTCTTCCCGTCCCGATGATGAACATTCTCAACGGCGGCAAACATGCGGATAACAATGTCGACATCCAGGAATTTATGATTGTCCCCGTTGACGCCGTAAATTTCGCGGAAGCTCTGCGGATGGGAACGGAAGTTTTCCATGCGTTGAAGGGTGTCCTTCATAAAAAGGGATACAATACTGCCGTAGGCGATGAGGGAGGTTTTGCGCCGAGCCTGAAATCGAATGAAGAAGCAATTGAAGTTATTCTCGAGGCAATCGAAACTGCAAAATACAAAGCCGGTAAAGATATTTGCCTTGCGCTCGACCCCGCGTCGAGTGAGTTTTTTGAAAAAGGAAAATACGTGTTCAGCAAATCCGATAAATCGAAAAAATCTTCCGAGCAGATGGTAAAGTTTTACGAAACATGGGTGAAGGAATATCCTCTCATATCGATAGAAGACGGTATGGCGGAAAACGATTGGGAGGGATGGAAAATGCTGACGGAATCTCTCGGAGAAAAAATACAGCTTGTGGGCGACGACCTGTTCGTGACGAACACGGAAATTCTTTCGAAAGGGATTGAGAAGGGGGTTGCGAATTCCATTCTGATTAAAGTCAATCAGATCGGAACACTCACGGAAACATTCGACTGCATTGAGATGGCGAAAAGAGCAGGGTATACGACAGTTATCAGTCATCGCTCCGGTGAAACGGAAGACACCACAATTGCCGACATCGCCGTTGCGACGAATGCAGGCCAGATCAAAACCGGTTCCACCAGTCGCACAGATCGTGTGGCAAAATATAATCAGCTTCTCCGCATTGAGGAAGAGCTGGATACGAATGCGGTGTTTCCTGGGATCGAGGCGTTTTAGGACAATATTTCTTCGTCCGTGTCATGGGGTTCTCACTGCAAATCAAAAGTAACAAATGACGAAAGATACTATATGCGACTAAAGTTGATTTACGCCATTCTTTTGTTTCTCATATCAATTCCTTCAGTTCTTTTCTCTCAATTCAAAATCGACTTGGGCGAGGGACGAGAGCTCGCAATCACGCAGGCAGTACAGGTCTGGGATATAGCTTCGTTCCAAATGAATGCCCCTGACGCGATTGATAAGCGCAACGACGTCTACTTCCGCCGCGGCAGACTCGGACTCGAAGGCAAATTGCGTTCCGATATGTCGTTTAATCTTTCGATCGCTTATGACGGTATTGGAAAAGATCCCTATACGCCGACAGCGGGAACGGCAAATGCCGGAGACAACCGGGATCTGTACGTTTGGGAAGCATCGTGGATCTGGTCGTTTTCGCCGGAATTAAATCTTGTGTTCGGATACTTCCGCCCGCAGGTTGGCAAAGAGCAGATGGGTAGTGAGTTCTACGTGATTTCACTGGATAAATCTCTTGCCGATATCCAACCGCGCCAACACCTGCTGGCAAGAAGCACCGGTCGTGAAACCGGGTTTAACCTTGGCGGTTTATCTCTGCAGGACGGGTGGAGCTTCAATTATAATATCGGTATGTTCGACCCATCGAATAAATCCATAATCGGGAACGGAACAAAATGGGCCCCATTAGTTACCGGTCGGGTTGCGGTGAGTATCGGTGATCCAGAGATGAACCAGTACAAAATTTCCTACGCGCAAACGTATTACGGTAAACGCCACGGTACAACGATTGGCATCAATGCCGCACGACAGGGGATTACGGAAATATTCAGCGCCAACTCGCTGTACGGAGCGGATATTCTTTCAAATTGCGGTGCCTTCGATTTCAATGCCGAATACGACTGGATGTACCGCAGCACGATTTTGCCTGCCGGTCGAGTTAATCCTACAACAGATAAGGTGTTTTCAATCAAAGCCGGGTATATCATTCCGCTGCCGGATGGTAAAGCCCTGGAACCCGCGTTAATGTATGCAGGCGAACGTGCTCAAAAAACCGGGGCAGCCCCCGCTACAAATGGTTTCACAGGTTCCACCAGTCGTGATTTGTATGATGTCGGCTTGAACTGGTTGATCAATAACGATAAATTCAAAATCAACCTCCATTATGTTTGGGGAAAACGGTACGATAAGATTCCCGATGACAATTTTTCGTATCTCGGTCTCGGTATGCAGTTATTGTATTAAGAGAAGGAGCAACATGCAATGATTACAAGGAGTCTGTTCTATTGCCTGATTGCACTAACAGTTTCTTCCGTTGCAAATCCAACAATTCTTATGGCACAACCGAATAACAAAACTGAAATGACCGTCTTCGCTGCGGCTTCGCTGACCGAAGCTTTTCAAAAGATTGCAAAGAATTTTGAAGCCGAGCATAATAATGTAAGTGTCAAATTTAATTTCGGCGGTTCGCAGCAGCTCGTTCAGCAAATTGCCAATGGTGCATCACTGGATGTTTTTGCATCGGCAAATGCCAAGCAAATGAACCTTGCAGTAAAATCGGGGAGGATTGATAGTGCGTCTGTCATGGTCTTTGCACGCAACCATCTGGTAGTGATCGTCCCCAAAGATAATCCCGCTCGCATCTCGTCTCTTGTCGACATTTCGAAAGCAAACACGAAAATCGTATTTGCTGATAAGAGTGTTCCGGCCGGGCAATATGCACTGGATGTTCTCGATAAATGTACGAAGAATAGTCAGTTTACCCCGGCATTCAAAGAGCAGGTTGTCAAAAATGTTGTCTCGTACGAAGAGAATGTCAGGGTGGTGTTGAGCAAGGTCGTGCTGGGTGAAGCAGACGCAGGCATTGTCTATTCATCGGATATCTGGAGCGACAGCACACACCGTGTTCATCAGATCACCATCCCCGATTCTCTCAATGTTATTGCTGAGTATCCGGTTGGGGTTGCAAAGGATGCGCCCACAGGAGGCACAGCTCAGGAGTTTGTCGGCTATCTTTGCTCCGATAAGGGTCAGGCGGTATTGCAATCGTTCGGTTTTGCGGCTATAGGAAAATTGAAAAAATAATTTCGTCTTTTATGCAGAGCACGCAAAGGGACAACGGAAATGAGCCCGGTAAGAGTCAGCGGACATGGCTCCTGATCCTTGCGAGTTTACCGCTGACCATTTTTTTACTGCTGCCCTGCATTGCATTGCTCGTTGGCGTTGCGCCGGCAAGCATTTTCCTGAATATTTTTGATCCGCAGGTCGCCCAGGCGATATCGTTGAGCGGTTCGACCACAATTATAACGATGATTGTAACCGTCGTAGCGGGGACACCCGTTGCATATCTTCTCGCGCGCAGAAGATTTCCGGGGAGAACGGCGCTCGATACCCTCATCGATTTGCCGATTGTGTTACCACCATCCGTTGCAGGAATCGCACTTCTGATGGCGTTTGGACGACGAGGGTTATTTGGTGAGTATTTAAGCAGCATGGGAATTTCAATCCCGTTTACACAGACCGCGGTTGTCCTGGCACAGCTGTTTGTCAGTTCTCCGCTCTATATTAAATCTGCAGAGGCGGGGTTTGCAAGTGTCAACAGGGAGTATGAGCAGGCAGCGGCAGTCGACGGTGCTTCGTCATGGAAAATTTTCCGGAGAGTAACAATGCCCCTCTCGTTTCATGCTCTTGCAGGAGGGGCAGTCATGACATGGGCTCGTGCACTCGGGGAATTCGGAGCAACAATTATTTTTGCAGGAAATTTTCCCGGCAGGACACAGACCATGCCGCTTGCTATTTACATGGGGTTTGAAATAGACCTCCGTATTGCAGTCACGCTCGCAGTGATTTTACTTCTCATCTCATTTGTCGTGCTCGCGTTCGTGAAAACGATGTTGAAGCGGCAGATGATAATGTTATAAATCGAACATTCAATGTTGTAACATTTGAAAACCAGTATGAACAAAGTAATCTCAAAAAAGAAAAGAACTTCGGTCAGGACAAAACGTACCATTATGAAAACAACACGGTCCTCGTCGGAGATTGTTTTCGGCACGGACGGCTGGCGGGGAAAAATTGCTGAAGATTATACATTTGATAATGTTCGGAGATGTACACAGGGATTTGCAGGCTATTTGAAATCGATTTACTCAAAAGATGAGCTTGCCCGAGGAGTAGTTGTTGGCGGCGACAGGCGGTTCAACTCGGAACATTTTGCAGCGGCGGCGGCGGAAGTCCTTGCAGGAAATGATATTTCCGTTCATTTCTGTGGCGGGGGTGTTCCCACACCGGTGATTTCATACAGTGCGAAAGCAAGAAAGACCATCGGCGCAATCAATATTACTGCAAGCCACAACCCGCCGGGGGATAATGGGTTTAAGGTCCGTGATGAAAATGGCGGAGCAGTCGACCCCGGGGGATTGAAGAAAATAGAGAAACTTATTCCGGAAAAAATCTCTTCGGTCCGGCGCATAAAATTTGATGATGGTATGTCTTCCGGAAGAATTATAAAATTCAATGCTGACGAACAGTATCTCACACAGGTGAGAACGATGGTTGACCTCGAGCCGATCAAACAGGCAGGATTCAAAATTCTTGTCGACCCAATGTGGGGAAACGGAGCGGGATGGTTCTCGCGCCTTCTTAAGGGAGGCAAGACGGAGGTTATCGAAATTCACAGCGAACGCAACCCCTCATTTCCGGAAATGAACAGACCGGAACCAATTCCTCCGAATATTGATGCTGGATTGAAGAAGGGAAGAGAAATCGGCGCGGATGTCGTTTTGATAACGGATGGAGACGCAGACCGTTGCGGCATCGGCGACGAGCACGGGCAGTTTATCGACCAGCTTCGGGTGTACGGACTCCTCACACTTTACCTGCTTGAAGTGCGGGGACAGCGCGGCGCGATTGTGAAAACTCTTTCCACTACCTCCATGCTCGAAGCGCTGGGTAAACTGTATGATGTTCCGGTATATGAGACCGGTGTCGGGTTCAAATTCGTTGCACCGAAAATGATGGAAACGGACGCTCTTATCGGTGGAGAAGAAAGCGGAGGTTATGCATTCCGTAATCATGTCCCGGAACGCGACGGTATTCTTGCCAATCTCTTCTTTCTTGATTTCATGTGCAGAACCGGCTTGCGGCCTTCTCAACTATTGAAAAAATTATTTGATAAAGTTGGAGAACATCATTACGACCGCCTCGATACAGTCATTGACGCGAATCAAAAAGATGTTATCCTCAGAAAACTGAAATCCAACCTTCCGCGCATCGTTGCAGGGATGGATGTCGCGAAAACAAACCTCTCCGATGGATTCAAATTCACACTGACCGACGGAAGCTGGCTCCTCATTCGTTTTTCCGGGACAGAGCCCCTGGTGAGGATCTATTCCGAAGCGAAGAGCAAGGAGCAGGTGAGTGCCATACTCGAAGAAGGAAAAAGCCTGATCTCGTCAGGCCGATAATCCGACCGCCGTCCGGTAACGGGCAGTGACGTCCATGAGCGAACCCAAAACTCTCCAGCTCGGTATCATTCCCAACATTAAGCAGTTCTCACTGCTTGTGCTTATTAATGCCTTTGTCGGTGCGATGGTCGGTATGGAACGTTCAATTCTTCCTCTCATCGCGGAAAAAGATTTTGGCATAACATCTCATAGCGTAATTTTTTCCTTTCTCATCAGTTTCGGTATTGTCAAGGGAATCAGCAATTTATTTGCCGGAAGGTATTCTGATGTTGTAGGAAGGAAAAAACTTCTCGTTGCCGGGTGGCTTGCCGGAATTCCTGTTCCTTTCATATTGATGTTTGCTCCGTCATGGTCGTGGGTGGTAGCAGGGAACATTCTCCTTGGAATCAATCAGGGATTGTGCTGGTCGGCGACGGTGATTATGAAGATAGATCTCGCCGGACCGAAACGCCGCGGCCTCGCTATGGGATTAAACGAGTTTGCAGGTTATCTTGCCGTCGCGGGGGCTGCCTACGCGTCGGCATTACTTGCTGTGCGCTATGGATTTCGTCCGTATCCGTTCTATCTTGGGGTTGCCTGTTCATTGATAGGGTTGATTCTGTCGCTGGTGTTCGCGAAAGAAACTCACCATCACGCAAAGCATGAATCAGCACTTACCGGCTCGCAGGGCGCCGAACAGGAAATTTCCTTTAAGAATATTTTTTTAAAGACGTCATGGCAGAATAAGAAATTATTCAGCTGCAGTCAGGCGGGACTTATCAATAATTTGAACGACGGCATGGCGTGGGGACTGTTTCCGCTGTTTTTTATCTCGTTAGGGTTTTCATTGAACAGAATTGGAGTTCTTGCCGGCGTCTATCCGGCAACATGGGGGATTGCTCAATTATTTACGGGCGCAATGAGCGACAAGCTTGGCAGGAAATGGATAATTGCCGTCGGGATGTGGATACAGGCAATCGGTTTATGGTTCATGCTTATCACGACGCATTACGCATTCCAGCTGACTGCTGCCGTACTGCTCGGGCTTGGCACGGCCATGGTGTATCCGACGTTGCTCGCTGCTGTTAGTGATACTGTACCGCCGGGGTGGCGCGCGTCGGCGGTCGGAGTATACCGGTTATGGCGCGATCTCGGATACGCAATCGGCGCGGTTCTCTCAGGCGGCCTTGCCGATACATTCGGCACATCGAAAACAATTCTTATTGTAGGAGTGGTAACGTTCTTCTCCGGTATCGTGGTTGCGTTCAGCTACGTCGAATCAAACAACAATCCTAAATTAAAGGGGAAAAAGCAGGAATGACGGTATTGTAAATCAAGCACATTTTCCTTAATTTGATGGAACGGTAGAATCGGTTTCGATGTTTATTAGGGTGTGAATACTACTTTAGCGTAATTATTTAGGAAGAGAATGAGACCATTATGGTAAACCTGAAATTGATATTGGTGGCGATATTCGTTGCCAGTTTTCTCGCCAGTGCAGTAGTTTACGGCGGACAAAAAAAGGGGAAGGCGCCCGCGCCAAAAGAAAAACCCGCCGAAGTTACAAAAGTTTCCGCCAACTACGGAAAGTATGATTTTACGGTCACGACACTCGACGGTAAAACTGTTCATCTTGCCGATTATGCAGGAAAAGTCGTGCTCGTAACAATCTGGGCGCCATGGTGCGGCCCCTGCCGTTTGGAAACTCCCGGTTTCGTGAAAATGTATGAACAATATAAACCTAAGGGATTCGAGATTCTCGGCGTTGCTGTGCAGACAAATGAAACTGACGTCAGGTCGTTTATTAATCAACAAAAAGTATCATGGCCCATCGGGATCAATGACGATGTCATGACGAAGTACGGCACATACGGTTTACCAGACAACTTCCTGTTCAAACCGGACGGTTCGGTTATTAAACATTTTATCGGGTACACGAAAGAGGAATCATTACAACCGCTCATCGAGTCGGCATTGAAAGAAGTGGCAGCAAACACTGCAAAGAAAACCTCCGCCAATTAACCTCACAAGAATACAGGATTCCACAGATATGAAAAAGAAAATTCTCCTACTCCCCGTTATTCTATTGTCGATTTCGCTATCAGCCTTCGGGCAAGAAGCCCAAGAGAAAAAAGAATCCAAAGAGCCGAAAGAAATCTCCATCACCGGGGAAGTTATCGATGTGAAATGTTATCTCACAGGAATGATGGGGGGGCAAGGTGATGACCACAAGCAATGCGCCATCGATTGCATCAACGGTGGGTTGCCAGTCGGGATTCTCGATGATAAAACGGAAAAAGTGTATACTGTCGTTCCAAAAAAAGGGATGGAAGGTGCAAACAAATCGCTCGTGCAGTACGTTGCACAGAGAGTAACCCTGACGGGCTCAATCGTGGAAAAGGGAGGAGCGAAATTATTCGTTTACACGAAAGTTGATGAAGTAAAGTAAACCACACTCTCCGAAATTCAGACAAGTTTCTCCGGTTTTTTCTCATCCCACGTTAACGTCGTTTGTCGGTTGGGAGTTTGCTTCCGACCGGTTTTTCAAGCCTTGAGATTGTTCCCGCGACTTTGTATATTTCTTCGACAGTTATTTCCCTCCATTAAGAATCGGAGTTTTCAATGATACACGTCGCTCAACGCATGCGTCGGCTCGGCACCGAGACTGCATTTGAAGTCCTTGCAAAAGCCCGTGCTCTTGAAGCCAAGGGCAAACACATCATTCATCTCGAAATCGGCGAACCGGATTTCGACACGCCGTCCAACATCAAGCAGGCTGCAAAAAAAGCAATAGATGACGGCTTCACGCATTACGGTCCGGCGGCAGGTTTGCCTCAGGCATGTGCGGCGGTAGCCAGGTATATCTCGGATACACGAAGCATCGAAGCACTGCCTGAACACGTCGTCATTACTCCGGGCGCCAAGCCGATCATGTTCTTTGTCATCCTTGCTTGTGTTGATAAAGGCGACGAAGTGATTTACCCGAACCCCGGTTTTCCGATCTATGAATCAGCGATCGAGTTTGTCGGCGGCAAAGCTATTCCGCTCGCCTTAAAGGAAGAAAAAGAATTCAGTTTCGATATCGGTGATTTACAACGTCTCATCACGAATAAAACGAGGATGCTGATCCTGAATTCGCCGCAGAACCCGACCGGCGGAGTACTGACTGAAAACGATATTCGTGCGATCGCGAAACTCGCCGTTCAGCACAACCTCATTGTTCTCTCGGATGAGATTTACAGCAGAACGATGTACGACGGCTTCGAGCCGTTCAGTATTGCGTCGCTTCCCGGAATGCAGGAGCGGACTATTATTCTCGACGGGTTTTCAAAAACGTACGCGATGACGGGCTGGAGACTCGGATTCGGCGTGATGCCGGGAGACCTCGCGAAACTTGTAACGCAATTACAGATTAACAGTACTTCATGTACGTCGAGCTTCTCTCAGATTGCCGGGATCGAAGCGCTTAACGGTCCGCAGGAAGATGCTGAGGAAATGGTCCGCGAGTTTCAGAAGCGGCGCGATATTATTGTCGACGGGCTCAATGCAATTCCCGGAATTCGATGTCATCGACCACACGGGGCCTTTTATGTCTTTCCGAATATTACGGGAACAGGAAAAACTTCACGTGAGCTTGCCGATTACCTGTTGAATGAAGCGGGTGTCGCATGTCTGTCGGGGACGGCATTCGGTAAATTCGGGGAAGGATACCTGCGGTTTTCCTATGCTAATTCAATTCCGAATATTGAGGAAGCGTTGAAGCGGATTGCACTTGCGTTGAAACAGGTACCGGTTGAGGCGAAGTAAAAAAGTTTGGAGGAAGCATTGTGCCCGGGAGGAGACTTGAACTCCTATGCTCTTGCGAGCACTAGCTCCTGAAGCTAGCGTGTCTGCCAATTTCACCACCCGGGCGGGTATTGTCTCTGTAAAAGTACAAAAATTTTGGATTTTTTCCAATCGCTCATTGGTGGAACCGACATATTACCAATGGTGTCCAGGTGACGGTTGGTGTTTAAGACCTTAATAACATCGGTGCATAGTAATCACATTATGTATCACCTTACGTTTGCTTCCAGAATCTCATTCACTGTTTTCATTTTTCTTTTCTCTGCATCCTGCCTGGCGCAAGTCGACTCGCTTGCCGATTGTTTCCCGTTGTCTGTTGGCAATAAGTGGCGATTCCATTACTTTCGCTCTATACCTGAGGGAGAATTTTCCCTCCACATGGATACAGGCACTGCCTCGTATTCGATTGTCGGGAAAGTGGATTATGGCGATTCAGTAAAATGGAACTTTCTGGAACATCGACTTATTCATCGCTCGTCATGGGTGAATGGACTGTATTCAGAATATGCAATTTCTGACTCGACGTTGTTCAATCTTATTGAACTGAAATCCGGAAGGCATGAACTCTATCGTCGCCCATCCGAATCAGGACCTCCGTACTATGATAGCTCTATGTTCTGGACAAGCGTTCTGCCGTTCTCAGCTGATGAGCCTGAGTCATCGAAACTCTTCCGGTATTACTTGCTTGATTCCTCGAACTCTATTTCGTTCACACTCGCCTATGAACCGGAAACAATGATATATAGTGTAACTCTAGGCAAGAACAGCGGCCCACACTCAATCATGGCAAGTTCCACCCTTACTTCGGATGGTGGAACACCATATACAGACTATGAACTCCTGAATCAGACTCTCACTTCTATAGCTGACCTCCGCTCGACAACAGTTCCAACAACAATACATCTTGAGCAAAACTACCCCAATCCATTTAACCCGCTCACACGAATTGAGTATGACGTACCGACAGGGTCTCAGGTAACTCTATCAGTCTATTCACTGTTTGGACAAAAAGTCGCTCGACTAGTGAATTCACAATATCAAATCGGTCATCATACCGCTTGGTTTGACGGTACAAACTTGCCCAGCGGCGTTTATTTCGCAAGACTTTCAACCGACAAATCAGTTCTGGTAAGAAAGATGGCACTCATCAGATAACTTGAGAACTTGCGATAGAAACGAATAACAGAAAGCTAAAAGACCTTAGTCCCCCAACATTCGCAACAACCTACGATTCTAACCTACCCCGGAAAACAGGTCAAAAACCTGTGAGCGGTATCAACCTTAAGGCGCTAAGCGATATGATTATTTGAGCCCATTGAGTAAGTTGTCTGCGCACATATGGCAAACTTATCAGACAAAGCTTGGGCAGTGTATCTTAGGAACGAGCAGAAATACGATAAGTGGGGAGCGCAGGGGAAAATTTTGTTGATGCAGGAACTTGCAGGGACGATTCAACAAGATTTCCATAAAACAATCAACAAGATATTCCCGCGAACTTTCTACTGCGAACGAAATCGTCCAATTGATAAGAGAGTTGCGAGAGCAATTATCCGATACTACAACAATCAGCTCAGCAATTTAGCAGAATACGGTTTATCGGGAAAGGTACTCCGATCTACGGCACTCGAAGAAACAGCAGAAAAGTTTTGTATTTCGGTTGAGCGAGCCGGAGAAATACTCAACCCGCCTATCTAATCAACATAATCGGATGCATCAATCCGTTCCACCAAAAGCAATGCGTAAAAACTTTATTGACAGTTTCAGCGGGAATTCTTACCTTATTCGAGAGCTTGGGGGATTGTTCTTTTCGAAGATTCATACACATCTAAATTCCAAAAGTTGTTTTGTCATTTTGCCGAGACGTTATGCGCAATTCCGTTTGCTGTTACACATAGTCAAAAGGATCAAAAATCATGAGATACATTTTATTTCTGCACTTGCTCATCCTGTTAGCAATGAATCCATTGGAGGCACAATCAATCGACTCCATGCAATTTCATGGTAAGAAAGCACTCACATTTTCATTGAACGGATTGAACCTTGGAGGTGGCTTGGGGGGCAAATATTTTGTCAACGAACAATTGTTCATCAGAATGACGCTCAACGGATCCTACCAGAATAACAAAAGTGATCACCGCCTAATCGATTCTACCGATTCTAACGACGATGCAAGCAGTACCGAATTTGACGTCACCGTAAGTCTTGCTACTCGTCTACCAATGGTTGAGCGATTTTCTCCTTATGCAGGTCTTGAGCTCAGTGAACAATGGTATTATAGTAAGGACACGTATACATCACTTGCCGGGGTGCATTATCACGATTATCATTCAGCATCAATATCAGGATCATTATTTTTTGGTGCTGAATATTTTGTTACAGATCGACTTTCATTGGCTGGCGAACAAAAAATCACCATTTCTTATCATAATTTCCTTTACTATGATGGTACCTCGTTCGGGGTCAGAAATTCGACATCGACGTTACTTCTCTCGGTTTATCTGTGAATCGATTATATGCTCAGCGACCGGCGAGATAATGAATAGAATCGTCGGTGTTTTCTTGAGCACAATGATTTTCTTTTTTGGTTCAATCACATTCTGCCAAACAGCTGAAGCATGTTCACGGGGAAGACCGGTGGTTGTCCGACAAACATGCCAGATGGCAGAGTATATCGTGAGAGCAACAGCAGTTGAATATTCTCAAGCACCTCAGAACCCGGGCATTCACACCACGGGTGTTCCTGATTCGAAGGTCAGCTTCAGAATCGAAGAAGTATTGAAGGGCGAGAGTCTCAAAGGCACAATAGAATTGAATGGTTACCTGACTGATAAGGATGATTTCAATGATCAGCCGGTACCCTATAATTTTGTGCGCAGGAGCGGGCGAGCGGGAAGCTGTTTTGCAAACACTTACAAGAAGGGTGCACAGTTTCTGTTGTTTGTCAAGAGCTCGAATAACGTGAATTGGCCGGGCGTAACCACAGATCTCACAGTCGATATCGACGCGCTTGCCCCTGTCAACGAGCAGTTACATTCGCCTGATGACCCCTGGGTCTATTATGTCAAGGGACTCGTCGAAGGACTCAACGGACCAACGAGTGATGAGAAGACAAAGAAATGAAGGTCGCTGCCAACGAACGGCTAACAGGCAAAATAATAATGGTGGAAATGTCAGATGAAAAAAGCTCGCTCAACTCATTTACCGGACGTTATGCACAACGCAGCGTCTACAATCAAATCATTTCAAGTTCTCTCAACAGCCGCTGCTATTACGAGCTGCCAGGTGGCAGCAAACCACTCTGCTACCAGCGATGCCATCTTCGTAATCTATGATGCCTGAAACGACGAAAGTGGTGATGTCGGCCTGCGTTCTGAAACCGTCTTTCGAATCTCCCGAACCTATGCTCGCGCGTATGGTGTAACTGAGCCGGTGCACTTGTCGTGAAGAGCAAAGCTATGGTTGTTATTGCCAGGAATCGTAATGTGCTCATGTTAACCTTCTTTCTGATGTGGTTTCTTTTTAGACCACGACTAACCGTCGCGGTTTAATTCGGCTTGATCTTCTTCCTAAGTGTATCAGTCTGCTTCTCAGGAATTATTTTTTTGTTATGGTTTCCTGCTGAAACGGGTTCACCATGACGGTCTAAATTCTCTTTGTTTTTTCAACCGAATTTCTTATATTTATCCAATTTAAAAATGAGTTATAAGTTCCTTCACCGCATTATTGCGGGCATTGTATTCCTGATATCCGCCGTTCAGTATTTCATGACGGTGCAGCCCTCCGTTTCATTCTGGGATCCGGGTGAACTTTCAGCGGCGGCGTACGCCCTTGAAGTACCGCATCCGCCCGGAGGTCCACTGTTTTCACTTGTAGGGCACATCTTTTATATGCTTCCCTTTCCGGGGAACATCGGCTTCCGCATGAACGCTGTTTCTGTCCTTTCGGCAACATTCACTGTGTTATTTCTCTATCTCATTGCGGTCCGGCTCATACGAATATATAAGGGAGCGGAACCACAGAACTCGCTCGATGCATACGGGACGTACATCGCGGCAGCAATCGGGGCATTGTCGTTCTCCTTCTGCGATACACCCTGGTTTAATGCTGCGGAATCGAATTACTTCGCCGCGAGCACCGTTCTTTTTTCGGCAATTTTCTGGCTGATCCTCGTCTGGTATGAAAAATCGGAGGATCCCGGAAGCTGGAAATACGTTTTGGTGATTGCGTACCTTGTCGGCCTCTCGACCGGCGTTCACTTAATGAGTGTCTTGGCATTTTTCACCGTGGTGATGCTGATAGCGCTCAAACGAAACGTCACTGATGATGCTCAGTGTAAGAAGTCTGCCTGGCTGTTTCTCGGTCATGCCGTGATAATTCTTGCCATCGGTATCATGATGGCAAACGGGCAAACCTCCAATCAGCCTCCGACTCCCGACGAATTCAAAAGCTATGATACCGATTTTGTTGTTATCTCGGCGATTGTCAGTGCAGTATATATAGGAATATTCAGAAAAAAAATCTTCAACCGGAATTCCTTCTATCTTCCTCTTGCAATTGCTGCGGTTGCATTGGTGTCGGTATATCCGGGTATCATAAAAAAATTACCCTCGTTTCTTCTCCTCATCGCAGACGACAGCAGCAGTACGGGAGTAATGGTTGTTCTCTTCCTCCTTGTTGCGCTCGCATATGCTGCGTACTGGTCGAACAAAAAGAAAAAAATTATTCTTGCTGTTACCATGATGGCGGCGGTTCTTATCATCATCGGGTTTACAACATACTCGATGACGATTATCCGCGCTGGCCATCACCCTCCGATGAATGAAAATAATCCGAACAGCTTTTCACGGCTCGTTTCGTACCTCAATCGCGAGCAGTACGGTGATTTTCCCATGTTCAAGCGCCGCTGGTCGACCGACCCGCAGCATCAGACGACGTGGTCGAATTACTCAAGCGACCTGGATTTCTTTTTACGCTACCAGATGAATCATATGTTCAACCGCTATATCGGGTGGAATTTTATCGGCCGCTCATCCTTCATTCAGGATGCCGGCGTCGATGTAAAACAATTGTTCGGTATCCCATTCCTTGTAGGAATTTGCGGGCTCTGGTTCCATTTCCGGAAGGACTGGAAGATGGCGTCCGTTGTGCTTACCCTGTTTATGTTTATGGGATATCTCACCGCGTTTTATCAGAATCAGCAGGAATGGCAGCCAAGGGACAGGGATTATTTTTATGGAGGAGCATATTTTGTTTTTGCAATATGGATAGCTCTCGGTGTACGGGGCTTTATCGACATTGTCCAACAACGGATTACCGAGCCAGGAAAAGCGATGCCTTTTGTTGCAGGTATTCTTGCGATAACCGTCATTCTGATTCCAGGGAGAATGCTGCAAACGAATTATTTCACGCATGACCGGTCGAAAAACTGGCTGCCGTGGGATTACTCCTACAACCTGTTGCAATCATGTCGGCCGAATTCCGTCCTGTTCACTAATGGTGATAACGATACATTCCCGTTGTGGTATCTTCAGGATGTGGAGGGCATCCGGCGCGATATTCGAATCGTAAATTTGAGTCTGGTCAATACTGAATGGTATATTAAGCAATTAAAACATGAGGCACCTTATGGCACGCCGCCCGTAAAGATTAGCCTGAGCGATGATATCATTGATAGAATATCACCGATGAGATGGGACGCACAGAAAATAACGCTGGCTGTCCCACCAGATACGCTTCGTGCATACAATGTCACTGATACGGCAGTCTTGAAAAGCGGAGCGATTACATTTACCATGGTTCCCACACTTCATGTCGGCGATGTCGGAGGCATAAGAGTGCAGGACGCAATCGTCAGGGAAATTGTTCTGAATAATGCCTGGAAACGCCCTATCTATTTTGCGAATACATGCGGTGATAACACAAAGATAGGATTGTCTGACTATATACGTGAGGAGGGGTACGCAGGCAGGTTGATTCCGCTGAAAAAATCTTCGAACCCCAATGTCCATTATTTCGTTGATGAAGCACTCATGGAGAGAAACCTCCTTGCAGAGCATGCGACAGTCAGTAAATCCTACCAGCCCGGATACCTGTTCAGGGGACTGAACGATAAGAGTATTTTCTTTGACGAGAATAGTGAGCGAATGGCACTGAACAGCCGCGGGTCGTTTATGATGCTTGCCACGGCATACCTGTACGGCGACGGGGACAAAGCAAAGTGTGTCAGAACGCTCGACCGCATGGAACAGGTCATTTCACGCTCAGTGATACGGATGGATTTCCGGCAACAGTATGAAATCGGCATGATGTATGCCGAATCGGGAGAGCAATCGAAGTTCAATGAAATAGCGAAAGAGGTTGAACAGATCTCACTTGCAAAAATCGATGACCCTTCGAACAGCCAGGACGAAGTGAATAATGCGTACCAGATTCTCACCGACCTGTATGAGAGGACGCAACAGTATTCAAAGGCGGCGGAGTTACTGGAGAAATTAGTGCCAAGTTACCCGAATGACCCCTCATTGAAACAGGAAATCCAGAAGTACAAGGGTCTCGCAGCCGGGCAAAAAGGGACTCAACCCTCCAAGTAACAGTCCAATCCTTTCTTATCATTACCCATCCGTTGAATGTTTTCCCATACGGTTTATTGGCTCTTTAAGATTTAACACATTACGTAGGTATTTTAGTAGCATCCGAGTAAAGAGGAGTCGTTAAACTGAGTCTATTTTCTAATAGTTTCATCCGTTAATTTCAATCGGGTAAAACGCGGAATTGATGATGTGGCTCACATTTCTCATATCATCAATTCTCTACCATAAGAAGATGGCAGGCATATCTTTTCTATTTTATCACGCAGTACTGTATTTCATTTTGTTTTTTGGTTATGGAGTATTTCTTCGTGCTCTTAACCTCAAACGAATGAGAATTCAGCAAACCTTTCAGGGTTGATCCCCCATAACTGTCCCAATACCGGGGCAGCGTTTCGTTATTCATTTATGCTCTCTCTCCTTGGCTGCTAAAATTTTATTCCTGCAATTCTGAATCTGAATACGCGATAATCGGGTTGAAATCTAAAGACTGTTCGTCGGGCTACCGCCATGACTGACGGATTGTTGCAATAGTTGAATGGTTTTGTTAGATTTTACCCTGATGTTTGATGCAATTGAAATTTCATGTATATTTGAGGAAGCTGAAGGACAGTTGGAGCTCGTTCATTCCTAAAACCGCAGAAATTTGCATCCCCTATAAATAGACAAGCTGAACATGCCAGTGAAAATGTTGGTGGTGGATGATGAGCCGGATTTAGAATCGCTCATTCGTCAACGGTTTAGAAAACAGATACGCGACAGCGAATATGAGTTTATCTTTGCTCATAATGGGGTAGAGGCTCTTGCACAGCTTGAAGCTCATACTGACGTAACACTGATTCTGTCGGATATCAATATGCCGGAGATGGATGGGCTAACTCTGCTGACTAAGTTAAACGACTTGAATAACCCCGTGCTCAAGTCGGTGATTATTTCTGCCTACGGTGATATGGACAATATCCGGACTGCGATGAACCGCGGCGCGTTCGATTTTATTACCAAGCCGATCGATTTCAACGACCTTGATGTAACCATTAATAAAACCCTCAAGCAACTTCATATCATCCGGCAGGCGGTGGAGGACCACGAGCAGCTTATTTCGGTAAAACGCGACCTCAGTATTGCGGCGCGGATTCAGCAGTCACTTCTTCCGCGAGTGTTTCCACCATTCCCCGGAAGAAAAGAATTCGATATTTACGCAGAGATGCATCCGGCAAAGGATGTGGGCGGAGATTTTTTTGATTTCTTTTTTATCGACGATGTGCATCTTGGGGTTGTTGTCGGGGATGTTTCCGGGAAAGGGATACCCGCGGCAATATTTATGGCGTTGACACGAACGGTACTGAAGACAATCGCCGCGCGTGTGACGGATCCGGGCCAGCTGTTGCAGCAGGTCAATCTTATGCTTATCCCCGAAAGCGACGAGACGATGTTTGTCACGATTTTTTACGCTGTTCTCAATACGCAGACCGGTGAAATAACGTACAGCAGTGGTGGACACAACTCACCATTTCTTCTTCAGAAGGATAGCACGGTGAAGATGCTGGAATTCGCGGGGGGTGGGATTGTCGGCAAAATACCGGGGCTTGATTATGGTGCAAGAACATTTACCCTTCAGCCGGGAGAAACCCTCTATTTGTATACTGACGGGGTAACCGAAGCGATGAACAGGGAAGGAGTATTTTTTGAGGAATCGCGGCTTGTTGACAGCCTTGGGCGTGCCTCCTCACTGCCTCTCGTGGATATGATGCGCAGTATTGATGCGGATTTGAAAGGGTTCATCAACGGTGCTCCGCAGTCGGATGATATCACCATGTTGACTCTTCGTTATCTGGGAAATAATAAGTAAGCCTTCCCCGAAAAGCTTGCATTTCATTTGCCAAATTGTATCTTTCATGAGACTATTCCCACCTCTCTCTTCCAAGGGTCCTGTGTAGTTTGAGGTTAATTTATTCTTGGCCCTTTTCTCTGAGGTCGGTGAAAATTGGAATCTCAAGTAAATCGGGTAGTTTGGGCTTGCTATTGAGTCTGAAGAATCGTTATATTTCAAAATTCAGCGTAATGTCCTTTCAGGTTTCCGCGTTGTGAAGGCATACACTTTTTTGCTAATCAAAATTTTATCAATTTGTTCAAGAAGGAGGGTGTCATGAAGCGCGTATCATATCTCTTGTTCTTTTTGGTAGTTATTGGGCTTGTCATCTTCGGATGCGAAAGGGATCGGTATTCATCCACCACAGCGCCCGAAGAAAATTCCACCATGGGTTTTCATGCTTCGACGCAAAACACAATCACAGCGTCCAGCGTCGTCTTTCCGCAGAGCGTAGTACTAGCCGGTTTTACTGTGACGTATCAGGGACGCGTTGCAGCAAATAATCAAACCACGTTTACGTATGTTGTGAGCGGGCCAGGCGTTCAGATGGCATTCCGATTAGAATTGCCGGGATGCGCTCCGGCGTTGATGTCGTGGGTCCCCGGAAATGGTACACAGAACAGTACCGACGCAACTATCAATCCGGGCATCGAATGGAGTCCTTCGGTAGGTTCACGCACTACTCGTTCGGATACATTCTCGGTGACGTATCCCGGAACAATACGGGAAGGAATCGTTCTCTGCTCTGTCAAGAGTAATAGTTCTAACGGCGTAGGATTCATTACCGGCGCCTGTGCCAGAGTCTTCGATATTTCGGGAAGTGTTTACACAGATGGTAACAGCAACTCGGTGAGAGATGGCTCTGAGACCGGTATTGTAAATGTTGGTGTCGGTCTTTATGATTCCATTAATGCATTGTTGGAAAGCAAAGTAACGGATGGAAATGGAAATTACATTTTTGAAGCCTACCCTGCAGGACATTACACTGTCAAGGTTGACACTACGACAATCGTCAATACAAAAACGTCGTATCTTTCAGCTACAACGCCATTGTCTATTGCCGTCACCATCGGTCCGAATTCATCAGGAAATAACTTCGGATTTGCACCAAAGAGTTCAAAACTCATCAATGATTTGAAGTTTGGTGTCTTGCCTACAAACGGTGTCAACGCCGGTTTCTGGAAAAAGCAGCTTCAGAATGCAATTTCCGGAGGGGGCTCACCAGCGGTACCCAAAGATAGTCTCTTACTCTACATATCGAAAATCAGAACTTTGCTGTTGACAGATCCCTATCAGCTCGGAACGGGTGATGGGCTGCAGGCAGCATTCGATATTCTTAACAAACCGATTAAAACCGATCTCGATGCACTTAATCAGGCATTGCTTGCATTGGAATTTAACTATGTCTCGCGGCATGGCATTACGAGCGATTTGCCCCTTGAGCTAGTAATTATTGGATGGGGTGAGGGATTAGTGGCAAGTTCCTCTGCGTTGGTGCCACAAGCGACGTCAAGCGCGAATACTCTTTCTGATGCAACAAGTGTGTGTAACTCTATCGATAAGTCGAGCGGCGGCGGTGGAGGTAGTTTCTTTCAATAGAATAGATTGAAGGTGTAAAGGAACGGGGAAGCTGTATGCTTCCCCGTTTGTATTTTTCATCGGAGGTACGATTCTTAACTTCCCGTTGTGTCGAGCCAGATCCGGAACACTTTATCCTTCAGAGTCGAAAAATCGACTGGCTTTGTAAGATAGTCATCACTGCCATACTCTATCGCTGTTTGGTAATTTTTGCTGTCATGGTATGCGGTCACCATTATGATCTTGAGATTGGAGTAGCGCTCCTTCGCAATTTTCAACAGGTCGAGGCCGCTCATCCCGGGCATGTTGATGTCGGAGAGAATAAGCCCCAATGTCGACGGGTCGTGTTCCTCTAAATATTTAAGAGCGGCTTCTCCCGAGAATTCGAAATGAAGTTCCAGCTCGCCCGAGCGTAATTCTTTCCTGAACCGTTGTTCATACAGTGGCTGGACGTCCTGTTCGTCGTCGACAACGAGGATCCGTTTCATAGTTTCGCTCCAATCTTATTTGTGTTGCTTCGGCAACCTGATGATAAATTCTGTAAAGCTTCCATTCTCAGTCTCGACTTTGAGTTCTCCCCCGTGTTGCTTCACGACGATATCATAGCTTAATGAGAGTCCCAGTCCTGTTCCTTTGCCTGTCGGTTTTGTCGTGAAAAACGGGTCGAAAATCTTGTCGACAAGTTCTTTCGGAATCCCAGTCCCGTTATCCCGGATTCTCACTTCAATCTTATCACCAAAATTTTTTGTACACACTGAAAGGACTGGAGAAAACGATTGTCCCGCGGATTTCTTTTTTTCGTTCGCAGCGTAGCAGGCGTTATTCACAATATTGAGAAAGACACGACTGAGATCCTGAGGAACAACGTCTATTGGTTCTATTGATTTATCATAATTTGTCTGTATGGTAATATTGAAGCTCGTATCCTGAGCCCTCAGACCGTGGTACGCAAGGCTGACGTATTCATCAAGCAGGGTGTTGATGTCCGTCGGCATACGTTCACCTGATTTTCCGCGCGAATGCAGAAGCATGCCCCGGACGATACTATCCGCCCGTTTCCCGTGTTCATTTATTTTTGTTGAATTATGTTCGAGGTCGTTGAGGGTTTCTTCCAGCCGTTCGAGGATTTTCGGTTCTAACCGGTCTTTCTGTGTCTCAAGGTCTTCCCGCAATTCATTGGTCAGCTCGACTGAAATCTCCGCAAAATTATTTACAAAATTCAGCGGGTTCTTGATTTCATGAGCAATACCCGCAGTGAGCGCACCGAGCGAAGCAAGCTTTTCCTGCATGATAAGCTGTTCTTGCGTCTTGATGATTTCTAAATTCTTCTCTTCCAGTTCCGTATTTTTTTTTGCAAGCTCTCCTGCCTGTGTGCGGATTTCTTCTGCTTTGAGCTTAATTTCGTGAGTTCGTGCTTCAACCGTTTTTTCAAGTTCGCGGCTTCGCTGTTCAAGGCTCTTGATGCGATGCCGGCTATATGCATAAACGAGCGCGACAAGCAGCAGAACATTTGATGCCAGCCACCACCATCGAAACCACCATGGAGGCTGAATGGAGAATGTGTACTGAAGCGGCGCATCCGTCCAGATACCATAATTGTTTGACGCAGTAACTTCAAAGGTGTACTGCCGTGGAAAGAGAAACGCAGGCAGGTTGGTATAACGGATGGAAACTTCTGTTTTTTCCGACGACCAATCCTTGTCGTAACCGATAAGCCTTGTCCGGTAGCGAACAAGTCTCTCGTTGGCAAAGCTTAATGCAGCGTACTCGAAAGCAATTTCGTTATCTCCGTTTGCTTCTTCCCGGATGAATGCCTTTTGAAGATGGATCAGTGGCGGGTTAGGGTTTGTGTTATCCAATTGTGGAGTGTACGAAGAAAGTCCTTTCGATGTTCCAAAGTAGACAGTTCCATCATCCCCCACAGCAACTGATCCATAGAACCACACTTCATTATCAACAAGTCCGTCTTGTTTCGTAATCGTTCGTTTGACTTTTCTTGATGAGGGGTCAATTTCGGCGAGCCCGCCGTTTGTACCGGCCCAGAGAGAACCGGAAGCAGGAGAAAATGCAAGGCTGGTGACATCGTTGCCTTTGAGTCCATCCGCTTTAGTCAAACGTGACGTTATCTTTGGAGGCTCACTTTCAATCACCACTAACCCTTCTGGAGTTCCAATCCATAATGATTTGTCATGCCATGCCATCGTCTCGATTTGATTTGAAGGCGCTCCGTTTGTCTGATTCAGGTAGGGCTCGAACAGAGGGGAAAGTACTTCATCCCCGAACTTTCTTCCGCCTGCACGTGAATTAAAATCTTTATGTTGGAAACTGCGTAGAGTCGTGAGTGTTACCGGAGAAGAGCTTCTGTAAAGCCCGGCATCACGCGTACCCACCAGCAGTTTCCCATTATCATCGAATGTCACGGCGTCAAAATATGTTGCAGGCAGGCCGGATGAAGTCCGAAAAATGAACCATTCACCTTCTGTAAAACAGTAAAGGTGCTGGTAACCGAGCAGCCATATGCTTTCCACTTTTTTTCCGTTCATGCGTTCGACAGGCAGGTCAAGAGTTTTGCAGGCATAAATCGTTGTGTTCTCATAGCTCGCAATAGTTCCTTTACCATTGCCGAGAGAAATGCTCTGGGTATGATCCGAGGGAGGAGGTGGATATTGTGGATCGGTTGAAAAGCAATTGATGCCGCTCGTTGTTCCGATCCAGAGTCGACGTTCTACATCGATAGCGAGGCCGTTCACCCAATTGTGTTTGAGTCCGCGGTCGGTTTGGATGGATTCGACATTGACCCCACTCTTAATCAGCGCAATGCCTCCGCCTGATGTTCCTACCCACATGTTTTGTGAATCGTCCCGTGATGACAGAGGAATTATCACATTGATACTGGGGTTGGGAAGGTCGGGTTTAGCCCCTCCATGAGAAACCGCAGTATAGTTCGTGAAGGCTGCATAGTTCGCCCGTAACTTTGACACTCCGCCAACCTGTGTTATCCAGATATTTTTTTCCCTGTCCTCGTAAATATTGCTAATATTGTCGCTCAGTAAACCGTTTCTCTTGGTAATAACAACTGTGTGTTGGCTCCCGCCGGCAGTAGCCTGTGTCTCTGTTGGTAAAAATATTTTGAGAATACCTGAACCCTCGCTGCCTACCCAGAACGTTCCCGGAAGGGTCTCGAAGATACAGGTAATCCTGCTTTTAAGTTCAGTACTGATGATATCGCAGCGGTATTGATTACCTCGGTTTGTCAGTTTCCAAACACTTCCGTTTGAACATCCGCCAAGCAGTATGCCGGAACGGCCTTCGCATAGGACATCGGTGTTGAGGCGGGGTAAGCCATTGTTCTCGTTCAGCACATCAAAAGTTTTTGAAGCATCGTGGAATACAAGTATACTGCCCCCCCCCACACTAACCCAAACAGACCCGTCCTGCCGCACGACGATCGAGCGGATATCTCTATTCTTCCCTTCACGGAAGATATCGGTTGCTATAGTATCAACTGTTAGCGTGTCGATCCTGCTGAATTGGTAGCGGATGATGCCGCTCTCGGGAGTCCCTACCCATAGCCAACCGCGGGAGTCCTGTGCCAGCCGGTTCTCGACAAGCGAGTTTTTGAAAAGGTCCTTTGAGCCGATTCTCGTCGCAAAATGAATACGGTAGTGTTCTTCGTATTGAGATAATGGTCTATCGGTCACAGTAAGCCCTTGCTCGGATGCAACCCAGAGTCTGCCTAATTGATCTTCCATCACCTGCCGGACGTCCAGGCCCGGCAAGCCATCCTCGGTTGTGTAGCGTTCATTGAGATGACCGTCGTACCGCAATAGTCCCGATGAATATACTACCATCCAGATGTACCCTAACCGGTCCTGATAAATTGATCGTACATCTGCCGAGGGTAGCGGGTTAATCTCGTTCTCAGGGGTATACTGGGTGAAGGGGAGTTCCTGGCAAAACGATACCGACACGGATAGAACGACACACAACAGCAACGCCAGGCTGCAAATTATGCAGTGTGGACAAGCTTTTTGCTTCTGATAAATAATAGGGTATGGGTGAATATGCAAATTCAAACCAGAATTTAGAGTATTATGTAAGAAAATCAGATGGAAAAGTAATAATTATCCTCATCAGTGTCAATAACAATTCTGTGATTTCAGGCTGTTTTCCCCTTTGTCTGACAAAACTCCATTCGGTTTGCGATTAAGCCCTTCTTTCGCTGGATAATTGCTTGACATTTGTTCTCCATATTCATATCATTTAAAACGTTCTTGCATCTGATTTCTGTTTATACTTTCCGGGGACAAGGGGACAACTGCACCGCGTTGACTGACTTATCTTAACTGACACTGAGGCGGGCACGACGTAGGGTCTATCATAAGAATCGAACGCAAGACATTGCCCTGTTTGCACAAATCGAAGGATGGAAAAGAAGTTTAGAAGAGACATCAATGCGCTCGGAGAAGTATTTGATTTTATAGAGGACTATTCTTCGGCACAATCCATCGAAACGGCACACCTGTTCTCCATAAAATTTATTATCGAGGAATTATTCACAAACCTGGTAAAGTATAACAGGAGCGACCTGCAGAGCGATATCGCAATCGGTCTTCACAAAGAAAACCGTCAAATCACCATCACGCTGACGGATTTCGGTGTTGATAAATTTGATATAACCCGCGCAGAGGAAGTCGACACGACTCAATCACTGCAGGAAAGAAAAATCGGTGGATTGGGCATTCATCTTGTGAAGAAAATGGTCGACAATATTCAATATGACTATGCCGACCGGCGAAGTACAATAACGTTGACAAAAAAGCTGGAGTAAACTATGTTCGAAGCGAAAATTCTCGAGGACGGGCAAATCATGCTTTCAGGGAGACTGGATGCCTCCCAGACCGAAAAGGCCGACAAATTCTTATCGGAAATCGTCAGTTCCCGGACGCTCAACTTCAGCGGTCTTGACTATATCTCAAGCGCAGGGTTAGGCATCCTTCTCAAACATCAAAAAAGGCTAAATTTGACCGGTAATGCGCTTAAATTACTGAATTTGAATAAGCATATCAGGGACGTATTCGCCTTTACAGGATTTGATAAAATTTTTGAAGTAGGATGATTTTTTCACCAACTTTTTCCTTGTTTGGCTGTACTTATGAAGGATAGTGAAGATACGCTGCTCGTCCGGCAATGCCTGAACGGTGAACGGAGAGCGTTTGAAGCTGTCGTCGAAAAGTATCAAAAACCTCTTTTCAATATCACATACAGGTTGCTCGACAGTTTTGACGATGCAGAAGATGTTACGCAGGCAGCCTTTATCAAAGCGTTTGAAAAGCTTCACACGTACAGTTCAAGATATAAGTTATTCAGCTGGTTGTATAGAATTGCAATTAATGAATCGTTGAACTTCCTCAATGCAAAAAAACACAACCAGGTACTTGACGAAAGAATTGTTTCAGGAGACGAAAGCCCGGAAAAAAAGTATGTTGAACGCGAGCTTGAAAAGAACCTTCAGGATGCAATTGCAAAACTCAGCACGGAATACCGGACAGTTATTATTTTGAGACACTTTCAGGAACTCTCGTACGAAGAAATCAGCGAGGTTCTTGAGATACCGGTGAAAACAGTAAAATCACGACTTTTTACAAGCAGACAACAACTCAAAGAAATTTTAATTCGGCAAATGTAACTATGGTCGACCAAAAACATATCGAACTGATTAATAAAGAGATTGACGGAAGAAACACAACCGCGGAAAGCGCTGCCCTTCGTGAATATTTGTCAAGTAATCATGAGGCGCAGGAAATGTTCGACGAACTAAATGAAATCACACAACTGCTTAAGCGCGCACCCGCCGTCGAGCCTTCTGCGAATCTTAAAAAATATATTCTCAACAACCCGTTGGTTCAGAGTTACGGTTCGCAAATCAACCGGAAACAAGCGGCGTATATGACATTAGCAAAAAAATATAATCCATTATCCACTTTATTTCATCACCAGGAGAGCTTTATGAAAAAACAACATTATGTTCTTGCTGCACTTTCCCTCGTGATCGTTGTTGTTGCGTATGTGGCGTTTTTCTATCCATGGCCATCGACCAACGACGTTCAGGGAACAATCGGCGGAGTGAAAAAATATAACTCCTCTCAAATGAGTGAAAAAGACGTCACTCTCGGCGCCACGAAACCCAATCGCGAAAATAAGATTGCGCAAGCGTTTTCAAAACTCGACGCGCACCAGAAAGCAACTGTGATTACCACAATGGACGCGAACCAGAAGGCGACACTTGTCACTGATTTGGACGCGAACCAGAAGGCAACCTTAATCACCGACATGGACGCGAACCAGAAGGCGACATTAATCACCGACATGGATGCGAACCAGAAGGCGACATTAATCACCGACATGGATGCAAACCAGAAAGCCGAATTAATTACCGCGTTGGACGCCAACCAGAAAGCGGAGTTGATTACCGCGCTGGATGCAAACCAGAAAGC
>CAZAFL010000001.1:123658-228148 GCA_964484465.1 uncultured Chlorobiaceae bacterium
TGGACGCCAACCAGAAAGCGGAGTTGATTACCGCGCTGGATGCAAACCAGAAAGCTGAATTGATTACCGCGTTGGATGCTAATCAGAAGCAAGCCCTTGAGACCGCTGTTGATGCGAATCAGAAAGCGGCATTAGTCAATGAATTGGATGCCAACCAAAAGGCGGAGTTGATTACCGCGCTGGATGCCAACCAGAAGGCAACCTTAATCACCGACATGGACGCTAACCAGAAGGCGACGTTAATTACCGACATGGACGCTAACCAGAAGGCGACGTTAATCACCGACATGGATGCCAACCAGAAGGCGACGTTAGTTACCGATATGGATGCCAACCAGAAAGCTGAACTGATTACTGCGCTGGATGCCAACCAGAAAGCTGAACTGATTACTGCGCTGGACGCCAACCAGAAAGCGGAATTGATTACGGCACTGGATGCCAACCAGCAAGCAGCAATTATCTCACAGTTTGATGCGAATCAGAAGGCAGAACTGCTCTCCACATTCGATGCTAACCAAAAGGCTACGATGAACGAAGCCATGGATGCAAATAATCAGGTACAGATGCAATAAGTTCTTTTCTGAATTGCTGGATTGATGGATGAAAGGAGGTACGATACACGTACCTCCTTTTCTTTTTGCAGGATTCCTTCCTCACCGTTCAAAAACTCAGACCGTCCGCTTCTTGCCTTCTGAAGAAAAATTCATTATCCTTGCATTTGTCTGTTTTCTTGTGTTGTTTTCAATTTGTTATTCTGGTGCTATGCTGTATATGTTTTTCCTTCTTATAAAAAAATAACCGCACATTATGAAGAACGCCACCAGGTTAGTTCTCATCGCCTTTTGTCTGCTCATTGTATGTTCATCCGCATTGGTTGCTCAAATGCGATGTCTGGAGACGAATGACCTCCGGCTGGTGTACTTTGATAATGTCTCGTACCTTGTCCCGCACCTCGCTCGTTGTTTTGAAAACTCCTTCGGTTTTCACCGCAATCTTTTTCAGTACGCACCCTCCGAGAAAGTGACCTTATTTCTTCATGATGCAAACGATTTCGGGTCAGGGGGAACAACCGCCATGCCGTGGAACTTAGTCAGTATAGGGGTGGAACCTTTCGATTATGTGTTTGAGACGATGCCGACGAATGAGCGCATGAACTGGCTGATGAATCATGAACTGATGCATGTGGTCGCTTACGACAAGGCAGCCAATGAGGACAATTTTTTCAGATCCTTATTTTTTGGAAAAGTTGCTCCAACAGCAGAAAACCCGATGTCGATGCTTTATAGTTATTTGACTCTTCCGCGCAGGTATGTCCCTCGTTGGTACCACGAGGGAATTGCAGTTTTCATGGAAACATGGATGGCGGGCGGAGTTGGGAGAGTACTCGGCGGATATGATGAAATGGTGTTCCGCACAATGATCCGCGATAGCAGTTATTTTTATGACATTGTCGGCCTGGAAGCGGAAGGGACGGCAATCGATTTTCAAATCGGCCAGAATTCATATCTTTATGGAACCCGATTTGTCAGCTACTTAGCCCATGAACATGGGCCGGAAAAAATGCTGACCTGGTTCAACAGAACAAACGACAGCAGGAGGTATTACACCAGCCAGTTTGAAAACGTGTACGGAATCTCACTCGACGAGGAATGGTCCAAGTGGATTGAATGGGAGAAAAGCTGGCAGCAAAAGAATCTTGATTCCATTAATAAATTCCCGGTTACACCATATAAGCCGATACTTCCCGCAGCCGTCGGATCCGTGTCGCGCGCATTCTTTGACCTGGCAAACAATAAACTCTTTACAGCAATTAACCATCCCGGACAGCTTGCTCATATTGCTTCGATTGATGTCGCCCGGGGAACAATCGAAAAAATATGTGATGTCACTACCCCGGCTCTCTACTATGTTTCGTCGACCGCCTATGATCGTTTAACCGACAAACTCTTTTTTACAACAAACAACTCCCAGGGATGGCGGGACGTCAATGTCGTCAATGTGACTACCGGTCAACAGGAAGTCCTGTTGCGGGACAGCCGGATCGGAGATTTGGCGTTTGACGCGGTCGATAAATCGTTGTGGGGAGTACGGCATAATAACGGCATATCTTCACTTGTTCGGATTCCGTATCCATACACATCGTGGAAATCGGTTCTTGTTCTCCCGTATGGTAAAGATATGTTTGATTTGGATATTGCTCCTGACGGGTCATCTCTTTCTGCTTCATCGATTGAAATCAGCGGTAAACAAACACTTGTCCTCCTGAATATTCAAAAACTTCTCAATGGCATGGCAAAGGTTGAAGAGTTATATGAATTTGAAAACAATGCTCCTGAAAATTTTGTCTTTTCCGCTGACGGCAAATATTTGTTCGGCACATCGTATTATAGCGGCGTCTCAAACGTATTCAGGTATGATATTGAAAACAAAAAAATGGATGCTGTCACTAATTGTGAAACGGGGTTTTTCCGGCCGGTTCCCTATACCAAGGATTCCCTCATCGTTTTCCGGTATACCGGAAAAGGTTTTCTGCCTGTAGTGATTCCTGCGGTGCCGGTCAATGATGTCAGTGCGATTTCATACCTTGGGCAGGAGATTGTGGAAAAATATCCTGTGGTCAAATCCTGGAGGGTCGGCTCACCTGCCGCGGTGAACATTGATTCTTTGACAGTCTCAGAAGGGAAGTATAACTCGCTCGAACACGTTCGCTTGGCTTCAGGTTATCCCATCGTTGAGGGGTACAAAAACATTCTTGCGTTCGGGATGAGGTTTAATTTTATGGACCCGATCGGTTTTAACGATCTCAACATTTCCGGGCTTTATTCAACGAACAGATCTATTCCCGAGGATGAACGCGTTCATCTTGCTCTGAATTATCGTTACGTACAATGGAGGGTCTCTGCTTCCTATAACCGTTCTGATTTTTATGATTTGTTCGGTCCGACCAAAACCAGTCGTAAAGGATATGCCCTTTCCGTCCAATACAACGATTTCTTTTTAAATCGACCACCCAGGATATTCGAGTACACACTAAGCCTCGCGGGATATGGAGGCCTGGAACGGCTGCCGGACTTTCAAAACATTAATGCCTCATACGATAAGTTCCTCGTCGGTACTGTGAAATTGAATTACACGAACTATCGTTTTTCTCTGGGTGCAGTCGACAACGAAGAAGGAGTGAAAGTGCAGTTGATATCAAGGACAAACTATGTCAATTCGGAGTTCATTCCACTGCTCTATTCGACATTCGACGTTGGGTTCATGCTTCCGATAGACCATTCGTCGATTTGGCTGCGGAATTCTCTCGGATATTCGTTTGGTGAGCGAACAAACTCGTTTTCTTATTTCTTTTTCGGCGGGTTCGGGAATAACTGGGTCGATTATGCTGCAGTAAAACGCTACAGAGAGTATTACAGTTTTCCGGGGGCGGAATTGAACAGTATTGGTGGACTGAATTATGGAAAAACAATGCTTGAATGGACATTGCCGCCGCTGAGGTTCCGCCGATTCGGTTTCACAAATCTATACTGTACCTGGGCACGGCTTGCCCTGTTCTCTTCAGGCATCATGACGGATGTCGATAATGAAGCGTACCGGCGAACTGTTTTCGACGCAGGCGGTCAGGTCGATTTTAAGTTGGTTATATTTTCGCACCTCGATACCACGCTTTCGTTCGGGTTTGCGGAAGCATTCGAGCAAGGAGAAACAACCTCACACGAATTCATGGTTTCACTCAAGATCTTGTAGGAACGCGCTGGTTCAGAGTATGTACTCGTCTCGTCACTTTCCATGCAGATAGTCGTCAGTCTGTTGCCTGTCTTTGTGTTTCTTGTCTTTCTAACGTTTATCGACAGCTATAAGTTGGTCAAACCGCGGTCCGTCATGATTGCTATCGCGGCAGGTATGCTTGCAGCATGTCTAAGTTTTCTCGTGAATAGATTTCTCATGAGTCTCCTCACCGCGGAAAACAAGCTGTATCCAATCGCTGGAAGCCCCGTGGTCGAAGAATCTCTGAAAGCAGCGTATGTTGTTTATCTCATTCGTTCCAGGAAGGTGGGATTTATGGTCGATGCGGCTATTTCGGGCTTTGCTGTAGGCGCCGGTTTCGCCTGCATTGAGAATATATATTATCTCACTGAATTGGGGAACCCAAATCTTCTCTTGTGGATCATTCGAGGGTTTGGTACAGCGGTTATGCACGGCGGTACGACAGCAATCTTCGGGATTATTTCAAAAAACCTTGCAGACCGGTTTCCATCGAAAGGGGTGTTCGTTGTCATTCCTGGCGGGGTAGCGGCAATAGTTATCCATGCATCGTTCAACCTGTTTTTCCTCCCGCCTGCTGCGGAAACCCTGCTGATGCTGGTCTCTCTACCGCTGCTGCTGATTCTCGTGTTTAAACGAAGCGAACAATCCACACGCGAGTGGCTTGGTGTAGGATTAGATACCGATATGGAAATACTACAATTGATTATGACTGGCAACCTCGGGGAATCAAATATCGGGAAGTATCTGCATTCGTTAAAGGAAAAATTTCCCGGAGAAATTATTGCAGATATGTTGTGCCTGCTGCGTTTGCATACAGAACTGGCTGTGCGTTCAAAAGGAATCCTGATGATGCGTGAAGCAGGGTTTAAGTGTACTCCCGACACAGAAACGATCGAGAAATTTAACGAGCTTCGGTATCTTGAAAAGAGTATCGGAAAAATAGGGAAAATTGCTGTCATGCCTATTTTCCACACTACGAGCCGCGACCTTTCCCAGATTTACATGCTCGCGGAATAGAATATTTACACCATAGATTGTACCCGTGGTAAATGATTCCTTGATTTTGTGTGCCTAATCGGGTATATTCATGTTGTGTCCTGGAAGCAGGCTAATAAACGTATCGTGTCCAACGTCAGGCGTTTGAACAGGTGAAAACGATATTGTTTCTTGAAGATGAACAGGAGCTTCTTTTCTCTGTAGGGAACTTGCTCACCGATCAGGGGTATAACGTTCTCAAAGCTGAAGACGCCGAACAGGCGCTGCAAGTAGTGCAAACCAATGTCCCCGACCTGATTCTTGCCGATATCAAATTGCCGGGGATGGATGGGTTCGATTTTTTCGAAGCTGTGCGGAAACAGAGTGCTCTTGCATCTGTGCCGGTAGTTTTTCTTACGGCATTTAATAACATAGATGCGATGGTGTATGCAAAAAAAGTGGGTGTTTCCGAGTATATAACAAAACCATTTGACTTTGAATATTTAGTTGCGCGAGTGCGGGATCTGTTATCTCCGCAGTAAATCATTTCTCTTATTTAGTTTCCTGTAGTTCCCCATAAGTGTACAATTTATCGGCGAAGAGGTTAACCGCACGCTCAACCGGAAGGCGTGATAGTCGTCACGGTAAAAACCTCCGAGGAGTTATATAATATATTCTGATAAGTACAAGGTGTTGATTCTATGGATGAAGATAAAAGCATAAAGACATTCCTGAAAATAGTGGGAATTGCGGCGCTGGTTGCAATTCCAGTCGTTTTCCTTGTAAAGAAATTGCGTGCCGATGAAGGGGAGTCCCTGTCAGGCGAAGATGGTAATATTTTTTCGGAGGATTTTTCGGAGTAGAAATCCCGCCGCGGGTGGTTCTTGCAGTTTCTTTTCGTTAGAAATTAATTGAGTTTTTACCCGATTTTTCTTCTCGCCAGAGGGCAGAGGTATGTTTGGGACATTTGCCCGGCGGGTATTTTTTGTTGAATACTTCCTCAGTCCGCTCCGGACAGAATTCAGTTGCAATTTTTTTTGTCTCGACGCAAATTGTGTCGCGCTCCACACCTTCGGGCTGGACGAAATAGTCGAGCGGCATGCTGATGTTAGGGTCATCGTACACGCTTTTCATGAACCTTCCCCAGATTGGAGCTGCTGCCCGGCCGCCCTGCCCGTCGCTGGTAGTAAAATGAATGCTCTTATTGTCGAACCCCACCCAGACGCCTGCAGTGATATGCGGCGTGAATCCGATAAACCATGCGTCACCGTAATCTTGTGTCGTTCCGGTCTTTCCTGCAGCTGGCTTGGTAAAATAATTACGTACGCGGACCCCCGTCCCGCCGTTGACATTATCTTCCAGCATGCTCGTCATCAGGTATGAAGTTTCAGGACTAAGGACCTCCCGCTTTGTTGCCTGATTTTCTTCCAGTATATTTCCGGCTTTATCTTCAATTTTGAGAATGGAAATCGGTTCGACGTACACCCCTTCGTTTGGAAACACGCCATAAGCAGCAGCGATCTCAAGCGGCTGTACTTCTCCCGTGCCGATGGCAAGTGATTCGTACGGAGGAAGATCGCTTTTGATGCCCATGCGATGAGCATATTCGATGACCTGCTGGACGGGGGCGATTTCCATGATTGCACGGATGGCGACAAGGTTGATGGAATGTTTGATTCCCTCCCGCAACGTAAACTTTCCCCCAATCGAATGGTCGAAATTTTCCGGCGCCCACCGCTTTCCGTCCGCCATCATAATTGTAACGGGCTGGTTGAGTAATTCAAAACAGGGTGGATATCCATTATCAATAGCGACAGTGTAGACAAAGGGCTTGAACGCCGAGCCCGGCTGACGACGAATTTGGGTTACATGGTTAAGCCCGTACTTAAAGTTTTTGAAATTCGCTCCTCCGACCATTGCAAGTATATTCCCGTTTTTCTGGTCGATGGCGACAAACCCGACTTCGATGCGTTGAGCAGTTTTCTTGAGGGAATCAATGAAATGCTGGTTTTTCCGTAACGCTCTGAAAACACTGTCCCTTCGTTCGGGGTCTGCCTCGCGGTACAGTGTTGATGCCCGTATGCCGGAGTTAATTACCTGCGCCAGTTCAGGCTTATGATCTTTCCAGCTCCAGCTTGAATCGAACATGTGCTGGTATTCGGCGAGATGCGCTTCGACAGCCTTGTTTGCATAGCGTTGCATCCGGCTGTCAAGCGTTGTATAAACAGAAAGCCCGTCGCGATAGAGGTCGAATCCGTATTTCTCCGTTTTCTGAAGCAGCTGTTGCCGGATCCACTCAACAAAATGCGGCGCAATACCTGCATAAAACTGTTCGTCGGCAGGGCGAAATTCGAGTGTTTCATTTTTTGCTGACGTTTCCTCTTTCTCAGAGATATAATCGTATTTGACCATCTGACTTAGCACCGTGTTTCGCCGGTTGATGGATTTCTCAAGATGTTTGAACGGGTCGAATGTCCCTGGTCCCTTCAGCATTCCTATAAGTAATGCTGTTTCACTGAGGGAAAGATTATCCGGGTTTTTCCCGAAATAGATTTGTGACGCTGATGCAATGCCGTACGCACTTCTTCCAAAATATGCCACGCTGAGATACATCTCGAGAATTTCAGATTTAGTATAATTCCGCTCTATTTGAATCGCAGTAATGAATTCCCGGATTTTCCGTGTCATTTTGCCGAAGACAGATTCATGGGCACCTTTAAGCTCATATAAGTTTCGCGCGAGTTGCTGTGTAATCGTGCTTGCTCCTTCGCGGAGCCGAAGGGTCAAAATATTTTTCACCATCGCCCGCATGAACCTCGGAAAATCCACCCCCCAGTGATCGTAAAAATTCTTATCCTCTGTCGCGATGAGCGCGTTGACCAGGTAGGGAGGGAGCTGGTCCATGACAACCTGAGTACGATTCTTGATGAAAAACTGGTCGAGCACTTCGCCGTCGATGGAATACACTTTCGTCGCAAGCTCAGGCTTGGGATTTTCAAGCTGCTCTAACGATGGTAAGCCGGAAATGAGGTAAATAATATAAACAACAAAGAGAGCGGCGACCGTTATTCCCGTTCCGAGAAGAATATTTCTGCGTTGATAGAATGGTGTTCCGTTTGCCATAGGTGTGCTCACTGATTCCAGGTTGTCAATTCGATCCGTCCGTCTTCCATCCGGGCATACGTGTTGTGTGTGATCCAGTCGCCAAGATTGATATATATCCCGTTTTTTATTTCCCTGCACATCGGCAAATGACGGTGCCCCATAACAACGATATCGAACCCTTCTTCAATTTTACGCGTTGCCAGTGCGACCATGCCGTCCTCGTCCCCATATTGTTTGGAGGAAGTGTAATGACGGCTTTTTTTTGAAGAAGAACGTGCCAGTGTGATACCGATGTCCGGATGAAGCCAGGAATACAACCAAATATTAAAAGGATTCCTCAATATTTTCTTCAATATTTTATATCCTGTATCCTTGCCTGCAAGTCCGTCGCCATGATGGATGTAGACGTTCTTGTCATCGATGACTGTATCGAATGCCTCATGATAAGTCTGTATTCCCAATTCCTCCCGAAAATAATCCCGGATCCAGTAATCATGATTACCGGCAAGATAATGGACCGCGACGCCACGCTGTGTGAGGTCCTGAAGTTTTGTAAGCAATCGGTGAAATCCTTTCGGGATAACTGTCCGGTACTCAAACCAGGCGTCAAACAGGTCGCCAACGATAAACAACTGATTTGCATCAGCTTGAATTCTTGTCAAAAAATTTATCAACCGGCTTTCTTTTTCACGCTCCTCCTCTTTTGACCCTAACCCGAGATGAATATCTGATATAAAATATACGTTCGACATCGGCAATTAATTTTTTACCTCGGCCGTAAGGTTGATAGGTTGTTTAAACCTGCTGCACCATCCCTCTGCATCAGAACAAAAATAATAGGTAAGAATCCCTTTAATAGGGTAACTGCTGCTCGTGAGATTTTTTGACAGGATGACGTTGATGGTAATTTTTTTCTCCGTGTCGACATAACCGGTCTTTTTCATTTGGGGAATTTGCGGAGTGCCGACAGAGTCTATGAAACCGGTACTGTCGAGCTTGACTTCAACAGGGGGTGTTCCATTGACATGAATTCCTTTCATGGGTTTTAAGGAAATGAGCAGTTGAGCGGTTGAACCCGGTCGCAAAAGTTTTTGCCGAAGCGCGACCTCACACGTTACGTACTTATTTCCTGTATGCCCATTGTCTCCTGCTTTCGTGGAGAACGAAAAGAGCATACTAATGGCAATTACCAAAAAAAGTCTGTTCATCGAGTATCGAGTTCCATTGTTCCTTTTAATTACTAAGAAACCGCGTAAAAGACAAGCATAAATTCTTCCACCGAACATTACAACAGCCGAAAGCACGATAACGTTTCGTCATTGAGTTGCTGGTGCGGGCTTTGACCGTTCCGGTTCAGAAACACCCTGCAAGACCAGCATTCCCGTGATAAAAAATGCTCCGATGCATAGTGCAGCGACACGCTCATTGAATACGTCTGCAATCAGCCCGTAGACAAACGGCCCGATCACAGCAGAGGCTTTACCGCAGAGTCCATCGTAAAATCCGAAAAATTCTGCTTCACGTTCTTTCGGTGTGAGCAATGCCATCAGGCTTCTGCTTGCAGATTGCGACGAGCCGATAGCCATACCCGCGCACATCGCGACAATATAAAAAGTTGCAACGGAGGTAACGAAATATGCTCCGATAGTGATACCGGTCCAGATGAGGAGCGTTACGGTAATTGTTCTTTTCGGCCCGATCTTATCTGTGATGAACCCGAATATCAGCGATCCAATCACGGCGCTCGTTTGTACAATTGCGAAAAACGTGATAATGTCGCTGTCCGACATGTGTAAAATATTCTCCGCGAAAATTGCGGCGAAAGCGATGACCGTCAGTATGCCGTCATTGTAGATGAAAAATGATATCAGAAATCTCGAGATCGATGGGTATTTTTTTTCGATGAAAAAAGCTCTGAATGTACTGTTCGCCTGGCGGATCCCCGCTTTCAAATACGATGTCTGCTGCATGGCAGAATGAGGCGGCTCCGGCACAAATAAAAACAACGGTAAGGAAAACAGGAAGAAAAAAACAGCTGCCACAACAAACGAAAGCCGAATGTACATGAGATACTCCGGGTGTGAAGCGTCGGGCAGCATGAAATTGACAATGAGAAGAACGGCGAGCGCCCCGAGATATCCCATTGCAAAACCGTATCCGGAAACCCTGCCGTAGGAGTTCCTCGATGTGAGGCTTGGAAGGAACGCATCGTAAAAGACCAACCCTCCTTCGAAACCGATATTCGCAATAACGAAAAGAGCAATCGCAAGAACGACTGTTCCTTCGCGCGCAAAGAAGAGGAGTGCCGTACAGATGATGCACACTACCGTAAAAAGGAGGAGGTAGCGTTTTCTATTTCTCGAAAAATCTGCAGCGGCACCCAGCGGTGGAGAAAGTACGGCGGCGCAAATCATCGAGAGGCTGACGGCGAGGCCCCATAGCCAATGCTGCCCGCTGGCAACGTGGTTGACAAAGTATCGGGAGAAAATGACTGTAACGATGATAACTGAAAATGCGGTGTTTGCGAAATCGAAGAGTGTCCACGCAAAGATGGTACTGCGGTTTGAACGCACGTCACCCGTGGAACTCATTTACCTTTCGCTGAAGGGTGACGGGGCGGACTGGTTTTTTCCGGTTGTGCAGATTCGTTGATTAACCCGCGGCCGGTCTTGTGGAGAGCATTGGAGGTACGCAGGTCTTCGAGGATTGCATCGAGGACACCGTTTACGAATTTTCCACTTTTTTCCGTACTGAATGCTTTTGCCACTTCAATTGCTTCATTGATAGTGACCTTGGGTGGAATATCGGGGAAATATAATAGTTCACAAATCCCTATATTTAAAATGATTTTATCGATGAGCGCGATCCGGTTAAATTCCCAGTGTGCGACTTTTGATTTAATAATGCGGTCAGATTCTTCCTGGTGCTGAACAACCTCATAGATGAGCTTCTGCGCGAATTCGAAATCTTCTTTTTCAGATTTGAGTTCACCAAGGTTGCTTTCCATGATAAGGGCGATCGGTTCTTTCGACATCTCGTACGCATACAATACCTGTAGGACTTTTTCCCTCGTCAGGCGCCGTCTGAAGACGGTCATACGACTGTCACTCCGGGGTCAGTTTTCCACACTATTGTACTCCCTTTTTATGGTCGGTGTCGCCGAGTCGTCCGACGAACTCTGACGCCCCTGCATAGAGATTTCGGATACGACCTATACTTGTTATACGTTCTTCAGCTAATCGATTAGAAGCTTCAAAGGTGGGAATTTTTTCTTGTTCTGATATTTCAAAGATTTTGAGAAGGTTATCGTAAATGCCTTCCGCCTGTTTCATCGCACGTTCCTGGGAGTATCCCTCAAGCTCATTCGCAACGCTGATCAGTCCTCCCGCATTTATTGCATAATCTGGGGCATACATAATACCTCGTTCCGCGAGCATATGTCCGTGTTTGTTCTCGTCGGCGAGCTGGTTGTTCGCCCCTCCTGCAATAACCTTTACATTTAGACGAGGAATGGTTTTGTCGTTAATGACGGCGCCGAGGGCGCAGGGGCAAAAGATATCTGCTTCGCTGTCGTAGATTTTATCCGGGGGTACATACTTTGCTTTTGTCCGGCGAATGACTTCTTGCGCTTTTTCTTCGTAGATATCGGTGACAATGATTTTTGCGTTTTCTTTCGCAAGGTGATCGCACAACGCTGACGCAACATGTCCAGCCCCCTGCACCACAACTCTCTTTCCGTTCAGGGAATCGTTTCCGGTGAGTTTTTTCATGCATGCTTTCATGCCATGGTACACGCCAAGCGCTGTGACCGGGGATGGGTCGCCGCCGCCACCGAGCGCACGGTCGATACCGGTAACATATTTCGTTTCCATCCTTACCCACTCCATATCATGAACGCTCGTTCCGACATCTTCCGCGGTGATGTACCGTCCGGCGAGCCCTTCGACGAAGCGGCCGTAGGTCCGAAAGAGGGTTTCCGTTTTATCCTTGTTCGGGTCACCGATGATAACTGCTTTTCCTCCGCCGAGATTCAGGCCGGCGATCGCTGCCTTGTACGTCATTCCACGGGAGAGGCGCAATGCGTCGTTTAATGCATCCTCATCTGTGTTGTATGTCCACATACGCGCTCCGCCCAATGCAGGTCCGAGTGTCGTATTGTGAATGGCAATAATTGCCGAGAGATTTGATTTCTTATCCGAGCAGAAAATAACCTGCTCGTGCCGTTCAATCTTTTTGAAAATGTTCATCGGGATAATTTTTCAAAGTGCGTAACAAAGGTTGATGGCGGAAAACTCCCCCAATGTAGGGATAATTTGAGACGAAAACAAGGAACATTCTTCCCGTTTATTTCATCGTATGCCACACCGACTGCACATCTTCATCTTCCTCGAGGCGTTCAATAAGTTCGTTGACTTCTTTTGTTTTTTCTTCCGGTAATTCAGTCGTTGTCGTCGGGATGCGTTGCAATTCAGCACTTGCTATGGCCATCCCTTTTTGTTCGAGTGCGCGTTGCATTCCAACAAAATCGTTAAAATTCGTATAAACATAAACAACATTCTCTTCGACGATAAACTCTTCAGCGCCGTGGTCGATCAGTTCTAATTCCAGCTCTTCCAGGTTGACGCCTCCGGCTGCGAACTGGATGACTCCTTTTCTCTCAAAGAGAAAACCGAGCGACCCGGTTGTGCCGAGGGTTCCGCCCCAACGGGTAAAGTAGCTTCGGATATTGCCGACAGTTCTGGTAGGGTTATCTGTGGCCGTATCCACGATGATAGCGATCCCGTGGGGACCGTATCCTTCATACACTACTTCTTCAAGAGCTGCTTCTTTGGATGTGGCCCTTTTGATGGCCGTTTCGATTTTATCTTTCGGCATGTTTTCTGATTTGGCGCTTTCAATTGCTACTTTCAGTCGAAGGTTCGATGCGGGGTCAGGTCCACCTTTTTTTGCGGCAAGGGTAATTTCTTTACTGAGTTTAGTAAAGGCTACAGCCATTTTCCCCCAGCGTTTTTCTTTTCGCGCCCGCCTGAATTCAAATGCTCTGCCCATATCCTGATGATCCGTTAATTGTTATCGTCGATTAATCGCTCGAAAGTTTTTTCCACATCATATCCAGCAGTTCTTTTACTCCTTCACCTGTAACGGCGGAAATCTGGACAACGGGTATTTTTTTGGAGAATGCTTCTTTCTTAATCCTTTTCCTCAATGTATCGTCCGCCACATCCATTTTGGTTATCGCGATTATTTGAGGCTTCTTCAGCATCTCCTTGTTAAATGAAGCTAACTCATGGATGAGTGTTTTGTACTGATCCTTCAGATGCTTGGTCGTGCAATCGATGAGGAATACGAGCAGGCGTGTCCGTTCGATATGCCGAAGGAATTGTATACCGAGGCCTTTTCCCTGATGTGCGCCCTCAATAAGCCCCGGCATGTCCGCGACGACGAAACTTTTATATTCACCATACCTGACGATTCCAAGATTGGGAATGAGAGTGGTGAAAGGGTAATCTGCAATTTTCGGTTTCGCGGCAGATATTCTTGAAATGAGCGTTGATTTCCCGGCGTTGGGGAAGCCGACAAGGCCCGCGTCGGCGAGGAGTTTGAGCTCAAGCTGTACAGTCTTTTCTTCACCGGCTGTTCCGTCGGTTTTTATTCGCGGAGCCTGATTGCTGGGCGTTGCAAATTCCTGGTTGCCTTTACCGCCCTTGCCTCCGCGTGCGATGATGATTTCATCACGGTGATGAATGAGGTCTGCGTACATCGTGTCTGTTGCGTTATCTTTGACGAGTGTTCCCGCCGGTACACGAATAATAGTATCCTCACCGGATTTTCCCGTTTTATTTGCACCCATTCCATTCTCTCCGTTTTGCGCCCTGTAGGTTTTTTTGTACCGGAAATCCATTAACGTGGTAAGCTGTTTGTCCGCGCGGATGATGATACTGCCCCCGTTTCCTCCATTTCCTCCATCGGGCCCGCCTTTTGGAATATATTTTTCCCTCCGGAAACTGATGATACCATTCCCGCCGCTACCGGCAATGACAACGATTTCTGCCTGATCGATAAACATAACGGTTCTGTTCTAATTGGGAATACGGATAAGGGTTTGTTTGAGACCAGAGTGTGGCGTTCATCGAAAAGTTATGTCTGCGGATGGAACTGTTGAAAGAGAACCTCGATGAAGCGTTTTGCTTCCGAACTGTAGGGGTCGACATTGTTTCTAATAAAAATCTCATCGATAAACACAGAAGCCTGCTTCCAGGTCGGAAGCGTGTGAAGAGCCTGTAGTGCGTCAGCGAAAGCCTGGTCGTCCTCCAGGAAAATTTTCTTCGTAAATTTTCGCCGGTTGTCTTCATCGATAGTGATTGTACGTATGGCCTCCAGCAGTGCGGGTGGCGACGATACTTGAGAAGAATCGGTCAGGACGGGTGTCGGTTCTTCCGGTTGTTCAATTTCAAACGCTCCGGAGGTTCGCCGGATATCATCAAGAAGTTCGCCGGTTTCACGGCGGTTCAGTTCGTTTTTCCCCTGAACAAGTTCACCTTCGAGTCTGTTCAGAACGGAGATCATCCCTTTGTCTTCGAAAAATTTCATGAGTCCCTTAACAGGCAGGCATTTGACGCCAGTGTTTTTCGGGAAGTCAAGGAATTCAAAAATTGGTGACATTATTCTTGACACTTCATCGCCGGTTTTGCGGCGGATGTATTCGCCATCGATTTTCCAGAGAAATTTAGTAAACTCTTCACGACGGAATGACGTCGCATGTTTTTCCTGAATATACCGAACGATGATGTCTTTCAGGTATTCATAGGGTCCAAAGTACCGCAGCATCCGCATGAGCGCCTTGGCGGCAATTGTTTCTTCTTTCTCGAACAGGACATTCGCGAGCGTCCATTGCGGGCGGATCAGGTAATTAATGATGAGGTGGACCGTGTCGTCGAGCCTCTGGAGAAAATCCGCACGTTCGAACGAATAGTGCAGCACGAGGACAGAATTCATCTGCCGCTGCAGGCTTTGGACTTCGGGGTGTGAAAACGCAAACCGGCTCACTTTCTGATAATGATGCCATTCATCCAGGAGCATCAGTTCCACGTCAGCACGGATGAACGTTTTGAGGGGATACGGAATATCCGCCGCGAGGATGTCTTTTACGGCGATCATCTGTTGATTGCTGATGGTTCGCAGAAGAACAGTCTTGACAATTAGTTCTGTTTCCTGATCGAACATCGTCAGTTCGTTTTTTTGATGAGAGATTTCACGCGGTCAATTTCCTTTTTCGCCCCCGCTTTGAACGTTGCGTCGATGCCCGGCCGCTCTATAATCTGCTGGTACATGTCTATTGCCTCACTAAACCGTGACATTTTCTCGTACGACTGACCTGCCATATAAAATGAGGTCGCAGTCCAGTTTACTTTTCCTTGCTTCGATACAAGATATGGTACTTTAAGAAATTCCAAAATTGCCTGCTCATATTCTCCCTTGTAGTAATACGCCTCGCCGATGTCATAACGTATTTCCGCTTCGAGCAGACTCCCCGCTTCGTCGAGGAGGTTTTGAAAATGGAGAACTGCCTGGTCGTAATAACCGATCTTTGTATAAAGCGTACCGATTTTTATTTTCTTGTCGATGACGCTTTCATCGTTCGGATACCTCTCGATAAAGTCTTTCGCTGTCTTGAGGGAGGCATCATACAGCTTTGTCGATTCATACGCCTCGATAAGATTGTTCATCGCATACGGGAGAATATCGCCGGCGGTATTGGGTGTGTCGGTGATGCGCTGGTAATAACGAATAGCCTCTTCAAACCGTTCGGCGTTAAAGTGCATATTTCCGAGTGACAGCAATACCCTCGGGATAACGTCCGATGATGGATATTTCTTGAGGACCGATTCATACTTCTTGGCGGCCTCATCGAGCTTGCTGTTCACTTCCGAAATCTTGCCGAGGTAATATTGTCCCCACGGTCCAAAGCGCGTATCGCTGAAGTCATCCGCAAGTTTTTCAAAAATCTTCCTGGCGTTGACATAATCCTGTCTTCTGTAGTAATGGGCGCCCCGCTCGTACTCAAATTCCGGACGGTACAATTTATCCTTGCCGTACGTCTTCTCAAAGTCAGCAATAAGCCCTTGTGCCGTCTTGATACTGTCCAGTCTGAGGTACGACACAATAACTCTTGACCAGTACTTTTCACGCGTGGCAAGGCTGTCGGACGATTGCGCGAGACGCATGTATTGTCCTAGAGCCGGATAATATTCTTCAGTCTGGAACAGGAGGTCAGCAACGTCGCGCGATACCGTATCCTCACCGCCCGATTTTGCCGCCTGCCTGAAATACGCAGACTCATCTGAAGTTCTGTTTTGTGCTCGTGCAAGAATGCCAAGCGCGTAAAAAGCATTGCCTATGTTTTTTCCAGTACGAGCGCTAAACAGGAACTTACTGTAGTATCGGCTGGCCAGCTGCTTGTCTCCTTTTTTATCATACGCCGTTGCAAGTTTGAAAATGAGTTGGGCGTCAATCAGAGTATTAAATGGGAGGCTGGTAGGAAACGACCTTGCCTCCTGATGAAGCAGCACCTCATGCACTAAGCCAATGGCGTGGTCGAATTCTGCGTTTGCAAGGTAAATGTCGGCCAACGTGACTTCTGTCTGCTGCGCTACGCCGCAGTAGAATAATTCAGTCGAGATACGTTTCATCAAAGACTCTGCTTCCTGATACTGTCCATGTTGCAGATATCGCTGAGCCAGATTAAACATTGCCCATAGGGCTGACTCGTCAGGAGGTTTAACTTGTGCCGCAGTTTTCCAGTATAACTCCGTCGAATCGGGCTTGTTGAGCTGCAGATATGAGCTGCCCGCTCGATAAAGAGCGCTTGATTTTAATTGCGAATTTGGGAATTCGGATAGAATATGCTCATAGTAAGCTTTTGCTTCAGCGTGTTTTCCCAGGTGTTCAGAATTGAAGCCGACCGCGTAATATACTTCATCACGGTATGGTGCAGATGGATGGTTTTTCAGGAATGTTTCTCCGAGAAGAATGATTTCCGCGGGAGTTTTCCTGGCTGACTTCAACGTGAAACTATAAAACGCCGCCTCATCATTCCATCGAGCTGCCGGAAATTGCTTCAGGAACGCATCATAATACAGAATGGCCTGGTCAGCTGCTGAAGAGTCGATCTCAGATTGGAGGTGGTACGACCTTGCACGGTAGTAGTATGCATCAATGAACTGTTGTTCGTCAAGCCCGTTGTCGATAGCGGCGCCGAATTGTTTTGCGGCGGCAGGATAATCCTTCAGGTCGTCAAAATAAATTTTTCCGAGTCGTAACGATAATTCTCCTTTCGATTTCTGGGTGAGCACCTCACCAACCAGCAGCGCGAGCTTTTCCATCCCGCTGTCCCTGTTCTTGATACGATGATGTTGGAGAAATGTGATGTGCTTTCGCAGGTACTCACTATTGTCGTTTGCCGGATACCTTTCTAGTTCCTCCTGATATGCCTTTAATGCTCCCTCGTAATCCCCTAAACTTTCCTGGCACCGGCCGATGCCTTGGAATATAGAGACTATGAGCCATGACGTTGGAAATTTTTGCACCACCTGGTCATACAACATCATTGCTTTTCTGTAATCCTTGAATTGACGTTCATAGATATCTCCGAGCTGCAGTATGGCCTTGGGACAATAGGGATGGTCAGGGTATGAGTCGAGGAACAATGAATAATATTTCACGCATTCACTATAATTCCTGGATGCATCGCAGATTTCCGCCGCAAGGATCAATGCCCGGGGGTGCAGTGGGGAAGAAGGGTTCGAGAGAATGTTCTTAAGGTGATGAAGTGCTGCATCATAGCTTACGTTGAGGAACGCGCAACCAGCGGCTTCGAAGAGAGCGGAATCAACGAGATTATTTTTGGGGAACGTGGAAACGACGAGGTCAAAATATTTTTCCGCGTCCGGATAGCGGCGGAGTTCCGCATATGCGGAACCGGTTTCAAACATCGCTTTGGCACGGAGCGAATCATCCGCACCATCCTCGTTGACGATTTTTTTAAAGTACTCGATAGCTACGTCAGAATTTCTTAAGCTCAACGCCAGTTTACCGAGCTCAAAGTTAGCAGAGAGAGCTGCGGGAGCTTCCTTGTAAGTTCCGGTAATATTCTTGAAGATCGTTTCTGCATCGTCGAACAGGCATAACGATTCTTTCAGCTTGCCAATGGCGAAGAGTGCGCTCGCTTTTACGGAACCCGCAACATCGCTTTCAACGACATGGCGCGCTTCGCGCTCCGCCAAATCTGTCTGACCCTCATCCGCATACATCTCGCTGATAGCGAGGCGGGCGGGCAGAACACTTTTGCTCGAGGGGTAGTCCTGGATGATTGCGCGCAACACCTGCTTCGCATGTTCCCGTTCACCGATTTGTCGGTAAAGTTGCGCAGCATTCAAAAGTCCTTCCGCAGCAAGAGGACTCTTTGCGTGAAACACTTTCACGCGCTCGTAAGCCGAAGCCGCTTCCCGTTCATTGTGCAATGCCAGAAACGCGTTGCCGACGTTCATCCAGGCGTCCGGCGCTTTCGGGTGGTCGACGTATGCCAGCGCAAAGTTCTGAAACGTCGTACGCGCTTCATCATATTGTTTGAGCTTCATCTGTGTGAGGCCGAGATAGAAACGCGCTTCAATTCCTTGTGAAGTGTTCGGATAAGCGGCAATGAAATTCCTGAATTGCTGTCCCGCCAGGTCGAACATCCTGTCATTGTACAGGTTGACTGCGAGCTTAAATTCAGCGTTTTCTTTGGCATCCTGGGAATGTGCGGTCTGAAGCCTTCCTGCAATCAAAACGTATGCAGCGAGGACGATCACCCCGGGGAATTGTCGGAAATGAATTCTTCTCAACTTTTTGCAATATCTTACATGGATGGGCAAATTTTGTGATAAAAGATAGGGTTTATTTCTCAGTTGTGCAAACCTAAGGGAGATAAGCATTTCCGGAAATATCACATTCACGTTCCTGTTGATTTTGTATGAAATCCTCTGCATATTGATTGTACTTTTCGAAGAGTTTAATTGGGGAAAATCATGCGAACATTCTTTTTCCACGTTGCTATTACTCTCGTTGTTTTTACTGGTGGGGTTTTTCTCGGTAGTAAAAAGAGCACAATCAGCAACCGGTCTTCACGACTTGAAAACGAGCGACTGGAAGCCTCGTATGCCCTCCAGGCAATGCAGTGGTACAATAATCAACGGGCATATCCTTTCGGACATATTCCAGAAGAATGGCGAGAGAAGGCATATAAACATATTCAACAAAATAATTTCCAGAAATCATCCTCGTCCACTTCGCTTTCATGGAGTGAACTCGGTCCTGTAAACATCGGAGGCAGAGTCCGTTCGATAGTGATTGATCCCACAAATTCGAACGTGATGTACTGCGGCTCGGTGAGCGGCGGAATCTGGAAGACAACTAATGCGGGGACATCCTGGTCTCCGATAAGCGACGTCGCTTCTAATCTCGTTATCGGCTGCCTTGCAATCGATCCAACAAATTCCAGCGTCATTTACGCTGGAACAGGCGAAGGATATTTCAACGTTGATGCGCTGCGCGGCGCAGGCGTATTGAAGTCTACTGATGCCGGCGCGAGCTGGGCATTAAAAACTAATTTTAGCACACCCGATCCGAATTATGGTTACTATTATATTAACAAACTTGTGATTCGGTCTGATAACACAAGTGTTATTTTTGCAGCGTTAGACGGTGGCATTTGGAAATCTACCGATGCAGGCACTTCCTGGACGAAACTTGCGATTGCTACCACGTCTTCATTTTGTGTAGATCTCGTTGCAGATCCGACAAACGCAAATATCATGTATTCGGCATTCGGTCTTTTTGCGACCGACGGAATTTATAAAACTACAAACGGCGGTTCAGGCTGGACAAAACTGAGCGGTGGTTTGCCGACCGCAGGATATAACCGTATCAGTCTGGCAATAGCTCCGAGCAATGCTTCTATTGTTTATGCGGTGTTCGACTCTGCAACAACTCATCAGACACATAGTATCCAAAAATCGACGGATGGTGGAGTATCCTGGAATCCGGTTACCAAGCCCAGTGATGTCTCGACGGGTGAAACACATCTGGGTGGACAGGGATGGTATAACAATGTGATAACGGTTCATCCAACCGATCCGAACACAGTTGTGATAGGAGGAATTGATCTTTTTAAAACTACAAACGGTGGGAACAGTTGGACGCAGGTGTCCGATCCGAGCGGTCCACCGAAAGCACATGTCGATCAGCACGCACTCGTGTTTGATAAAACGAACACGAATTTATTGTATGTGGGAAACGACGGTGGTATGTTCAAATCGACGAACAGCGGCTCAACATTCTTTGCGGTGAATAACAATCTCGGTATTACACAAATGTACAGTGCGGCTGTGCATCCAACCTTGACGACCTATCTAGCAGGCTCCCAGGACAATGGGACCGTAAAATCGACAGGAACGACATCGTGGACTCAGGTATTCCCCGGTGACGGCGGATTCACCGCGATTGATTTCACCACTCCAACAACAATGTACACCGAGTACGTGTATCTTTGTATTCAGAAATCCACAAGTTCAGGTGTGGGAGGGACGTGGTCGAGGATGATCAGCGGTATTCCCGCTGCGGGTAACAATCAGGGCGACGGCACTTCAGACCGCTGTGAATTTATAGCTCCTTTCGTGATGGATCCGTCGAATTCACAAAACCTCGTTGCAGGAACGTATAAGATTTACCGGACGACAAACGGCGCAGGAATGTGGTCGGCAATCAGCGGTGACCTCACCGGAGACGCGGCGGGTCAGAATGCAACGATCACAGCCATCGCTGTAGCGAAGACATCTTCCGCAACAATCTATGTCGGAACAAGCGGAAGCACTACCGCAACGGCAAAAGTTCAGGTTACGACGAATACCGGTTCAACATGGAACGATGTTACGGGCACCCTGCCCGATCGTCATGTGAAATCGTTTGCTATAGAGCCCGGCAATGCTTCGCATGCGTATGTAACTTTTTCAGGATATGGAACCTCTCACGTATATCGGACCGTCAACACAGGAGTCTCATGGACGAATGCGAGCGGCGATTTGCCCGACCTGCCAGTGAATGCGATAGTGATAGACCCTGCGAACAGCAGTCACCTGATTGTCGGCACTGACCTCGGTATTTTTGAATCTGTCAATGCCGGAACAAATTGGACGCAGCAGACTACAGGATTTCCTAATGTTTCTGTGGATGATCTGGATTTGAGGAGCGATGCTGTTCTCTTCGCTGCAACACACGGCAGGGGGTTATTCAAGACGAACGCGCCTGTCGCTGTTCAGGATGACCGGCCGTCTTACCCGACAAACTTTTCGCTTGCACAGAATTTTCCCAACCCATTTAACCCAACGACGAAAATTTCGTTTTCCATTACAGACAGATCGCTTGTCCGTCTTCAGGTGTTCGATGACATCGGGCGGGAAGTTGCGGCCCTCGTCAATCAAGAGCTGTCTCCGGGTACGTACGACAAAGTATTTGATGGATCCGGCTTCGCGTCCGGCGTGTACTATTACACGTTAACAGCCGGGAAAGATGTTCTTTCGAAAAAAATGTTATTGTTGAAATAAATTTTTTCCTGTTGTCTCCATAACAGAGATTAGTTCTTCTGTTACCAAACGTGGTCGCCTTGTAAGCGCGACCATCTTAAGAACCTTTAACCAGGAGGTTTTTATGAAGCGTTCTTCTGTTTTGTTTATTTTTCTTACTACGTGTATTTTTTCTACTCTCCACGCGCAAGGTCCAAAAGGTGCATACAGAAATTTCAAACCCAATTTTATTAATAGTGTTGCTACCGCCCCGAACGCCGTTACAAGTGCTGCAACAACAGTCGGTGCGACTGTAGCGACGCTCCACGGTACCGTCGATCCCATGGGTACGTCGACGAGCGGATGGTTCCAGTGGGGAATCTCTCCCACATTGACTGACTCGACTGCAAAACAAAATATGGGCAGTGGTAACGGTGCGGTTTCGCTGAACAAAACGCTGACAAGCCTTATTCCCAATACAACATATGCGTTTCGTGCTGCAGCAAACAACATTGACGGCTCTTCATTCGGAACAACCCTGCAGTTTACCACTCTCCCATTTACACGGGACAGTGCAATTGCCCGCGTGATATCGCAGGTGATTAATCCAAGCGCATACAAAAATACCCTGGTCGCTTTTTTGTATGACCCTCCGGGCAGTGACTCCACCTTAACGTCAGGATATACTCTCACCACGGTAGAAAGCACTGCAGTTTATCCTGTAAGCGGAAGCCAGTGGTTCTTCTGGATTGACCTCACGGGGGATATACGGTTTGCTCATCCCTGTCAGTTTGTCCTCGTGGATGGTGTTACCGCATCAATACAGGTGTATAACGTCGATTGGTGGCCGGTGATCAAACCACCGAGTCTGAGTCCGTTTCAGAAATGGAGCACGATTGAGGAACGATACAAAGACAGTACAAGCATCATTTACGGGAACTATACCGGGACGCCAGAACCGCCATACGCGGTGCCCAAACATCAGCGGGGAAACCTGATGAACGATCAGTTGAACCGCCTCATCCTCTTCAAAACAACTGGAGCGTTAAGCGGGAACACATGCGGTATCCTCGTGGGCGGCGCAGCGGGAAGCAAGGGAGAAACAAATGCATGGCAGAACGACCTCGATTCCATCAAGACGGCATTGACGACGCCCGCACCGGGAGGGGGGAGCGCCATGACAAGCGAAGTCCAGGTGAAAAACAATGCCTCAAAAGACGATATCCAGAAAATGATAGATACTACAGTCGCGCACAATTGCAACTCGATTATTTTTTATTACAGCGGTCATGGCATGCGGGCAAACGGGGGAGGCTTGTTTCTGACTGACGGCAAACTCTCTTACACCGTCCTTGCCACGATGCTGAATAAAGGAGGGGGTCTCAAGTTCAAGGACCTTATTCTCGACAATTGTTTCGGCGGCATCTCTATTCCGAGTTTTACATCAAAGCCCATTCCTGTCACTATTCTCACTGCGGCCGATTCTACCAAGACAAGCTCGGGAAGTGTGACGTTTATCGACAAGAATGGTGATGGAAAATTAAACGATGGCGATTCAATAACAACAGGTCAGGGAGCATACACCGAATCATGGATGAAGTGCTGGAGAAAACTGCGGGACAGTTTGAACCGCAACCCGACACTGAAGGAAATTCACGATTGGATCATAACGGCGAATTACGATTCCATCAAACAAAAGCAGAACCCCCAGTATAAACAAATTATTCCCCCGGTCATTTTCCACCGGACGATCAGCAGTCCGGGCTCGTACGACTTTACAGGAACCGGCTGCACGATAATGTTCTATGGCATCGGAGGAACCTTCGATGTGACCGTGGCACACTGGTTTGACCCGCTGCCGGGTGCAACCGTCTGTCCCGGTGATACCCAGCTCCGGACACTATCCGGATACGATTATTGGGACATCCAGCAATTTCCGACGGTTTCTTTCAGTGCCGATGTTTGTTTTCTGTTCGATTCGACCTCCGAGGGCTTTGAATCGATAGGCGCACGGCTTGGGACAAGAGTGAACCAATCACAATGTGTACAGAGTGTGCCGGGCGCACATTTCCAGGGGCCATATTTGTGCGGTTCCACGAATCACTTTAGTCAGTATGTTATGGCGTCAGCAACACTGACTTCGGTTGATGTTACCTATGACCGGCGATGGAACCTTATCTCGGTTCCTGTTCAGGTAAGTGACCTGCGAAGGAATATTCTGTTTCCATCTTCACAGACGAGCGCATATTATTATAATCACGGGTATGTCTCGACGGACACGCTCGGGTACTGTAACGGCTACTGGCTGAAATTTTCCAACAGTCCTACAACAACATTTACCGGAAATATCGTGCTGAATGATACCTGTCCGATCGTGAAAGGATGGAACCTCATTGGCTCTATTTCGGGACCGGTGCCACTGAGTAATGTTTCTGCTGTACCGGGTTCAATTACCCTTTCAGGGTTTTACGGGTATGCGAACGGATATCACCCAGTCGATACTCTTAAGCCCGGAAAGGGATATTGGGTGAAGGCGTCGGCGGCAGGGCAGATTGTTCTTACCAAACCGCCTGCTGCTGTACCAAAATCACAGGTTCGAGTTCCCGATCTTACAAAACTGAATAGCCTCACACTTACCGATGCAAATGGCTCGAATCAGACATTGTATTTTGGGGATGAAAGCGCAATGGACAACAATGCTGAGCTTGAAGCACCCCCGCTTCCTGTAGACGGGGCGTTTGACGCAAGGTTTGCGTCGAACCAGGTTATTCAGCTTCATCCTGCGTCATTTGAAAAACCGATGGATTTTCCGATACAGCTTGCATCGGCGGCGTACCCGCTCAACGTGGAATGGAATATTGTCGGCAACAGCTTTGTATCATATTCTCTATTCGGGAAGAAGAACCTGAGCGGCAAAGGTTCATTGTGGATAAAAGAAGGTCCGCTTGTTCTTTCCGTTCAACATCGCGGTTTGCCGAAGCAATTTGCGCTGTTGCAGAATTATCCGAACCCATTTAACCCGACGACAACCATCGGATTTGAACTGCCTGTAGCGAGTAACGTGAGTCTGAAGGTGTACGACATCCTCGGACAGGTTGTTGCAACACTTATCGACAATAAGCAGTTCGACGCCGGTGAACATACTGCATACTTTGATGCCGGCACATTGGGAAGTAGCGTGTATTTTGTCAGGATGTCGGTTGAAGGCGTTGGAGAAAACGGTGGTACGTTTACGAGCATTAAGAAGATGGTTTTGATAAAATGATGTTAGAGGTAGTTGAGTATGTTAGTAAATGAGTAGGTGAGCTATGGAGTAAATAAGTAGAGTTTCTATGAATTGCGGGAACGATTTTCCCGATAGGATACCAAAAAAGGTCGGTACATGCCGACCTTTTTGTTTATGTTCCCTTTTTTTTGTACATATTGTACATTCTTTTATTCGTCCATTTTCTTAACACACTGTTGCTGATGGGGCGTAGACTACCCGCAAAGGGAATAATTTTTCTGCTACTGTTAATGCTCATTGCGAATACCGTATCTGCCGGTCAAAGGCAGACAAGCACCGGGCGAAGCAGTTTTGTATTTATGAAAACCATGCTCGACTTAAGAACCGATTTCGATGCAAACAACATCCGAATGACGATGCGCAATAGCGGTCAGCTTATCGATTTCAATGGAGGTCCTGGCTTCGAGTGGCCAAATGGCTCTTTCCATCATGTCATCTACACCGGGGGATTATGGATTGCGGGGAAGGTAAATGACACGCTCCGAATTGCAGCAGTACAGTATGATACCTCCTGTTTCCAACCCGGAATTATGCAAACAAGGTTTATCAGTAATCCCACGGACTCTTCGTTCCGGTTTTATACTATACGACAATCGGATACTGCGGGCGTGCCGGATTTTGATTCCTGGCCCGATAGCCAGGGGGCTCCGACGCAGTATGGATTGCCCCTCAAAAAGGGGGGAGAAAATATTTTTTGCGTGTACAATGATGGCAGAATTGTCGGAAGAGAATTCCATACAAAGTCGCTCGGTGTTGAAGTTGAACAATATGTTTACGGTGACAGCATTACGGGGGATGTATTCAACAACCCGCCGAATAATACCGTCTATGCGGAGTTCCGGATTGCAAATCGTGATACGCTTGATATCGACTCAGCGTACATTTCACTCTGGCTCGACCCCGACATCGGCGAGAGTACGGACGATGTTACCGGGGTTGATACGTCGCTTGCACTGGCATATTGTTACAACGGTCGTGCCACCGACGCGGAGTATGGGACAACACCACCGGCAGTCGGTCTGCTCGTGCTGCGCAGTCCGGATGGATTCGTGCCACCGGTCGTACCACATTCGTTTGTTTCGTATAACCCATCGCTGCCGAGCACATTTTCTTACCCCGACAGCACCCCACAGGCATACAATTATCTTAGGGGGTACAAGAAAAATGGTGCTCCAATTATCGATCCGTCCACGGCCTTGCCTACGCTCTTTATGTATTCCGGAGACCCGGTGGCAAATACAGGATGGGTTGACACGACTGCAGAGGAAAAAGCGTTTCTATTCTCCTTCGGACCGTTTACCCTTGCGGCAGGAGATTCGACAGAATTTCATATAGCGCTGTTTGTGGCGCAGGGTACAGACCGGCTGAACAGCGTAACATTATTGAAACAGGCGGTTCCAACAGTGATACAGAACTACACTTCAAAACTTGTTTCTGTTCGCCAGACAACAGTCTTACCGGCTGATTTTGAGTTGTTTCAAAATTTTCCGAACCCGTTCAACCCTACATCAACAATACAATACAACCTGCCACATTCGGCGCATGTTATTCTGAGGGTATACAACACTCTGGGACAGCTCGTTGCTACGTTAGTCGATGCGGTACAAACTGCTGGTGTGCAATCAGTACAGTTTAATGCGGGGTCGATTTCAAGCGGAGTATATTTTTACCGTTTACAAACGGAAATTTACAGTTTCACGAAGAAAATGGTTGTTATAAAATAAAATTTTTGGGCTGATTCACTTAGACTGTGAGTATCGGTCAATATTATGAATAATATATGAGGCGAAAGGACCAGACGAAAAGATGATTAAACGTTTTCGAAAATCTGCGCGAAGAGTTTCAATATTCGTGGCGATTACACTTGCCACGGTTATTCTTGTGTACGCCTGGGGGGCGACTGGACATCACTTTATTAACCTCAAAGCGCCGGCGAACCTGCCGGCTTCGATGGGCTGGTTCAAGGCGGACAGCATTTTCTTTCAGGATCATGCATCTGATGCTGATATCCGGCGTGACAATTCCGACACGACATTCGGCGCGGAACAATGGCGGCATTATATCGATATCGATGCTTATCCTGATTTCCATAACATGCCGCATGACCTCGATTCATGCATCACATTGTACGGGTACGAAACGGTAAAGACCAGAGGCATGAATCCATGGGCGACGAAGTGGGTACTGGATTCGCTCACTGCACAGCTGGCACGAGGGGACACAAATGCTGCTAAACAGACTGGAGCGGATTTGGGACATTATGTCGGAGATGCCCACCAGCCGCTTCACGCGACAGCTAATTATGACGGGCAATTTACCGGCAATAACGGTATTCATTCGAGGTATGAAACGACCATGATCAATACGTTTCAATCCTCTCTTTTCGTCCATCCTGATTCGATCCAGTATATTGTATCCCCCGTGGATTATGCTTTTACTTATCTTTTCCATACGAACTCTCTTAAGGATTCGGTTTTCGCAGCAGATAATTATGCCAAAGCAGCGAGCGGTTGGAGCGGCAGTGGGTCTCCGCCTGGGTCGTATTATACCTATCTTTGGGCGTATGCGAAAAATTTCACTCTCGACCAGTTCCAGCGAGCTACAATTGCACTTGCAAGTTTGTGGTATACTGCTTGGGTGAATGCACAAATGTCACCTCTTATGTTCGTGTCTCCGGGAAGTCTCGACTTCGGTACTATCCTTGTCGGTTCGAACAAGCTCGACAGCATCACCATCTCTAATCCTGGGTTCGATACGCTTGTAATATCTTCCATCACTTCAGGTAATCCCGAATTTTCCATCTCCTCTTCCGGAAACACCATCCTTCCGGGCACAAGCAAGCAATATTATGTCACATTCACACCGATTGACACAGTCAGTTCTGTGGATACAATTACGGTCACTCACAATGCCCCGGGTTCGCCGACGAAAATTCCCGTACATGGCGTCGGAGGCTATTCTACAGTGCACGTCTCTCTTGCAACACGCTGGAATTTGATTTCAAACCCCGTGACAACGGCGAATGATTCCGTGTGGAAGTTGTTCCCAACCTCCCTGTACCCATATGTCTATGCCTTCACCTCAGATAGTGGTTATGTGCAGAGGTCAAACATGAAAAATGGCATAGGTTTCTGGGGAAAATTTGGAGCTTTGCAGAGTGCAGCGGTTTTGGGTGTTCTTCGCAATAGCGACTCTATCGACGTATCACCGGGTTGGAACCTCGTCGGCTCTATCTCATCACCGGTGAGTTCGTCTTCGGTGACGACAATCGGGACTATATTGCAATCGCCTTTTTACGCTTATATAAATGGCTATAAATCCGCCGACACCCTTAAACCGGGCAGAGGATATTGGATAAAGGTAAGCACATCTGGCAAATTATTGTTTGGTTCGGGTTCAGTGGTATCCCCAACGACACGATCACAGGCAGGTTCCTTCGCCGGGTTGAATCGTCTGGAAATAGAAGATGGGGACGGCAATCGGCAAACCCTCTACTTCGGAAAAATGATGACCGGTAATTTATCTTATTCGAGTGGATCAGTCCGGACACCGGTGGACTTAGCACAATATGAGTTGCCTCCAGTACCCCCTGCGGGCACGTTTGATGCTCGTTTCAGTACGCAGCGGATTATGGCGGCGCCTGAGAAAAACGCCTCAAAGGAAATTCCAATTCTTATTTCTTCGTCATCATTTCCCGTAAAGATACGCTGGATCATGACCGACTGTTCCACCATCGAAACAATTGTCATCGATGGCAGAAAAATTCCGATGACGGAAAATCACGAAGAACAGATCACGAGCCCTGCATCTCGCGTCTCTATGCGTTTCAATCCCGCGAATGGCGGGAATATTCCGCAGCATTTTGCACTCGAGCAGAATTACCCCAATCCGTTTAATCCGGCAACTATAATTCGTTATCAATTACCTGTTACTGCCGATGTGAAGCTGAGGATTTATAACACGTTGGGCGAGGTGGTTGCAACTGTTGTCGATGAGGTGGAGGAAGCCGGGGCTAAGTCGGTCGAGTGGCGGGTTCCGCAAATAGGCGTTGCCAGCGGTGTATATTATTATCGGTTGACTGCAGGGAATTATACAGAGACGAAGAAACTTTTATTGATGAAATAAATCTCTGGGTTTCCCCACCAGGTTTACGAAAAAACAAAGGGTAGCGCCAGGTCGCTCGCTCCTTAAGTCAATTTTTTAGTATTTTTCATGGCGGCGAGTACGAGTCTGGGGTCTATATCATTGGTTATGAGGATCTCTCCCACTTTTTTCGGCAGAACGAATTTTACTTTCTTGTTCTTCCCGAAGAGCTGCTTCATAAAAGTTGTTTTATTGAAGAACGTCCAATTGGGTTTGAACTGAATTCGTTGTAAAATGGAATGAATGCGTTCGAACCCATCCTTGCTGATAATACCTGCATCGCGCGCGATGTGAAGTTCCCACCGCAAACCAATAAGGACAGCTTCACCATGGTGAAGTTTATAGCGGGAATGATGTTCGAGCGCGTGTCCAATCGTGTGGCCAAGATTTAACACGGCTCTTCCTCTCGAGGCATTTGTTTCCCGCTCATCAGCTGACACCATCGCCGCTTTGAGAATATTGCAGTGCAACACGATGTCCTGCAATACATCAAGGTCGAGGCGAATGATGTTTTCAAGGTACTGTTCGAGCAATGAACAGAACTGTTCATCGAGGATTGCATATTTCACCACTTCGCCGAGCCCGCAGAATATTTCCCTCTTTGGAAGGGTTGAGAGCAATGCTACATCTGAAAGGACGAACTTTGGCTGGTAAAATGCTCCGATTGCGTTTTTGCCATTCGGATGATTTATTGCGGTTTTTCCTCCAATGGCGCTTTCTACCTGAGCGAGCAATGTAGTCGGCACATGTACAAGTTTGACACCGCGCCGGTAAGTGGCTGCTGTAAAGCCCGTTACATCTCCCACAACTCCCCCACCGAGTGCGATAACTGCTGAATCCCGCGGGAGTCGGGCAGTAAGAAATTTTGTGAAAATGAAATTTGCACATGAGAGAGATTTTTGCCGTTCTCCGGTTCCGATTACAATCTCGATAATATCATGACCCGTGTGTCGAAGAGAGTTCCCGAGATGGCGAAGATAGAGTGGAGCAACATGTTTATCGGTGACAATGGCAAGTTGTTGCGGAAGGTTATGGCTTTCATAGCATTCAGCAAAAGTACTGAGAATTTCTCTTCCCAAGTAAATCGGATAGCTCCGCTCCTGTAAATCGACCGTCACCTGTTTCACTGCGGGAGCCCCTTTATTCAATGAGCCACTTTAGGCTTCGGACGAGTTCGTCAACGGTTAACCCGACGCGGGCTTCGTTGGTAGGGATTGTGAGGTCGGCTTGGTTATAAAACGGTTCTCTCGATTCGAGAAGAAAATTGATGCGTATGCGTAATTCATCATCGGGCAGAAGGGAACCTTCCTGAGTCTTGAGCAGCGGCCGGTCTCTCTTGAATTTCATACGCTGGATAATATGTTCGATATCTGTCTTGAGGTAGACCAGGACACCGGTGGCTTTCACAAGCTGCAAGTTTTCGTCGTTGGCAATTGTCCCTCCTCCGAGTGAAACCACACACGCTTGTCGCCGGCTTATTTCGTGGAGGAGCTTACGCTCTGTCTCACGGAAAAAATGTTCTCCCAAGTCGGAGAAAATTTCTGAAACTTTCTTCCCGGTGACTTTTTCAATCTCGGTATCGATATCTACGGTATCATATCCGATGGTATTTGCAAGAATGGGGGCAATAGTGCTCTTGCCACTTCCCATAAAGCCTGCAAGATAGACCAGGCTTTTTTTTTGCTTCTCCATAACTGTTAGAAACGAGCAACAAGACCGAGTGTCACGGTCATACTGTTGATGCTGATGCGGGAATCAAGAGGTTGTTGATCAAGTGAAATGGAAGTGCCCTGGTAGGTTGCAGTCGTTTGTAAAAACTTATTAATGGTTTCAAATTGCACGTTCCTGAATTTCAATTCGCTTCTGAGGGAAAAAAGGGGGCTCAACGTATATTGTATACCACTGAGTATATGAATCCCTACTCCCGGATTCCGTTCTACGGTAATTGCGGTGACATCCGCAATCTTGTAGGTCCTTTCTCCGAAATAGAGACCGCCGCCGCCGCCCATGTACAGCTGGATCATTTCGTCGCCGATAGGAATAGTGAAATATCCTGAGAGTTCAACAGGTATTGCAGTGAAACCATCAATGAGAGGGATTGATTTATTATACGATTGAGGGAGTGCGTACGACTCGGTACGTGAGATATATTCTATGTTGAGGCCGAGCTGAATGCTGCTTTCTTCGAATTGACGGCGAATATCGATTGACATACCGAAAAGATTATCAAGCGGCAGAAATTGATTTCTTGTAAGCTCATCAGCGCTCCCGATATTGAGAAAGATTTTAGAGGAGGTTGTAAAGGTCCCGCTAGCAGACACGGTATAGAGACGTTCCTGCGCTCTCCCGTGCGCAGCAAGTATAAACAGTAACGCGACTATGCAACTATAGGCCCGCCGCATAAAAGTTCGACTTTACCAATGGACAACACCTACTGCTTATAGAACAAATCCCGGTTGTCAACAATTTCAGCAGATTTTTTCAGCTGTTCCGACCAGGCGGACAGAAAACGGTTGCGTTTGTCGGACAGGAGCTGTGAGCGCAACGTCTCTTTCTGTCTGTTAAAAGCAGTCGAATCGAATGTGGATTTATTCGTCAGTTTAACAATATAGACCCCGCGGGTACCTTCAACAGTTGCAGGATTTCCAACTGGTAGGGACGAAACCTTCCCCATAAACTTCATATCATAACCGATTCCTGCAATCGATGTTGTCACGGTAAAGGGGCCTATGTGGTCGAACGCAAGATCCGGACGTTTTGCTTTTAACGATTTCAGACTGTCGGACGGTCCGATTGTTTTTAAAAGTTCGGATGCCATTTCTTTCAGCTTCTCAATTTTCTTTGCTGTTCGAACAGCAAGCTGCACATTATCTTTGACATCATCAAACGGGCGGACCCCGTTCTCGTGCGCCTCAGAGATTATGAAAACACCGACACCGTTCTGAACTGATATGGGTTCGCTGATGTCGCCGACTTTCCCCTTAAAGGCAAATTTATTCAATGGCTGGTTCATACCGAACCCCGGAATGACAGCATTTTTTTGGAACGATTGTGTCTGAACGATGACGTATTTTTCAGCAATTGCTTCCTTCTCGAAGTTCCCCTGCTTGGCGAGATAAGCAAAATCCTGCGCCCGTTGATTGATGTCGTTGCGTGTCTGGGCGGTTGCTTTGATCGTCATCCGGATGTCAGCAAGTTTTACTTCGCGATTGTCGTGAGCGATCACTTTAATGATATGGTAACCGAATTGCGTTCTCACCGGACCGACGAATTGACCCGGTTTCGCTTTGAATGAAGCTTCCTCGAACGGTTTAACCATTTGGCCCTTGCCGAACCATCCTAAGTCACCCCCTTTAGACCCGGAGCCGGGATCTTTGGAATATTTTCGGGCAAGGTCATCGAAATGTTCTCCCTTCTTCGCCGAAGCAAGTATATCCTTTGCCTGCTTCAACGCCTTCACACTGTCATTATTTTCGATAGAGATGAGAATATGGCTTGCGCGCACGAAATCGTTTGCGCCTTTGCGGAAGTCGATAACTTTAATCAGGTCGTATCCGTTATTATCATAAATGGGACCGATGATGTCCCCCGCGGCAGCCGAAAAAACCAGAGCTTCTTTTTCCTGACTTAGTTCTCCGTGTTTGAAATATGTGTCTGAGGCGGGAGTTTCAGAATACGTTTTTATCAGGTCGTTGAAACCCGCTCCGTCCTTCGCGCGTTTGGTGATATCTTCCATGTCGGAAATAACAGAAGTGGTGTCGCTATTCGACGGTCTGTCGGGGAAAAGAACATATTTTAATTTCCGCGACGCTTCGACCTTGTAATCTTCTGCATGGTCGTTGTAGTATCGGTGAAAGTCGTCATCGGAAAGAGAGAGGTCTTTGTCCTGAACAAGTTTGTTTGGGTCGAGAAATACATAGTCGGCGTCGTAGCGGATATTCTGGTCGGCGAATTTTTCTGAGATTTCTCCTTCACTGACCTTCACTGAAGCCGTAATGACGCTCTGAAGTTTTTCCTGAAGACGCTGTTGCTTTAACGCGTCTTCGATGCGAACCCAGACATCTTTATTGCGCGGGTCCTGAATCGCAGATTCGTATGCTTGCCGGTTGAAGACGCCCGTGCTGTCGGTAAATTGTCTCTTCAGAAAATCGGGAGGGGCATCCCCCTTTACCCAGTCGATAATTTCCTGGTCGGAAACGGTGATGCCTAACTGTTTAATCTCTTCATCATATAGTTCTCGGTCGACAAGCTGGTTCCAGACCTGATCCCGGATCATTTTCATCTGCTCATCATCTGGCTCGGTCCCTGTTTGAGTTTTTTGATTCTCTGCAGTTTGTCGGACAAGGTCGGAAAACTCTTTGTATCCGATGGCTTTACTATTGATCATTCCGACTTCTTGCTCCTGGCTGCTTTGGCGAGCATGCTTTCTTCCTGTGATGTCCATTCCCCAGTCGAGCACTATGTAGATAACAAAAAGGCCAGCGAAAACGGCGAAAACGGTTGCCATGCTTTCGCGAATTTTGGTCATTAACGGCATGAAATTCGACTTCCTTTAGAAAAATGTGGAATAATTCAGAGGTAAAATATACGACAAAAATGCCTCAGAAGCAATGGAAATTGGAGGATACTACAACCGGAAAGTTGGAAAAATCGAAAACACAACTTTACCTGTCAAGGGTGTGCGTTGCTTATCGACCGCAGGGAAAGTATATTGATCCGATAATTTATCGAGGATATGATGCAATCGATATATTTTACTCATCTTCGCTGCAGCAGCTGTACCGAAAAGTATTCTCCGGATAAAGTCCGCACAGTGTGTACACGATGCGGAAAAACCCTTCTCGCAGAATATGATTTCAGCGGACTGAAAAAGGCTTTGAACCCGCATCAAATCGCTGCCAGAACCGGAACGCTATGGAGGTACCGGGAAGTTCTGCCGGTTATTCAGGACTCCTCTATTATTTCATTGGGGGAGGGGTGGACGCCGATTCTCAATGCAAACAAAATTGGCGCTGAAATCGGACATCCCAATCTTTCCATAAAAGACGAAGGATTTAACCCGACAGGGTCCTTCAAGGCGCGCGGCCTTTGTCTCGCAGTTTCAAAAGCTCATGAACTGGGAATCAAAGAGGCTGCAATGCCTTCAGCAGGAAACGCCGGCGGAGCTCTCGCAGCGTATGCGGCTAAAGCAAATATCGTATCTCATGTATTTGTCCCCAAAGATACGCCGCAAGTAAACATTAACGAGATTGCAATGTTCGGTGCGGAAGTTGTCCTTGTCGACGGCACAATCAGTGACGCGGCAAAAAAAATGAATGAAATCCGGCAGGGGAAAAATTGGTTCGATATGTCGACCATGAAAGAGCCGTACAGGCTTGAAGGGAAGAAAACAATGGGTTATGAAATTGCAGAACAGTTTCAATGGAAGCTCCCCGATGTGATTGTCTACCCTACAGGCGGCGGCACCGGGCTCATCGGGATGTGGAAGGCGTTTCATGAAATGGAAGCACTCGGCTGGATATCGAATCAAAGGCCCAAGATGATTTCCGTCCAGACGTCCGGCTGTGCGCCTATCGTAAGGGCGTTTCAAGGAACGAAGAAAGAATCCGAGTTCTGGAATAATGCTGTCACTGTTGCGTCGGGGCTACGGGTCCCCAAAGCATTTGCCGACCATCTGATTCTTGCCGCGATCTACGAGAGTCGGGGAACGGCTGTCGCCGTTTCCGACGATGAACTGCTCGCCGATATGAGACGTGTCGCTGCCCTTGAAGGTATATTTCTCTGTCCCGAAGGTGCGGCGGCTGTTTCTGCAGTCCGCAAACTTGCTGCAAACGGTTTTATCAAATCTTCTGATAACGTCCTGGTCTTCAATACCGGTTCGGGGTATAAATACACCGAGCTGTTTAACCGGAATATCAGTTGACTTTTAGACAGGACTTTTGTATGATTCAGCACTATTTTTGTCGAAGCATTCCATTTATGAGGAGATTCTATGCAAATTAAAGAGAAAATCGAAAACAATATTGCCATCCTCACTTTTAAAGGTGATCTCCTTGGCGAACCGGACACGACACAGGTCCGTGATAAAATTCGCAGTCTTGTGAGTGATGAGGTAAAGCACGTTGTTATCGACCTTGGGAGTGTGAATTATATGAACAGCTCCGGCATCGGGACATTAATTGCGTCATTGACGACCATGCGTAACAGCGGAGGTGACCTTCGCCTTGCAAACGTCGGAGGGAAGGTACAAAACCTTTTCGTGATGACGCAGCTTGTGAAAGTCTTTGACACGTATGAGACTGTCGAACGGGCGCTCGCAAGTTACAAAGGCAAATAAGAAACAACATCTCTTGCCCGCGGAGGGCAGATGCATCTTTCCAGTTCAGCATTTCAAGACAGGAAATCGATCCCGACAAAATACGCCTACAACGGCGTCATGGGAGGAAGAAATATCTCGTTACCCCTTTCCTGGAGTGATGCTCCGCGGGAAACAAAATCTTTCGCGATTTCGATAGTTGACCCTCACCCGGTCGCTAATAACTGGGTGCATTGGTTTGTCATCAATATTCCAGGCAGCGTTGAATCTCTTGCGGAGGGGGCATCCACAAAAAACATGCCTGCAGGTTCGAAGGAATTGTACAATACGTATGGCTCTCTCGGATACGGCGGACCTGAGCCTCCGAAAGGTTCGGGACCTCATCCGTATGCAGTGATCGTGTACGCGCTCAATGTGGAAAGTCTCAACCTCTCACTGAACACAACCCTCAACGCATTCAAGAATGCATTGGAAGGAAAAGTTATCGCCTCTGCCAAGATAGTAGGAATGTACGAACGTTAAAGTTTAACGCGGCGATTCAAGCCGAATTTGTGCGCCATTTTTCTCCAGCTCGAGTAGCTTCTTTTTCCTCCACAATCCGCCGCCATATCCTCCGAGTTCGCCGCTTTTGTTGATTACGCGATGACAGGGTATCACGATTGCAATGCGATTACATCCGTTTGCCCTGCCAACGGCGCGGCTCGATTTCGGCGACCCGATTGATTTTGCAATCTCCTCATAAGAGACCGTTGTGCCGAATGGAATTGTCAACAACTGATTCCATACTTTTTCTTCAAACGGGCTTCCCGGATATATCAGCGGCACGGAGAATATTTTTCGTTTCCCATTAAAGTATTCATCGAGTTCTCCTTTCAAGGTAGTAATGTGATTATTTTCTCCCGGGACAATTGCACATTTAAAGTAGTTCCTTAAACGGGCGAATTGACGGTCGAGCATACGTCGCTCAGTGAATTCCAGCAAACAAATCCCATCTGATGTAGATGCAACCAAAAGGGGCCCGATCAGGCTTTCAATCCAGGATGCAAGAATATAATCTGAAGTTCTGCTTTTCCCCGGCGCCATACCGAAGGTTTTTACAAACGCTTCACGGAAACCGCTGTGCGAGTTATAGCCGTAGCCGAGGGCGACATCGTCAAGATCTGCGCCGCGTCGAATCTGCTCGAATGATTTACCCAATCGCCTGCCGCGGCAGTATGCCTGAAACGTCATTCCGTAGTTTTTCATAAAGAACCTGCGAGCCCGCGCCGGCTCGATGCCGATGGAACGAAGATAACCATCGGAATATCTGGCAGAGGGATTTTTGTCAACGGTTGACAACAATGTTTCTACCCATGCAGGTGGTGTCCCGTTAGTTTGTAACGGGCGGCAGCGTTTGCATGGGCGGTAACCTGCAAACACTGCTTCACGTGCTGAAGAAAAATACTCGACATTTGAGGAAAATGGTTTTCGCGCCGGACAGGAAGGACGGCAGAAAACTCCAGTCGTACGGACTGCCAGAAAAAACACTCCATCGTAGGAAACGTCGCGTTGTTTATAGGCGCGCTCCATTTCAGAAACTGCGGGAAGGTTCAGCATCATCAATCTCCGATTACATTAATTTTTTGAAATACCGGTTTTTAGGAAACCGCTCTTTTATGCTTGATCTGTTATGATTTAATATAACAGGAAAGATTGAATTCCTCCACCGAAAATTGGACATCGATTTTTTTTCCAGGATGCTACCTGTTTAAAAAACAAAGTCGTATATTCAACAAAATGGAAACTGTAGAAACACTTATTATCGGCGGCGGCGTCATCGGGGCGAGTGTTGCCTACCATCTTGCGGCAAAGGGATGTAAGAATATCCTCGTGCTTGACAGGAACAGGAAGCCCGGTGAAGGAAGCACCGGCAAAGCTACAGGAGGATTCCGTTGTCAGTTCTCAACTGAAGTCAATATTCAGCTTTCACTCCTGTCTCGGGAAAAACTTCTGAGGTGTCATGATGAGATAGGTTTCGACCCGGGATACCTACAGGTTGGCTATCTTTTTGTCGCGTGCAACGAACGGGAAATGAACGCACTTCGCTCATCGTTGATACTGCAGCAACATTGCGGCGTGAAGGATGTGCTTGAAGTTGGGCCGTCAGAAATTCAAAAAATCAATCCGGAGATTTCGATCGATGGGGTTATCGGAGGAACATTCTGTGCGTCGGATGGGTTTATTTTGCCGATGAGCATTCTGCGGGGATATATGCGGGCTGCTCAATGCCTCGGCGTGCGGTTCGAGTTTGGCATAGAAGTGCAGCAGTTGACCAGGTCAAGTACCTTACCCTCAAGAATTACACAAGTGAAAACCTCAGCAGGCATCTTCTCGGTAAACTCTGTTGTTAATGCGGCTGGCGCCTGGGCAGGTGTGGTCTCCCGACTTGCGGGGGTGGAAATTCCGGTAACGCCTCTACGACGTCAGGTTACTGTCGTTAAAGAAAAAAATATTCTGCCGGACACGACACCGATGACAGTTTTTGTGGAAGATGGCTTTCATTTTCGTGTCAGGGAAGAACAAATACTATTATTGTTGCCCACGGAGCATTCATCGTATCATTCGTTTGACGTTGCGGTTGATGCAAAATGGATTGAACAGGTGTGGTCCCGCGCGCGCATGAGAGTGCCGCGACTGGCTGCGTGCTCCATCGACCGCGACCTATGCTGGGCGGGATTGTATGAAATGACTCCCGATAAACATGCTGTCGTCGGGAAGTTGCCCGGGATAGATAATCTTTTTCTGGTGAACGGCTCTTCGGGTCACGGAGTTATGCATTCTCCAGCTCTCGGACAGGTAGTTGCAGAATTAATGGTCGATGGAGCCCCGACATGTTTGAACATCCATGCGCTGCACCCAACTAGGTTTGCAGAAGGGAGGCTGAATGCCGTTAGCGATGTTTTGTAGTCATGGGGAACAGGTGCATTAGCGTATCGAATCGTTTCTGCGGTCAGTAAAAAGGACTGGGAATGAGAAGAACATTCCTTTACATTTTCCCTTGAGATAGGGGAGGGATTATATTCTCCCTGGTTTTTCTTTCAAATCAAATTTTGTTATACTTCCCTCTACTTTCAGAGCTATTATCAAGGATCACCCGTCAAAGAAAAGGAGAGCAACCGTTGTTATGAAAAAATACCTGCTGGTCTTAATCATTCTTGTATTGGCATTATCCGGTTGTGGTAAAAAAGAGGTTCACGCTTCCAAAACTATAGGTGTTTCACTTCTTACCCGTGCGCATGTCTTTTACAAAGACCTCGAAGAGGGGTTACGTACTGAGGCGGTAAAAAACGGGTATGAGCTGGTCATTACTTCCGGCGATTTTGACCCCGGGAAACAAAGCTCGCAGCTTGAAGATTTCATCACACGCAAGGTCGACGCGATCATCGTCTGTCCGGTTGATTCGCGCGGAATAGGACCCGCAATAAAAAAAGCAAATGATGCGAACATCCCGGTCTTTACCGCCGACATTGCCTCACTCGAGGGGAACATCACTTGTCACGTAGCGTCGGATAACGTCGCCGGAGGGCGGCTTGCAGGAGAGTATCTTGCGAAACAGTTGGGTGGCAAAGGAACGGTTGCTATCATCGGTCAACCAACGGTGACGTCAGTCCTCGACCGCGTTCAGGGGTTTAAGGAGGCAATAGCAAAGTATCTTGATATAAAAATTGTCGCCGACGTCAATGGAGAGGGAGTGCGCGACAAAGCGATGCAGGCGGCAGCTGATATTCTTCAGGCACACCCCGACCTGAATGGGATATTCGGCATCAATGATGATTCCGCTCTCGGTGCACTCGATGCTGTGCAGCAGTTTAAGCGGTCGAAAGTTAATATTGTCGGATACGATGCAACTCCGGCCGCGGTCGACGCCATTATGAAAGAAACGGAACTTAAAGCGGATGTCATTCAATATCCAAAAAAAATAGGCGAAACGACCGTTGAAAAAATAAAGGAATATTTCTCGGGAAGTGCGGTTCCTAAAATTGTTCCGGTCGAAGTCGGAATTGTAGATAAAGATATGTTGCAGAAGACGGCAGGAAAATGATCTGTTAAAGTTTTGTGTTTCAACCTCAGGATAAAATATCATCCCGATTTTTGTATCTGCGGAGATATCCTGCTGTGATTCGTCGATTTACATGTAAGAATACGCGGGGATATTGCTGATGTCTGCTCTCCTTCACATGCAAAACATCCGGAAGGAATATCCGGGCGTTGTGGCGCTGAACGGAGTGAATTTTGAACTGCAGCAGGGGGAGGTCCACTGCCTGCTTGGTGAGAACGGAGCAGGTAAATCAACCCTCATGAAAATTCTTTCTGGTGCTCTGCGTAAAGATGCCGGTTCAATTTCCATCGATGGGAAAGAAGTCGCACTCCATTCTCCCGCCGACGCTCAACGGCATGGTATCGGTATGATCTATCAGGATGCTACCCTGGTACCGGAATTATCTGTGGCGGAAAATATTTTTCTTGGTTATGAACCGCTGAAGGGTTCGTTTCGCTTTATTGATGACGACAAAATGCGAGAACTTGCCCGTGCCGCGATAGCACAGCTTGGGGAAGAAATTTCTCCGGCACTGCCCGTCTGCGAACTCAGTGTTGCGCACCGGCAGATTGTCGAAATCGCAAAAGCTCTTTCGAAAAAAATTCGAATACTTGCGATGGATGAACCTTCTGCATCACTCACAGAAAAAGAACTCAATAACCTCTTTAGCGTTATCCGCAAACTGAAAGCGGAAGGGGTTGGAATAATTTACATCTCTCACAGGCTTGAAGAAATTTTCGAAATCGGCGACCGGCTGACCGTGCTCCGTGACGGCACATTTATCCACAGCTGCCGTGTCAATGAAGCGAACCGACGCAGCCTTGTACGGTGGATGGTCGGCCGGGAACTGGAGCAGGAGTATCCGAAAGTTGAGCTTGAACGGGGAGAAGAAATTCTCAGAATTGAAGATTTGTATTCCGGCATGCTGAAGAATATCAATCTTTCTCTCTATCGGGGCGAAATTCTTGGACTTGCCGGGCTCATCGGCGCCGGACGGAGTGAACTCGCACGTGCGATCTTTGGTGTTGACCCGATTAAAAGCGGTACGGTGAAACTTGACGGCATACCCATTGGGCCTTCTTCGCCCCGTGAAGCAATCGAGCTTGGCATCGGCCTGCTCACGGAGGACCGGAACAGGTACGGGCTTATCATGCACATGAACGTACGGGAAAATATTTCACTCTCGAACTTAGGTAAAGTGTTAAAGGGACCTTTTATCAATATATCGAAAGAAGTTCAGGCAGCAGAAAAATTTTCAACCGACCTTCAAATTAAAACTCCAACGATCGAAGAGGAGGTCGAACATCTCAGCGGCGGAAACCGCCAGAAGGTTGTCCTCGCCCGCTGGCTGTTTACAAATTCAAAATTATTGATTTTTGATGAGCCTACAGCCGGAATTGATGTGGGAGTTAAGTTTGAAATTTATAATTTGATCAACCAGCTTGCACGAGAAGGGGTAGGTGTGATGGTAATCTCATCAGATTTGCCCGAACTGCTGGGTATCTGCGACCGTATCGGGGTCATGTGCGAAGGGCGTTTATCCGGCATTCTTGATCGTAACGAAATGACGCAGGAAAATGTAATGATGCTGGCAACAGGCGGCAAACTGGAAACTCGCGATGCCTGAATCTCACGCTCCGGAAAGCAATATTGTGCGGAAGTTTATCGGCAAATTCGGTATTACTGTTGGCCTTGTTATTGAATTGGTGATTTTTTCGTCGCTCTCCCCCTTTTTCCTTACCACTGATAACATTCTCAATGTATCGTTGCAAACCTCTATTAGTGCAATTATTGCGGCTGGAATGACCTTTGTCATCCTTACCGCAGGCATTGATTTATCTGTGGGTGCACTTGTCGCGCTGAGCGGTGTTCTTGCAACCAGCTTTCTGAAAGTTGGAATGCCGTTTTCGCTTTCATTTCCGGTCTCAATGGCAATAGCCATTGCAGTCGGAATGATATCAGGCGCCGTTGCGGGGTTGTTTATCACGAAGTTTAACATCACTCCGTTTATCGTCACACTTGCCCTGATGACGATATGGCGAGGGGCCTCGTATATGTACACGGACGGCAGGCCTATTTGGGGGTTGCCTGAACAATTCAGTGTTCTCGGGAGCGGGAGATTGATCGCTGTGCCTATTCCGACAATTGTCATGATTCTTATTTATATTCTTGCTTATATAGTGTTGAAAAGGACACGTTTCGGACGGTATGTCTATGCTGTGGGGGGAAATAAAGAGGCAGCGCGTCTTGCGGGCATTGACACGAATCGCATTCTGGTCATGGTATATATGGTCAGCGGGCTCCTTGCTTCAACGGCAGGGGTGCTGCTGGCATCAAGGATGAATTCGGGGCAGCCAAATGCAGGATTGATGTATGAGCTCGATGCTATCGCCGCAGTTGTCGTCGGGGGAACAAGCTTGTTCGGCGGTCGGGGATCCATCGTCGGCACATTTCTTGGCGCCATGCTCATCGGCGTGCTGCGGAATGGATTGAACTTGCTCAATGTCAATTCGTATGTGCAGCAAGTCGTTGTGGGAATCGTCATTCTCTTTGCGGTAATGCTGGATCAAATTCGGAAACGATAGGCCTGTTTTTCAAAAACGATCAGGGAATACGAATGAAAACCATTACATTTATCTTTGCGTTGTTCCTTCTCCATCACGGATTAACCGCACAATCCCGGGTTGACAGGTTGGTCAACGTGATTGATTCTCTCAGTATGGTTTCATTCAATAACTGGAAGATGAGTCCGGACCTTAAAGGGATGAAGGATTTAGCTGAACAGCCTTCGCGTTCCGATTTCGATGATTCAAAGTGGGATAATCTCAAGATTAACGAATCGGTGTACCCCGATTCATGCTGGCTGCGGAAAAAGATTACACTTCCGGCAACGTATCTCGGTCAGCCGATTTCCGGCCCGATCAAGTTTTTGGTCTCTGTCGATGATTACGGCTACCTCTGGGTTAACGGAGAAAGTAAAGGATATTTTCCGTGGGATGGAGAGTTCGAGCTGACGAAAGATGCAAAGCCGGGACAAACATTCCTTCTCGCCATCAAAGCTATCAACACGGGTGGTCCGCTTCGTCTACTCAGGGCGGAGTTGAGGCTTGAAAAAGCTTCAGCGCTGCGGAAGAAGCTGGAGGATTTCAATCTAAGCTTACAGGTGGGGCAGAAACTTCTTGGCTTCGACACTTACCAGACCAACGCCCGCCAGAAAGTTGATCCACATACAGACAAATCCTCCATGAATAAGAATGAAAAGCAGCGTCTTCAGGATTTGCTGCAGGAGGTTGCTTCACAAGTGAACGTCGATGCCCTGGCGTCAGGTGATATTGGGAATTTTCTTATATCCCTCGAGAGTGCGCGTTCGTGCCTCAAGCCGGTGAAAGATTTTGCGAAGCGGTTCACATTGTATTTTGATGCGAATGCTCACATTGATGCGGCCTGGTTATGGCGCGATAAAGAAACCATCGAAGTTTGCAAGAACACGTTTTCTTCCGTCTTCAACATGATGAATGCCCGCCCGGAATTTACTTATACACAGAGTGCTGCTGCATATTATGACTGGATGGAACGTTTGTATCCTGACGTGTTCAAAGGAATGCAGCAGCGTGTTAAAGAAGGGAGATGGGAAATTGTCGGTGGTATGTGGGTCGAGCCAGATTGTAATTTGCCGAGCGGAGAATCCTGGTCGCGACACCTTCTGTACGCGGGCAGATATTTTCGGCAAAAGTTTGGTGTTGCGGTGAAGATTGGATGGAACCCGGATTCCTTCGGGTATAATCTCGACATGCCGATGTTCTACTCTAATGCGGGAATCGATGCATTTGTGACGCAGAAGATCGGATGGAACGAGATGAATGTGTTTCCTTACCGTGTGTTCTGGTGGCAGTCCCCGGACAGCTCCCGGATATTGACCTATTTTCCTTTTGATTATGTGAACACCATCGACGACCCGTTTCGTCTCGTCGACTGGCTTCGTCAATTCGAGGCAAATACCGGATTTACCAAGATGATGATTCTCTTTGGCGTGGGCGATCATGGCGGAGGACCATCGATTGAAATGCTCGACAGGATTAAACGGTTGGACTCGCTCGATATTTATCCGCGGCTTGAATATGGTACGACAGCAACATATCTCGACTGGCTGAAATCACAGGATCTGTCGACCGTACCTGTGTGGAAAGATGAGCTGTATCTCGAGTATCATCAGGGGACGTACACGACACAAGCGGCAATGAAAGAACACAACCGCAGGTGTGAAACACTATTGACGAATGCAGAAAAGTTTTCTTCGATTGCCTCGATGTACGGAAAAAAGTATAACTCAACTGACCTCGAAGAAGCGTGGCGAAATGTTCTGTTTAATCAGTTTCATGATATTCTACCCGGCTCCGGAATCAGGGAGAATTATATTGATGCGACTGAAAAGTATAAAGCTTCCGAAGCCATCGGAACGTTTGAGCTGAATCAATCCCTGCGTCAGTTGTCGGGACAGGTCAATACATCTAAAGTTCTGAAGGGTGAACCGCTTATTGTATTCAATCCGTTAGCATGGCAGCGCTCCGACGTCGTTGCTGTAGAATTACCGGAAGGTGATAACGCTTCGTATACAATCGTTAATGATGCGGGAAAAGAAATTCCATCTCAGGCAATTGAAACTGAAAAATATCATAAAAAAATCTTATTCCTTGCCGAAAATGTTCCTTCGCTGGGATATTCTTCATTCGGAATGTTGAAAAAACAACCCCCGGAGTTTTCATCAGACTTGAGAATTTCACCCGAAACCCTTGAAAATAAATTTTATCGTGTCACGGTCGATACCGTAGGTTTAGTGCAAAGTATTATCGACAAGCGTAACAACAAGGAACTATTGAGTGGCGCCGGAAATGAATTGCAACTGCTTGAAGACAAACCCTCGGCGTGGGATGCATGGAACATCGGTCTGACCGGAGTGAAATATCCCACGAAACTCAGAAAGATTGAAGTCGTTGAACGGGGCCCGGTCAGGGTCGTTCTTCGTGTGAGAAGGGATTATCTTAAGCCGGGTGTGACGAAAGATTTTCCCACGGAAGATTTTCCGACATCGTTTTTTACACAGGACATTATTTTGTATAACGATATCGACCACATTGATTTCAAGGCAGGTATCGATTGGTGGGAGGACAAGACGATGGTGAAGGTTGCATTTCCTCTTACATTGCAGGATTCTGTGGCAACGTTCGAGATCCCCTATGGCACAATTCAGCGTTCGACCCGGATGCTGGACAGCTGGGAAAAAGCGAAGGTGGAAGTGCCTGCTCAGCGCTGGGCGGATCTTTCAGGAAATGATTACGGGGTGAGTTTGCTGAACAAATCCAAATATGGATACGATGTCAAAGGCAATGTTCTGCGGTTGTCGCTGCTCCGTTCGCCAAAGTGGCCTGACCCGACCGCAGACCGCGGGAAACATACCATCGAATATGCACTCTCTCCGCATTCCGGGAGGTTTGATAAGTCGGTTATGACGGCAAGAGGGTACGAATATAATAATCCGCTTATTGCAATGACAACGGATCATCATAGAGGAAAACTGCCCGGTCGGTATTCCTTCCTACAAATTCAACCGCCGAATCTTGTTTGTACAACGTATAAGAAAGCCGAAGGCGACGGCAACGCCTGGATTATTCAATGGTATGAAACAGGGAAAGAAGAAACGGAAGCGACTGTAACACTTCCGCAAACACCTCAACGGGTAGTGCTCTCGAATTTTCTGGAAGAAGATAAAGGAAATATTCCTTTTGAAAAAAATATTGTATCTGTGAAAAGCCGGAAAAATTCGGTCATGACAATAAAAGTCTATTATTAACATGATTCTCCCAAATCAGTTTTATAGAAAGGAGTCATCAGTATGACAAGTGTCCGACAGATTATGGAATCAAAAGGAGGCCCGGTGTGGTCTGTTTCTCCGGGAACGACTGTCTACGATGCCATCACATTGATGGCGGAAAAAAACATCGGAGCGCTGACCGTTGTCGAGGGAGAACAACTTACCGGGATTATCTCCGAACGGGATTATGCCAGAAAAGTAATACTGAAAGGGAAGTCTTCGAAGGAGACAAGAGTCAAGGAGATTATGAGCACAGCAGTCGTAACGGTAAGACCGGAACATTCCATTGAAGAATGTATGGCACTTATGACCCTGAAACATATTCGGCATCTTCCTGTTCTTCATGAGGGAAAGTTGGTGGGAATGATCTCCATCGGTGATGTCGTTAAAGCGATCATTTCCGAACAGGAGCACACAATAAAGCAGCTCGAAAATTATATTACCGGTGGACGGTAACATGGATCGCAGAGCGTTTATCAGGGCCGCAGCTCTTGTCGGAGCTTCGACGGCAGTTCGCTCAACAATAACGTTTGGGAAGGACGCTCCGCCTCGGATTGACAATGCCGGTTTGCCGATTATTCTTTCGACATGGGATTTCAAATTACCCGTAAATGAAACTGCTGCAGGAGTTCTCCAAAAGGGGGGAAGTATCGTTGATGCTGTTGAAAAAGCTATTTGTGTTGTGGAAGAAGACCCGAAAGTAACGAGTGTTGGTCGTGGAGGGTACCCGGACCGCGACGGTCATCTTACGCTTGATGCCTGTATCATGGATCAGCATGGGAATGCGGGCTCCGTTGTCTATCTGGAGCATATTGTGCATCCCATTTCTGTCGCACGAAAGGTGATGGAAAAAACAGAACACGTTGTGCTTGCCGGTGACGGAGCATTGCAGTTCGCACTTGAGCAGGGATTCAGGAAGGAAGAACTGTTGACCGAACAGGCGAAGAAGGCATATAACGACTGGCTGAAGTCGAGCAGGTACAAACCAGCACTCGATACCCACAACCATGATACGATCGGTCTTGTAGCAATGGATGAGAATGGAAATCTTGCCGGAGGATGCTCAACGAGCGGCCTCGCGTGGAAGATGCACGGGAGGGTGGGAGATTCTCCATTGATCGGTGCCGGTCTTTATGTCGATAACGAAACCGGCGCAGCAACCGCAACTGGATTAGGGGAAGCGGTCATCAAAATATCAGGAAGTTTTTTGATTGTCGAATCGATGCGACACGGCATGTTACCGCAGGAAGCATGCAAAACCGCAATAGAGCGCGTGATACAAAAACAAGAAAAATATAAAGACACTGAAGGATTTGTGGTTGGCTTTGTCGCCATGAATAAACAAGGAGATGTAGGAGCCATGAGTTATCGTAAAGGACTTCAATACTCGCTTTTCAGGAATGGACATAATGCTATCCTCGATGCTGAATACCTTGCAAAGTAATATGCGCTTAGTATAGAACGCCCCCGATGTGGTTATCAAAAATGAAGGTGTTCAAAGCGGTTTTTGCAAAAGTGATAAGTACGAGCAGATATCCGATCGTTCAGTTTGATTATAAAGCCTTAAATCCATATTTTGGCGGAAGTGCCTCGGGCATACTAATTGACACTATGAAATTGTCAATTCTCTTTTTCCAGTTCTTTGTAAGCATCTCCCGAAACATTCTTTCTTAATTCCCTGATCAACAGGGTATTGTTTTCGTGTATGCGGAAAAAGAAAAGGTTATTACCTATCACGTTACATAATAGAGGAGAAGAAAAAATATGTTCATGCCAAGTTATGTGAGCAATTTCATGGATGCGGTAAAAAGCAAGAATGGGGACCAGCCCGAATTTCACCAGGCAGTTCAGGAGGTCGTAGAGTCGCTGTCGATCGTCTTTGAGCGATTTCCGGAATACCGGTCTGCGAAAATTCTTGAACGGATTGTCGAACCCGAGCGCGTCATTATGTTCCGCGTTCCATGGATGGACGATCAGGGAGAGATTCATATCAACCGCGGTTACCGCATTGAGATGAACAGTGCTATCGGCCCGTATAAAGGAGGCCTGCGGTTTCATCCATCCGTAAATCTCGGTATCCTGAAGTTCCTTGCGTTCGAACAGGTGTTCAAGAACAGTCTGACAACCTTGCCGATGGGCGGGGGGAAAGGCGGTTCTGATTTTGACCCGAAAGGAAAGAGTGATAATGAAGTCATGCGGTTTTGTCAGAGCTTCATGAGTGAATTGCAGCGACATATAGGTCCGGATACGGATGTTCCTGCGGGAGATATCGGCGTAGGTGGGCGGGAAATCGGTTTTTTGTTCGGACAATACAAAAAATTGCGGAATGAATTCACAGGCGTATTGACCGGCAAAGGGTTGAACTGGGGTGGTTCCCTCATTCGCCCGGAGGCGACGGGATACGGCGCCGTCTACTTTGCTTCCGAAATGATCGGAACGCGTAAGGAAACCCTCCAAGGCAAAGTGTGCCTTGTCTCGGGGAGCGGCAACGTTGCGCAATATACAATTGAAAAAATAAATCAGCTTGGAGGCAAAGTAGTTACTCTCTCCGATTCCACAGGATATATTTATGATGAAGCAGGAGTCGATGAGAAAAAACTCAAATTCGTGATGGACCTCAAGAATGTGCGCCGCGGCAGAATCAAGGAGTATGCAGATGCGTTCAAAGGCGCTGTCTATACACCCGTAGACCCGAAACTTCATTACAATCCGTTATGGAATCATAAGGCTCAATGCGCTTTCCCGTCTGCAACGCAGAACGAGATCAATGCAAAAGATGCCGCGAACCTCGTAAAGAACGGCGTCTATGTCGTGGCGGAAGGAGCAAATATGCCGACCACAATCGACGGTGTCAAAGTGTTCCTCGATGCGAAAATTCTTTACGGACCCGGCAAAGCAGCCAACGCAGGGGGTGTTGCAACATCCGGACTTGAAATGGCGCAGAACAGTATGAGAATCGCATGGACAAGGGAGGAAGTCGATAATCGCTTGCACCAGATTATGAAAAGCATTCACAAAGCGTGTTTCGAAACGGCGGAACGTTTCGGTACGCCGGGAAATTATGTGAATGGTGCAAATATTGCAGGCTTCTTGAAGGTTGCAGATGCAATGATGGACCAGGGCCTGGTCTGACAGTCGTTTCGCAAAGACAAAAAAATCGGAGTGGAATATTCCGCTCCGATTTTTTAATTTAACGACAGATGACGTGGTGACGTTGTGCGTCTTTGGGGTCTTGTTTTCATTCTCAATGTATAAATATTATGCTGCGCTCGTTCTTGACAGATAGGAGGTGCTTTGGCAGGATTATCCTTTTTCTCACCATAATGTCTTCGACGATTATATTCGCACAACCGAAGCTTGATATTATTCCGGGGGTGGAGTTTACCATGGGCACTGTCTACAAAGGAATGAGTGTGACAAAGGAATTGACCATCCGGAACGTCGGCAGCGACACACTGGTTGTCTCGGATGTGTCGGCGCAATGCGGATGTACAACAACAAAGCTGTCGAGGCAAAAGCTTGCCCCGAAGGAATCCGAAAACCTTTCAATCACCTTCAACTCAACAGGCTACGACGGCCCGGTGACCAAACATGTCTACCTTGATTCGAACGACCCGGAAGATCCCGAGATGGAAATTGAGTTCAAAGCTACCGTCATTCAATCGCTGAAACCGAATCCCGGCATGATAACATTTAACGTATCGAGACTTGATTCCAGTTATGCAGCTGAGATTACGCTTTTGAATTCAACATTCCAATCAATAAAAATTCTTTCGATTGTGACGAGGTTCGGCGGGTTGAATGTTTCGCTGTTTAAAAACGAGCTGATGCCCGGAGAGCAGACAGTATTACAGGCTATCCTCACGCCCTCGAGAGAGGGCTCGTTTCAGGGAAGTCTTGTGTTGAAAACCGATTTTTCCGCCCAGCCCAGTATTGACATTGGAGTTTTCCAGTTGTACAAACAGCGATAATGTATTGGAAATGTCGCTACTCTCCGCTTACCTGTGAAAACAAAAAACCCATCGACCATTTGTCGATGGGTTTTCGTTAGGATTATTGAAAACCTCAGTAGACAAAACCCCGTTGTCTTACTAGAACTCACCCGTGTACGTGAAATTTCCCATCGTACCAGTACTGTCGCATACCACTGTGACCGTACCGTATCCCAAAGCTGAGGTGCCCGTAAATGATATAGAGAGTGCTGAAATCGAGGGGGTAGTATATGTTGCGTTCTGATTCGGCCTCATCGGAAGAGGTATCTGGAAATTTGTGTAAGCACCGCCGCCTCCGCCCATCGTCAATGGACGAATTTTAAACTGGTATGCGTTTGCGCTCAGGTTCTGCAAATCATTGACGATCGCATCGCGGTTCGAGCTCACACTAGTGCTGCCGAACATGGTAATTCCTACGGCAATCGCGATACCCACGATAATGACACCCAGTATGATAAGGAGTAATTGTTGCTGTCCCATAGTCTTTTCCTAAATTAATTTGTGAAACATTTTTTCTAATTTCCTACAATAGATAGCATCAAGAAATGTGCCAACTAAGGATGTCATGATTTGCCCGCTTTTTAACAGCAAGAGCAATGCAAATAGCTTTAATCGGAAATAATTACAGGGGTAAGGTAGGATTTGCCAGAACATGCCTTTTTAAGGATTGATACGAATCAAAGTCATTACGGGAGGCAAATTCGCAGCTGGATAGGGTATGGTTGGGTCCAATTACATTCGCACGTAATATTAATTAAACATTCACTTTTATGGAGGAGAAGAAGTTTCCAAACAAGAGAACTGCTACGACCGATTCCTTTTTATTTTGAATTTCTTCAGCCGGTATCTCAGGTTCGCGTCGCTGATATTGAGAATCCGTGCAGCTTTTGTCTGGTTGTTGCTTACTATTGCGAGCGTTCGTTCGATAAGCGTTTTTTCCAGGTTAGAAAGGGATTTGTCGAACGAGAACGCCTTTTTTTCCTTAATATTCGCCATCATTCCCTCCAGTTGGGTCAATTCGTCGACGAGCTTTCCCGGGAGTTCAATCGATGTTTCTTTTGAAGAGAATACTGAATTCTCGATGATAGATTTAAGTTCCAGGACGTTTTCCTTCCATTCCCTCCTGACAAGAAAATCGAGGGCATTGATGTCTATTGTTTTGAGTTTTTCTCCGCTGCTTGAGCAGGCTTCCTGAATGAAATATTCGACAAGGGGGGGGATATCATCGCGGCGTTCATTGAGAGACGGCACAGCAACCGAATCTACATGTTTCAGTGAGTTGTACAGGCGATCGAACAATTTGCCATCTTTTTGCGCTCGGCCGATTTCCTGCTTGCAGGTCAGAATAATTCTCGTCTGGTTTCTTTTCGGTAATCTGTCAATATACTGACTTATTTTTCCCTGGGCGAGGAATGAAAATTCTTCAATTTCCTGTACAAGAATTGTTGCATTATGTTTTCCCGCAGTTTCACATGTTTGAGAGATATCAGCAATGGTTGAGGTAAGAGGGTTCAATACCGACACTGTTCCCTTTGCCTTCGATGTTTGATGAATGATTCTTGCGACCGTCGATTTACCCGATCCACGTCCGCCGGTAATTACGAGTGCCTGCAGCGTCGCAAGCTTTGGAATCTCTTTGCGCAATTTTTTGATCGCAGGAGTTTCTCCGATAAAACGGATTTCAGTGTTCATCGTGCAGTTCTACCTTCCTTCTTTCATGTACGCCTGATGAAAAGCGAATGTTTTGACAATCGGGTTATTTGTTGGAAATTAACGTGGAACAAGCCAGTCTGTTCCTTCATTCCACCCTGTATATTTTCCTGCCTCACCGTTCATTGTTTCAGTGCAATGAGATCCGTATCAAGGTCGAAGCTCATGAGGAACGAACAGTAATACAAAGATACGGCTTTCCACTCATATTAGCAAATTCTGATGGAAAATAGAAATAAATTTTTTTCGAATGTTTAAACTTTATTCATTCGTTTATAAATTTGCCACAAAAATGTAAAGACGCGAGGATATTACCGTGTTGCCAGTTGTGAAGCAGATTGAATGCCTGATGAGACTTCGGGGATGATCCCTTTTTTAATGTAAATTGGACGAATCTTTGTACGTAAGAAAGGTAGATTACGTGCAAATAACAATGCCCCGATAAAACAGATAAAACCATTGATCATTAAAGTCGCTTGTACGCCAATGCTGCTGGCAATACTGCCTGAAAGCAAACTTCCGAATGGTGCCATCCCCATAAATGCCATTGTGTAAAAACTCATTACCCTTCCCCTCTTGTCATCATCAGAAATTGTTTGGAGGATGGTATTGCTGGAAGCCATCTGGACCATCAATCCGAAACCTGCAACGAACAACAGAGTTATTGAAAGGATCAATTCCCTAGAAAACGAAAACGCAATGATCCCAACGCTGAAAATTCCTGCAGCGGTCGGAATCCATTTTGCCAATCCGACAACGGTTTTGCGTGAAGCAAGGTATAACGCCCCGCTCAAAGCGCCAACTCCGATAGCACCCATAAGAAAACCAAGGGTGTGCGGACCGCCATGAAGAATCTCTCCAGCAACAATTGGCATGAGAACAGTGTATGGCATTCCCATTAGACTGACAAGGCCAAGCAGTAATAGAATCGCCTTGATCGGTGCAAACCCGAACGCGTAGGAAACGCCTTCTTTGAATCCTTCCAGGACTCCTTTTGTGTCCCGCTCTTTTTCGCCGTTGTGAATTTTCATTGCAAGCAGTGCGGCGATAACTGCAATAAAGCTGAGAGCGTTCAAAAGGAAGCACATGCCTTCTCCGACTTCAGCTATCACCAGCCCTGCAATTGAAGGGCCGATAAGGCGCGCTCCGTTGAACATTGAGGAATTGAGTGCGATAGCATTACCAAGGTCTTCACGCTGTTCCACCAGTTCAAGCAAAAAAGATTGACGGGTCGGGATATCAATAGCATTGATTGTTCCCAACATCAAGCTTAACCCAAGAATGTGCCAGACTGTCACAATACCAGTTAGGGTAAGAACTGCAAGGATAGAAGCCTGTAACATTGCGAGGATCTGAGTAGCGATTACCATACGTTGGCGATTGAATCGGTCGGCGAACACACCTGCAAGTGGGCTTACAAGAAAAGCCGGCATTTGACTTGTGAACCCTACGATGCCGAGTAGAAAAGCTGAGTTTGTGAGGCGGTAAACGAGCCACGACAGAGCAGTTGCTTGCATCCATGTCCCAACGAGCGACACAAGCTGACCGCAGAAAAAGAGCCGATAATTCCGGTATCGGAGAGTGCGGAATATCAGTCTAAAACCATTAGGTGAGCTGGAAAAACCCTTATTAGATGCTGTTTCCATTACTGTAATGCTGGAGCTGATCTATTTTCCACGGTGTTGCCCAAATACCCATTGCAGAAGATTTGGCTCTTTGAAGGCAACATTCCAAACATCATGCCCGACGTTCTTATATTCCGAATATTTTGGATGACCGCCAGCCCGCTTGAGGGCATCAACCATATCGCGTGAATGTGCGACTGGAACAACGTCGTCTGCAGTTCCATGAAAAACCCAGATCGGTGTCTGAGTCAGTTTGAAAACGTTATTCTTATTCCCGATACCACATAGGGGTAACGCGGCGGCAAACATCTTGGGATAACGTGCAATAATTTCCCACACAGCAACTCCTCCCATGGACTGACCGACAACATACATCCTCGTCGTGTCGATATTATGGGAATGACAAATTTCTCCCACGAGATCAATGACAGCATCGAGCTGATCAGGAGGAGAATCAATTCCATCGTTACTGACCCAGAGTGTTGTTTCAGGGCATTGAGGGGCAACAACAAAACAGGGGAAGTTTTTTTGGTTTGTATTGTATGTCCAGAAATGTGAGCCGAGTTCATTACCATCCGAGATATTTTTCACGTTATCTGTTCCCCGTCCTGCAGCCCCATGGAGCCAGAGGATAAGCGGATATTTTTTTGAACCGTTATACCCCCTCGGAGCATATAACCGGTATGGCATCATTTCCCCGTTGCCATAAGAAAATGTTTTTGCCTGAAAGAGGGAATCTGATTGTTGTGCAAAGGAAGGTTGTGAAAACAGAAGGTAAAGAATAAAACCGGGGAGAAGAAAAACATTGTTTATGATTATGTGGAACATGTTCCGAAATTACAAAATTCTTCCCCATAATCAAAAAAGTATTGGTGCAGGTCGAATTGTTACCCCTGCAAATTACACCCGGACAATTCGCGACGACTGTAGTGAGTCTGCTTGGGAAATGAAATTGTTCTGTTTGCAGAAAACAGATATTGAATCCGCCATATCACTTCTCCGTCATCAGTGTTTTCTTGGCCTGATCGAGTTGACGCTTTACAGCCTCTGAAATAGTCGGGTATGAGCATTTAAGATTCTTGAGTGAGCGCACCAGGATATCAGCAACAGCTACGCGGGTGAACCACTTGTGGTCGGCAGGAATCACGTGCCATGGCGCCCACGGAGTGCTTGTGTTCGAGAGCATTTCTTCGTAGACGTTCATGTATTGCTTCCAGTATCTCCGTTCTTCAACATCATGCGGCGAAAATTTCCAGTGCTTCTCCGACTCGTCGAGTCGTGCCAGGAATCGCTTTTTCTGCTCTGCCTTCGAAACATTCAGGAAGAATTTAACGACAACTATTCCGTTTCGCACAAGGTGCCGTTCGAAGCAATTGATATCCTCAAAGCGCTCCTTCCAGATGGTCTCGCCCCTTGGCGCTCCGGGCAAGTTTTGCTTCATCAACAATTCCGGATGGACACGCACGGTGAGAACTTCTTCGTAATATGACCTGTTAAAAATCCCAATAAAGCCGCGAGGGGGAAGCTCCCGCTCACATCTCCAGAGATAGTCGTGGCGCAACTCTTCTGCAGACGGTTCTTTGAAACTGACGACACGACAGCCCTGAGGATTGACGCCGCTCATGACATGCTTTATGACGCTGTCTTTGCCCGCTGCGTCCATCGCCTGGACGATCATGAGGACCGCATGTTTCGCTTCGGCATAGAGGAGCTCCTGGTAGCGGGCAAGAAGCTCAATGTCTGCACTAAGTTTTTTCTCTGCTTCCGATTTATCGGCAAACGATCCTGTGAATTTCTGGTTGAAGTCTTTTATGTTCACCGATTTGCCCGGCTTGACAATAAAATGCTCTTCTTTCATTAGGCCTTTTCGTAACTACGTGTGAAGTTCATTTATACAATGAGCGCCGTCCCCTTTCTCGGGAGGAATTATAACAAATGGAGCTCATTCTTCTACTGCTCACGCGTACATCGCGGGCATACCGTCGCATCTTTTGGAATCCAACGCTGGCAATGTCTGCATTTTTTACCTGAGGTTAACGCAATGGCAAGAGCGACAGGGCCGAAAATAGCTCCAAGAATGAACCACGCCAAAGGCGCGCCACCCCGCTGGTCGGCAACAATGGCAGACGCGATTGCAAACAACGACTGCCCCACGAGAATTGTTGATGGTTCCATGATAAAGCCTCCTATAATGTTTGATGAGTGAATGTAGTTTAGCCGGGTTGATTCGATAAAATCATGACTCAGGGTTTTTCAGTTTGTCTATCGTCTGCAGTGATAACAGCTTTACGTAGAGACTCCCAGGAGGTACTGTCGAGAATTGGTACGGGGTGAATTGTCATATGCTTTGCAAATTTTAGAATTTCCGAAGACCTGTCCTGAGAGTTCGGATGAGTGCTGAGCCATTCGAAATTTTTCGGGATATTTTCTTTTTCCTGGGACAGCCGGAAAAGAAAATTTGCAAGATGCTCGGGCTTGATATTTGCCGCTGCCATCATGCGGGCAGCGGAAGTATCGGCCTCGGTTTCCTGTTCACGGTCGAAGGCTGTCGAGGACAGGATCCTCACCATCTGGCGTGTAATTTCGTCGTTTGATCCTCCCTCTGCAACCGTCGTTAACATCGATAAGCCAGCGTCCTTGACAAGCTTTTTCGTCACGTGCCGGAGCTCCATGTGGGAAATTTCGTGTGCCATAACACCTGCGAGCTCTTCCGGTGAATTGCAATATTGAATCAAACCTGTGTAGAGAATAAGGTGCCGGTCGGGGAGCGCAAAGGCATTGACATCATCTTCAACAAGAATATGGAGAGTGATGGAGGAATCTTCAATACCGGCTGGTCCGCACAGTCTCCTCTTAATGCTGTCGATGCTTTCCTTCACACTGTCAGCCTCAAGCTCCTCGTGGCTCGATTTAACGGCGTCAAAAATCAACGTTCCCAGTTTTCGCTCATTCTCTCTCGTAAATTGTTCGACATGGAAGAGGCTCATAAAATCGATCTTGCCGAGAAGAAACCATGTGCCGAAAAAAACTACGACGAGGATAGCAAAATGTCCCAAAGGTTTCGCCATGTCACCCCTTGACGAACATCTCCGTCAGCGGACCGAAAAACCACCATACGACATGTTTTCCCTTGCGTGTTCGAACGGCGGTGTAAATTGTCGCGATGAATTCGATAATATTAAACATGACAATCGTTATGATATAGGCAATGTAATTGTTCGTAACGAAGTGGTCGCCGAAGGCGATAGAGAGCGTCCAGTAAAGGCCAGCAGCATTCATCACCAGCGTGATCGCCTGAGCCAGAAGCGCCTGCGTACAATGCCATCGTACAAAATGTGCGGATCGTCTGTTCCCGAAATAAAAGATCGTCGTTGCAACAAGGTTGATTACCGGCAGCGGGAGCCCCACCATAATCGCAACCAGCGACATCAGGTAGCTGTTCGATGCTTTTTCCGATTCGTATTCATCAGGTACATAAGAAAAATTCGGGGAAGGTGCCATCTCATAATCCTTTTGTAATGTTCCAGACCCAATTCAGGACAAGTACAGCGGTCGCGGGAACAGCAATCCAGTTCTTCTCCGTGATCCAATGTTCAGTCGATGTATACCACCTGAAAAAACTATCCTTCCTGCGAAGACCATCCGTGAAAATCCATAGTGGAAACACAATCAGTGCAATTGCCAGCATTGCACCGAATGGATTATACATCAGTGATTGGCGGAAGTTCCCTTCTGCAAGCATGACCATTGCGCGTGTAGTGCCGCATGAAGGGCAGGGGAGATGAGTGACCGTTTTGAACAGACAAACAGTTGCGGAAGAATCATTGAATCCCTCCCGGATGTTCCAGCCGGTCCATGCGTAGCCGGCAAACGATAACGCGATCGTCAGTATGTAAAGTTTTCTTTTCGTCACTGAAACATCAATACAACACTTGTTGAATGCGCTGCATGTTGATTTCTCTTGTCCTTCCCATGATGAGAAACCAGTCCACCAGCGTCCAGATCCCAAGACCACCGCACGTCAGAAGTTTTGCCACGCCCAGACCGACATCCCCGATGAGAAAACGGTCGATGCCGAAATGACCGCCGATAATAGATACAACAAGAATAATGATTGGGTCTTTGAGGTTTGCAGCCTGAAGCTGTACGAATTTTGAATCGTCCAGGTTTAATAGTTTTTCGCGGATGGTCATCAGATGATACCCTTCGAAATACTTTCCGTAAGTCATCAGAAACATGTCGACGTGTTGCTGGTCCATACAACTGTCCTTTCTACTAAGTTGTTATGAAAAGGTGCGATTATGTTCGGAAGCTAAACTCTTTTGAACTGTTCGATGATAAGTATACCCCCATGCAATGGTGCAAATGTACCAAATTCACTACGAAATGTCAACGCTAATTTCTGTTGGAATGATAAATCAGCGTAAAAAGGATATTATCCACTCCGGATGTATAAGGGTAACCGTACGTTATTTGCTACGTATTCTGCCAGGGATTTTCCACTGTCGCTGAATGGTCAGACAAAAAGAGATGAAACGGAATGTTGTTTTTGAATGGATTGAATTGCTTTGACGGTCAGGCGCGTTGCCAGTCCTTTTCCCCGGTATTCAGGCAACACTAGTACAGAACAGAGGTAAATTGAATCATACGCAGCTCCCAAAGGAGTCTGGTCGAGAAGCTGTTGCTCGTTGATAGTGAGGGAGAGAAATTTTTCCATAATCTCGCGAAGAGTAGGAATGACAAGGATCCAGGCAACCGGACCATCTTCATCTGCTTGTTGTGTCACGGAAGCGGGATGAATTGCGTGAAGTTTCTCGAGAACTTCCTCATTGACCGAAATCTGGCATGGATCATTCCTTGTCTCGAAAAATTCCTCAGCGAGCTTGACCATCCGGTCGAAGTTTTTGCTGGTCATGGATTGTTTAGATGTTCGTTGTCCGCCGAATTGTTCTCATCCTTGGCAATAGTAAAAACCTCAACCTTAACTCTTTAAGTAAATCCTTTAGATTGATCATGGGGTGTTGATGCTTCCTCTTCCAGAACGTACAGAAAAAAAATATTTGTAGCAACCGTATGTTCTCCTTTTGAGTTTTCTTTCTCAAAGGTGTATATTGAATTATCATAACGATACTCGATATACACAGTGCGACAATCGAAATCACAGCAACAACCTCCAGCATCAAAAAAAAGCTCGCTTCCTGCATCCACCGCTAAGCTTTTTCTCAACATCATCTGGCATCAACACCAGCCACTCTATCTTGACCCGGATGCTGACCAGCTGCAAGCGCCCTGGGTGCGTACTCATGGGACAAAAGACTACTACGATATGGCGGCAATCCTTGAGGAATATCCGCAGGTTCATTGCACAATCAATTTAACCTCCTCATTATTAATCCAGCTTCAAAAATATTATGTCGACCGACTGGGACCGTTTGTCGATGTCAAACGAAATCTTGTCGATGTTCAGGGTTTTTTCGCTCTATGGAAGGGGAAAACAGACCCGTGGATTGATCTGGCATTAACTCCTACATCACAATTCACAGACCGCGATCTGCAGTACCTGCTTCACAACCCCTGGAATGCGTTCTATATTACGGATGTCATGATTGGACGCTTTCCAGAATTCAAAGAGCTCAAGGAGAAACACCTCAGAAAGGAATTGCTGTCAGAACAGGATTTACGTGAGATAAAATTCTGGTTTTTTCTTGCATACTTTGACCCCGATTTCCTCGAAAAAAAAGTTTCTTTAGCCGACGGGAACATTATCGAGATGGCCGGCCTGATTTCGAGACAAGCAGATGGAACATATCGCCTGAAAAAGAAGATATCAGAACAGGATTGTAACCGGATGGTCGCGGAAACATACAAGGTGCTTGCCAACATTATCCCGGTACACAGGAAATTGTTATATCATTCCAAATCATGTAATGGTCAGATTGAGATTACCACGACGCCATATTATCATCCGATTCTACCCCTAATTTACGGCAGCGATCTTGCAAAAATTTCTCAACCGAACAGCCCGATGCCGGCGAGGTTTTCTTATCCTGCAGATGCGGACGCTCAGGTTGCGATGGCGGTGGATTTTTATCGAAAAACATTCGGCGTAGCGCCACACGGAATGTGGCTCGCTGAAGGCTCAGTGGCTCATGAGGTTATTCATCTGCTCACAAAGAATGGGTTGCTTTGGACGGCAACGGATGAGAAAGTCCTGCACCGGTCGCTCCCTGTTGGATTATCAGCATTGTATCCGTACCAGGCCCGTTCGCGTGGTACCGATTCTTCCCTTGGGGTAGTTTTTCGCGATACGGAACTTTCCGATAAAATCGGCTTTGTCTATCAACACTACAGAGGCGAAGATGCCGCCAACGATTTTATCGACAATGTGGTTAGCCAGCGGCCGTTATCGCCGGATGAACCTGACAGGTTGCTGACGGTTATTCTCGACGGAGAAAATGCATGGGAGTGGTACCGGTACGACAACGATGGAAAGGAATTCCTGCGCGCATTATACCGGAAACTCGCGGAACTGGATGAAGCTGGTCAGGTTTTGACCGTGACAATGTCCGAATATATTTCAGGAAATGCCCGTCGCAATATCACGCCTCATCCGGTTTCGTCGATGGTTGAAGTAGAGCAGTTATATCCCGCTTCCTGGATTAATGCGAATTTTGATACCTGGATTGGAAGCCCGGAAAAAAATCGTGCCTGGGAATACTTACGGATTGCGAGAGAGGATTTAGAGCGCTCGGGGATTAAGCCTCCAAACTTGGAAAAAAAACACCCGGCGCAGGATTCCAATGAGTGGTATTCCTTCAAAGCTTGGGATGAAATGTATGCGGCCGAAGGTTCCGACTGGTTCTGGTGGTACGGTACACGACAATATGTGCCGGGGGGAACTGCTCCGTTCGATAAAGCCTTCATCACTCACCTCAAAAATATTTATCTCTACGCACGCCGGGCAGGGGGAACAATGCCGGAGCGGGAGTTCGGGTCAATCATTTCGTTATTTTCCCAAAATGACCGAATAGCACAGGGTACGATGATCCCCAATAAAACGGATACAGTAAAATCCTCATGAGGAATTACTCGCTCGGTATTGCCTGGAATTGGGAGTTCGACAGGGATTTTATTGCGGGAATCGAACGGGCCTGCCGGACGCTCGGTGTTTCAACCTACAAAATCGAAACGTTTAATTTGAAGGAAGTGCTTCATGAACTGCGTCACGGGAATCTCAGCTTCCAATCGTTCTACGACCGTGCGTCCGATGCGGATGAGACATTCCTGCCGCTCGTAAAATTTCTGGAGAAACAGTCTCTCCGATTTATCAACCCTCCTCATCTCCTCGCTCATGCGTCAGACAAGGCATCGATGCATCTCGAGTTCATCTCGCACGGTCTGTATGTACCGTATACTATTATTGTATCGCCCTACAACAAAAAAAAGGAAATTGAATTCAGCCTGAGTGAACTCGAACGGCTTGGCAGGCCCTTTATTATCAAGCCTGCGAACACGACCGGAGGCGGAACGGGCGTAGTCCTCGGCGCCGAGACTCTGAAGGATGTTATCGAATCACGTCAACATCATCAAAACGACAAGTATTTGCTGCAGGAAAAAATTCGGCCGGTCCTCCTTCGCGAAAAACGCGCCTGGTTCCGCGCGTTCTATGCGTTCGGTACAGTTATTCCGTGCTGGTGGGATGACCTCACACACATTTATGCCGAGCTTACACCACCGGATGAAGAAGAATACAAACTCCGGGAACTGCGATATATCATGCTGACAATTCATGAAGTCTGCACGCTGGATTTCTTTTCCTCTGAAATAGCATTGACAGAAAGCGGAAGGTTTGTCGTCGTGGATTATGTCAATGAAATTTGCGACATGCGGCTGCAGTCACAGCATGGGGATGGTATTCCGGACAGGATTGTACATGATATCGAAGCGCTCATCGCAAGCGATATTGTGCGATATCTCCAGACTCAGGATCGCAATGCCGGATAATGTTTTTCGAAAAATCGCGATTGTAACAGATCAAGAACACAGGCAAGCCCGTGTGCATGGCGATTCGCCATTCTTTGAATTTCATATTCTTCGTGAGGTTCGAGAGCGGTATAAATTCGATGAAGGATTGTTTGCTTCAAATGGAAATGTCATTCTTGCAAATTTTCACGCTGCCCGCGTGTTGGCTCAAAAAATTAATGACCGCCGCACCCCCGGGGAAAAAATCAAAGCAGGTCATATCAACGCGATGGGGTTGATTGATGAAATTTGTCACATGCTTTTGAGAACCTACGAAGAACAGGAAAACCCTGGGGTGTTTGCCCGTGCCGTAAAGCAGATGAACTCCATTACCGGTAAAGAAAAATTTGCAGCAGTTTTAAATGCATTCACTACGCTTTATCCACCGCTGGATGTGCATCGCCGTAAACTGACTGTCGATGCTTATTTAACCGCAGGTACGTCGGGCAAGCCGCATGTTGAATCGACAGCCGAAGAAATCATCCTCCTCTATTTTGCAAATATCAACCCGGCGTTTGCTCCGTTCAAGGAATTGTTTGATGATAAAAACCTGAACACGGCTTCAGCATATAAGGCATTGATCGGCAATCTTGAGCGTTTCTTTCGAAACGAGAAACCGTTCGGCCCGGATAAACAGCATATTTTTGATTTACTGATGGCACCGATTCTCGCCAGCCCGAACAGCCTCGAAGGGCAGCTTGAATTCATTCGTAAACGGTGGGGTGTGATGCTTGCCAAACGATTCCATGAAAGAATCCTCGGGTCGGATGACTTCATCAAAGAAGATAGTAAAGAAATTGTGCACCGCTTAGGGCCGCCGCAACTTATTGTCCCGCAGTATCCCTCTCAGGAACAAAGCAGCTTTGATCAATACGAGGCAGAAAGATATTCACATGATGTGGAGTGGATGCCACGCGTTGTCCTGCTGGCAAAAAATTCGTATGTCTGGCTTGACCAACTATCAAAAAAGTACGGACGATCCATAACGCAGCTCGACCAGATTCCGGATGAGGAACTCGACCAGATCGCCCGTTGGAATTTTACTGGTCTGTGGCTCATCGGCATCTGGGAGCGGAGCCCTGCATCTCAAAAGATAAAACAAATGACCGGCAACCCCGAAGCGGTCTCGTCGGCATATTCCCTGTACGAATATGAGATCGCACGCGACCTCGGCGGCGAAAAAGCGTTCTATCATCTCAGCCACAGGGCATGGCAGCGCGGAATCCGGCTTGCTGGAGACATGGTGCCGAATCACATGGGGTTGTATTCTGCTTGGGTTGTAGAACATCCGGACTATTTTATTCAATCCTCCTACAGTCCCTTTCCAAACTACAGGTTCACCGGACCCAATCTTTCGGACCATCCGACTGTCCATCTTCGCATCGAAGATGGATACTGGAATAGAAGTGATGCTGCAGTGGTGTTTCAGCGAGTCGATACCTCCAGCGGAGATGTACGCTACATCTATCATGGCAACGACGGCACACACATGCCGTGGAATGACACTGCGCAACTCGATTTTCTCAAGGCAGAAGTTCGGGAAGCTGTTGTGCAAACAATCTTCCATGTTGCGCGCAAATTTCCGATTATCCGCTTCGATGCCGCTATGACGCTGACGAAGAAACATTTTCAGCGGCTCTGGTATCCACAACCGGGGACAGGCGGGGATATCCCTTCGCGTGCAGACTACGCGTTGGCAAAACAAGAATTCGACAGACTGTTTCCAGCGGAGTTCTGGAGGGAAGTTGTCGACCGCATTGCCAGGGAATTGCCCAATACGTTACTCTTGGCAGAAGCGTTCTGGCTGCTGGAAGGTTATTTTGTGCGTACACTCGGCATGCACCGTGTCTATAATAGTGCGTTCATGCATATGCTGATGAAGGAAGAGAATGCAAAATACAGAGAGCTTATCAAGAATACGCTGGCATATGACCCGGAAATTCTGAAGAGATATGTTAATTTTATGAGTAACCCCGATGAGCGGACGGCGGTCGATCAATTCGGGAAAGATGGAAAATACTTCGGCGTTGCCGTGTTGATGGTGACGCTCCCGGGACTTCCGATGTTTGCGCACGGGCAAATCGAGGGGTACACGGAAAAATACGGCATGGAATACAAGCGGGCCTACTACAATGAGTCACCCGATGAGAGCCTGGTTGCGAGGCACGAACGGGAAATCTTTCCGATTCTCAGCAAGCGATATCTGTTCAGCCAGGTGACAAACTTCGAATTCTTTGATGTGATTGATGAGACGGGTAATGTTAATGAAAATATCTTTGCGTACTCAAACCGAAATGACAGCAACCGGGTTCTTGTTTTTTACAACAATAAGTATGCTGAAGGGCGTGGTTGGATAAGGAACTCGTGTCCGAAAGCCATTGCGATGTCGGGCACGGAGAAAAAGATTCGTTCCGCCTCATTGTGTGACGCTTTACGATTGAATAATGCGCCAGGCGTATATTACATTTTTCAGGAAACAGGTTCTGGGCTGGAATTCGTTCGCGCGGGAAAGGAAATATGCGAACGCGGCTTTTACGTCGGGCTGAAAGCGTTCCAGTATAATGTGTTCATGAATTTCAAAGAGGTGCAGGATACAACGGGAGATTATGGACGGCTCGCAAGTTATTTGCAGGGACGCCCTGTTCCTGACATTCAACAATCCTTGCTCGAATTACGATTACAACCCCTCCACGACACCTTGCGGCAGGTTGTGAAAGAAATTGCCAATTATTTGGCGCGTGACAAAGAAAACCTCCTTCCGGTCATTGTGGAAAATTTCCGAACATTTCTCAAGAACGTCGAGTTTTCCATTCAATCTTCCCCCGACGATACGGGGAATGTTGATACATTCAGCCACCGGCTTATTGCTTCTCGGAAATTATATATGCATATTTCTTCGAAATCCGTCCAAAACAAGAATACCATTCTGATAAACGAAAAGGACGTGATAATGCTTGCCTGTTGGCTTGTATGCGGGGGGTTCGGGAACATAAACATGTTGAGGGAAAAACACTGGCTTGAAGCAGTACAACTTCCCACAGCTTTTGCGTCGATGTTTACGGGAGATGGTACCGCCGAAGAACGTGTTGCACTTCTGCGAATATTAATTGAACACCCTCAGGATGAACCAGCGGACAGCTTGCAATTCCCGTTGAAAGTGATTCGTCCGTTGCTGGAAAATCGCAGAGTTCAGGAGTATATGTTCACCAATTTCTTTTCCGGAATCGCATATTATAATAGAGAACGATTTGAAGAGTTGCTTCGATGGAAGATTATCTTAAACATGGTCTTGACGATTGCGGCAAAGGGATTCGAAATAAAAGATACACGTGAACTTGTGACAGAAATGTCAACACTCCAGTCCGGCATACAGGCTATTGCAGAAGCGACTGAATTTCGTTTAGAGGGTTTTAAGGAAAAGCTGTCATTCGATCATCAACCGGGTTTGAAGTCATGAATTCTCTTCGTGTAATGCCATGGATGATATTTTAGCAATCGTGCTTGGTGGCGGTAGGGGGAGCCGTCTGTACCCTCTCACGAAACTACGTGCAAAGCCTGCGCTTCCACTTGCCGGAAAATACCGGCTGATCGACATCCCTGTGAGCAATTGCATTAACTCCGGCATTCAAAAGATTTATGTGATCACGCAATTCAATTCCGCTTCACTCAACCAGCATATTTCCAGCACCTACCGTTTCTCGGGATTCTCCAAAGGATTTGTTCAGGTGCTTGCCGCACAGCAAACTCCCGATTCCCCCGATTGGTTTATGGGAACTGCGGATGCCGTACGCAAGAGTCTCTGGGTGATGGATTCCGTAAAGGCAGATGATTATCTCATTTTGTCGGGAGACCATCTTTACAGAATGGATTATCGGCCGTTTGTCGAACAGCACCGCAACTCAAGCGCAGACGTCACTATTTCGGTTGTGCCGATGAACGCCGAACGGGCTTCGAGCTTCGGGTTGTTGAAGATTGATGAGTCCGGAAGGATTGTCGAGTTTAAGGAAAAGCCCACACCTGATGGCCTTGACCAGCTGAAGGTGGACACGGGGATCCTGGGTCTTGACAGGGCAACTGCTGAAAAGAATCCATACATCGCATCGATGGGGATTTATCTCTTTAAACGAAAAGTTCTGGATGAACTCCTCAATAATAATACCAGTCTCATCGACTTTGGCAAAGATGCAATCCCTTTTTCCATTCATCATTACAGCGTTCGTGCATATTTATTCAAGGGGTATTGGGAAGATATCGGTACCATTGAAACATTTTATCGGGCAAACCTGGAACTCGTCAAACAGCCGAACCCGTCATTCAGTTTTTATGATGAAGAGTTTCCTATTTATGCCCATGCCCGATTTCTTCCCCCGAGTAAAATCCTGAATGCTGATTTGAGAGATGCGATGATCTGCGACGGGTGTATTGTCAAGAGTTCGCGCGTTGTCAATTCGATCATCGGGATCCGTTCGCGGCTTGAAAACAACTCCGTCATTGAAAATACGCTCATGATGGGAGCCGATTTCTACCAGTCGATGGACGAGCGGGATGCAGATATAAAGGCGGGCCGTGTGCCCGTCGGTGTCGGTACCGATTCCATCATTCGCAACGCTATAATAGACAAGAATGCGCGGATCGGGAGGAGAGTCAGTATCGTTAATAAAAACAACATTCAGAACAAAGAATGCGAAAGGGAGGGCTATTCGGTTTGTTCCGGTATTGTCGTAGTCCTGAAAGGGGCAACAATTCCGGACAATGCGGTAATCTGAACTGCTTTCCCTCGGGGTTTGTACGATGATATCGGTGCGACAACATGTTATCATGATAGCCTCAGAGAACGATGCGCTTATCGGAGCTAAGATTGGTGGCGTGGGGGATGTCGTTCGCAGTTTACCGAATGCGCTTACACGACACGGTTGGCGAGTAACGGTCATTATTCCTTCCTACGGATTTCTCCATAAGAACAACCCTTCAAAGGTGGTAGCACGTGTGTCATTCCCTTTTGGCGGAAGGCAGGAAGAAGGAGTGATGTTTTCGGCTGAGGCGAAGGAACCTCATGAGGGCGTCACACATCTTCTGTTTGACCATGACGGTATCCGTGGCGATCCTGTGTATGTGAACGACCCGCCTGATTCCCCGTTTGCACAGGATGCCGCAAAGTATGCGTTATTCTGTTCAGCGGTTGGACAGTTTTTAAAAACATTCGACCAAAAATTTGTTCTGCACCTTCACGATTGGCATTGCGGCACGTTGTTTCTGCTGAGGGAGCTTCATGGGGAATTTTCCTTTTTGAAGAACATTCATACCGTGTTCACGATTCATAACCTGGCAATTCAGGGGACGAGGCCGATGCGCGGCAATCTTTCTTCTGTGGAACAATGGTTTCCCGAATTATTCCGGACGGCGAAATGGGTTGATAACTGGAAGGATCGACGGTACACGGAACCTACGTTTACCCCTATGGAGGCGGGCATACGATGTGCAGCTAAAGTCAATACTGTGTCCCCGACGTATGCCGAGGAAATTCTTACTCCGAATGATGTTCAGAACGGCTACCATGGCGGGGAAGGATTGGAAGATATCCTTCGCCGTGCCCACAATGAGCACCGACTCACTGGAATTCTGAATGGATGTGAATACCCGGAGCATCGAGCCATCCCGAAAATGCCATTTTCCGATTTATTCGATTTGATGTTGAAGGAAATCGAATCGGTAAACGTAAAAAATCAAAAAGGGACAGTGGAAACTTTTCGCCGTCGTCTTCAGCGATTCACATCATGCCCTCCTTCAGTCACCTTTACCAGTATCACCAGAGTGGTCGAACAAAAAATGAGATTGTTGTTTGAAGAATGTAGTAACGGCGTCGCGGCGATTGATGAAATTATGAAAATGCTCGATGATCTGGATGGGATATACGTTATTCTCGGCAGCGGCACAGAAGATTATGAACAGTTGCTCGAACAGGCAGGCAGCAGGAGCGAGCGCCTCCTGTTCGTGAAGGGATATTCCGAGAAATTATCGCAGGCGCTGTATGCAAACGGTTCGTTGTTCGTCATGCCGAGCCTGTTTGAACCTTGCGGCATCAGCCAGATGCTTGCCATGCGCGACGGTCAGCCCTGCCTTGTTCATGCAGTGGGAGGATTACGGGATACCGTGATGGGTGGAGTAAACGGTTTTATGTTCTACGGTACGAATTTTTGGGAAAAAGCCGACAGCCTTGTTGCGACTGCGAAGGATGCGGCGGAACGGATTATTCATAACAAACCTTTGCTGGAGAAGATAAGAATCGAAGCTGCCAAGGCACGGTTTACATGGGATCAGAGTGCTAACAAATACATTGAATTGCTCTATTCGTGAGATAGCTCTCTTATCTGCGATAGATGGTTTTTTCCACGGGAGTTCTTCCCGGGAAAAAAAGAAACGGGCTCCGTGAGCCCGTTTCGAAAAGAATCGTTGTTATCCTTGCGTCAATCCGCGTGACTATCGGAGTCGTGATCCAGAGTATCATGATCTCCGCTGTCATGATCTCCCTCGTCATCTTCACCGTTTTCATCCTCATCCCTAAATACCCTGAATGAATGCCTCAGATTTTCATCTATGGTGCTCGTACTTAACGAATCGGTGGGGTCAAGCAGACTATTATTGAATCCCCTGAACCACTTGTACGAGTTTACAGTCATAGTTGCATTCACATTGGGAGTTGCCGAATTCACCACCAGAGGCGGATGCAATTCATTTTCTTGCTCTGCATTTATCCGGCTCTTAAATGTGAACGAGACCCCGCTTCCCCCGTTTTTATAGACAAGACCGTCGATGATGATACTGTATCCCTCACCTGCAAGGAAATCGTTAAACTGCACGCGGTCCGCCGGAGGCAATCCCTGAACATCGGCCGAATCGACGCGATGTATCCTGAATTTAATTTCCCCGTACGTGCCGTACGGTACGTTTGCCACTGAGATCGTCTGCAAGGTGCCGTTCAAATTGAGGTTCAGAATAAATGGGGCGGTTTTGAAATCGGCCTCTTCATCCTCGGCTTCGAATTTTATTTTTGCAAGTACAACCCTCGCCTGAGAGATGGTGATTGAGTCGACTCCCAACGAGGAAGCGGTGACACCCGCGTTCTGCAGAACAGAAGATGTTCCTCTGTTAAGGTATTTTGCGTTCATCGAGATTGTCCCCGTTCCCGGGGACGTCCCGGAGTCTTTGCAGCCGGATACCGCTAAAACCATTAACGCGATTGCGGTCGATAAGATGAAAGAGAACTTGATAAATTGTTTCATACAACACTCCGATGTTTGGTTCTGGTGGTTCGGGGGCGTGTGCGGCTACTATACTATAATCCAAAATTGCGCTAAAAAGTTTCATGGGTCTGAGTTAAAAAGCATCGTTCGATTTTAAAACAGGAAAAACAGGTAACAGTTCATATCGGCAGCATGCTATTGACTCGGTGAGTCACCCAGCTCTCTTCAATCATATCCAGGTTTTTACCGATTTTTTCTTTGATTCCAACCATAAAAATCGTAAATTTACACGTTTTGCTCTATTCCAAATGTAACCTTTTAGCACAATTCCGAGAATAAAGAATTGAGAAAGAAAGCCGAAAAGAATCCAGCACATATTATTAAACGTCTTCATACGCTTGCGAACAACCTTTGGTGGAGCTGGAACCCGCGGGCACAACTGATCTTTGAAGAACTTTCGCCTCTCACGTGGGAGAACACCAACCATAATCCGGTGGCGGTCCTTGCGCAGGTTTCCGAAAACGAATTGCGTGCACGGTTAGGGGACAGTGATTTCTTATCACGCTTGATACCCGTGCTTCATTCGTTTGAAATATATATAGAGAAAAAAGGGGGGTCTTCTCTAGTTCCCGGAAAAAAACATCTCCGTCCCGTCGCGTATTTTTGTGCGGAGTTCGGAATTCATGAATGTCTCCCGTTCTATTCGGGCGGACTTGGTGTTCTTGCCGGCGACCACGCAAAATCAGCCGGCGACCGCGGTATCCCTTTTGTCGGAATAGGGTTGTTTTATCGTCAGGGGTATTTTCAACAGCATGTCGACCCAAATGGCATGCAGCAGGAAAGTTATCCGACAACAAACCCGGCAGCGATTCCTGTCGAACTGGTGAAAGAGAACGATGGCAAGCCTTTGTTGTGTAATGTTACAATCGGAAACAGCGTCGTCCATTTCCAGGGATGGCGGGTGAATGTTGGTCGTGCCGTCATTTATCTTCTCGATACTGATGTTCCCGAAAATGAAGAGCATTTCCGTGGTTTAACAGCACTGGCGTATGGAGGCGACATGAACATGCGCATCCGGCAGGAAATTGTTCTCGGGATAGGGGGCATAAGGTTTCTGCGCGCATTGGGGATTCAACCATCTCTGTTCCATATGAATGAAGGGCACGCCGCATTTCTCACGCTTGAGCTTCTGCGTGAACACATGCTGCGTGGGTTGTCCAAAACCGAAGCTGAACAAATTGTCCGGTCAGAGTGTCTGTTCACGACACATACGCCGGTGCCGGCAGGCCACGACCGTTTTCCCGCCGACCTTATTGAATTCACACTGCGTCCGTATGCAGACTGGATGAAGATTTCTATTGTGGAACTAATGGAATACGGCCAGGCTCCCAATGCTCAGGATAAGAGTCAGTTTACGATGACAATTTTGGGCCTTAAACTTTCCAGTAAGGCGAATGCCGTCAGCAAAAAACACGGTGAGATTTCGCGGTTGATGTGGATAGATTTGTTTTCCGTGAAGGATGCCAGGAAAGTACCGATAGGTTATATTACCAACGGCGTTCACATGCCGAGCTGGACCTCACGAACTTCTTGGGATTTCTGGGAGCGGCATAATTCGCACCGATGGAAGGAACACCTGAACGACCCCAAATTCTGGCAGCATGTGACAAATCCCGACATAGTTTCCGATGAAGAGCTCTGGGCGCTGCGATACACACTTCGCCGTGAACTCATCGAATTTATCCGGACGAAAGCACGGTACCTCCATGCGTTTGGCGGAGCGAGCGGCGAGGATGCCCTGCAGCATCTTCTCTCTTTCGATGCTCTTACGATTGGGTTTGCCCGCAGATTCGCTCCGTACAAGCGTGCACCGTTAATTTTTTCCAACTTCGAAAAAGCCGCTGAGTTGTTTAACGATCTTCACCGCCCCGTTCAGATTATCTTCGCGGGAAAATCTCATCCCCGGGACGGGGAGGGAAAAGAATTGCTTCGCCGTATTATCGAAGTTACGCATCAGCACCCTTTTTATGGAAAAGTGATTTTTCTTGAAAATTACGATATCAATATCGCGCGACACCTGGTTTCCGGATGCGATGTATGGTTGAATACGCCGCGCCGTCCGCTCGAAGCAAGCGGGACAAGCGGAGAAAAGATCTCCATTAATGGAGGTTTGCACCTGAGCATGCTCGACGGATGGTGGGTTGAAGCATACGACGGAAAGAACGGCTGGGCAATCGGGAACCCGGCTCAGGAGAATCTTCCGCCGGAGGAAGTCGACCGCGCTGATGCCGATTCGCTTTACAAAATTCTTACCAACGAAGTCATTCCGTTATTTTTCGACCGGGATGCTAAAGGTATTCCCCGCAGGTGGGTTGCCCGGATGAGGCATGCAATGAGAACAATTATTCCCGTCTATAACGCCCACCGCATGGTGGAGGAATACACAAAAAAATATTACTTTCCGTCGAAATAGTCAGTCCTGCCGGGAATAGCAACACGCGCAATCTACAATGCCTTACCAGTATTCTTGTCGAAGAAGTGCAGTTTCGATGCGTCAATATATAGCTCGAATGATTTTCCCCGCACTGGCTGAATATCTGCCGGTATCCGTGAGCTCATTTGGGATTGTGTGCCAAGAGAAAAGTAGACGAAGATTTCATTTCCCACAGGTTCAGTGACATCGACATCGACCGACACTTTTTGTGAAAACTCGTTAACCGGTCGGGCAAGGATGTGCTCCGGTCGAATCCCGAGAATGATGATTTCCTGATTCTTTACAGCGACCCGATGTTGAAGGAGCGGAGGTATCCTGATGCTCATGCCGCTTAACGAGTGTTCGAAATGATAACCGTTGTCGTTGGAAATCTTACCCGTGAGAAAATTGATGGCCGGACTTCCGATAAAACCGGCGACAAATTGATTTGCAGGATTATTGTAGATGCTTAGAGGCGTATCGACCTGGTGAACCACACCATCCTTCATCACAACAATTCGGTCACCCATCGACATTGCCTCTATCTGGTCATGCGTTACGTATATCATGGTCATCTCAAGCCGCCTGTGCAGGCGGGATAATTCTGTTCTCATTTGAACCCTGAGGTTGGCGTCAAGGTTGCTCAGAGGCTCATCGAATAAAAATACTCTTGGGCGGCGCACAATGGCGCGGCCAAGTGCAACGCGCTGGCGCTGCCCGCCCGAAAGAGCCTTCGGTTTCCGGTCAAGAAAATCTTTAATGTCGAGGATTTCAGCTGTCTGATGTACAAGCTGCTCGATGTCCGGCTTTTTGTAATTACGCATTTTCAAGCCGAATGCCAGGTTCTCAAAAACCGACATATGCGGATAGAGGGCGTAATTCTGAAAAACCATCGCAACATCCCTGTCTTTCGGTGCTACTTCGTTGACAGGCTGGTCGTCAAAGTAAATTTTACCGTCACTTAACTGTTCGAGCCCCGCAATCAGGCGCAGTGTTGTCGATTTTCCACAGCCTGATGGTCCGACAAGGACGACGAACTCTTTATCGTTGATGAAAAGACTTACATCTCTGACAGCTGCTTTTCTGCCATCGTACGTTTTCGAAACATTCTCCAGCCGTACACTACTCATGAGATTATCGGTTGTGATTAAATCACCGGCTAATATACTCACTCTCTCTTCGAATCTCAAACTCATCAAAAACTTTACCTTTGATGGAAAGGCTGAATAAATATTCTAGTGTTTGCAGTTCGTATAATATTGACATTCGCCAAAAAAATAGTTACAATCTCAACGCAATCTGGTACATCCACATTTACCGCTGCCAATACATCCTTTTCATTTATTACATCACGAAATTTCTTATAGATGGAATCGAGTTCCTTACTGTCGCTTCGTGAAAATCTGCAGGAAAAACTTGAGCATGCAGACAGACAACGAAATTACATAATCCCGGCTCTGTGGGTAAATGATAAACAAAATTCTTCTGCCCGGCGGACAGTTACAGTCGACCCGTATCAATTTTTTCTTGATGCGGTAAACGGCATCCTCGATTTACAACCGCGACATATTGTGAAGACGACGGGAGGATTATGGACAAAGGATGCGGTTGTTTATAATATGTTTATCCGGACTACCTGTGCGTTTGACCACAACGGAAACGGTAAAATTGATTTGCCGGAAAATGCGGACGGGTGGAAAGAATCCGGAACTTTTCTTAAGGCTATTGGTCTCCTGCCCTATGTACGGTCTCTCGGTGCAAACACGATTCACTTATTACCGATCGCGTCGATGGGCAAAGATGGGCATAAGGGCACGCTCGGCTCGCCGTATGCAATAAAAAATCCATACGAGCTTGACCCCGCTATGAGCGAACCGAATATTGGAGTTGGTGCCGATAATGAATTCAAAGCATTTGTGGAAGCGTCACACCGTCTTGGAATCCGCGTTGTTGTTGAGTTTGTTTTTCGTACATCGTCGAAGGATAGTGATTGGGTGAAAGACCACCCCGACTGGTTTTATTGGATTAAGGAATCGGTGAAGGACAGGCAACCGCATTCACATGATGAGTCGGGCTATGGAGCTCCCATCTTTACGCGCGAAGAAATGCAGCAGATTCATACGAAAGTTGAAAAAGGAGGTTTCGATGGCTTGATTTCTCCTCATAGAGTCTACCTCGACATGTTTACTGCTTCACCTGCAAAGGAATCTATCATCCTCGATAACGGGAAATGGATCGGAATCCTTCCTGATGGCACGAGGGTGAGGATTCCCGGAGCATTCGCAGATTGGCCCCCCGACGATTCACAACCCCCGTGGGTAGACGTGACCTATCTGAAGATGTACACGCATCCGAAGTTTAATTACATCGCGTACAATACGTTAAGGATGTACGACCGTGAACTTGCGCGTGAAGAAAATATTAAGCGCCCTTTGTGGGATAAGATTTCCGATATTGTTCCTCATTATCAGAAAACATTTGGGATCGACGGCGTGATGATCGATATGGGACATGCTCTCCCGATGGCACTGAAACGCGAAATGATCAGAAGGGCGCGGGAGGTCGACCCCGATTTTGCGTTCTGGGATGAAAATTTTACGATAACGGAGCAGAGCGTGCGTGAAGGGTACAATGCGGTCATCGGTTACCAGTGGGCAGACCAGCATCATCCTTCAAAATTCAGGAGAATGCTCAAACGATTTTCAGAAGAAGGTTATGCGTTGCCTTTTTTTGCGACGCCGGAAAGTCACAACACGCCGAGAGCTGCCACCAGAACAGGCGGGGTGCTCTATTCAAGATTTGCATGGGGAGTCAGCAACTTCATTCCAGCAATACCGTTTATTCATTCGGGGTTTGAGCTGGGAGAAACGTTTCCGGTCAATACCGGACTTGATTTTTCGAAAGAAGAAATGAGCAACTACCCCCCGGAACAACTGCCGTTGTTCAGCGGGTATGCCTACGACTGGGCGAGCAGTAGTGAAATCGTCGAATGGATTCGAAAAGTTTCATTGGTAAGAACCCGGTTTCACTCAATTATTACTGACACCGCTCCCGCATCCTTCTTATGGCTGGAAACGCATCATCACGATGTTGTGGCGTTCATTCGTTCTCGCGATCACGGCAAAACCGGATTACTGGTTGTTGCAAATTCCAATATGCACCAGAGAGCGCATTGTTCCGTTGACCTGTACACACAGAAAACCCTGCTCGTGGATATATTTTCCGGGACAAGTTTTGCAGTTGAAGGCAACATGGTTCGGTGCGATCTGTCACAGGGGCAGGTAGAGGTGTTCGAACTGTGAAAATGGATTGAGCGGGGATTTGTGATTAGAACAGGGTGTAAATAAACGGCGCGAGAGCGGACCCTTCAGTAAGGACAATCACAAGGCTGAGAAGAACAAGCACAACGACAATCGGTCCGAGCCACCATTTCTTTCGTACCTTCATAAATGCCCATAGTTCGGCGAAGATTGAGAGACGGGAGGAAATATTTTCAAGGAATTTCATATCTGAAAAACAAATTATCATTTAGTTACTACTTTTGCAACTGCGCGGAAGTTACCTGGTTGTCTTTGAAAGGATTATTCAATAGATTACATAACTGATTATTCCATTTTCGACTTCCGAATTAATAGTGGCAGTTCCGATCAGGAACACCTTTTCCGCCTAAGGCAGGTTGCTTCAGGCAGTATATTAAATTTCAAATGTTTTACTCGTTTTCTCCAAAGAGGATACATATATGCGCGCCTATTCGTGTATCGATCGTTGCTGCCATTGAGGGACGGAATTTCCTGTCCAATAAAGTGAGTCTTCCGCACAAAAGTGTAGAATAGTTGTCACACCCTCGTGCCTCAACATTGACATTTTGGTGAATACACAGATCTTTGACTTTGTGATTGTTGAAATGTTCGATGTAGTTGTACTTTCGTTTTCGTAATAGCTTGGCTCTCTTCTGCGGCACGTTATTGTACGTCACATTGTTATACTAAAGCAAATATTGGTACGGATGTTGTTATAAGTTTGGCGTCTTGAATTTTTGACTGAATGTAATGAAAGCACCGGTTAATGACTATCAGGGATTTACATAGACTTCGGGGTACATTAGTCTGCATGCTTTTTCTTGCCCTGGGTTCATATGCTTTCGGTAGCGCATGGACCAGCAGTGGCCCCCTTTACAAAACAATAAAGGTTGTGAACGTTTCTCCACAACATCAAAATGTCATCTTTGCAGGAGCGTTCGGCTCGGGAATATTCAAAAGTACTGATGCAGGAGCAACGTGGGCAAATTACAAGGCAGGGATGGTCAATTTGTATGTGCGCTCATTGCTCGTATTATCAGATTTGACTATTTATGCCGGTACTAACGACGGTATTTCTAAAACGACTGACGGCGGACAAAACTGGGTTTCGGTTCTCACCACGCCGAATTCCGTAAGGAGTGTTGCCATCGATCCCTCCACCAATTCTATTTATGGTGCGTCATTCGGCTCGGGGTTGTATAAAAGCACGAATGCAGGGACAACATGGAGCCATATTACGGTAAACGATCCAAGCACTGGACAAACATTATCTCATCTTTGGGTTGTGGTCAATTTCGGTCGGGATTCTCTTTATGTCGGAGGCTCGATTCTTGATATACCTCAGGGCTTCGGAGGTGCACTATTCAGAACTGTAGATGGAGGAAACAGCTGGTTTCAAATGCAGTACCCTGTTGCGATTCGCAGCAGTATTCACTCTATTGCTCTCAGTCCAACTGCACCCAAGACTGCATTCATCCTCGGGACTGCCGTAAAAGGGGTGTATCTTTCTACTGATGCTGGGACTACGTTCAGCAACATCGACGGTGATGGAACCGCACACCCGCTTCCGGACTTGTTCATCAACACTGTTGGGTTCATGAACAGCATGTACTATACTGGCACTGATTCACTCGGTCAGCTCTATTACAGGCCTGTGAGTGATGTTTCTAATGGTTGGACTGCCGGCACCGGGCTTCCCGGAAATCCTTCAATGATTAATTCTGTAAATTTTAATCAATCCAACAGTAACACAATGTATGCCGGAACCGATGGTCAAGGAGTCTACCAGAGCTCAAACAGCGGCGTGTCCTGGCAAGCGATGAACTCCGGAATGCTGGGAACTGCCGGTCGTGCAATCGCGCGTATGGTGAACGGTACGATTTTACTCGGGACAGATTTTGGTGATGGAATGTGGAAGTCGACAGATTCTGCAAAGAGCTGGACCCGGATCGATAGCCTTTATACATCGGATGCGCTTACGTCTTTTGGTCTGACGAGCGATCCATCTATATTGTATGTCGGCTCATACGGCGGTGGTGTTCACAAAAGCACGGATGGTGGGCTCGTCTGGCGCGTTACCGACAGCACTTCCCTCAACCTCCAGGTGCGTCCTATCGAAGTTGACCCGACAAACCTCAATACCGTTTATGCGGGGACGAATGACGGTGCATACAAAACAACAAATGGCGGTTCATCCTGGTTTCATGCAAACACCGGTATGCCGGCAAACCTTGCGATCCGCTCTATGGATTTGGTAAATTCAAATCCGAATGTAATATTTGCAGGTTCGGACTTAAGTTATTTGTACAAATCGACAAATGGCGGAGCAAGCTGGACCAACATCACCAGCGCAAATGGTTTTCTTTCCCAGGACGTGAGCATACGATCAATAACGGTGAATCAATCGTTTCCCAATATTGTGTATGTCGGAGCCGATAGCGGCAGGATTTATAAGAGTGTTAATAACGGCTCCTCGTGGTCGTTACTTTTCGACCTACCGACTGTTTCTTCTGTGAGGAAGGTGTTGATGCATCCATCAAATAACAGCATCTTGTTCGCCGCGACATTTGGAGGGGGTGTCTTTGTCAGCATCGATTCAGGTTCTCACTGGGCGCCTATGAACTCCGGTCTTTCCGATCAGTCTATATATACACTGGAAGGTGATCAGAACAATCCTTTGAATCTTTACGCCGGAAGCAGTGCAACCGGAGTTTTCCATTCTACATACACCTTGAGTGAACACCCTCCAGTGTTAGAACCCATCGGGAATAAATTTGCACTCACTGGGAAGCAAATGGCTCTTACTGTTTCGGCGACAGATTCTGACTTCACTATTCCCACGCTAAGTGCTCATAATCTTCCCTCCGGTGCATCATTCTTTGATAGTGCGAACGGAAATGGTGTCTTTTCCTGGATACCTGCACCTTCACAAATTGGCAACCATTCCGTTACGTTTGTCGCGTCCGACGGAGTTGCAGCCGACAGTGAAACAATCACTATTACTGTTATCGATTCTACAGGTGCTGTTGTTGTCGACGTCCCTGTCGAGGTGAGGTGGAATATGGTTTCGGTTCCCATCATCGTTAATGATTACAGGAGAACGACTCTCTTCCCGACAGCGATTACGAGTGCGTACGCTTATAACGGCGGATACGTTGTTCGTGATACGTTGCAGAATGGCACCGGTTATTGGTTGAAGTTTCCGTCAAATCAAACTGTTTCTATGGGCGGCGGAAAGATTACACAAGATACGATTACCCTGAGGCCCGGCTGGAATTTAATCGGTGCGTCAGTTTCATCTTCAATTTCACTCTCAAGGGTTCATCCAGTTGCTCCCCTGATGATAACGTCGCAATTCTATGGGTACGCTTCGCGCACCGGTTATGTTGTGGTTGATACATTGCGGCCAGGAAAAGGGTATTGGGTGAAGGTAAACCAAAGCGGCAAAGTTGTTTTGAGTTCATCCCCAACTCAAATTGCAAAAGCAGAAGAGCCTTCTAATACGGTTCGATTTCCTTCAATTTCTTCATCGTTAATTCACATGAACAAACTCACGTTGACCGATGGAGAGGGAAAGTATCGGGAATTGTTTTTTACCGGAACTTCGATTTCTATTGACCCTCAGCAGTTTGAGTTTCCGCCTGTACCACCTCCGGGTGATTTTGATGTTCGTTTCTCAACGCAGAGCTCGTTGGCCGTCGTATCGGGTCACGCTTCTCCCCAGATGTTTCCAATAAATATTTCCAGCGGAGGGAAGGAGTTGCTGATTCAATGGAACATTGTTGAAACGGATCGTTCGTTTGATATTGAAATCATAGCTGCTCATGGGTTGTCGCGGAAGCTGCATCTTCAGGGGGAGGGAAGCAATGTTATTCATGATGAGATTGTGGCTGCAAAACTTATTGCTCAGACGGATGGCGTGCGCGGTGTCCCGTCAACTATTATGTTGGATCAAAATTATCCGAACCCATTTAACCCTTTGACTGTTGTACACTATTACTTACCGCGCAGTGCGAGGGTCGAGTTGAAAATCTTTAACCTGCTTGGACAGGAAATTATTCAGTTGGTAAACGGTGAGGAGGGTGCTGGCGACCATGCTGTACGTTGGGAAGGAACAGGTGTTTCGAACGGTATATATTTTTATCAGCTGAAAGTATTTGACAGTGCCCACGGCCGACTGGAGTTTCAGGAAGTAAAAAAAATGATATTGTTGAAATGATATGAGCCGGCTGAGATGATTCTTATCGGAGCCTTGTTAGCTGTCATTATTGTGCTCGGTCTTTGGGAATTCCGTGATCACCAACGAACTATCCGGATGATCCCAAACAGAATTCATGTCAACGGCACACGCGGAAAATCATCGGTAACGAGGCTGATCACCGGAGGACTTCAAGCGGGGGGAATGAAAACGTTTGGTAAGACGACAGGAACGAAGCCATGCTGTATTCATCCTGACGGCAAGGAAGTCCCGATTTTTCGCGCGGGCAAGGCAAGCATTATCGAACAACTTCGGATAGCGCGTCGGGCAGTGTCGCACGGTGCCGAGGCGCTTGTTGTCGAATGTATGGCTGTTATTCCATCGAACCAGGTGATGACTGAAAAGCAAATGATTCATTCAACCATAGGTGTTATTACCAACGCTCGGGCAGACCACCTCGACGAGATGGGGCCCACGGTGCGCGATGTTGCCCAAGCGCTTTCAGGAACAATCCCCTATAATGGTGTATTATTCACGTGTGAAGAACAATATCTTAATGTTTTTCAAGAAACTGCAAAACTACGAAAAACAGAAGTGGTTGTTGCATCGGGCAGCGAAGTCCCGGATTCGGCGATGAACGGGTTTACATATCTCGAGCATAAGGATAATGTCGCACTTGCACTCGCAGTCTGTAAACATCTTGGTGTCTCAGCGGCTGAAGCCTTGGAGGGAATGAAACATGTTCCTCCGGATCCTGGTGTCCTGAGAATATTTCAAATACACTACTACGAAAAGGAAATTAAATTTGTCAACGCATTCGCGGCAAACGATCCTGACTCATATATTGTCATCTGGGATGTGATTAAACCGTTTCGTGCTGCCGGGGATAAAATTCTTGTCATTGTGAATTGCCGTAAGGACCGTATTCAACGCACGGAGGCATTGGCTGAACTGATTGCGTCAGAAATATCTGCCGACCACTTTTTGCTCGTCGGTGAGTATACCAACGCGCTGGAAAACAAGGCGGTTGCTCTCGGTCTTTCTCCATCCAGGATTTCAGATGTCTCCCACCTAAACCCCGAGGATATTTTCCAGCATGTTGCAGGAATGACGGAGCACTCATCTCTTGTCGTCGGCATTGGGAATATTGTAGGTTTTGGGGAAGAGGTTGTCTTACATTTTACCAACAGAGGGAGTGAACTTGCATACAGAAGCGGCTAGAGAAATAATAATAGAAGCGGTTGGGATCGGCCTCGTCTTGAGCCTCATGTTTACCGAAACGCTGGGCCTTGCGGCGGGAGGGATGGTTGTCCCAGGCTATGTTGCACTAATGATACATCACCCGCTGAGAATTGTCGGCACGATTCTCGTCAGCATCCTCACGTTCCTGACGATGAAATTTGTTTCCAACTATATTTTTGTTTACGGGCGACGGCGGACCGTAATGGTCATCCTCTTGGGGTTTCTTTTCGGGTGGCTCTCACGTGAGCTTCTTGTCATTCAGACGAACGCACTCACTATCGAACTCCAGACAATCGGTCTTATCATCCCGGGGCTGATGGCAAATTGGATGGAACGACAAGGGGTTGTGAAAACCATCACAACCCTTATTATCGCGGCAGTCTTTATCAGACTTATCCTTATGATCGTCACCGGTGGGGAAGTGTTCCTGACGGAGGATTGGATTATATGAAATGGAGTGAAGGCAAACCATCGAATATATCGCTGATCGGGTTGGCGGCCTTCTCTATTCTCATGTTTTTTCTGGCGGAGAAGACAGCGGAACCGGAGCGGCAATTGTATTATGACCAGAAACTCGAAGCTGCAAAAACGACCGTACTCGCTGAACAGGTGATTAAGGATTATTCGCAAAGTATAGGTATCAATATTGACCCCCAAAACGATCCATATAAGACCGGTCTGATCGGACAGGAACGTACTCCAATCACCTCTGACCGAGGTATTGTTACCGCAAAAATTCTTGCAACGAACCCGAATTATGCCGCTGCATTTGTCGAAATGCTTATGAAAGCAAAAGTTAAACCACATAGCGTGGTTGCTGTCGGAATGACCGGCTCCCTCCCCGGGTGGAATATCTCCTTCCTCTCAGCCTGTGCTGCACTTCAATTGAAACCTCTGGTTATCACGTCTGTCGGTGCTTCGGATTGGGGAGCGAATATTCCTAATTTTACGTGGCTGGATATGGAACGAGTGCTCAATGAGCGGGGCGTCCTGCAGATGAAGTCAATTGCGGCATCAATCGGAGGACCATCGGATAACGGCCGCGGACTTTCACCCGAAGGGCGTGACCTTATCAAACAGGCAATTGCCAGAAATAATGTTCGGCTCATCGAAGAACCTACATTCCAGGAAAGTATCGCACGAAGAATTGTAATTTATGACTCGGCGCGAAGTGACAACCCGATTTCCTGTTATATCAATATCGGAGGAGGTAGCGCATCTCTTGGCGGGTCGTTGAATGCCCGACTTATTCCGCCAGGGTTGACACATCATCTTGCAGTGAAAAACTATCCAACCAGAGGCGTCATCAATATTATGGCGGAAGCAGGAATGCCGGTCGTCAATCTGCAGGAAGTGGAGAAGATTGCCGTGAAATATAATCTTCCGACCGATATAGGTGATGAGCCTCCTAAAATCGGTGAAGGGTCACTGTTTTTTAAAGACCGTTATTCAGTTTCAAGCACATTAATGATTACCGTTGCGCTCGGAATAGTTGTGTTTGCAGTTATTCGAATCGACCTAAAACATTATCTTTTCAAGAGAAAACAAAGTTATGATCAGCCCTCATCAAACTGACAGACGTACTCGCATGATGCTACCCTTTATGAAGATTCTCGGTGTGGCACTGATGCTCTGCAGTATGGTTAGCGCCGCTCTTTGTGGCGGCAAAGCTTCACTTACGCCCACACGTGGAAAACCAATTTCGGTAATCGCGAACGGTAAAGCCAAAAAATACTACGTGGTGACAAAATCGGAAACCGTCGAACTACAGGCTGAGGGACCGTCGAAATTGGATGTTTTTACCCGGCTGAGCATTCAACCGGATGAGAATGGTCCACAACAATATACGATCACAGTAAAACAAGGGCAGGCGGTCGTGAAAGAATATACGACATCCAGCGAAAAATCCAGCGCAACGTATGAGAACTCTGGCTATATCCCGGCGAAGAGCAGGAAATTTACTCTTCTTGTACCGGCGGGAAATCACACCTACACGTTTTCCCTCACGCAGACAAACCATGCGGAAGTTGCGCTGCGATTTACTATGAATGTCGGAAAAAAAGGTATAGCAGCAGGAGGGACGATAACCCTCGAGCCCATGTCGTATGACCGCGTGGCTACAGAAGTAGCAAGCGAGAAACTGATCACCTACTATGTGAGCTCGGCGAGGAAGGAAGTTGAACTCAGGGTCGTCGGTCCGACAACGCTTACCATTGCGGCCCGGCTGAATTTTGATGCTAAGATGCAGGGAGAACAGAAGTTTGCCGTAGCGGTGTATGAAAAGGATCAACGGGTCAGCTTGGAATCATTCACAGCAACCAAGGCGCTTGACGCGATGTATAAGGATTGGGAGGAAGTTGTTCCGGGCAAACTAAATTCGATGGTTTTTACCGTTCCGACAGGAGAGCACACCTACCGATTTTCTCTGGAGAATTCATCTGCACGTTCAATATCGCTGAAGTTCTCCATCCCGGAGAAAGACCTCAAGAATGAGGATTAAACCTCAAGGGCAACAATTCTGATATTACCTCTTGAGGACCATGGATACATTTTCCGACATGCTCACTCTTGTTCGTTCGCTACCCTCGGCAGGTAATTATTTCATCCATATTGACAACACACATCGGTCGAGGGTTAAAATCTTTGCTCCTCACGGAGGTTGCATCGAACCTTGTACCGGTGCGATCGCCCTGGCAGTTGCAGGAAATACACTCGACAGTTTTGTATTTACCGGCGTACGAAAAAGAGATTGCTTCAAGAAGCTGCATGTGACGAGTGTTTCCTACAATGAACCGCAATGTCTCCAGCTTGCAGAAGAGGCAGACGTTGCTGTAGCGATTCATGGCTGTGAGGGGAAAGAGAGCTTCATTGAAATTGGAGGCGGGAATACGGACATCACCCCGCGTTTGAAGATATACCTTGACGAGTCAGGTTATGCCATTCGTCAAGGACCCAGCCACCGTAAGGGGGAAGACAAACTCAACTTCATCAATACAGCGAAACAGAAGGGCATTCAGCTTGAATTGAGTGAAGGGTTCAGGCGGTCGCTGTTTGTCGATTATCCAAAGCATACACAGCGTGACCCCAAGGTCTACTATCCATTTATTCAAACCTTACAGCAATGGTTCTATGAACTTGAAAACCGTCTTAACAAAGCGGCTGTAACGTCTGCGTGACTTCGAGAACGGAATATATCTCTCAACCCCGTCCATCTCACGTGAAGTGTTTTCGGAAAATGAAGCGGAACTCATACTGGATATTCTGGATATGGTTCATCGCAATGCATTTGATGACGTCAAACTCAAACACTTGCGCGCAAAAAAATGAAAGCGGAACCGTTCGCGGAACGGTTATTGATGAATCGACAAGCCGCCCGCTGGAATCTGTTAATATTCTGCTTCGACGGAAATCGGACAGCACGACAGTGACTGGTATCGCTACCGACAAAACGGGAAAAATCGAATTGAATAACATCCCTCCCGGAGAATATTTTATAACCTTTACCCTTATCGGGTATAAAGAAAAGAACACTAAAGTGTTTCGGATCGACCGGCAACATCGGCGCCTGAACCTTGATATTGTTTCCCTGATTCCTGAAGCAGTCATTATGAATGAGGTTGAGGTTACAGAGGAAAAAGCCCTGTTCAATTATTCTCTCGGGAAAAAAGTCTATAATGTCGATGAGGACGTCATGGCGAAGTCAGCTTCAGCCAGTGAAGTTCTGCAGAATATCCCATCCGTCCAGGTCGACATCGATGGAAAAGTGAGCCTTCGCGGTTCCACCAAGATATTGATTCTGCTTGACGGGAAGACGTCGCCTCTCATGGACAAGAACAGCGAAGGATTTCTGGAGCAGCTGCCGGCAAACTCTATTGAGAAAGTGGAAGTGATCACCAATCCGTCCGCAAAATACAAAACGGAAGGTCGTGCGGGCATTATCAATATTGTCCTGAAAAAAAACACTGCGCTTGGTATCAATGGCAATGCCACACTCCATGGTGGCAATGAAGGACGCTACAACGGGAATATCCGCCTCAACAATAACCCCGGCGATGTAAATCTGTTCGGGAGTTATGGTTTCCGCAGGGATGACCACAATCATTTTACTCTCGACACGCGTACTCTGCCGGTCGCTACAAGTTCAACCTCCCGGTCACTGAATTTCAACGAGAATCTTTTTATCTATGAACACCCTCGTTCGCAAACCGCTGGTTTGGGTGTGGATTACCATCCCGATGCCGGCAACAGCGCCGGTATTTCGGGAAATTATTACCATGATTACTTCACTGTCGTCGATACGCTACAGAATGTTTTTGAGAATACCGATAATGTTGTTCTGCGCAGATTTGACCGGGGCCGGTCAGGTTTCGAAAATGAAAAGGAATACGGTTTCACGACGTATGCCGAGCATGGCTTCGGTTCCGACCTCCATACCCTGCGAATGGATATCACGTCGGCATGGTCTCCGAAAAAAGTCGTAAGCCGGTTTACCAATCTTTTTATTATTCCGCCGAACCCTCCTCGCTATGATAATTCATCCACAGAGCAGGATGACCGGCGGACGCAAGTGTCAGTGGATTACTCCAATCCCCTGAGTGAGTCCGCCAGCTTGGAGGCGGGATACGCAGGTGAGTTTAACTCCGTTGACCTCGACCATAGGAGCGAATTATTCGACGCGACTGTACAACAATTTGTCAATGATACAACGAAGTCCAACGAATTTCTTTTTCATGAGTCCCTCAACGCACTGTATACCACGTTCAAGCAGGTAGTCGGAAAGTTTTCGTTTTTAGGCGGGCTGCGCGCAGAGGAGGTTTCCCGCACAGCGAACTCAGTTACGTTGGATTCAGTTGTGGGGCGCAATTATTTTAATCTTTATCCTACACTTACCGGCGCGTACAAATTCAATCAAGAACTGGAAGTCCAATTGAGCTATAGCCGCAGGACGAGCCGTCCGAAAGCGAAGGACCTTAATCCTTTCCCGGAATTCAGAGACGCGCGGACTGTTTTTTTGGGCAATCCGTTCCTGTTGCCGGAATATATTCATTCCCTCGAGTTGGGATGTAATATCCAGGGAGCCCGTGTGTCATTCCTCCCAAGTGTATTTTACCGTTACACGTATAACAGGTTGACATCGTTAAAACAGGGGAATAACCGTTTTATTCTACAGACAACATGGGAAAACTTCTCGAACGACGAGGCTTTAGGGGCCGAACTTGTCGTTTCGGTTTCGGCGGGGAAATTTTTTTCTGCCCACACCGGGTTAACGGGATATTATGACCAGATCAATGCGCCTGACATTGACTATCTGACAAACAGAGTATTACGATCATGGGGGAATACATTGACGTGTAATTTCAGGTTCTCGAAGGCCTCGCGCCTTCAGCTGAGTTCACACTATACGTCGGCACGGTTGACGGCGCAGGGAAGATATTCTCCGAATTATGTCCTCAATCTGGGCGCCCGACATGAAATGCTCGACGGAAGACTCTCAATCAATCTTACGGCATCCGACATTTTAAAGACACGGAAAAGAGAAATTGACCTGGACATTCCAGGATTGCACGAGCTTGTTACAACAACACGCGATTCGAGAGTATTGTATATCGGGTTTACGTACCGGCTTGACGTTCCTCCGAAAAAAGCAAAAGAGGAGCAGTGGCATTATGAAGAAGAAAAAGAGGAAGATGAGTGAAGCAGGCGACGAGGTTCAGCTCCTGATGAGGTACTGCAGCTTCATGAAATACTGGTGGGAAGTTTGCCGGAGCCCGTATGGATTGCCAAAATCAGAAAGACTGTATGTCGAACCCGCGTAAAATATCGTGTAGGGGTTAAGCTTGTAGCTCACCAGCGGATAGAAATCGAGGTTCTTTCCGAATTCATCATACTGTCCGATCACTCTCAGGAAAATTTCTCTGGAGAACTGAAAAATTCCAGTTGCTCTTGTAACATAGCCGTCATAGAACAATGCACCGGTATTCACGCTGGAGAGCCTTGCCCGCGAGTATGAGATGTCGACCTCGAGCTGGGGAGTGGGTGTAAATTGCCCGGATAGAGAAATGTTGTGTCCGGTCCCCATTTCGGGATTATCAGTTCGCCGGATAAATCTTCCAAAAGTTCCGTCGAATGAAAGAAAAAAGAGACTGGTGGGGCGTGTGTTGACAGAGACTTCCGTACGGAAAATGTGGTCGAACTCGACGCCGTGGTACTTCTCATCGTTTACCGCAAAATAAAAGAGACTGATGTTCGTCTGCCCCTTAAATTGTGCAAAAGCATTCGGCAGGAACCATGTTTCTTTATGTACTCCTTCATGATTATAGTGAAGACCCGAGTTGGCGGAGATCGACCAATGGTCAATAAATGCGTTGTTTGGGTAGAAGGTATAATTCTGCGATAAGTTCAGCAGGCGCGTATTATTACTCGTGATGAATCCGTCCTGCCCCTGGAATGTCGGGGAGCGGTCGGTATACTGGATGCCGAAACTGTAATCGCGGGCGTCGCGTCGCAGATTGATAAATTCTGCAGTTCCTCCATACTGCTCGCCGTTAAGCGCTGCGTTGTAGCCTGAGTTTCCGAACGCCCGTGTGCTGGAGAGCAGGTTTGTGTCGTTGAGTTCTTTTGTATGTGTGTAAAACGTCTCTCCCGCAAAGTAAAAGTTTTCCCAGAATTTATAATTCCAGTCGATGCCCGCTGTGTAATTGTGGGCGTCCGCGGAATTCCGTAGCGTGACGATACTTCCGAGAAATGCTTCCTTGCCGAAGTCGTACCGCGCGCGCGCCACATTGGAAAAGGAAGTAATATCTGTCGCGATGTAATCGCTCGATTCTTCTCCCGGGACAATGTAGGGAGTGTTTCTGTCAGACGCGGCGAGATAGGCGAATGAAAGCCCTCCTGTTTTTCCGATCACGCGGGCAGCGACGAGAGGGTTATTGATCGTACGGGAATAGTATGTCTGTGTCCGGGTTTGAAATAAATCTCCGCCGAGCAGGAAGAAGGGACGTTTTTCGGAATAGAAAAGGGAGAACGTGGAGTTGACGCTTATCTGCGCCGCATCCGATTCCACCTGGCTGAAATCAGGATTGATCACCCCCTCGACGGCAAGGTCGGGAGTCGGCGCATAGCGGACACCGCCGCCAACCCGTCCGGAAATTTTTCCCTCATGAAATTGAGAGGAGGGGGTTGAAGTGTTTTCGAGTTCGCCGCGTTGCTGACTTACAACGTACGGCAGCATGTCGACAGATGTCGTGGTCTGCAGATTATTGATACCGTCGATGATTCCGGACTGGCACGGTAAACAGGGATTGTCCCTGTCGAGCGGGACCCAGGAAATCTGTACGCGGCTCGCGCGGGGATAATTTCTCATAAACTCTACTACCCATCGCTGGTCGGGTTTCGAGGGGAAGCGAATACTCTTAAAAGGAATTGCCATCTCAGCCGTCCATCCGGTTCCATTCATCGCCGCGGCGGATTCCCAGACGGTATCGAAGCTGTCATCCTCGTTGTTCGATGTTCTCAGAAGGTCTGCCTGGATACCGTATGGATTCACCAGGAATTCGTATGAACGCTGATAATCGCCGTACGTATCCAGAATGACGAGCACCCAGTCGTCGTTGTACGGCCGGTCACGGTCTGTAATATGTGCGCGGATATCGGACATCTTCGTGTCGCTGCATTCAAAACCGAAGTAAACGTACTGTGAATTGTACATAGTTCTCACGAGAGTTCGCTGGGGAGCCGGCGTATTATCTCCCGGAGTCACTTCATACTTGATTTCGACCGGAGAGGCAAGCTTCCAGTTCGGGTCGTCCATTTTGCCGGTGAGTTTTATATCGCCGTCAATTTTCAGAGCGTTGACATGCAGCTTCAGCGAGTCGGACCGTTCAGTGGATAATGCATTCTCTCCCAACAGAATGCTGATAAGAAATATTGAGACGATGATTCGGCAAAGAATGGTGTCTTTTTTGGGATTGAGATGGAACGGTCGCATGGTGCAATCGAGTAAGATGGATTTGTAACGTTTTTTCTTATGGTCGATAAAATGACGTACCTGTGCTGTTAGGTAAGTACGTAAAATAGGAGGGATTTGTTGCAGGAGGAAAAGATAGTCATTGCGGGCGAGGCAATCTGAACCATGCCTCATAGCAACCCATAGATTGCTTCATCCTCCCGATTAGGTCGGGACGGGACTCGCAATGACAGGTAAGTGTTGTGGGAACCGTAAAAACAGGCAGGATTTGATTCTCACCCCCCTCAATACTACATTAATTGACAATTGAATGCATCCTTTCAGGCCCTTAATAGTAGTGAATCGCGTTGCAATCCTCATCATCACTGTCCTGAGCGCACTGTCCTTTATGCAGGCGCGGCAACGACCTGAGTTCATTCCCCGCGAGGATCATGAACTTGTCCGAATGGAACAGCAGCGTTACGAATCGTCGCGTAACCATTTTACAAAAAGCTCCGCCAGCAACTGGCTCGACGTCATCTATGATAGGCTTAACCTTCGTATCACGACCTCACCTTTCTATCTATACGGTGATGTAACAATCCGGGGAAAATGCCGTCAGGATAATCCGCAGTTTCTTCAGCTCGACTTCACAAATTCGATGCACGTCGATTCCCTCTTTATCAACGGCGTGCAGAAAAATATTACCCTTCTGCCATCATCCTTTATCGTTGAGCTCGATTCCGGCTATCATGCGGGCGACATCATTTCGACCGAAGTCTTTTACAATGGAGCTCCGGTGCCGACTGGATTCGGGAGCTTTGTTTCTACGGAACACAACGGCACGCCGTGGGTCTGGTCGTTGAGTGAGCCTTACGGAGCGCAGGACTGGTGGCCCTGCAAAAATCATCCGTCTGACAAGGCGGATTCGGTCGATATCATTATCACATGCGATTCATCATTCAGCGTCGGCTCGAACGGCAGGCTTGCCTCCGTGACGCTGAATCCCGACGGGACAAAGACAACCCACTGGGAAGAACGGTATCCTATTGCGAGCTATCTTGTTTCGGTCACACTGACAAACTTCAAACAATTCTCAAACTGGTTCCGGTATTCACCTACCGATTCTCTTGAGGTGTTGAATTACGTTCTGCCGGAAAGCCTTGCTTCCGCTCAGCTCAACCTTCCCCGGGCAGTGAAGGGACTGGAAGTCTACTCGAAGCTCTTCGGACTGTATCCTTTTGTGAAGGAAAAATACGGTCATTCCGAGTTTGGCAGCGGCGGAATGGAGCATCAGACGATGACGTCAATCGGGACATTCGATGAACAAACGGTTGTCCATGAACTTGCGCATCAGTGGTTCGGTGATATGATTACGTGCGGAAGCTGGTCCGATATCTGGCTGAATGAAGGCTTCGCATCCTACTGCCAGGCGCTCTACACGGAAAATGTGTATGGCGTCGGCGGGTACCGTGACCTTATGCGTTTTTTTATCGACAGGGCGAAGACTGCCGGGGGACCGGTGTTTGCGGCGGACACGTCGAACGTCCGGCTTTTATTTAATAACGCCCGGCGTTATGCCAAGGGTGCATGCGTCCTGCACATGCTTCGTCATCTTCTCGGAGACACGTTGTTTTTCCGCTCGATGTATGCGTATGCAACTTCACCTTCCTTGCAATACCGTACGGCAAGGACGGATGATTTCCGGAACGTGTGTGAACAGACAAGCGGTAGAAACCTGAAATTCTTTTTCGATGAATGGATTTATGGGGAAAAGTTTCCCGCTTATGTCTATTCATGGACGTCAAAAGATTCTTGGGGCATTTCGCTCGTGCATCTCCACATCCGGCAGACCTCCGGGACGCCGCCGCCTTTGGTTTTTGTTATGCCGGTCGATATAAGACTTACCGGCGGGGGATGGGATACAACAGTGACCGTGTTCGATTCTCTTGCCGACCAAACGTTTACATTACCTATGGATCGCTCGGTGACTGCAGTGCAGCTTGATCCTGACGAGTGGATACTCAAAACCGTTCAGCAGGTACCGGCGATTCCTTCGCCGTCTGAATTTTTCTTGGCGCAGAATTTTCCGAATCCGTTCAATTCTTCGACGGTGATTCAGTACACTTTGCCGCATCGTTCCGCGGTGAGTATAGAGGTGTTCAATACGCTTGGGGAGCGTGTGACGAAGCTTGTCGGAACCACGCAACCGAAAGGCACCTATGTCGCAAACTGGGACGCAGGGGATGTGCCGGGAGGCGTTTATTTCTACCGGCTCGTTGCCGTCGATGCTTCAAATCCCCAACCAGCCATTACTCTTGTAAGGAAGATGGTGGTGGTGAAGTGAGCAATCTAAACGACACGTTGGCGTAACTTTCTAAGCTTAGATTGCTTCGTCCCGCTTTGCGGGACTCGCAATGACAGGTTAGTGCAACTGTACCGGGTTGATACATATCAAAAGTTTCCATACCTTCCTGACATTAGGTGATCAAATAACGGCATCAAACACTTACGTTGAAAGGCAATTCAATGGTCTCGATGAAAAAACTTGTTCTCGCAGTTCTCCTCGCAGGAATCGCCTCGTTCGTATGGGGCGTTATCTCGCATGAAGTGCTGCCGATGTACAAAAACTCCCTTCAAAAATTTACGGATGAAGACGCGGTCACGAAAGCGATCGTCGCGAATGCCCCGACAAAGGGTGTCTACTTCATGCCATATGTTCCGCAAAACGCGAACGGTATGAGCGCCGAAGAGTTCAAAGCAGCGCAGCGAGCGACCATTGTGAAACTGCAACAAGGTCCGTTCGTCTTCGCCTCAGTTCGGCTTGGAGCGATGAGTTCGCTGGCGGCATATTTGCTCGTGCAGATTCTCGGCGATGTGCTGACCGCACTCTTCCTGACACTCATTCTGATGAAAGCGCTCGAACGGCCGTATTGGAATCGGGTGATGACATGCGTGTGGGTTGCGCTCGCAGCGTTTGCCGTGAAATCGCTCCCGATGTGGAACTGGTACGAGTTCAGCAATGCCTTTACCGTTGCCGAACTGATTGATATTACGGGAAGAATGCTTGTCGCCGGACTCGTCATCGCGAAAATCCTCCCAAAGGGAGCCCAGGAACAAGCGGTTTAGGATTCCGGAAAATCCGATCATTGAGATTCCTCCTCGTCCGCCGCGTGAAAATCGTGGAGGACTCGTCGGAATGACAGATTGAAGGGTGGCATTATTGCATTGGAATGAACAAAGGATAGCCGCGTGAACGAAATCGTAATTAACCGAATAATATTGGCAATTTTTGGTGTTGCGCTACTTATTAAGGGTGTGAAAGAAATGAAATCGGAAGAAGCAACATTGATACCATCGCATCTAACTATCAAAGCTAATCGAGATGAACAACCACTCGATTACTGGCTTTACATTATTGCAAAATTTGTGATGGCGGCATTACTGTTATTGCTTACATTTGATTTTTCATTTTCAAATTAGGACAAACCCTACCAAATTAGGACAGTACCCTTGCCTTTTCTTATAAAATTCTAATACTCCTCTAATAAAAATTTTTCCCTCACAAATTTTTTTAAAACTCATTTTTTCAGCATTTTTCTCTTGCATCTTTTTTCCCAATCTCCTATTATTTAAGCGGAAGAGGGGGGATCTTCCATTCCTTGTTGTTTCTGTTGTAAAGAATATTGTGTAATTCATTCTCTGCAGGCGCTTCCCGCACATTCCATTACGCAGGCGCCGTTCAAACAAAAAGACCATCAGTTATCATAGAGTTTCCAGCTTACCCGGAGTTGGCATTCTGCGATTTCACTTGTCATCACGAGCGAGGCTGACGGCGCATCACGCTCAATCAGTCATTGCGAGCGAGACCAGCGGAGTAAGATGGCCATTGGTCATTGCGAGGAGTCCTGCGAATGCAGGACGACGAAGCAATCTGAACAAGGCCGTGCAGCAACTCTTAGATTGCTTCGTCCCGCTTTGCGGGACTCGCAATGACAGGTTAGTGTAACACTCATAACGATTTCATAACACCGCGATAACGTTGACATCATAAATTTCAATAAATTTATCCGGAGTCGATGGTGCCCGCGAAGGCATTCGTGTCTCTGCACGTGACGCGCTTCGTCTCCAAATTCGTAGTTTCATTCATTCTCCAACTTTTTTTACGGAACAACCATGAAAACATTTTTTACAATTCTCTCAGTCATTTTCTGTCTCATCCTTCTCGGCGCGACAGCGTGGGGCCAGACAACTGTCTTTAGTGACGATTTCAGTGCCAATCAAAGCTCGTCATATACGACCAGCGGCGCGATCGGTTCCAGTGCATGGAGTGTGAGCCGATCCGGAGATGACTGGGGCGCAAGAAGAAATACGACGGGGATTATGGAAGTGACGAACGACGTGAGTGCAACAGGCAATGCAAGCGGATGGGCATTTTCTTCTGTTTCTCTCAGCACCTCGTTTAGTTCTCCATTCAATGCAACATTGAGCTCGAATGCAGGTGTTGTAACCTGGACATTCAACATGAGAACCAACAGAACTACTATTTTGTCTGGGTTTGGCTCAACAACTACTTACGGTTTGGCTTTTGTACTTGTTGGTACGTCGACTTCAGCGAACACTTCCGGCAGTGGGTACGCAGTGGTTATGGGAAGCGCGTCTACCGATAGTAATAAAGTACGGCTTGTCTCATACAATAACGGCTTGCAAGGCACGCTGACTACCATCGTTGGTCCGGGAGGGAAGCCTACCGCCGTTACGGATTACAGGAGCATTAAAGTTACATATGACCCATCCAGCAATCAGTGGGAACTGTTTAACAGGGATGACGGAAGTTCAGCTTTCACAGACCCGACAACAGGTACGCTTACATCCCTCGGTACAGGAACGAACAGTACCTACACTGGAACAGGAATGTCATACACTGGTGCATTCTGGCAAGGTTCAACATTAGCAAGTCAAACCACTTTCTTTGATAACTATAAGGTTACGATTGCAAGTTATGAGCCGACGACACAAGCTTCAAGTATTACGTTCAGTTCTGTCTCTTCAAATGCAATGACGGTGAGTTGGACGAATGGTAATGGTGCAAACCGCCTGGTTCTTGCTCATTCCGGCTCAGCCGTGGACGCGAACCCTGTAGATTTTACAAGCTATACGGCGAACGCTGCTTTCGGAAGCGGCACACAAATCGGCACAGGAAATTACGTTGTGTATTCCGGCAACAGTAACTCTGTCGCAGTTACAGGATTAAGCGCGTCCACCACGTATTATTTCAGAGTTTACGAGTACAACAGCAGCGGGACACAAGCAGACTTTGATACAGCATCCGCAACGAATAACCCGAATAGTCAGGCAACTTCCGCAGGAGGTACTCCAACAATTAATGTTACGGGTACGCTGAATAATTTTGGTACCGTCGTTGCTGGCAGTAATTCCTCACAACAATCCTACACTGTTTCCGGCTCGAGCCTTACCGCCGATATCACCATAACGGCTCCAAGTGGTTTTCAGGTCTCTACAACATCCGGAAGTAATTTTGGTTCTTCAGTAACACTCACACAATCAGGAGGTACGGTTTCATCCACCACCATCTATGCAAGGTTTTCTCCTTCGAGTGCTGATGGTGCTGAATCCGGGAATATAACCCACACCAGCACGGGTGCTACAACACAAAATCAGGCTGTTGCAGGCACGGCTGTTTCAACGGAGCCGAGTACGCAATCCTCCATAGCTTTCGGTTCGGTGACTAACAGCTCTATTGTAGTAAACTTCTCAGGCGGCAATGGGAGTAACAGAATCGTTGTCGCACGAAGCGGGAACGCCGTTAGCTACAGTCCGACAGATGGGGCGGCTTCAAGCGGCGTCAACAGCGATTTCTCTTCCGCAACCGACCAAGGGAGCGGCAATAAGATCATGTATGATGGAACAGGATCAACTGTCACAGTTACAGGATTGACCGGTCATACGACATATTATTTTGCAGTCTACGAATATAATGTTGGAACAGGAACTTCACAGAATTACAACACGACATCACCGGGCACCGGAAATCAAGCAACGTTGACGACAGTATACACATGGAATCAATCCAACAATTCCGCATCATGGGCAACTTCCTCAAACTGGACGCCGACAAGAACAAGTGCATCCTCAACCGATAGTCTTGTGTTTAACAACGGCGGAAATGATACAATCACAAGCGTTCCAACCGAAACGGTGGGGCAGATTTACGTTTCCGGCAGTACGAAAGTATACCTGCAGGCGAGCGGGGCAAATACATTGACAATCAACGGTGGCACGAGCACCGACCTCAGCGTTGCAAGTGGGTCTGAATTCAACATTAACGGCTCAAGTGCGCTCTCTCTCACACTCGCTACTGGTGCTACCGGAAGTATCAGCGGGAATATGACCTTTTCAAATGCGGGCCATAGCTTTATCGTGACTGATGCAAGTGCTGTGACGTTTAATTCCGGCGCAGTATTTACACAGGGGACGGGCTCATCAGGAAGTGTGTTCGGTACGACCGGAAATGCGAACGCAGTGACCTTCGCCAACGGTTCATCGTTCATCTCCAAGGCGGGAAATAATCCTTTCGGATTGGGTCAACCCAGCTCGCGTGTTGTATTCCAGACCGGAAGCTTGTATAGTCATCAACAAAGCGGCACTCCCTCATTCTCCGGCAGAACGTACGCCAACTTTGAACTAAATGCCTCGGGGCAAACTATAAGCACGACAGGAGGCGCCGCGTTTTCCATTGATAATATCACTCTTACCGACGGCACCCTGAATATCGGCATGACCGGCACATTCAACCTCAAAGGAAATATATCCGCTGCATCGGGTAAGACATTAACCTTTAACGCTGCGAGCGCATCCAGCATAACCTTCAACGGCACATCAGCTCAGTCCATAAATGGACCAGGTACAATTACTTTCAATCCCACTGAGAACATTACTCTTAATAACTCGAACGGACTGACAATCAATCAGAATGTCAGATTTCAAAAAAATCTCACACTGACGAGCGGAATTATCACAACCGGTTCCGATACGCTGACGGTTGACAGCGCCGTAACGCGGACGATCGGTTTTGTCGCCGGCTATTTGAAAAAACCGGTTGCGACCGGAGGGACGACGGTAGCCTTTGAAGTTGGTGACGCTTCGAACTATCGCCCAGTAAGCATTTCATTCGGCAATGTTACTGTCGGAGGAAGCCTGACCGCGAATGTCTCACAGTCGGCTGGAGACCATCCGAATATTGGAACTTCCGGTCTCAATTCCGCAAAATCTGTAAATCGCTACTGGACGGTTTCAAATACCGGAACAACGTTTAACAATTACAGTGCGACATTCACGTTCGTCGGCTCTGATACCGATGCCGCTTCGAACACTGCCAATTACGTTGTGAAGAAATATGACAGCGGGACATGGTCATCGACGACGACCGGAACGCGCACCTCGACGAGCACACAGGCGAGCGGGATGACGTCGTTCAGCGACTATGCCGTCGCCGAACTTCTTCCTCCGACAATCACAGTTACAGGTACGCTCAGCGATTTCGGCATTGTCGGCGTTGGTGCAACATCTTCATCGCAATCGTACACAGTGTCCGGGTCATACCTCACGGCCGACATTACCATCACTGCGCCGACAGACTTCCAGGTATCGACATCGAGCAATTCCGGCTTTGGTTCCTCGGTGACCCTCACACAATCGGGGGGAAGTGTCGGAAACACGACAATTTATGCGCGCTTTGCACCGGGAAGCACTGGCGCCAAGAGCGGCAATATCACGCACACGAGCAGTGGCGCGACAACGCAAAATCAGGCCGTCAGCGGGACTGCCATCTCAGCCGAACCGACGCAACAGGATTCGACCATAACATTCAGCTCCGTAGGCACAAGTTCAATCACAGTGAACTGGGTGAACGGTGACGCCGCTAACCGGATTGTTGTTGCTAAATCCGGCAGCTCAGTGTCGTTTAGCCCGACAGATGCTACTGCGTCCAGCGGAGTGAACAGCGATTTCTCCTCCGCAACTGACCAGGGGAGCGGCAATAAGATCGTGTATGATGGAACAGGAAGTACAGTCACTGTCACGGGACTCAACCCTGCGACGACGTATTATTTCAGAGTGTACGGGTATAACGGCACTGGGACGACAGTAAACTATCTCACAAATACCGCAACAGGAAACCCCAACAATCAGACGACGCTCTCTTCAGAGCCGACGCTACAGGATTCGACGATCACGTTTAGCTCGATTTCAGCAAGCTCAATGACCGTGAGCTGGCTGAACGGAGACGGCGCGAACCATATTGTCGTGGCAAAAGCAAGCGGTGCCATCGGTGGGACGCCGACAGACGGCTCGACCTACAGTGCGAACTCAACCTTCGGATCAGGTGGAACTATAGCGGCGAATGAGTATGTCGTCTACAACGGGACAGGTACTTCCGTGGTGGTAACCGGATTGAGCGCATCCACGACTTATTACTTCCGCGTCTTTGGATACAGTGGAAGCAGTTCAACGTCAAATTATCTGACAAACACTGCGACAGGAAATCCTAACAATCAGGCGACCCTTGCTTCAGAACCGACAACACAGGCGTCGAACATTACGTTCAGTGACAGGATGGATGTTTCGATGAAAGTGAAATGGACGAACGGTAATGGAGGATTCCGTATTGTCGTTGCAAAAGCAGGAAGCGCTATTACCGATACCGTCGTCGATGGAACGAGTTACACCGCCGATTCAGCCTTTGGGTCGGGCAATACCATCGGGACAGGGGAATATGTCGTCTATAAAGGCACCGCGGATTCTGTTATTGTCACCGGATTAACGGCATCGACGACATACTATTATAGAGTGTTTGAATACAACATGGCTTCTCCTGAAAATTATCTCACTTCGACGGCATCGGGGAATCCCAATAGCGCGACGACATTAGCGACAGAACCGACCACAGCATCCTCAAGTATATCATTTACAGGCGTGACCGGTAATGCGATGACGGTCAACTGGACAAACGGTGATGGTGCGAACCGGATTGTTGTGGCGAAATCCGGCAGTGCTGTTAGCGGATCACCAACGGACGGCGGAGGGTACACCGCAGATTCTGTGTTCAGCGGCGGCAATACGATTGCAGCGGGCGAATACGTTGTGTACAATGGCAGTGGCACCTCTGTTAGAGTGACATCTCTCAGTTCTTCGACGACATATCATTTTGCAGTCTTTGAATACAACGGTTCGGGAACTTCGGCGAACTACCTTACGTCATCATCCCTCACGGGAAATCAGACTACGTTAACAACCGGGGCGCCCACTGTCACAACACCTACTGCGACAAATATCAATTCAACATCTGCGACACTCGGCGCGAACGTTACATCCGATGGGAACGACCCGATTGTGGAGCGCGGAGTTGTCTGGTCAACCTCGTCAAATCCGACGACAGCTGATAACAAGGTTTCAACTGCCGGCACGACCGGTGTATTTACCGTCGGTGTGTCCGGCCTGCCAAGCGCTACACTGATTCATTACCGCGGATATGCAATCAACAGTATCGATACGGCTTACACAACTGACGCGACATTTTCAACGCATGCCAGTGAGCCGACATCGCAGGATTCGACAATCACCTTTAGTTCTATCGGGGCAAATTCGATGACGGTGAGTTGGATGAACGGAAATGGCGCAAACAGGATCGTCGTCGCTAAATCGGGAAGTGCGGTCAGCGGTAGCCCAACAGATGGTTCCGGTTATTCAGCGGATACAGTTTTCGGCTCTGGAAACACAATTGCTGCGAATGAATATGTCGTGTACAACGGGTCGGGCAGTACTGTGACTATAACCGGATTAAACACTTCGACGACGTATCACTTCAGAGCATTTGGATACAACGGAAGCGGTGTTACGACAAATTATCTAACCGCTTCTGCGACCGGAAACCCGAACAGTCAGGAAACTCTTGCACCCGAGCCGACAGTACCCGCGACGAACATTGTGTTCAGCAACAGAACTAATACTTCAGTGAAACTAAAGTGGACGAGCGGCAACGGCGCTAGCCGTCTTGTTGTTGGAAGAGCCGGCATCGATGTCTCCGGTTCGCCGACTGACGGAACAAGTTATGCGGCAGATTCCGTCTTCGGTGCAGGAGGTACGATTGCCACCGGCGAGTATGTCCTCTACAACGGGACTGCAGATTCGGTGACGATAACGGGACTAAGCCCCGAGACGAATTACCGCTTTATGGTATTTGAGTACAACATGGCGTCGCCGGAGAATTATCTCCCCAACAATGCTGCGGGGAATCCAGACAGCATCTACACCTTCGCGACAGAGCCGACGGCCCATGCAGGTTCCTTTGCAGCCTCGGCAACATCAGCGAGTTCGATCAATCTCACATGGACGGTTGCTTCGGGTGCGGATGGATATATCATACTGAAGCGCACCTCGAGTGACCCCACGGGAACTCCATCTGATGGAACGGGCTACTCCGCGGGAAACACGATCGGTGACGGAACGGTTGCCGCCGTTATTACCTCGGGCGCTGCAACGTCAACGACAATCAGCGGGCTTGCAGGGAATACATCGTTTCATTTTTCCATCATGCCATTTGCATGGGACGGAGTCCATAATGCGACATACAATTACAAAACTGATGGATCGATTCCCACTGCGAATGCATTGACGTTTAGTTCTTCGTCGGATGTAATTGCAACCGGAGGGTTCAGTTATCCAGCGAATGTCGCCTATGCCACGTACCAGGAAAATACCAATTTGACAGCGGGCAATTCACTCGCCGTCTTCGGTGTTACGGTCCGTGACGGCGGTGGAGTAGCAGATGCGGATAATGTACCGACGATTCTGACAGCAATCAGCTTTAATGTGACGAATGTCGGATTCCTTCGCCGTGCTGCGTTGTACGACGGCGCGACTGAACTCGCTGAAGTTGCTGTCAGTGGCTCCCCGATAACCTTTAGCGGCTTGAATGATACAACGGCGGACGGCAGCTCGAAAGACCTCGTGTTAAGAGTCAGTTACACAACCAGCGTGACAGATAATGCACAATACACATTCACCGTCTCGTCGGTAACCGCAAGTCCGAGCGGCTCAGGATTTGCATCCGCAAACGGCGGAGGGGCGACAAGCTCCACATCGGGCGACAACAACAGGATCGAAGTCACAGCCACGACACTCGCGTTCACCACACAGCCGCAATCGGGGATTCTGTTCAATCAGAATTTCGGACCGGTTGCCGTCACCGCACGCGATGTAAACGGCAACACCGACCTCGATTACGGTTCGGTAACATTATCATCGGCGACATTTACCCTTAGCTCAACTGATGCCGGAGGATTGACGCAAACGGCTTCATCCGGTGTGGCTTCATGGACAAATCTTTCATCATCGAACAGCGGAACCGGAACAATTCTCGCGAACGGAACAGGCGCTTCCGGGACGAGTAATACTATCACGGTGACTGATAATAACATCAACTCGGCGCAGAACGGAAACTGGAGCGATACCTCGACATGGGTTGGCCATGTCGTCCCGACTTCAAGTCAGAATGCAACAATCAATCACACCGTGACACTGACCGGTGCTACCTCAATAACAAATATAACTGTCAACAATGGTGGTATCCTTGATGCTGGTGCAAATATACTAACTGTATCGGGAACGTTTTCGCTTAATGGTGGATCAGAGTTCAGGCAGGGAGGAACAGTGCAGGCGGTTCCCGGCGCAACGAGAAGCTTCGCAACCACGAGCACATACCGGTTTAACGGTACGCAGGGTGGCACGGGCAATTTTGCTTACCCGGCGTTCGGAAACCTTATATGGGAACCTACACCTTCCGCAAACGGGACATTCCAGAATTCCGACACATCCTCGCCATTTAACCGTGGTCTGGTTGTGCATGGGAATCTGACGCTCAATATGAGTTCTTCTCTTGAAGTACGCCTGGCGACCGGCGCGACATTCAGTCGAAGTCATACGGTGGACGGGAACCTAACCATTCAAGGGGGGACACTGGTTCTTGCAAACGGTTCGACCAACGGTACACTCACTGTTGGCGGGAACATTAATGTAAGCAACAGCGGAATACTCCGTGGTGTTAATTCGAGCGGTAATGGAATATTAAATCTGAAAGGAAGTATTTCCAAAAGCTCAATATTCACACACGGCGGAGGATCAGGCGCTGTAACAGTCACCATGAATGGCACCTCTTCACAGGATATTGGCGGGAGCACGAATGATACTCTCCAGAATCTGACCATCAACAATTCAGCCGGAGTTACACTCAGCCGCGAAGTCGATGTCACCGGCACGCTCACGTTCACAAACGGTAATGTCACTACAGGCTCGAACGTTCTGTATGTTACCTCGACTGCAACTATCTCGCGCACGAGTGGACATATTATCGGGAACGAACAGCTGGATTTTCCGTCGGGCGACGATATCCCGGCAAAATTTGATGTCGGTTCTTCCAGCGGTTATACACCGGTGACATTAGACCTGGATGGTGCCGGCGGTACATCGGGCACCTTCATAGCATCGGCGACTGGATCGTCGCATGCTCAAATCAGTTCAAGCGGGCTTGACACCGCGAAGGACATCAACAGGTACTGGACCGTCACACCCGGTACCGGCGCGTTGGGCCCACGAACGTATAAACTGAAAGTGGACTTCCTCTCCGGTGATGTTGGCGGTGCCAACACGAATAATTTTGAATTCCGGAAGTACAACGGATCGTGGAGCGCGCCGACAGGAGGGACCTACACCCGCACAGCCACGTCTACGCAGTACGATAATTTCACCAGCTTCAGCGACTTCGCGGTTGGTGAACCGCGGTTGTATTCGTTGAATGTGACCATAGTCGGGAATGGTTCGGTAACGAAAACTCCTCCGACCGGACCGTATACTTTCGGTCAGACTGTAACGCTCAACGCAATCCCGGATTCCGGGTGGTCGCTCAGCGGTTGGAGCGGGGACGCTTCCGGATCCAATAATCCGCTGGATGTTGTCATGAATGCCGACAAGAATATCACGGCGACATTCGTCAATATCCCATCCTATACGATTGCTGTTACACAACATGCTCATGGAACGATTTCTCCGGGAACTTCAATAGTTGCCCAAGACAGCAGCAAGACGTTTACGATCACACCCGCTACCGGTTACCACACCGACAGCGTGGTAGTTGATGGTGTGAATGAAGGGATAATCACAACGAGGACATTTAGCAGTGTCAACGCGAACCACACCATTACAGCCTATTATTCGATTAACATGTACACCATCACCGTGACACAGCACGCGAATGGAACAATTGCTCCGGGAACCTCGTCAGTGGCATATGGTGACAGCATAACTTTCACCATAACCCCCTCAACAGGATACCATACCGATAGTGTCGTTGTCGATGGCGCCAATCAGGGTGCGCTTGCGAGTAAGAAGTTCACCAATGTGCAGGCGAACCATACGATTACGGCATACTACTCTATTAATATGTACACCATCACGGTGACGCAGCACACGAATGGAACGATTGCGCCGGGAACCTCGTCCGTGGCGTACGGTGACAGCATTACCTTTACCATTACGCCGTCGGCAGGATACCATGTCGATAGTGTTGTTGTCGATGGCGTCAATCAGGGTGTGCTTGCGAGTAAGAAGTTTACGACCGTGCAGGCAGCCCACACGCTGACAGCATACTATTCGCTGAACAGCTTTACGATTACGGTTACGCAGCATCCACACGGCACAATTGCCCCCGGCACAGTATCTGCGCTCTATGGAAGTTCAAAGGCGTTTACCATAACTCCCGCTTCAGGGTACCACGTCGATAGTGTGATGGTCGATGGAAATAAAACAGACTCGACGACGAGTTATACATTTCAGAATATTACATCGAATCACACGATAACGGCACTGTACGGTCTCAACCCTGTGTCGCGTTCGGTCAGCGTTGCCCGACGATGGAATATGGTTTCGCTGCCGGTGAAGGTCAACAATAAATTGAAGACTGCGGATTTCCCGAGCGCGATTAGCTTTGCATACACGTACAGCAATGGGTATGTACAACGTGACACGCTTGCAGTTGGGGTCAGCTACTGGATGAAATTTAACGGGCAGGAGAATATTCCGTTCAACGGTATTCCGCAGGAGGACACGATCAGTGTGCATGCAGGATGGAATATGATCGGATCCGGCACGGATGACGTGCCTGCATCGGTCATACAACCCGTCGGGACGACGATCATCTCCCAGTACTACGCCTATTCGAACGGTTACAAGACCGCTGATACGATCAGGATGGGGAAAGGATACTGGATTAAAGTGAGCTCGTCCGGTAAACTGGCATTCTCCGGTTCACCGTACACAAAGACGATAGGGGTTTCAGAATCTTCGCTTGAGAGTTCAGGGTCTTTCAATACATTGACGATTACTGATGCTCAGGGCCAAAGTACGAAGTTGTATTTCGGAAATAACCCGAAGGGAACAGTCTCTCTCGATTGGTATGACCTTCCCCCGTCACCGCCGATTGGTGTATTCGACATCAGGTTTTCTAGCCAGAAGCTCCTTGGAGTCGTGAATGACGATGAGATCAATGACCTTCCGCTTCAGATATCGGGAGCAGTATACCCGCTGGAAGTGAAATGGAGCGTTGTTCACCCTCAATTCTCGACGGTGCTGGAAGGGGATAACAAAGAGACGATCATGAAAGGCGATGGCTCGGTCGTGCTGAAGAACGCGGCAGCGCCTGTAGCAGTGAAAGTGGTCGGATTGCTGGCGGCGCCGAAAGAATTCTCGCTCGCCCTGAATTATCCGAACCCGTTCAACCCGACAACAACGATTAAGTACCAGCTCGCTGCAGAAAGCAAAGTAAGCCTAAGAGTATACAATGAGCTCGGTCAGGTTATCGCAACGCTTGTTGATGGAACCCAGGCCGCGGGTTTCAGGTCGATTGACTGGAATGCGGGTAACAACGCTTCGGGAGTCTATTTCTACAGGCTGGAAGCTTCTGATGTCGCTCATCCTTCAAGGTCGTTTGTTCAGGTGAGGAAAATGTTACTGATGAAGTAATAGTTTCAGAACATCTGAAGTGACGAAAGCCCCGACGAATAGCCGGGGCTTTTTTGTTGATAAGAGTATGACGAAGTTTCTGTTTACTTGCCATTGCAAATCGTTCGAAAGGGGACTCGCAATGAAAGGTCGCTGACGCTTATTTCACAAGTACCATCTTCTTCAAATCGGAATACTTGCCGGCAGTCAATCGATAGAAGTAAATGCCGCTGGCATAATTTGAAAAATCTACATTCACCGAATATCTCCCCGCTTCATATCTTCCTTCTATAAGACTCTTCACCTCGCGTCCTGTTATGTCATAGATTTTGAGATTAACGAACACATTCTCAGGTAAGTCGAAGGAAATTGTCGTTGTCGGATTAAAAGGATTAGGATAGTTTTGACGAAGCGCATAGGCTGTCGGTATGGGAGATCCTTCTGAAATCGTTAAGACCAGGGAGCTTCCATTCTTTTCCGAAATGAAGACGCTCTGTGAACCTGAAAGAACGTGTGACGCTACGATTTTCCCCGACTGTACTTCATCAATCGTAAAATGTTTTTGATTGCCGTTGTTCACATCGATTGAAATACGAATTGGATATTGCGCATTCGAAACAACGACCGGGTATGAAATACTATTCTTAATTGAAGTGGGATAAGCCTCGAGAATCCGCTGGCTGGCGAACCGGGCGTCGAAGGCAGCCGCAGGGCCTGACGGAGGCATTTCGAACCTGGCGAGGTCTATCTTTCCATCCTTATCTTCAGCAAGATATAATGTTTGATTGTTGCCAAGGTTATCGCTAATGACAATATCAGAGTATCCACCGACTGTAGCGGAAGTTCGCGGCAAAGCGCCTGGCCCGAGGTCGATTGACCCGCTGCCGGATGTTTTCACCCAATACCCATGGCCCTTCTTGAGTGTGTCGGCAATTTTATATCCGTCGGAATAGCCATAGAAGTTGCTCGTTACAATTCCGCCCGAAGGAGCCGGGATATCGTGGTCGACTGTGCCAATAAGGTTCCAACCTGCTGTTACAGGAATCCCGACGGTGTCAAGCGGTGTTCCGCTGATGCTTTGACTAAGGGCGCCGGGGAATTTTGTCCAGTAACCCTTGCCGGGAATCATAGAATCGCGCTGTACATATCCTCCGTTGTAAAGATAGGTCGTTCCCGAAACGGCGGTCGGGAAAATGGACGTGACAGAGTAATCAGTCCGAAGGAGCGGTACAGAGACCAGGTTCCACCGTCTGCTCACCTGAATTGAGACTGAGGTCGGGGAGGATGGAGGGCCAAAGTGGTAGCAGCTGTCGGGTCCCGGCCAGTTTGACAATGGCGAGAGGTTTGTTATGCCATCGCTCGCGGCCCCTGTTCCGCCGAGTATGAAATCATAAAAATGATAATCTCCTCCAATGTGGTCCTTGATGCCAATCATCGCCCCGACGTCACCGCCGCTTGACATCGTACCGGCGGCAACCGGACCGTAGCTGAAGTCGACGGTATTTGAAGTCTCATTTAGTCGTATCTGGAAGTTAATACGGGTCGTCGTTGTTGTGTTGTCATAATATGCGAGGACATTTTTCCATTGCACGACAAAAATCCGGTTCGGCGCGCTGTTCAACGTCTTGTACGTAAGTGAAGCACTACCGTCGACAACCATATCTTCCCACCATACTCCTAATGCTTTTGTCGGGTGAGCAGTGCTAAAAAGGGTTCCATTAGGATTTGCGCCATACGGCCCGATCTGACCAGGGTTCGAAATACCTCTGACGGACCCCTCTGTGCCCGTGCCGAATTCGAGCCATCCGTTCGTGCTCACCTGCACGGAATCATACGGATAATTATCAAATTGGAACGTGAATGGAAGCCCGATCGTGGTTTGAACATCATCACCGTTATTCGCGACTGTCGCGCCGGTAATTTCGGTGTATGTGCATGCTTCTTTTATAACATTAGTGTACGTAATAGAGGGCTGATGAATAATGGTGAGCGTGCCGTATGTTGTATCGTTATGTGTGTTCTGGTCGGCAGCGAGATTGATAGCTTCCAGCGTATAGACGCCCGAATCAGGCGGTGTAAATGAGCCGGTGAACGTTACCTGCCTTGTTTCTTTGAGACCGAGAGAAGAAATAGTTTTTGTGCTCGAATACACTTCAGTTGCACCATTGAGTATCCTGTATTTGACGTTAAATGAGTCGGGAGGTAATTGTGCTCCGACATCATTAAATGAGGCAGAAATAGAAGAGATTGTACTGCCGAGCAGAATGACCTTTCCGTCCGCAGGCGAGTTGAGAGAAAGCGCCCGATAATCGAACACATTCAATGCCGGCAGCTCGCGTTCATACACCCCATTGCCGAATGTAGCTGCACGCAGAACCCTGCCGGGCGACGATATCCCCAGATCAAGAACCATTGCTGGGGGCATACCCGTGTTAAAGGTCTGCCAGCTTGCGCCTCCGTCGAGCGTCCTGTAAACGCCAAGGTCGGTTCCGAGATATAAGTGTGCCGGGTAGGACGGGTCGACAACAATTGA
>CAZAFL010000001.1:228248-254779 GCA_964484465.1 uncultured Chlorobiaceae bacterium
CAAGGTCGGTTCCGAGATATAAGTGTGCCGGGTAGGACGGGTCGACAACAATTGACTGCGCAGGAATGTCCGGAAGGTTCGAGGAAATATCAGTCCATGTCGAACCGGCATCCGTTGATTTAAACACGTGAGAAGTACCATAGCCGGAGTATGTGAGGTATGCAATAAGGCTTGTGTTCGGGTCGAAGGATATGTCAGTGGGATAGCGGTTGGGAAGTGTCCCCGTGACATTTGTCCAGCTTGTTCCGCCGTTGACCGACCTATAAATTTGAAACGACCCTCCGAGAGTCCCCGTTCCGGCAAGAAGCGTATCGGGGTTTTTGTATGAGACGCCGATACAGGCAACAGGTGTTCCGTTAAAATTGGTGCCCCCATTCGTGGGAGACCAGTTTGTCCCCCCATCCGTCGATTTGTAGACAACCTTTGCTCCTCCATACAAAACGTTGTGGTTGGAATATGAAATCACAAATGGAGCGATAAAATTAGCGTTGCTGCTTCCCGTTGCCAGCCCGCCGGTAGAAGAAAACCAATTTGACCCTCCATCGGTGGATTTTGAAATGGCGAGATAGACGTACTCTTCATACAACACGGCGGAGTTTGTCGGGTCGATTGAGCACCATCCGCCGTCGCCACCGTACGTTTTATCCCATGTCAATGAACCAAAATATTTTACAGTTCCGTTGTCCTGCAATCCGCCGAGCGAAATGGATCCGTCTGTCTCAGCATTCGCAAATCCGTTGTAAAATTGTGTCGTAATAAACCCGCCGTTACGCCCGGAGAACGTCTCGCCTCCGTCGGTCGACGCAAAAATTCCACCGTCACATCCATGATACATGATATTGGAATTGTTCGGGTCAAACGCAATCGCGTGATGGTCGGCATGAGCATAGTATGAAGGTCCCTCCGGTCCTCCCGCAGGCACGATATTGAAGTAACCTGCGGACCAGACCGATTTTTGATTTATTGTTGACCCGCCGTCGGTGGATTTATAAATGTCGAGCCCCGCGCAGAACAGGGTTTCGGCATACGCTGGATTAACCGCAATAGTGTTGTCATACCAGCCCTGACCGCTGACATAATTTGTCGTCGTCTTCAGTGTCCAGCTTGCTCCTCCATCCGTTGTTTTGTACACTCCGAGCAGCGCAGAGCTGGACGCATTAGCGATTCCGGCGTACACTACCTGTGGCTTTGTCGGGGAGATTGACAGCGACGTTCTTCCGAAGTTGGAGGTCGGTAAACCGCCGCTGAGCATCGTCCACGTCGAACCCGCATTTGTCGTTTTGTACACGCCAGGGTTTGCAGTGGAATTTCGCTGACCGTGAGACGAATACAGAATCGTTGTATCGGAAGGATTGATGACAATATCCATTGCCATGAGTTCGGCGTTGGAAAGAGTCCAGTTTGCTCCGGCGTCAACACTTTTATAAACCCCTTCAGTTGTCGCGGCGAAAATTGTTTTCGGGTTTTGAGGATTCACGAGAACCTTTTGCACGGCAGTAATCTGGTCGAATGTCGATGTTAATCCGGTCTGAGTCCACGTTGTCCCGCCGTCTGTTGATTTCAGGACCCCCATGCCATAGGTGCTTCTCGCGCCGGGAGTTCCGACCTGAGCTCTTCCGTAAATGCTTCCTGCTTCACCGGTACCGATATACATGATGTTGGAATTCCCCGGAGAAAGAACGACCGAGCTCACCGATACTGTAGGAAAACCTGTGTTGACGTACGTCCATGCGTTTGAGCCCACTCCGGCAGAAGTCGATTTCCACAATCCACCGCTTGCCGCTCCTACCCAAACGTTGTTTGAATTGGAAGGGTCGACGGTAATTGACAGCACTCTTCCGCCGACATTATTCGGTCCGATCGATTGCCATTGCGTTGTGTCTGCAATTTTATAATTTCGTTCGTCGACCATTTTGGATTTTGCGTATTGCGCCGCGCGGAGATATGCACCGTTGGGGATTTTATCAAAAGGCGCCGAGCGCTGATTGTACCAGTTATCGAACCATTCCATGGCGTGGTCTTCCTGTTCCTCCAATGCTTTCGTGCGAACAGGTAATGTTGATTTGTGGAATGAAAGAAATGTCAAAGCAAAAACGCCAATTGGTAAAATGACGCGAAGAAACAAATGTCTCATGCCGGTGTCCCCGATGATGGATGTATTGAATGTCAAACAAAATATACTGAGAAAAGGGTTGATTTTCAAGGTTCGAAAATAAACGGTAGTGAGGCAGTTTGGGAATAATGTCTACTATATTATTTTCTGTACACCGTAAAGATAGAAAAGCCTAAGTCTGGATTCCGCATCAAGTGCGGAATGACACTTTTACCTGTCATTCCTGCGTAAGCAGGAATCCATTTCGTTGCTGGGATTCAAACTGCCCCACCACCAAATAAACGGCAGCATTTCTGTCTTCAATAGATAAGCTGAAAAATTCAGTCAGTTATAATATTGGGAAATATACAATTATGGGTATAGGCTTATCTTGCTAATCAACCGCATTCTCATTAACTTTTTTGAGTACATTAAAAAAGAGCTTTTCTCAAGTAGAGCTGACGATGGCTTTCTTTCAGTACAACTATAATCGGTTTCTCACTGCTCAATGGATAGTTGTGGTACTGCTTATTCCCACAAGTGCCGAGTCACAGTCCGCGCGAAAATCATTATCACCGGTAGGACATCCTTTCCCACAGCACACTATATATACGCCGGGAACAATCAAACCAAACAATGTCACACAGCAGGTAATGGATGACTCTGTCCGGTCATTTTATGACCGCTGGAAAGCACGCTACCTCAAACATGATTGCGGTTCAAGCCTCTATTATGTGTTCGATGATGAACAGGCTCCGACTATCTGCGTCTCGGAAGGCCAGGGATACGGTATGCTCATCACAACAATGATGGCGGGGTATGACCCGAACGCGCAGACATATTTCGACGGCCTGTACAATTTCTACCGCGAGCATCCGAGCGATATCAATAACAGGCTGATGGCATGGAGGGAAAAAACGGGATGCGTGACCGATACCTCTGCAGGCGTAGACGCGGCGACCGACGGGGATATGGATATGGCATTCGGGCTCCTGCTCGCGCATGAGCAGTGGGGAAGTGGCGGCACGATAAACTATTTCCAGGAAGCGAAAGCATTGATTGCGGCGATCATGCAGGATGAAATCAATCATGAGACATGGGCAACAAAATTAGGCGATTGGTCGGTAGTTTCGGAGCCGGGCTACTACTACGGCACACGCACGTCGGATTTCATGATGGACCATTTCCGTATTTTTCAACAGATTATGTCTGATTCATCCTGGCAAAATGTCATCGATCAATGCTATGCGCTCATCGCATCGATGCAGTCACGGTACAGTCCGTTGACCGGCTTACTGCCAGATTTCATTGTCCGTACGAACAGCACACCGACGCCGGCTTCGTCAAATTACATTGAAGCTCCTACCGACGGTTCGTATTCATACAACGCCTGCCGTGACCCGTGGCGAATAGGAGTGGATTATCTGATGTCGGGAGATTCGCGTGCAAAAGATGCACTCGATAAACTGAATGCATGGATCCGGTACCATACGGGAAATGATCCGAGCCAGATCTGGTCCGGGTATCATTTAAACGGAAGCAATGTTGCCGGGAATCAATACAATGCCGAATCATTCACCGGCCCGTTTGCCGTTGGTGCAATGGTTGACCCTGATAATCAGCAGTGGCTCAACGACCTCTGGACGTTCAACGTCTCCAGTTATGATTTCAACAGTGCATTCTATTATGAAAACACTCTCAAGCTGCTGACAATGATTGTTGTTTCCGGGAACTGGTGGCAGCCGCAATTTGAGCGAACAATCAGTTTCTCAGGGTTTACGTGGGAGGTCAAAAACAGTACCGATCCTGTAGGCCCGGGTCCCAATTATTTTTCTCTCGGCACTGATAATGTATGGGTAGACAATGCCGGTTATCTTCACCTTAAAATAACGCACCGCAACAATCAATGGTATTGCAGTGAAATTATGCTCGACAGCTCTCTCGGGTATGGCAGGTATGTGTTTCATGTTAACAGCCGTGCCGGCGCAATAAATGAAAATGCTGTGCTCGGTCTCTTCACTTGGGATGATGATTCGGCGCAGGCTCACAGAGAAATTGATGTCGAGTTTTCCCGCTGGGGCGACCCTTCGGATACAACGAACGCGCAATTTGTCGTTCAGCCATGGGATATCAGCGGCAATCTCACACGCTGGACGATGCCCGGTCTGATGGATTCTTCTACAAATAGTTTCAACTGGCAGCATGATTCGGTAAGTTTTCTGAGCGTGAAAGGGAATGTTGACTTCGCCCCGTACCAACAGGTAAATGCGTCGTGGAAATATGAGGGTTTAAACATTCCCTCTCCGGGAAATGAAAAAACGCACATCAATCTCTGGCTCGACCAGGGACATATTCCTTCAGATACTCAGGAGGTTGAAGTCGTTATTTCTAAGTTTGAGTTCAACCCGCGCCCTGTCTTATTGCCGAATACATGGCAACTGGTTTCTCTTCCACGAAAAGTTACGGATCGAAGCGTTCATAGTGTGATCCCTTCAGCTGTCAGTGAGGCGTTTTATTATGGATCTTCGGGTTACACCCAAACGGATTCAATGGAAGAGGGCAGCGGCTACTGGGTAAAACTGCATGGGATTACCGTACCTCAGATAATAACAGGTGATTCGATTTTAACGGACAGCATTCAGGTAATGAAGGGATGGAATTTGATCGGTTCCATTGCGGTGCCGGTAAAAGTGGACAACATTTCTTCGGAACCTCCCGCTATCATAACATCACAATTCTTCGGTTATCGTGTCAGCTACTCTGCAACCGATACCATCCAGACGGGGCATGGATATTGGGTCAAAGTCGACCAGACCGGAACCCTTATCCTTTCATCGTCTCACATGATTGCCGATGCAAAAATGATCCGCATTGTCCCTACTGTAGAATTGCCCCCATCTCCACCTGCAGGAGCAATTTCTGTCCGATATGAAACCCCAACGAAATTTGCGCTCGGGCAGAATTATCCGAATCCGTTCAACCCTTCCACAATCATCAGCTATCAATTGCCGATTGATAATTATGTCACGTTGAAAGTGTATAATTTTCTCGGTCAGGAAGTAAAAGTATTGGTTGACGGATGGGAACAAGCCGGCTCAAAATCCGCCGTGTTTAATGCTGGCGGCCTGGCTGCCGGAATCTATTTTTATCAATTGGAAGCCGGCAAATTTAGAGCATTTCAGAAGATGCTTTTGATAAAGTAATCAACCTTTGAGTGCAACTTATTTTACCGGAAATGCGTAAAATAATATAATATTCATTCTCCATTCCACCATAAGTCTGGGGTACACATCATGAATACCCATTTCCGATCCTGTTCTTTCGCAGTGCTTGTTTGCTCCCTTCTTGCTATTTCATCCCGTTCTTTGGCATCTTGGAGGAATGACCCCCCCGACACGGTGATGATTCAACGGGTTAGTGGGCTCGACCCGTTGAAACCGGAGCTCATCACCACTCCGCCTACCATCGATGGTAACCTCGATGAACCGTTCTGGAAACTTGCTCCACACGTCAGCGGATTCAAAACGTATGCGCCCGATTTTGATAAGATCCCAAAGGAGCAGACTGAAGTTGCGCTTGCGTACGATAAGGATAATCTTTATTTCGCTTTTCGGTGTTATGATGACCCTTCAAAGATTAAAGCATCGCTTTCTGCGCGTGACAAAATGACGCAGGATGATTTTGTCTGTATCAATCTCGACTCGTTCAACGATCAACAGGCGCTCACGGCGTTCTACGTCAACCCGCTCGGGATTCAGGGCGACAGCCGTTTCTCCAACAACAACGAAGACTTCAGCCCTGATTTTGTCTGGTACAGCGCCGGGAAAATTGATTCTCTCGGTTACACTGTAGAGGTTCAGCTCCCGCTCAAAAGTCTCCGGTACACGCAGAATGACCCGACAATGATGGGAGTTATACTTGAACGATTTATTAGCCGTCGTTCCGAGCACAGCACATTTCCCCGGCTTGATCCTGCGAAGGGTCTTGCCCTGCTCACGCAAATGTACCCGGTAGCATATTCCGGAATCGAACACTATAAACTCCTCGAGATATTGCCTGCGGTCACCGCCACGCGGCAGGATTCGCGCATCGGCAATACGCTGGTACGAAACAAGCAGGAAAGCGATGCCAGTCTGACGGCAAAGTATGGAATTACCTCCGACCTCATCATGGATGGCACGTTGAATCCCGATTTCAGTCAGGTGGAGTCGGATGCCGGACAGGTAGATGTCAACCTTCGGCACGACCTTTACTTTCCGGAAAAGAGACCTTTTTTCCTTGAAGGATTGGACAACTTCAACGTTGCTTCAAATGCCACTCCACTCGACCCCTCGATATATTACTCGCGAACAATCTCTGACCCGCTCGTCGGAACGAAACTGACCGGTAAGATTGGGGAGAGTAATACGATTGCGGCAATCTATGCATTGGATAATGTCCCCGAATATAATCGCGACGCACTCGGCAGGTATGTAAATGTCCCGATACTGAGATATAAGAGAACTCTTTCGAACGACAGTTATATGGGATTGATGTACGCTGCGCGGGAACTTGAACATACAAACAACAGGGTCGTGGGTTACGACGAGCTCTACAGGGTCTCGGATGCCTCCGTTGTGGAAAGCAACGGGTTTCTCTCGTGGGCAAAGTACGACCCGTCGCAGCCTTCTGTAGCGGGAAACACCTTTGGCACCCGATTTTCCAGGGACACACGTAATCTCGGGTTCAGCTTTAATTTTAGAGAGATGTCTGAAGATTTTCGCGCCGACATGGGGTTCATCACTCGAACAGGTATTGTGAATTTCGTCGAGTACCTGAACCCAAGGGTTTTCCCGGATTCAAAATTATTCCAGCGCATCGGGTTTGAATTTACAACCGGCCAAACAAGAGATATACCCAGCGGATTATGGGAAGTCTCCAACGACGCGGCCGTCAATGTTTTCTTTTTGGGGAATTGGCTCTTTCGCACGCGCCTGAACCATTCGACTGAAATCTTCAACGCTCAGAGGTTTCAAACGAGCGGAGTGCATACGCAAGTTCAGGCGCATCTCACCGACAAGGTCTATGCGAATCTTCTCTACCGGCGTATAAGGGCTGTATATTATCGTACGGCTGACCAGGGCTACAGCAATGTCGCCAATGTTGACATCGTACTTCAGCCCTGGGAAAGTCTTCAGGCGGAAGGGACGTACTCGTACTCCGACTTTTACCGCAGTATCGACGATGAAAAGCTGGTGTACGAAGGGATAACGCGTCTCAAACTGACCTATCAGGTAAATCAATATCTTTTTTTCCGGGGTATTGCAGAGTACAATAATCTCTACAAGGAGCTAGCTCCTGAGTTCCTCACTTCCTTCACGTATATTCCAGGGACTGCCGTCTATCTTGGGTACGGATCGATATTTGACAAGGTTCATTGGGACGGCAAAGCGTTTGTTCCTGCCGATTCGTTCCTTGAAATGCAGCGCGGGCTGTTTATGAAAATGTCGTACCTCTGGCGGTCGTAATGGAACTTTCATTAACCGGTTAAATTTTCTCATCCCCGCGCGGAGCCCGGAGTGAGGGTGTCAACGACAAGATTTAATAATTTGGTAAAATGAATATTACACTGTGATAACAGTCCTTCTGTATATTAGGGGCAACCAAGGAGGAAATTATCATGGTCGAACTCGAACACAGCGGATTCTATCCGCTTACCACTGAACACCTGCATCAGTTTGTCCCTGCAAATCCGGGAGTGTATATGCTTGCAATCCGGCTTGTGAGCGGTGTGCATAAAACATTTTTCACGAGCCAATCGGATAATCTTTTCTCGAGTCTGATGAAGCTTGCCCGGGGGCACCGAACGCATGTATCACCACAGGCGCAGATTTACATGGAAAAGTTTCAGGTGTATTTCACCTACTTCGTTATCATCAGCCCCGAGCAGAGAAAAGAAGTGGAGAAAATGTTGTCCGATACCGCGGACCCTGTTTCAAAGCTGACAATCATCAACGCAAATTGAGCGGGCTTCACCAAGAGCCTGACCGCAGAGACTCAAAGTTATCCATCCGGGTGTAACGATTTTGTTGCGCGCAGTTCGCGCGTGTAAGGCTCTTGCCTCTTCAACCTGAAACATCTATATTATCTTATCTCCAAAGATACAACAGAAGCGTTTGTGTTTCTCTAATCACTCCATTTCATCGTAATGTTTCTGAACCGTGCCGAAACGGATTGCACGCTGAATGTCCTAAAATCGATAAGTTTCGGTGCTCTTATCGTTTGCGCTTTTTCCGGGACGGCAATCTCACAGATTTTTCTGAAGGACCAGTTTCCGAACCTTTCATTCGATTCGCCCGTCGGCATTTACTACCCGAATGACACGTCAAACCGATTGTGTGTTCTCGAGCAGGGAGGAATAATTCGTATATTTCAAAATGACTCATCAGCAACATCGTCCAAAGTGTTTCTCGACATACGGGACCATGATACAAGCGGCGGCGAGATGGGGCTTCTCGGCCTGGCGTTCCATCCGCAATTTTCGACAAATGGGTTTTTTTATATCGATTACACGCGTGGCAGCCCTCTCCGAACAGTGATTTCGCGATTTCATGTAAGCGCATCTCATCCCGATTCTGCAGATGCTTCGAGTGAGACCATTATTCTTGAGCAGCTGCAGCCGTTCGACAATCACAATGGAGGACAACTTGCATTCGGTCCTGATGGATATTTGTACATCGGCTTTGGTGATGGCGGAAGCAGCGGCGACCCGTTCGGTAACGGTCAGAGCACGGCGACCCTTCTCGGAAAAATTCTCCGCATCGATGTCGATTCGACCTCCGGGATGAAACAATACACGATTCCTCCCGGCAATCCATTCTATGGTGATACGATGAAGAAGCAGGAAATTTTCGCGTACGGATTGCGCAACCCATGGAGGTTTAGCTTCGACGGAGAAACTCTCTGGTGCGGCGATGTCGGGCAAAATGCCTGGGAAGAAATCGACACTGTTCTTAATGGCAGAAATTATGGTTGGAATACACTGGAGGGGACGCACTGTTACAATCCGTCGACAGGCTGTGATTCGACTGGCTTAACACTTCCGATTTGGGAGTACGGTCACGACGCCGGGCGTTGTTCGATCACCGGGGGATTTGTTTACAGGGGAGGAGGGATTCCGTTATTACGCGGCAAATATATTTACGGCGATTTTTGTACAGGCGAAATCTGGACGCTCACCCCGAAGCCATCCGCGCCGCCGGTAAATTCTTTGCTCGTCGGAGCGAACACGAATGTCTCGTCGTTTGGCGAAGACAAGTTTCAGGAGATGTATGTGTGTGATTACAGCGGTGGAAGAATTTACAAACTCTGGACAACTCCGCCGGCTCCGTTCATGCTGGTTTCTCCTGCCGACCACGCGCTGAATCAGCCTGATGTTCTTACCTGCACATGGAGGTCTTCCACTGGTGCGTCAACGTATCAGCTTGAAGTATCATCCGATTCTTTATTTGCATCTCTGGTTGTGAACGACAGTCTTGTAAGTGATACCTCCCGGGAAATCGGACCTCTTGCAGATTCCACACTCTATTTCTGGAGAGTGCGTGCCATGAATGGGGGGGGGTCAACTGCGTTTACTCCGTTCAGGCGATTTACCACCTCATCCTCTTCAATCCATTTCCATGTTATAAGGAGATGGAACATCATTTCACTGCCTGCCATTGTCGCGGATGGAAGGAAGAACACCTTATTCCCCCTCGCCGTCTCAAATGCTTACGCTTACGATCATGTGAATGGATATCAAACCCGCGATACCCTTTTCCCTGGCAAAGGGTACTGGTTAAAATTTGGCGATAGCACGACAATCGGAGTAGTCGGCACACCTATAAATACTGATACAATTGATGTTGTCCAGGGATGGAACATGGTCGGCTCAGTTTCGCAACCGATTCCGACGATTGGCATATCTTCAATTCCCGGAGGCGAGGTGACATCGCAATTTTTTGGATTTAATGGAACCTACGTCGTAGCTGATACGATCGAAACGGGGAAAGGATATTGGGTGAAAGTAAATCAGACCTGCAAACTGATTCTTTCATCCCCATCCATATTGCCTGTCGGCGGTGCGGCAATACACATTGAGGCAACGAGCGAACTCCCGCCGCCGCTTCCGGAGGGCGTCAATAATAGCAGAGAAATATCGTCGCCAAATGAGTATATCCTGGAACAAAACTACCCGAATCCGTTTAACCCAACGACAACTATTCGATACCAGTTATCGGAGAATAGCAGGGTTACTCTCAGAATTTATGACATGCTTGGAAAGGTCGTAGCTACGTTGGTAGACCACATAGAAGATGCAGGTTACAAGTCGGTTGAATGGAATGCAAACCGTATTGCGAGCGGCTTATACTTCTACAGACTCGAAGTTACTTGTATCAGCAATCCAAGCCATTTTTTTGTACGGGTGGGGAAAATGATTCTGATGAAATAACGTGTAATGCCAGGCGGGAGGACCAATGAAACACAAAAGCCTGCATGTTCAATGCAGGCTTTTGTATCTGAACATCGACATCAGTTCTATTTTATAAGCAACATCTTCTTTACTTGTGTGAACGATTTGCCCGGGTCTGATACACTCACGGCACCGAGCCGGTAAAAGTAAATGCCGGTAGCCAGTGGAGTGCCGGAGCTGTTTTCCGATTTCCACTGAACCGATTTGAGTCCCTCATCTTCTATCCCGTCGACCAGTGTTTTCACTTCCTGCCCGAGTAAGTTATAAACCTTCAATACCACCTTGCTTGTCACCGGGAGTCTGTATTGGATCGTTGTGACCGGGTTGAAAGGATTCGGATAGTTTTGCTCAAGTCTGAACGCTTGTGGTACAACCGGAGCGCTGGTGAGTCTCAGGATAATTACCGAACCGGGCTTTTCAACCTGAACGCTCATGCTGGCCTGAAGGCGCGTTATTTTCCCATCGATAACGAGGGACGCATTCGCGTTCGGCGATTTCAAATGCCAATTCACGGTCACCGGATAATGTATGGAAGAAACCGAAATCGGGATATCCTCTTCCTTGTCGGAGTTGTTTACTACTACATTTCGCTGCGAGGTAAAACGGACATCAAAAATGTCCGGCGGCGGGACTGGAGGCATTTCAAATTGCAGGAGGCTGATGTTCGTGTTGGAACCGAAATAAAGTTGCTGTGTGCTTCCCTCAGGATCCTGGAAATTGAGAACGTTGAAATTGTCAAGCTGTGAGGAAATGGACCGAACCTTCGGGTTTCCCGACGTTGTTGAGAGTACTATCTTGCCGTCAGCGCTTGCTTTTACCCAATAGCCGTGAAGCGGTTTCAAGGTGTCGACAGCTTTGTAACCGTGTGAATTATATCCCCAGAAAGGACTTGTGATGTTTACCGGTGAAACACCATGTGCCGACACTGTACTCATTGGAAAGCTCAACGCTCCAATGAGATTCCATCCTTTCGTTACTGCCAGGCTCTCCTCTTCGACGTCGCTGCCGATGATCTGGATCTGCTGAGTTGAGGGGAATTTCAACCAGTAGCCCTTTCCGAATTGAAGGTCGGTTTTGGGAGTATAGCCGCCCTGATAGGCGTATGCCTGCGAAGAGGAGGTGGGGAAAAGGCTGTCTTTCAGTGTTAGGTCGGGAACGAGCGGCAGGGAAATCATATTCCATCTGGTTGCCACGTTGTCAATAATAACAGGACCGTGCAATAGCTGCAGATCGGATTCGTTCGTCGAGGGGAAAATCTCTGAGGGGTCGTACCTCAGCTGGAGTTGCGTATTAAAGCCGGACCCGCCGTTGTTACTGATGCGGTAATATCTCGAGACACGCGGCTCCCCAAGTGTGCTTGCTGATTTCCCTGTCGCGGCTACACCCATACTCCATTTGGAGAAGCTTCGGATCGAGTTGGCAGCCACGGTATGGTTCGTGATGTTGACGCTTCCTCCTACCGTCTGCCAGGGCAGGTCGAACGAGCGAGGAGTACCACCGGCGACTGTCGACATTGCAAGAGAAGCAGGATATTGTCCTGAACCGTCAAACTGAACGAATGTCTCCGGGCTTTCGAAGCGGTAGGGACTTGTTTCGCCCTGCAGAATATTGCGGACGATTGTGCCGCCAAGAATCAGCCCTGTGTCAGCAATCGCACCCGGGGAGGGGTCTGTAATAAACAATGTATCGTTCGCCTGCAGTGTGATTGAATTTTCAAGGGTAAGGACATTATTCACTGTCAAATTATCCAGCGAGGAAGTGTTTGTTCCGGCAACCAGCACTTGCTGGAATCCACCGCCCCCGCCGCTTGATTTATCTACGATGAATTTTGCAGCCGCTCCGGCGAAGACAATCGTTGATTGCCCGGCTGAGAACGTCCCATCATTTATCCAATCGCCGTAACACACCAAACTGGCGGTTGTATCATCTGCAGGAAATTGGAGTGTACCCCCTTCGTCAATCTCAACCTTAAGGGCAACGTTAAACGGAACAGCGTTTGTCTGAGATATCAGACTTCCTCCGCTGAGAATTCTTATGCCCTGAACGCTGTCATAAGCGGCTGCACTGGTCTTCCGCGAATTTCCCGGAGGAGGTGGCGGCTTGTATACGTCGGTGGGAATGATGACAATGTCGTTTGAAGTTGGCAGTTGATTGTTCGGCCAGTTCGAAGGATCCGTGTACGAGCTTCCGGAGGTGCCCTGGAATGTCACCCCGGCCGCGTTGCCAAAATCAATGCCGGTATGATCCTCGTCGGCGTTGATTGTCACGCTATATGTTCCCGCACCACCGGGATAGGTTTGTACCCAATCGTCCTGTTGTACTTCGCTGATTGTATACGTTCCAGGAAGGAGGTGTGTAAAAGAATAGGATCCGTCGCCGGCAGTAGTGGTTTGGCCGTTCTGCGCACCGCTCAGGTTGATTGTCCAGTTTGCCAATCCCGGTTCGCCCTGATCTTCAATTCCGTTTTTGTTCTGGTCATTGAATTTCAGGCCGCTGATCGAGCCGCCGTGAAAATTGCCGAAATCATTTCCGGCAGAAAAGTTTTCCAGTGCGTAGGCAACTGTATAACTTCCTGAGAGAGGCATCGTCTGAGTCCAGCCCGCCTGAGGCGCTTCGGTGATCGTGTAAGTTCCGCCCGGAAGGTTGTTGAAAGAATAAAAGCCATCGATGTCGGTTAAGGTCGAATCGGTAACAGAGCCTGATATCCTTATTCTCCATCCCGTGATTCCCGGTTCTCCGACGTCCCGCATACCGTTGCTGTTGTAGTCGTTAAAGACAGCCCCGCTGATGCCCGGAGGGCACACATGTTGTTTAAGTCCGTACATATAAATCAGTGCGGCACTCAACGGCTCGTTCAATTGCGCGGACGTCTGGGTAAGCATGTTCACATTGAGAACATTCGCGTTGTATTCATCCTTCATTCTCATGCTGTCGCAGTAGTAGCTGAGGTAGGCGGGCCACGAAAAGGTGAACGGGTAGCCGATGGTGTTCCGAAAATCTATTCTGAACGTATCTATCTGGGAAGTACTGATAAACGGATGGATATTGTTTGACAAGCCAAGGTCCATACAGTCTCCGTTAAACCCTCGCGGGTCCGTCAGGCGCACGTCGAAGAGAGTGTCATTGATCGGTGTTGGCGGCAGGCCTAGCTCAAACACCGTCCCTGCATCACAGAAATTCTTGAGAGTATCGTCGTCCCGACAATATGACGCCAGCGGGTGAACACCGATATACATCGTTGCGCTGTGACCGCGCGTATCCTGAACTGTTATGGGAAACTTTATGGCGACAGATTGAGCCGATACATTGAAGTGAGTCGCAAGAGTAAGCAGCGCCAGGATCATTATGGCTACGCGGGGAATTAACAGCTTCTTCAAATAAAAGAACTGAGAAGAAGCAAATACAAAACGCGTGAAAGAGTTCACGGTGATTCCTTTCCGAAATGTGATAACCGGTATGCCCCAGAGGAATGGTTCTCTGCCCTGAATTTTATAATACTGATTACCGGATGTAATGTCAAGACAAAATTCATAAAAAATGATGATTTAGCAAGATTTTGATTGAGAACTCCGCCTTCAGCAATATCCTTGTTTCTCGTTTGGGCACAGGGGAAAACATAATAAATCGGGGAAAGTGTTCTCCCGGATTAAATTGAATGAAAAATCACAACGACAATCTTGACCAAATCCTGGTTTGAAGAGCAGTTTCCCACGTATGTTAAAACCGGGAAATTGTCAATGTGTAAGTATACTCCGCTGGTGTTATGTCTTGCAATGAATCAGGCAGTAATTCTTTTACAGTAATCTCGTACAGCCCGTCTTCTGGAAAGAATTCTCTTGCGACGCTTGCTTTTAGCGAATCAAATTGTGGTCCTTTGGCAATTGAAAATGCTCCAGGATGTTGCTTTATCATCCGATTCGGTGCTCTCACAAATAGAGCATAATTTACAGATGGTATAGAATTGTGAGGGATAAGGATTGTAAGGTCCACGGATGCTGCGTATTGCGTGAGAGAAAAATGCAGTTGCTGTGGGTGTTCAGTACCACGAAGCATTTGCTGATAGGGTAAAATAGTCCCGTTGTTTTCCGATTCGGGTTTTGGACGGAGGAGCAAAAAGAGAACTACAAGCACCGCCATCGCCGGCACTATATACACAGGCTTCATGAACCGGTACAAGCTGGCGAAAAAACGTTCCCGACTGTCTGTTTCAATGGATTTTATTCCGGGAATTCGCGATGGTTCGAATGTTTGAGAAATAATCTCAAATTCTTGCTTGCAATTATGACACAGTGCAAGGTGCTCATCGATCAATTGAGACCGGTGCCCGTTAAAGGCGCGCTCTGCATAATCAGCTAATGCTTCCGCCGTAGGGTGCCCCTCCCTCAGGTATTCAACGTACGAAATCGTTGCACGCCTCGCATTTCTCCAGAAGGCAAGCTCCTCCTGAAGCTTTTTTGAGCGGGAGAGTTCTTGTTCAACCTCGATCTTTTCTTCCGTCTCGAGTGTGCCGGCTGCGTAAAACGGTATGAGCTTGAGCAGTTCTTCTTCGGTCATCTCTTAATAGTCGTTTGATGTTGCATTTCGTTCTACGATATTTGTTTTCTCACTGAAATTGCCTGTTCCTTACAGCGAAAAACCTTTGTTTTTACCGTACCTTCACTAATTTGTAACTCCCTGGCGATGGCTTTATAGTGAAAGCGATCGAAAAAAATCATTTTCCAGAGTGTTCGGCACTCTTCATTCATTCTACCCATGATTGTATTGAACAGGATGAGCTGCTCTTCGGTTTCGTATGTGGCATACGGATCCTGCCCCTGCGCGCCAACTGAATGCATCGCCTTCTGGAATTCTTTCGCTTGCCGGGATGACCGGACATAATCAATAACGGTATATCTCGCAATGCGTTGCACATAGGTCTTGAGCGAGGATTCAAATTTGAATCTGTTGGACCTGAAATTCAGGAGAAGTTTAAGCGCCGTTTCGGAGACGATATCACCCGAGTAATCCCCATCGACCCAAAGTCGAACTTTGACCACATCCGATATCCACTTGACGATGATATTATACTCGTCGGCTGAACCGTTGAGAAAGCCCTGGATTATTTCCTTATCGACCACTGAATTCTTGATTCGTTTTCGACACGTTCGACAATGGTAAGTCTATTGTAAATATTTCCTGCCTTCTTTCAAAATATTCAGATTTTTCTTCTTGCTTTTGAATTGCAATCGCTTTACATTCCCGCTATTCGATCTGTGTCAACCCATCGTTTATGCCTTCTTATCTTGAAAGGTAGTGTGAATATCATGATAAAAAAACTGTTCTTTTCAGTAGCCGTCGCCTTCCTGATAGTTCAACATTCTCAGGGTCAGACTTGGAAGGAGCTGTTGGACCAGGCCGACAAATTCAACAGTCAGCGGAAAATCGATTCTGCCATAGCGTTCGGAAATATGGCGCTGGAAAAAGCAAGGCATGATAATGGTGAAATTGACACATCAATCGCTCTCGTGTTTCACCGCCTTGGTGCGTACCACCATGCAATCAAAGCGGCGAATGAGGATTCATTCTACCTTGCGGCATTATCGGTGTGGAATAAAATCCCAACAGCAAACCCCATGACGGTTGCGAAGACGTTGAATAACCTCGGGACGTTCTACAGCGATGTCGGCAAAATTAAGCTGGCTGAATATTATCATAAGAGGACGATCGCGCTTAAAGAGAAATATGGCACAAGCAACGATGAGTTGAGCCTGGCAGTTTCCTACCATAACCTCGGCGGTTTCTACAGGGGAGTGGGAAAGTTTGACCTTGCGGAAGATTATCTCAAGCGTGCCCTCAGTATCCGTGAACGGAAACTTACATTATCCAACCCGCTTACAGCAAATACAATCAATGTTCTTGGGGTCTTATACCAGGAGGTCGGAAATTACGAAAAGGCAGAAGAGCTTTATTATCTTGCGCTGAGTGCGCAAATGAAGTCAGCACAGGATACGATTTTCAGAGTTGGGTATCTTGCGAATCTTGGAAATCTTTTTCTTGAAGAAGCAAAGTACGCGAGCGCGGACACATTTTTTACCCAAGCGCTTGCCATCCAGCAAAATCCCCGGTACTTCGATGCAGAGATCAGGCTCGAGATTCTCAATGACCTCTCGCAAGTTCACTCCAATCAGGGGAGTTTCGAACAGGCGGGCAAAGAACTCGACGAAGCCATGCAACTTCTCGGAAGTGTGCGTAATGTCAAACCCATCTTCGAGTCTCTGACGCTGAGCAATATGGGCAAGGTTGCTCTTCATCGCGGCAATGTTGCTCAGGCAGAATCCCTGTTTCAAAGGAGTCTCGGCATTAGAAGAAATTTTCTTGGTGACCGTAATTCCACGGTCGCAAACAATATCGCCGACCTTGCGGTGAGTTACCGGTCTCAGGGGAAATTGGGGTCGTCGATGGAATATGCTCGTCAGGCATTGCAAACACAGGATCGCGTACTGGATATGTTGTCACAAACTATGTCAGAGAAAGATGTTTTAGCGTATATCGAAAGCCATAGAATTGCAGTGGGCATCTATCTTTCTTCATTCATCGACTCACTTCAACGCCATGATATCAACTGTATAGATGCTGCGCAAGTGGTGCTTCAAAACAAGGGAGTTCTTGCCGAGAGAATGTTCCAGCGTCAACAATCTCTTTTGAACGAACAGGACTCCAGTGCTCAGGCACTTCTTGAAGATTACAGGGATGTTCAATATCAGCTTTCACGGCTTTTCGCTCAAGGCTCGGAAGTGGAGAGTTCTCCTCAGAGGAAACGAGTGGAAGACTCGCTCAGCCGCAGGTTTGACGATTTGGAATCAGCGATTGCGCATAAGAATCAAGCATCAGGCAGTTTACATCGGGAACGGTCTCTCTCCCTGAATTCTATCACCGCTTCTATACCGGCGAACGGGACGCTTATAGAGTACATGAAGTACGATTATTATCCGCTGAATCAACATGCCCCCATGCCGCATTATCTCGCGCTTGTGGCTAAACGGGATGGAAAATGCTGGGTGAAAGACCTCGGTGATGCAGAGGCCATTGACATTGAAATTCTAGAGTACCGGAACCATTTCACGAAACTCTCTCATGAGAACCAGGTGACGCCCGAAGATCAAAGAGAATACGAATCAATCGCAAAGAACCTGTCGCATCGAATATGGGAACCGATTGCGGAGGAGGTCGGTGGCACTGGAATCGTCTTCATCGGCGCCGACGCCGGCTTGAATCTTGTTTCGTTCTCCGGGCTTATCGGTGACGATGGAAGATATCTCATCGAGGAATATCCAATTCATTATGTATCGGCAGGGCGGGACCTGGTTGAAAAGACGATCGGCGAAAAAGCCGGGAAGGGGATAGTCGCTTTCGGTGATCCGGATTTCAATGCCTCTGCATCAATGCGGAAAGGCAATAACGCCGCTCAACAAATTTCATCAACACCCGAACAAGGTGAAATCAACAGAGTCCTGAATGTCAGGTCTAATTGCGATGCACTGAGTACGATGACGATTTTGCCGTTGCCGGGTACTCGTTCGGAAATCAATGAGCTTGTAAAATCGTACGATAATGAACCGCCGCTCCTCTTCCTGGGCGCCGTCGCAAGTGAGGAGAATTTCAAACTTGCTTCTCCGCATCATCGGTACATTCATGTTGCGACGCATGGATATTTTCTCGGAGGGGAATGTAATGCTGAGACGAAACCCTCCCAGGAAGTGAAGCGGAAATTGGTTAAAGAAAACCCGTTGTTGCAATCAGGAATTCTTCTGGCTGGCGCGAATCTTCATGGTGCAGACGCAGATGCCTACGGTGCGGAGGATGGCATTCTGACTGCTTTGGAAGTATCAGGGATGGACCTGCGCGGGACGGATCTTGTGGTGCTTTCCGCCTGCGAAACCGGTCTCGGGAAAATTGAACAGGGAGAAGGCGTCTATGGATTGCGGCGCTCTTTCCAGATGGCAGGGGCTCGTACGGTTGTGAGTTCCCTCTGGCAAATTCCTGATAATGAAACCAGGGAGTACATGAAGGAATTGTATTCACTTCAATCGCCAACTTATCCTGAACTGCTACAAAAAATTTCATTGCGTCGCCTCAATGAGCTCAAAAAGAGAGGGAGAGTAACTCACCCATTCACATGGGCAGGCTTTGTCGCAACCGGTGACTGGGTAATCAAGTAAGGGTTATGCAATATGATATAGAGCTTATCAATGTTGTTCGAAGGTGATTTCCTTCCTATGTCTTAGCTTCTGTCCGGCATTTATCCTGCCGCTCATAACCTGATTTCGTTGTTTCCTTTATTCATCAACCTGCCGTTCATTCTTTTTTTCTTGTAACCTTTTCCAGCTTCACACGACTGTTCATTATCGGTGGTAATTGGATAATGTCCGAATTGTCGGGAAAGTGATATGTCAAAAATTGCGCCAATCAGCCAGGCAGTAGAATACATAAAATCTGACTGGAAAAAGGGTAAGAACCTTACAGAAATCGCACTTCAGTTTAAGGTGGACGCAGGTAATCTCACCCGGGAATTCCGAAAATGTGAAGGAATGACGGTAAAGCGATTCGTGGATGAGAAACGGAGGCTTTACATGCTGAAGAGGCTTCGGGATGGAGGCGGCTTCGGATATCAGATCGGCATGGAACTTGGATTTGCAAACGATTTCTCCTTTTACCGCTGGGTGCGCCGGGCGTTTGGTATCTCATTTAAAAAATTACTGCGAATCAACAACAAGCAGTCAACAACAAACCGAAACAAGGAATAGGCAATTATTTCCATTGAGGCGGATAGTATGGATTCATACAATACAAGTACGACTGCGGTATGCTATAAGGCATCGATGCGAGCGCGCGACGTGTGTACAGCTCTTCCTCCTGGATATGATCACAACACAGCAACTTTCCAAAGTGGAACGAACTATTCAACAGTTATGCCTCTGAAAAACGGTTTCCGGCATTGGTGGATTGGAGGCTACTCTAAGGTGAAGGGAGAGTGAGAGGTTATCAGCCTCCCATTTTTACGTGTAAACTTCTTGAAGGTTCAGAAAAGTACATCATTATGTTAAAACCGAAATAACATTCATCATCGAGGTAATACATATGAAAAAGATCTCCGCGTTCATTTCTGTAAATCGAATATGTTATTTCGCACTGTTCATCTTGCTTGGCGGTTCCATAACATATTCGCAGACCAATTTTCCCGGGAAACAATCGTTAACACCGATTGAGAAGCTTCTTAACCCAGATGGTTCAATAAATACTCATTCCGGGTTTGAAGGAAGCCTTGACCCGAAAGGTTTCCGCATGGTCAATGGACCCAAAGGAGAACCGCGGTTTGTGCGCGCTTCAGAATCAAAAGCGATGGTGGATGCGGACAGTTCATGGGACGATCGCTTCACTTTTGCAGGTGCGAATTCCATAGTAGATATGGTGGGTGTAAACGGGACTGATCTATATATTGGGGGCTCTTTCACGATCGTTCATGACGTCAAAGTAAACCATTTTGCTAAATGGAACGGAACAAGTTGGTCTGATTTAGGTAATGGATTCAATGGCGTGCCAAGCGCAATCGCTTTTTCCGGAACAGATGTCTACGTGATCGGCGGATTTACTCTTGCCGGAGGTGTCAGTGCTAATCAGGTCGCGAAATGGGATGGAAGCTTGTGGTCTGCACTTGGGTCTGGTATCAGCATGGGGTCTGGTTCCCCGAGCGTCATCGCAGTTGCAGGTACTGATGTGTATGTTGGAGGTAATTTTACCGCCGCGGGAGGCGTGAGTGTGAAAAACATTGCAAGATGGAATGGCACAACGTGGGATTCATTGGGGAGTGGTCTGGCAGGAGGCAATTTTGGACTATCTGTCAAAGCCATTGCAATAAACGGCGGCGACGTGTATGTGGGGGGTATGTTTGTCCAGGCTGGAGGTGTATCTGTACATAATATCGCAAGATGGGATGGCTCAGCGTGGGATTCACTTGGTGCAGGCGTGAGGGATACGAATTACAATGATCCATTTGCTGGGTACGTAACGTCGATAGCAAGAAGTGGAACTGATATTTATGTCGGGGGCGGCTTTAATATGGCAGGAAATATACCGATAGGTTATATCGCAAAATGGAATGGTACGTCTTGGAGTGCATTGGGAAGTGGTAGAAATGGCGAAGTCTCTAGCATTGCTATAAATGGTTCGGATGTTTATGTCAGTGGCGGCGGCTCAGGCGTCGCAAAGTGGGATGGCAGTACCTGGTCTGATCTGGGAGTGGTAGGCTTTGTGCAAAGTATCAAAATTGCATTTGGTGGAGGTAGTCTTTATGCAGCAGGTGAATTTGCCAGCGTAGGAGTCAATGCTTCTAATAATGTAGCACAATGGAATGGCAGCACATGGTCAAGCATTCCAGCTGGACTCTCTGGAACCGTCAACAACCCCGTTAATGGTATCGCAACAACCGGTAATAATGCTTACGAAGTTGGGAAATTTTACGTTGCGGGGGGTGTATACCCAAATGGTGTGGCAAAGTGGGATTCGACCACATGGTCAAGTTTCAATACGCAGACATTTGATAACAATATCTATACTGTCGGCATTAACGGAGGTACGGTATATGTTGGCGGTGATTTTACCGACGTTAGCGGAAAATTTCTTGGCGGTATCGCTCGATGGAATGGTTTTGACTGGACTAGCATGAATGGAGGCATCAGCGGGGGGGTCTTTCCTGGTGGAGTGGTGCGTGCTATCGCCTTTATTGGTCCTGACATCTACATTGGAGGAAACTTCACTTCGGTGGACGGCGTGAGTGTCCATAACATTGCAAAATGGAATGGCAGTGTGTGGCAAGATGTGGGAGGCGGTGTTACCGGGTCAGTTGATCACACTGTATATGCGCTTGCAGTGGCCGGAACCGACCTGTATGTCGGAGGTTATTTTGACCATGCTGGAGCTGTCTCTGCTAACAATATTGCAAAGTGGAGTGGCAGCAGCTGGTCGGCATTGGGGAGTGGTGCAACAGACAATGGTGTCTATGCACTGGCAGTTAGCGGAAACACAGTTTATGTCGGTGGCGGTTTCAGCACGATTCGTGGAGTAAGTGCAAATCGGACCGCGAAATGGGATGGAAACGCATGGTCACCATTGGGAAGCGGACTAAGCACCGATGGTGGTGATTACGTCTCTACAATCACAACCGACGGACCGAGCCTGTATGTTGGAGGGCATTTTAGCACTGCGGGAGGTGTGAATGCCAGGAATATTGCGAGGTGGAACGGAGCCAGTTGGGTTGCCTTGGGAAGCGGAGTTGATTCCACAGTCAATTCTCTTGGCATTGCGGGACGCAGTCTTTATGCAGGGGGCTTTTTCCAGACAGCGGGTGGAAAGGCCTCCTATAATTTTGGACGCTGGGCTCTTCCCCCACCGGACTACATAAGCGGAACAGTTTACAATGATGCTGAAGGAGATAGTGCTCTTACGGGCAACGCCGGACTTGATGGCTGGGTGATCAAATTGTACCAGGGAGGTATCCTGCAGTCGCAGACTGTGACGAGCAGCGGCGGGCATTATTCATTTTTTGGACTTACCGCAGGGACATACACCGTTGAAGAAAGTTTGCAAGTGGGATGGGTTCAAACTGTTCCGAGAGTGGGGGATGCTGGAGTCACAACAACCACGTTTGGAACAAATGCAGGTCCTCGTGCATACAATGTCACGATCGGAGGACTTGTACCGGATACGGGTAAGAATTTTGGTAACTTTCAATACGTCATCGGGGGGAGAAAATATCGTGATGTCGAAGGGGATAGCACTGTTGTAGGAAACACGCCGCTTGATGATTGGGTAATCAAATTATACCAAGGAGGCATCCTGCAGTCGCAGACGGTGACAAGCGGCGGCGGGCGTTATTCATTTTTTGGACTTACCGCAGGGACATACACCGTTGAAGAAAGTTTGCAAGTGGGTTGGATACAAACTGTTCCGAGAGTGGGGGATGCCGGGGTCACAACAACCACGTTTGGAACAAATGCAGGTCCCCGTGCATATAGCATCACTGTTGGCCCCATACATCCTGATACGGGGAAAAATTTCGGAAATTTCCAAAAACCATTTTCCTTCGTGGTGAGTAATCGTTGGAATATGGTCTCAGTTCCAATTTATGTTTCAAATGACTCGGCAAATGTTCTTTTTCCGACCGCAATTTCTCTTGCATATCAATACAGTGGAGGGTATGCAGCCCAATCGACACTGGGAAACGGAAAGGGATATTGGCTTAAGTTCAATAGCTCACAGACAGCTACGATGAAAGGATCTCCGATTTCTCTTGATTCTATACACGTCACCGCCGGATGGAATATGATTGGTTCAATTAGTTCTCCTGTTGCAGAATCGAGTATCACCTCTGCTCCGCCTGGGATGATCACATCGGACTTTTATACTTATTCAAATTCAAAAAATTATTACACGGTTAATACGATTAAGCCGGGATTTGGCTATTGGGTAAAAGTGAATCAGAGTGGCGTTTTGATCCTTTCGTCATCCGGTGTTATAGCTCCGTCGGCGCGCATCAGAATCATTGCGAGTACGGAATTGCCACCAACACCTCCTGAAGGTGAATTGAGTAGCACTCCCACGGGGATACCAAAGGTGTATGCACTACATCAGAACTATCCTAACCCGTTTAATCCCACCACAAGTATCAAATATCAATTGCCGGCTGACAATTATGTGACATTGAAAATTTACAATGTCCTCGGGCAGGTAGTGGCGACACTTGTCGATGGCGTACAAAATGCGGGATATAAGTCTGTAGAATGGAATGCGAACAACATGGCAAGCGGAGTGTACTTTTGTCGGCTACAGGCTGGCTTGTTCTCGGACACAAGAAAACTTCTGCTGCTTCGTTAGATGGTTAACTGCAGTTTACCACATTGACGACAAACAGCCGAGGAATCATGATGAAACACATATTACATCTACTGACGATTGCACTGCTCGGCGGAGGTTTTTGTAAGGCGGTTGCACAACCTGCTCGACCTGAGCCAGGACGACCCTTCGATCCGCGAGAACAGTTCTTGCCATTTCACAAAAATCCAGCCAGCCCCGAACGGATGCATGACAAGGATGCGTTCCAGCATCTTCCGGAGATGGTACGACAACGCCTGATACATGGGCGGGCAATTAGCCCGTTGGAAAAGCTATCTCCCGCCACGCGCGAGGCGCCAACCAATGTGGTTACCTCAGGAGGAAAAACCCCACCTTCGTCTGATCAAACAAAAGAAGCTGCTAACCTCTCAACGGCTCAAACTTGCGACTCTCTGCACTCTTCATGGCACGAATCGTGGATTGCTGACTACGCATCCGGTCTTGTGCCCTCTGATGATAATGGTAGATATATTGTCGTTGATGGATCCGGCAATGTCTATGTGACGGGATATTCTGTCATACAAAGTGCCAACTATACAACAGTGAAGTACAATGCATTGGGAGCAGAGCAGTGGGTCGCAAGTTATAACGGTCCGGGGAATAATGTTGATGTAGCAACAGCTCTTGCCGTTGATGCATCCGGCAATGTTTATGTGACGGGATACAGTGATGGTGCGGGTACCTTAAAGGATTATGCGACAGTGAAGTACAACGCTTCGGGAATCGAGCAGTGGGTCGCACGTTTTAACAGTCCGGGCAATGGTGATGACTATGCATATGCCCTTGGTCTTGACACATCTGGCAACGTCTATGTAACTGGGACAAGTACTGATTCAAACTACGCCACTGATTACATGACAGTAAAGTATAACGCCTCGGGGGCCCAGCAGTGGGTTGCACGGTATAACGGTCTGGCGAATCGTTATGACGGTGCAACAGCCCTTGCCGTTGACGCATCCGGCAATGTCTATGTGACAGGGTATAGCATAAACTCAAACGCAAACGGCGACTATGCGACAGTGAAGTATAACACAGCTGGAGTCCAGCAGTGGGTTGCAGTCTATGACGATCCGCTGGATGGTGATGACAATGCAATTGCAGTTGCCGTTGACGCTGCAGGGAATGTCTATGTGACGGGTGTGGGTACTGATACAACAAACTACACCGATGACTACGTGACAGTAAAATATAACGCATCGGGGGTCCAGCAGTGGGCTGCAAGTTATGACGGACCGGGGAATCTTAACGATTTGCCATACGCACTTGCGATTGACGCATCCGGAAATGTCTATGTAACGGGAGATAGCCCTGGCTCGGGCACCTCCTCTGATTATGCGACGGTCAAGTACAATGCTTCGGGTGTCCAACAATGGGTTGCACGCTATAACGGACCGGGGAATAGCGGTGACGTGGGATATGCCCTTGCCGTCGACGCGTCGGGCAATGTCTATGTGACCGGGTCCAGTAGTGACTCAAGCTTGCATTCCGATTATGCGACGTTGAAATACAATGCCTCGGGAGTCCAGCAATGGGTCGCACGCTATAACGGTCCGGGGAATCCTAGTGACGGCGCGTATGCTCTTACCATGGACTCATCAGGGAATGTCTATGTAACGGGATCTAGTGAAGGTGTAGGGACCTTACACGACTTTGCGACCCTGAAGTATGATACATCTGGAACCGAGCAATGGGTCGCACGCTACAACGGACCGGGGAATTCTGTTGATAACCCATCTGCTCTTGCCTTCGATGCATCAGGCAATGTCTATGTCACAGGATCTAGTAATTCAGGAGCAGACGACGACTATGTAACGGTGAAATACGATTCATCGGGTGTCCAACAGTGGGTCGCACGCTATAACGGACCGGGGAATAGTAATGACTACGCACATGCCCTCGCCGTCGACGCCTCGGGAAATGTCTATGTGGCGGGAACCAGTATTGGTTCAGACTACTTCAACGACTATGCGATAGTAAAGTACGACGCATCTGGAGTCCAGCAGTGGGTCGCTCGCTATACCGGTCCAGCGAATTCAAATAACTTTGCATATGCCCTTACCCTTGACATATCGGGCAACATCTACGTGACGGGATATAGTTTTTCGGGTGGCTCCGCTAATTATGCTACCGTGAAGTACAACGCATCGGGGGTCCAGCAGTGGGTTGCATATTATAATGGCCCAGGGAATTCTGATGACGGGGCATATGCCATCGCCGTTGACGCATCAGGCAATGTCTATGTGACGGGATATGCCTATTCAGGTACCTCCTACGATTATGCCACAGTGAAATACAACGCATCGGGGGTCCAGCAGTGGGTTGCATATTATAATGGCCCAGGGAATTCTGAAGACTATGCAACTTCCCTTGCCGTCGGTGCATCGGGGAATGTCTATGTGACGGGAACCAGTGTTGGTTCAGGTACCTCCTACGATTATGCCACAGTGAAATACAACGCATCGGGGACCCAGCAGTGGGTCGCACGTTACAACGGGCCGGGGAATTCTGACGACTACGCAACATCCCTTGCCGTCGGTGCATCGGGGAATGTCTATGTGACGGGAACCTGTAATTCAGGCACAGATTACGACTACGCAACAGTGAAATATGATTCATCGGGTGTCCAACAGTGGGTCGCACGCTACAACGGACCGGGGAATAGTGATGACGCGGTACATGCCTTTGCCGTTGATGCCTCGGGGAATGTCTATGTGACGGGAAACAGTATTGGCTCAGGCACCTCCTACGACTATGCAACAGTGAAGTATGATTCATCGGGTGTCCAACAGTGGGTCGCACGCTATAACGGGCCAGGGAGTAGCAGTGTGGATGGGGCAATAGCTCTTGCCGTTGACGGAGCAGGCAATTTCTATGTTACAGGCACAGCCGGAGTCGATCCCGAGCAACGGTACACGACGATCAAATACGGACAGAGTGTAATCAAGGGGAAAGAATATGCCCAACGATGGAATCTTGTTTCACTTCCTGAACGTGTCACGGATCCGTCCCGCACAGCAGTTT
>CAZAFL010000002.1:0-67416 GCA_964484465.1 uncultured Chlorobiaceae bacterium
AGAGTCACAGCCTTCCAAGCTGTTGGTCGCGGGTTCGAGTCCCGTCTCCCGCTCTCCCGACGAGTCGTGATGCTTGCGTAGCTCAGTTGGTAGAGCACATCCTTGGTAAGGATGAGGTCATCGGTTCAATCCCGATCGCAAGCTCGCTGATCTGAAAAGGAAGAATATTATCGAGGAGTCGAATTCATGAGAGATATTATAACATTAGAATGTACTGACTGTAAGCGAAGGAATTACACGACCACGAAGAATAAGAAAAAGCAGACCGGCCGTGTGGAATACAAGAAGTTTTGTCCTTGGTGCAATAAACATACACAGCACAAGGAAACGAAATAATTCTTTCTACGTCAGTAGCTCAATTGGCTAGAGCAGCGGTCTCCAAAACCGCAGGTTGGGGGTTCAAGTCCCTCCTGACGTGCTTGGAAGTCGACCGGAAGACAAAAAGGAACCCGGAATGAAAGAAAAAATTATTGCCTTCTTCACCGATGTCGTGAAGGAAATGAAAAAAGTAACGTGGCCGCGGAGGGAAGAGCTGCGTGATTCTACGCTTATCGTGCTTGTGGTGTGCGGGGTCATCGCGGTGTTCGTCTACGTGATCGACCTGGCGGTGAATTATGTCATCAAGTTCTTAATCTAATGCGGGCAGGAATACTTGTGATGGATAAAACGACTGAGAAAAGATGGTATGCGATACGCACCTACTCGGGGCATGAAAACAAGGTCAAAGCGCATTTAGAAAATGAAGCGAAACTTGCCAACCTGAGCGAACGCATCTCGGCAGTGATGGTTCCTTCAGAGAAAATTTTTGAAGTCAAGGAAGGAAAGAAAAAAAGCAGGACAAAGACATTTTTCCCGGGTTATATTCTTGTTGAGGCGGTTTTGGACAAAGAGACAAAGCACCTTATTCTTAATACACCCTCCGTGATCAGCTTCGTCGGTCCCAAAGGTGACCCGGTTCCCCTTCAACCTGACGAAGTCCGCCGACTGATCGGAAGAATGGAAGAGCGTAAAGATGTTGAAGTTCTGGAAGTCCCGTTCCATGTCGGCGAGCCTGTCAAAGTAATCGATGGACCGTTCAACAATTTCACCGGCTTTGTCCAGGACGTCAATGAAGAAAAAATGAAATTAAAAGTGATGGTAAGTATTTTCGGCCGAAAGACTCCTGTTGAACTGGATTTCAGTCAGGTCGAAGCGGAAAAATAAGTTCTCATCTCAACGGATAACATGATATGAAAAAAGTCGTTGGTTTTATCAAATTACAAATTCCTGCAGGACAGGCAAACCCTGCACCGCCCATTGGTCCTGCTCTCGGACAAAAGGGCGTCAACATCATGGAATTCTGCAAACAGTTCAATGCTAAAACGCAGGACAAAAAGGGATTAATTATCCCTGTCGTGATAACGGTGTTTTCCGACAAGTCATTTACGTTCATCACGAAAACACCACCCGCGTCGGTCCTGCTTGCAAAGGCGGCGAAAGTTGAAAAAGGCTCCGGCGAACCAAACAGGAATAAGGTGGGAAAAGTGACCAAAAAGCAGGTGCGTGAAATTGCAGAAATGAAAATGCCCGACCTGAATGCGCATGATATTGAAGCAGCAATGGCAATGGTTGCCGGGACCGCCCGCAGTATGGGAATAACGGTCGAAGACTAATTATTCATCGTGGGAGTTCCGTCGCAACGGAGCGATCGTACCACAAAACAGAAGGAATCTGTTCAATGAAACGAAGCAAACGTTATAAAACAGCGATAGCCAAGGTGGACCCTAAGAAAGCATATGGCATTGATGAAGCCGTTGACCGGGTGAAAGAGATGGCTTCAGCAAAGTTCAATGAAGCGGTTGATATTGCCGTCCGTCTCGGCGTCGACCCCAAGAAAGCGGACCAGGCGGTCCGCGGAACCGTGGCACTGCCTCACGGCATCGGCAAAGAAGTGCGTGTTCTCGTTCTTGCGAAACCTCCTAAAGATGAAGAGGCAAAAGCTGCAGGAGCCGACCACGTAGGGTTTCAGGATTATATCCAGAAGATTCAACAAGGTTGGGCTGATATCGACGTTATTATTGCGACGCCCGACTCGATGGGGGAAGTCGGAAAATTAGGAAAAGTTCTTGGCCCCCGCGGATTAATGCCGAACCCAAAGAGCGGAACGGTGACATTGGATGTCGGCAAAGCCGTTAAGGAAGTGAAAGCCGGAAAAATCGAATTCAGAGTCGATAAAGCGGGGATCCTCCACGCGACGATCGGGAAAGCAAACTTTGAAAAGCAGAAATTAGTTGACAATGTCAATGCGTTCTTGACGACGGTGGTTCGCCTTAAGCCGGCGACATCGAAGGGGCAATACATCAGGAGCATTGCCATTTCATGTACAATGAGCCCGAGTGTACATATTGATAAGAATGTTGTCGGTGCCCATTCATAATGAAGGATTTACGCACTCAGTAATAGTATAATATTGTTCACTGCCCTGCAAAACGTGGGGGCTTCTCGGTGAACATCATTTAATTCACGAGGAAATCATGAAACGCTCTGAGAAAGAACAGATTCTTGCAGAAGTTGCGGAGAAAGTTGCCCGCGCAAAAAGTATGTTCTTTGCGGACTTCACCGGAATCACCGTTGAGGAAGTGAACGAACTGCGGCGGGAATTCCGAAAGTCGAATGTCGATTATCGCGTTGTAAAGAACACGCTGGCTCGCAAAGCGCTCGAACGTGTAACCGGATATGATAGCGTGTATGAGAAACTTGTGGGTCCCACCGCTATCGCATTCGGCTATGACGATCCGGTAACACCTGCGAAGATTATCAAGAAGTTTCGCGAAAAGAATGAGAAACTGAGCGTTAAAGTCTGCGTTCTTGAAAAACAGATATTCGATGGCAAGCAACTGGATGCACTCGCAAAACTCCCGACACGGGGAGAAATTATTGCAGGAATTCTTGGCAGCATCAGCGCTCCGGCTTCCGGAATAGTCGGTGCAGTTGGAGCTGTTATGCGCGACCTTGTCAACGTCATCGATGCGATTGAAAAGAAGAAAGCAGCGTAAGCTCACTAACAAATTGTCAATAATAAAGAAGAAGGAGAAATAACAATGTCAGCAGTCCAGGAAATTGTCGAAAAAATTGAAAAACTTACTCTGCTCGAAGCTTCGGAATTGAAAAAAGCTTTGGAGGAAAAATTTGGCGTCACCGCTGCAGCCCCGATGATGATGGCGGGTGGTATGATGCCTGCAGGCGGCGGCGCAGCACCGGCAGCAGCTGAAGCGCAGACGGAATTCACCGTTGTTCTGAAGAATTCCGGAGCTCAGAAAATCAATGTCATTAAAGTGGTCCGCGCAGCAACTGGTCTCGGCTTGAAGGAAGCGAAGGACCTCGTGGACGGTGCACCTAAAACGGTGAAAGAAGGCCTTAATAAGGATGATGCGGAAAAGTTGAAAAAAGAACTCGAAGAAGCAGGAGCACAGGTCGAGCTGAAGTAACTCCTATACCCGGCAGTTCCGTGCCGGACGATGGAACGAACTTTTTCGCAACAACAAACGTTGAAGGTACAGTGGTAAAATATCACGAAATGTAATTCGGCAGCCGGTAACCATATCTCTGAGTGGTTATCGGTTTGCTATTTTTTATGTTGCATCATATTTCACCGCCTTCGCGTTTGGTTCAGATGCAGATCATGACAATGTCCATTCCTACTATATAAAGGGTTACGTGTGAAAACTCACAACAACCATTCCAATGGCAGAATCTCGTTCGGGAAAATTCCTGAGATTATCGAATCCCCCGATTTGCTTTATGTGCAATTACAGTCGTGGGAAAATTTTCTCCAGACGGATGCTGTTCCCGAGAAACGTCAGAATAAAGGGCTCCAGCAAATATTCACGATGAATTTCCCGATTACCGATGCACGGGAAAATTATATCCTCGAATTTGTTGAGTATTACATCGAGAAGACAAAGTATAGTGTCATCGAGTGTCAGGAACGCGGGTTGACGTACGCCGTTCCCCTGAAGGCGAAGCTGCGACTCTCGACCAAGAGTGAAGACGGTAAGAGTTATGTCGATACCATCGAACAGGAAGTGTATCTCGGTAACCTTCCTGCAATGACACATCGCGGAACGTATATCATCAATGGCGCCGAACGTGTCGTCGTCAGTCAACTTCACCGTTCGCCGGGCGTGTTTTTCGACGAATCTGTTCACCCGAACGGCATGTCGATCTATTCTGCGCGTATTATTCCGTTCCGCGGCTCGTGGGTGGAGTTCATGACGGATATCAGCAACGTGATGTATGTGTACATCGACCGGAAAAAGAAATTCCCGGTGACAACACTCCTTCGTGCGCTCGGTTATTCGTCGGATGATGAAATCCTTGAACTCTTCAATCTTGTGGAAGAAATCGAACCGCATAAAGCAGAAATGAAAGAATACCTTGGCAGGATCGTCTGCAGTGATGTCGTTGATAAGAAGACGGGTGAGATTTTCATTAACAAAGACACGACGTTTACAGAAGAACTGCTGAAGAAAGTCAAAAAATCAGATATTAAGAAAATCCGTTTCCTGAAGCATGAGGGAATCGGAGAAAGTTCGGTCATTGCAAATACTATTCAGAAGGATATTGCACGTACCGATGAAGAGGCGTTGAATGCCATTTATCAGCAACTCAGGTCGGGTGAAGCGCCGGACCTTGAAACGGCAAAAAATCTTCTTGAAAGATTGTTCTTTAATGAGAAACGCTATGACCTCGGAGATGTCGGCCGCTATCGTTTGAATTCAAAATTGAATTTGAATACGCCTGCCGCAACAACCACACTAACGAAAGATGATATTATAGCCATTATCAACTATCTCATCGATTTGCAGCAGGGCCGAAAAACAGTCGATGACATCGACCATCTTGGAAACCGCAGGGTTCGCACGGTTGGTGAACAGATCGGTCAGCAGTTTAATATCGGGCTTGCGCGCATGGCGCGAACAATCCGTGAACGCTTAAGCCTTCGCGACCAGGAAAAAATCACGCCACAGGATCTGGTGAATGCAAGAACGATTACAAGCGTTATTAATGCATTCTTCGGGACAAATCAATTATCGCAATTCATGGATCAGACAAACCCGCTTGCAGAGATCACCCATAAGCGGCGTATGTCTGCGCTTGGCCCCGGCGGTTTAACACGCGAGCGGGCAGGTTTCGAAGTGAGGGACGTTCACTATACACATTATGGCCGGTTGTGTCCGATTGAAACGCCTGAAGGACCGAATATAGGTTTGATATCTTCCTTATGTATTCATGCCCGGGTGAATGAGTTTGGTTTTATTGAGACTCCATACCGTAAAGTAAAAGGAGGGAAGGTGCTCGAAGAAATCGAATTCATGACCGCAGAGAAAGAGGACGTGTACACCATCGCCCAGGCGAATGCGGTCATCGATGAAAAAGGCAAGTTTGCAACAGAGCGGGTCAAAGCGCGACTTCAAAGTGATTACCCGCTTGCAAAACCGGAAGAAATTCAGTACATGGATGTTGCTCCCTCACAAATTGTCAGCGCAGCGGCTGCCCTTATTCCGTTCCTCGAACATGATGATGCTAACCGTGCACTTATGGGTTCAAATATGCAGCGCCAGGCAGTCCCGCTCATGCGGCCGGAAACGCCTATCGTCGGCACAGGGCTTGAGGAAAAAATCGCCCGCGACGCGCGCACGATGATCGTCGCGGAACGCAACGGTTCGGTAGAATATGTGGACTCGAACCGCATTATTGTGAATTATGATATCGATGAAGGAAGTGCTGAAGCGCTCGTCAGTTTTGACGATAAGAAGCGTGTTGAATACCAGCTTATTAAATTTTTCCGGACGAACCAGGATACAAGCATCAATCAACTCGCTGTCGTCAAACCCGGCCAGCGGGTGAAGAAAGGGGATATCCTTGCCGATGGTTGCGCGACCGACCACGGTGAGCTTGCCTTGGGACGGAACGTGCTGGTCGCGTTCATGCCATGGCGCGGTTATAATTTTGAAGATGCTATAATCGTGAGCGAACGGCTTGTTGCGGAGGATACGTTTACCTCTCTTCATATAGAAGAGTTCGAACTCCAGGTGCGGGACACAAAACGTGGTGAAGAGGAATTGACGCGTGAGATTCCGAACGTCAGCGAAGACGCGGTCAAAGATTTAGATGAAAACGGCGTTGTCCGTGTTGGGGCCGAAGTTGTCGAAGGGGATATTCTTATCGGCAAGATCACTCCCAAAGGAGAGACGGAATCGACACCGGAAGAAAAACTTCTGAAGGCAATTTTTGGCGAGAAGGCCGGCGATGTGAAGGATGCCTCTCTGAAAGCTCCGCCCGGAATGAAGGGTATCGTTATCGCGACAAAACTCTTCAGCCGGAAAAAGAAAGACAGTGAATCCAAGAAGGAAGATAAGAGATTAAGCGAACATCTCGACCGCGCTCACAAGAAAACGCTGAAGGAGAATCTTGAGAAACTCGGCAAAAAACTCGGCTTGCTCCTGGACGGGGAAAAATCTCTCGGAATCCGGGACACTTCAGGCGATGTTGTTCTGCGCGGAGGTACGCTCCTGAAGGAAGAGACATTCGTAAATATGGAAAATGTCGAAAAACTCGACCCGAACGGCGAGTGGGTTGAAGATAAACGAAAACAATCACTGATCGCGAAGATTTATCAGAATTTCTTCCAGAAACAAAACGACATCGAAGAGTACTTCAAGCATGAAAAAACAAAAATCATGCTCGGCGATGAGCTGCCATCAGGCATCGTACAGCTTGCAAAAGTGTACGTCGCGAAGAAACGGAAGCTTTCAGTAGGCGACAAAATGGCTGGACGCCACGGTAACAAAGGCGTTGTCGCAAAAGTTGTACCGCAGGAAGATATGCCGTTCTTACCCGATGGAACACCGATCGATATGGTGCTGAACCCTCTCGGTGTGCCGTCGCGTATGAACCTTGGACAATTGTTCGAAACGGCGCTCGGGTGGGCAGGAAAGAAACTTGGAGTGAAATATGCCTGCCCGATTTTCGACGGTGCAACGTGGGAGGATGTTCAGAGCCAGATGGCAAAAGCCGGGTTGAATCAAACGTCCAAGACGACATTACATGATGGAAGGACCGGTGAACCGTTCGACCAGGAAGTGACTGTCGGTTTCATTTACATGATGAAGCTTTCACACCTTGTCGACGATAAAATTCACGCGCGTTCCATCGGTCCGTACTCTTTGATCACCCAGCAGCCGCTTGGAGGAAAAGCTCAATTTGGCGGGCAGAGGTTCGGAGAGATGGAAGTATGGGCACTTGAGGCCTATGGCGCCGCCAATATTCTCCAGGAAATTTTAACGGTGAAAAGCGACGACGTTTACGGTCGAGCAAAGCTTTATGAGTCGATCGTGAAAGGTGACAATTTGCCCGAACCGAACATTCCTGAATCGTTCAATGTGTTGGTTCGCGAATTAATGGGTTTGGGATTGGATATCAAGATAGAATAATGAGAACTTTGGAGGGTTACAATGCCTTTTTCATCACATGAAAATATCATAAAAAAGAGTTTTTCGAAGATCAGCATTACGCTCGCATCTTCCGATTTAATTCTTTCCCGCTCACATGGTGAAGTGACAAAACCGGAAACAATCAATTACCGCTCATTCCGGCCCGAGAAAGACGGTCTTTTTTGCGAGAAAATATTTGGCCCGGTGCGCGACTGGGAATGTCATTGCGGTAAATACAAACGCATCAGGTATAAGGGAATTATCTGCGACCGTTGTGGAGTCGAAGTCACTCAAAAAAGTGTACGACGGGAACGCATGGGGCATATCTCTCTTGCAGTCCCGATTGTCCACATTTGGTATTTCCGGTCAGCTCCGTCAAAAATTGGCAACGTTCTCGGTCTGAGCGGAAAGGACCTTGAACGGATTATCTACTATGAATCATATGTGGTTGTCCAGCCGGGAACCACAGGTCTTCAAAAAATGGACCTCCTTTCCGAAGAACAATATTATGATGTCCTTGCTTCTCTGCCGGAGAAAAATCAGAACCTCGAAGACACCGACGAGAAAAAATTTATCGCAAAAATCGGAGGAGAAGCAGTCAAGGAATTATTGAAAAGGGTTGATATCGAAGTCATTGCGGCGGACCTGCGTGTCACCGTAAAAGATGAACAATCTGTTCAGAAGAAACAAGAAACGTTGAAGCGCCTTCGTGTTGTGGAATCGTTCCGTGAACGCGAGGGTGGACCACTCAACAAACCGGAATGGATGGTGCTGGATGTTATCCCGGTTATTCCCCCTGAACTGCGACCCCTTGTTCCTCTCGAAGGAGGACGGTTTGCAACTTCGGACTTGAACGATCTATACCGGAGAGTCATTATCAGAAATAACCGGTTGAAGAGGCTCATTGAAATTAAGGCTCCTGAGGTTATTCTGCGGAATGAAAAGCGCATGCTTCAGGAAGCGGTTGATTCGCTCTTCGATAATTCACGACGTGCAAATGCTGTCCGCTCCGATAATAATCGCGCACTGAAATCACTCTCTGACATGTTGAAAGGGAAACAGGGGCGATTCAGACAAAACCTGCTTGGAAAACGCGTCGATTATTCCGGACGGTCTGTCATCGTTGTCGGACCGGAATTGAAACTGCATGAGTGCGGTTTGCCGAAAGATATGGCAGTCGAATTATTCAAACCGTTTATCATCCGTAAGCTCATCGAGCGTGGATTGGTAAAGACGGTTAAGAGCGCCAAGAAAATGGTGGACAAGAAAGGCTCGGACGTTTGGGAAATTCTGGAGAATATTATCGACGGACATCCGGTTCTCCTGAACCGTGCTCCAACTCTCCATCGCCTTGGCATCCAGGCATTTCAACCGGTCCTTGTCGAAGGGAAGGCCATCCGTATTCACCCGATGGTATGTACGGCATTCAACGCCGACTTTGACGGTGACCAGATGGCGGTTCACGTCCCCCTTTCGTTTGATGCCCAGCTTGAAGCGCGTATTCTTATGCTTTCAAGCCATAACATATTATCGCCATCAAATGGTGCCCCAATTGTTCATCCTACCCAGGATCAGGTGCTTGGATGCTATTATCTTACGAAATCCAAAGCAGGGGACCTCGGTGACGGAAAAATATTCTCTTCCCCGGGAGAGGTCATTATTGCGCATAATGCTGGTAAGGTCGGTTTACATGCCCGCATTAAGGTGAAGGTGAATGATAAGCTTACCGATACAACGACCGGGAGAGTCATCTTTAATCAAATCGTACCAAAAGAGCTCGGTTTTCTGAATGAACTTCTTAACAAGAAGCGCCTCACACAAATCATTCAATCAGCATTTCGAACTGTCGGAAATCTGCATACAGCTGAATTTCTGGATAATTTGAAGGAGCTCGGGTTTACTTACGCAACCAAGGGTGGACTCTCCGTAAGTGTTGGCGATGTCTTTATCCCGAAGGAAAAAGAGGAAGTTATTGGAAAAGCGACCCGCGATGTCGACAGCGTTCAGAACCAATATTATAGAGGGTTCATTACGAATGGTGAACGTTACAACAAGGTGATCGATATCTGGACAAGGGCAACAAACAAAGTTGCGGAACGGCTATTCGATGCGCTCCAGCATGACCGTGATGGGTTTAATTCCCTGTACATGATGGTAGATTCGGGCGCACGAGGCTCAAAAGAACAAGTTCGCCAGCTTGCCGGTATGCGCGGACTCATGGCGAAGCCTCAGAAAAGCATGTCCGGCGCGACCGGCGAACTGATCGAAAACCCGATCATCGCTAATTTCCGTGAGGGTCTCTCGATCCTTGAATATTTTATTTCAACGCACGGTGCGCGAAAAGGCCTTGCAGATACTGCGTTAAAGACAGCTGATGCCGGTTACCTGACCCGTCGTCTTGTAGACGTCGCTCAGGATGCAATCATTGCAGGTGAAGATTGCGGTACCATTCGCGGCGTCCTAACAGGTGCTTTGAAGGAAGGTGAGGATGTGAAGGAGCCGCTCGCAGAGCGTATCCTTGGACGTGTCGCTGTCCATGACGTTCTTGACCCTCTCTCCGGGAAGGTTTTGGTCAAGGGGGGTGACGAAATCGATGAGAAAAAAGCTTCTACCATTTCGGAAACATCCATTGAAGCGGTGGAGATTCGGTCGGTACTGACGTGTGAGGCAAAACGAGGTGTGTGCGCAAAGTGCTACGGACGCAATCTTACGACGTCGAAACTGGTTGAACCGGGTGAACCCGTCGGAATCATTGCCGCTCAATCTATCGGTGAACCGGGTACTCAGCTGACCCTTCGTACATTTCATACGGGCGGTACTGCAAGTCTCATTGCCACACAGTCACAGATTGTCTCCAAGTTTGACGGAAAAGTCAAGTATGAAGGCATTAAATTTTTCCGGCAGGAGGAAGGGGACGTAAAACTCATTGTGTTGGGACGAAGTGGCGTCATAAATATTCTTGACAATGATAATCGCGTTCTGACAAAATATGACGTACCCTATGGCGCAACGTTGCTTGTGACCGATAGCGCCAAAGTAAAAAAGGGTGAGATTATCTACGAATGGGATCCTTACAATGCGGTGATTATTTCCGAGCATCCCGGTGCTGTGAAATACCAGGACCTTAAGGAAAATATCACGTACAGGGAAGAGCCGGATGAGCAAACGGGTCATATTCAAAAAGTGGTTATAGACTCCCGTGACCGCACGCTGAGTCCGAGTATTCTCATCGTCAATGCCAAAGGGCAAAAAGTCGGTAACTATATTATTCCAACCCGTGCACACATGGTGGTCAATGATGGTGACGAGGTTCAGGCGGGCACGGTATTGGTAAAAATTCCCCGCGACAGCGGTAAGACACGGGATATTACAGGTGGTTTGCCGAGGGTGACGGAATTGTTCGAAGCCAGGAGCCCTGCTGACCCTGCGATCGTCTCTGAAATCGATGGCGTAGTAAAATTTGGACCGCAGAAGCGCGGCTCGCGTGAAATATTTGTGAAGAGTCACGACGGGACGGATGAGAAACGTTACCTCATTCCGATGGGAAAACATGTGCTCGTGCAGGAAAATGATGTCATCCGCTCGGGTGAGCGCCTGTCCGATGGAGCAATCGACCCTCATGATATTTTGCGCATTAAGGGCGTCGGTGCAGTTCAAGAATACCTGGTAAATGAAATCCAGGAAGTCTATCGGATGCAGGGTGTTAAGATAAACGATAAGCATATCGAAGCCATTGTGCGGCAGATGATGCAGAAAGTGCGTATCATCGACCCGGGAGACACGAGATTTCTTGAGGATGATTACGTCGACAATCAGACCGTCAATCAGGAGAATGATGCACTGAAAGACCTTGTGCTTGTCACAAACAAAGGTGACTCCAAGTTGAAAAACGGTCAGGTGATCGCGAAGAAAAAAGTTCGAGAGGTCAATACGGACATACGGAAGAAGACAAAGAAAGTAGTTGAATTTCGTGACGCCGAACCCGCTACGTCCGAGCCGATCCTGTTAGGTATTACACAGGCTGCTCTTTCGACCGACAGCTTTATCTCCGCAGCATCATTCCAGGAGACGACCAAAGTTCTTACCGACGCTGCAATAGAAGGCAAGGTCGATCACCTGCTCGGTCTCAAAGAGAATGTGATCATGGGTCATCTCATTCCCGCGGGCACTGGCTTGAAAAAATTCCGCAACATTATCGTTATGTCTGCGGATGAAATTCCACAACCGGAGGTTGTGCCAGTGGAAAAAGAAGTGGAAAAAAAGAAGGTGCGGAAACGTGAAAAGGCAGCGGTTTCCGAGTAGGGATGGATTTGCCGGAAACTGCCAGTTTGATATTGACAAAAACCTAAATTATTCATATATTTATAAGCTTTGACAAAATTCGGGATTTATTCAATTTGCCTACAATTAATCAATTAATCCGCCTCAATCGGGACCAAGTGACCTGGAAGAGCAAGGCACCTGCACTTCAAGGTTCACCTCAAAAAAGAGGTGTATGTACCAGAGTTTACACGACGACGCCAAAGAAACCGAATTCGGCTCTTCGCAAAGTTGCGCGTGTGCGATTGACGAATAGTATTGAAGTTACGGCCTATATTCCCGGAGAAGGGCATAATCTGCAAGAACACTCGATTGTGCTGATTCGCGGCGGCAGAGTGAAAGACCTTCCCGGGGTTCGTTACCATATTGTTCGCGGGACACTGGATACTGCAGGCGTGACCGATAGAAAACAAGGCCGTTCAAAATACGGTGCCAAGAAGCCAAAATAAAGTATGCGAAAAAAAGCTGCAAGCAAACGTATTATAACACCTGACCCCAAGTACAACGATGTCCTTGTGGCAAGATTCATTAACAGTGTACTTAAAATGGGCAAGAAACATCTTGCGCGGAAGATTGTGTATGATGCGTTCGAAATTGCAGCTCAGCGGGGAAAAGCATCGGGGTTTGATATTTTTAAAAAAGCAATTAATAACGTAAAGCCGATTCTTGAAATTCGTGCGCGTCGCGTCGGCGGGGCGACGTACCAAATTCCGACTGAAGTGAGGTCCGACAGAAGCATAGCCCTGGCAATACGGTGGCTTATTTCTTATGCAGATGAACGTAAAGATAAATCAATGTCACTGAAGCTCGCCGCAGAAATGGTCGCGGCTGCCAACAACGAAGGTAATGCTGTTAAGAAAAAAGAAGATACACATAAAATGGCTGAGGCGAATAAAGCATTTGCACATTTTAAATGGTGAACAAAACAAAGAGTAGATGAACGAAACGATAGGATTGGGTGAATAACCATGCCACGCGCGTATCCATTAGAACGAACACGAAATATCGGTATCATGGCACATATTGATGCCGGCAAAACAACCACGACGGAACGTATTCTGTTTTATACCGGAGTCCTCCACCGCATGGGTGAAGTACATGATGGTGCGGCAACAATGGACTGGATGGAACAGGAGAAAGAACGTGGTATCACAATTACCAGTGCCGCGACGACATGTTTCTGGAATAATCATCGGGTGAATATTATCGACACGCCGGGTCACGTCGATTTTACGGTAGAAGTTGAACGATCGCTGCGTGTGCTCGACGGAGCGGTTGCTCTGTTTTGTGCTGTCGGCGGTGTAGAGCCGCAATCAGAAACTGTCTGGCGTCAGGCAGATAAATATGGCGTTCCCCGTCTGGCGTTTGTCAATAAAATGGATCGCGTCGGCGCGGATTTTTTTAATTGCATCGCAATGATGAAATCCCGGCTTGGCGCGAACGCCGTGCCGGTTCAAATACCAGTCGGTGAAGGAGATATGTTCACCGGCATCATCGACCTCATTACGATGAAAGCGCGGATTTTTCACGACAGTACCTCCGGTACAACCTGGGATGACCTTGATATCCCTCATGACCTGCAGAAACAGGCGCAGGAATATCGTACAAAAATGCTGGAAGCGGTGTCTGACGAAGATGATTCTCTTCTCGAAAAATATCTTGAAGGGAAAGAGATATCACCTGCAGAAATCAAGGCGGTTCTTCGCCGGGCGTGCCTGAAGGTTAGTATTGTCCCCGTATTGTGCGGCTCATCGTTCAAAAACAAGGGAGTCCAGGGATTACTCGACGCAGTCATTGATTTTTTGCCCTCCCCGACCGATATCGGAAACGGGGAAGTTATGGGCCATCATTCAAATATGAAGGATCATATCATCCGTAAGGTCAACGATAAGGAAAAATTCACTGCTCTTGCGTTCAAGATCATGACCGATCCGTATGTCGGTAAGTTGACTTTTTTCCGCGTGTATTCCGGCACACTGAAAACCGGCTCCTATGTGTTTAATTCCATCAGCGAAAAACGGGAGCGAATAGGGCGTATCCTTCGCATGCACGCAAATCATCGTGAGGATATCGATGAGGCATACAGCGGCGATATTGCTGCCGCTGTCGGATTGAAGAGTACGCGCACCGGTGATACGTTGTGTGACGAGAATGATCCGATCGTTCTTGAAAAAATGGAATTCCCCGACCCCGTGATTTCAGTTGCAATAGAACCGAAGACAAAGGCGGACCAGGAAAAAATGAGCGAGGCAATGTCGAAACTTGCCGATGAGGACCCGACGTTCAGAATATCGTCAAATGAAGAAACGGGTCAGACCATCATCAGTGGAATGGGCGAGTTGCACCTGGAAATTATCATCGACCGGATGAAGCGAGAATTTCGTGTTGAAGCGAATGTCGGAAAACCACAGGTAGCCTATAAGGAGACCATCCGGAAGAAAGTCGAAGCTGAAGGGAAGTTTGTCCGTCAGTCCGGCGGTCGCGGTCAGTTCGGTCACGTCTGGATTGAAGTTGAGCCGAATGAAAAAGGTAAGGGATACGAATTTGAAAATGCGATTGTCGGAGGGTCCGTTCCGAAGGAATATATCAATCCTGTCTCCGAGGGAATCGTTGAGGCGATGCGAAACGGAGTACTTGCAGGTTATCCTGTTGAGGATATCAAGGTAAAGTTATTTGACGGTTCTTACCACGAAGTCGACTCGTCCGAAATGGCTTTTAAGATTGCAGGTTCGATGGCATTTAAAGAGGCTGCGCGAAAAGCTCACCCCGTGTTGCTCGAACCGATCATGGATGTTGAAGTCGTCACTCCCGAAGAATATATGGGCGATGTTATGGGTGACCTGAGCTCTCGTCGCGGGAAAATAGAAGGGCTCAATGCACGCAAGGATGCGCAGGTGATAAAAGCAAAAGTGCCATTATCCGATATGTTCGGTTATTCTACGCAGCTCCGGTCGATGACTCAGGGCCGTGCGATTTATACGATGCAGTTCGTATATTATGAAGAAGTCCCGCAGAGCATTTCAGACCAGATTATCGAAAAAGTAAAGGGCAAGGAATCAGTTCCAGCGTAACCAATTAAAATGAAATCAATTTTTTCCATCCTTTCAGCTATTAAGGAGATTTAAGAAATGGCAAAAGAAAAATTCACACGAGATAAACCGCACATCAATGTCGGCACGATCGGACACATTGACCACGGCAAGACCACTCTTACTGCGGCAATTACAATGGTTCTCAGCAAGAAAGGCTTGTCTTCCGTTCGTACATTCGATAGCATCGACAACGCCCCCGAAGAACGCGAACGCGGTATTACTATCGCAGTCGCACATGTCGAATATGCTACAGAAAAACGGCATTATGCTCACGTCGATTGCCCGGGCCATGCGGATTATATTAAGAACATGATCACCGGTGCGGCACAAATGGACGGCGCAATTCTCGTTGTTGCCGCTAATGACGGACCAATGCCCCAGACCCGTGAACATATTCTCCTTGCACGACAAGTGGGCGTGCCCCGCATTGTCGTCTTCATGAATAAGGTTGACATGGTGGATGATCCTGAACTTATTGAATTGGTTGAAATGGAAATGCGTGATTTATTGAAAAAGTATGATTTCCCGGGTGACGAGATCCCCATTATTCGTGGGAGTGCTTTGAAGGCGATGGAACGCGCATTGGCAGCTGATTCGAAACCGGATGACCCGGCATTTAAGTGTATTTACGAGCTCATGAACGCAGTCGACACGTATGTACCGCTGCCGAAACGTGACATTGACAAGCCATTCTTGATGCCTGTCGAAGATGTGTTTTCGATTACGGGTCGCGGAACCGTCGGAACCGGTCGCGTCGAACGAGGAAAAGCTAAGGTCGGTGACGAAGTGGAAGTTATCGGGCTTGGTGCTCACAAGAAAACGGTTATTACCGGTGCAGAAATGTTCCGCAAAGAACTCGATGAAGTCCAGGCAGGTGACAATGCTGGAATGTTGCTCCGCGGTGTGGAAAAGAATGAACTCGAGAGAGGTATGGTTATTGCCAAACCCGGAAGTATTACCCCGCATAAGAAGTTCACGGCTCAGGTGTACGTGTTGAAGAAGGAAGAGGGTGGACGCCATACGCCGTTCTTTACAGGGTATCGGCCGCAGTTCTATTTCCGTACGACGGATGTCACCGGTGTTGCAACGCTCCCCGGTGGTACAGAGATGGTTATGCCTGGCGACAACGTTGATAACATGTCGGTTGAATTGATTACAACGATTGCTATGGAAGAGGGCCTCCGGTTTGCTATTCGTGAAGGCGGGCATACAGTTGGCGCAGGTGTTGTTACGAAAATTATTGAATAAGCTCAGAGTAAGCGAGAAAAAGGAACGCAGAGAGTGGCTGGGCAAAAAATACGTATAAAGCTGAAGTCGTACGATCATAACCTGATCGATAAGTCGGCTGAGAAAATCATCAAGACAGTGAAGTCTACCGGGGCGATTGTCTCCGGACCAATTCCGTTGCCAACAAAACGCACGTTGTATACGGTTTTGCGTTCTCCAAATGTTGATAAGAAATCGCGTGAGCAGTTCGAAATGCGATCCCATAAGCGCCTAATTGACATTCTCAATTCGTCAAACAAGACGGTTGATTCGTTAATGAAGCTAGAGCTTCCCGCGGGCGTCGATGTGGAGATAAAAGTCTAAGACTTTTTCCTCTTAATGTAGTGTCGTGACATCCTTACCCTGTTAAGGGATGAGGAAGATGAATATTTATTTGGTGAATAACGAAGATCATGACAGGAATACTCGGTAAAAAAATCGGCATGACAAGCATCTTCGATGAGAAGGGTGAGTCTGTACCCTGCACAGTCATTGAAGCGGGACCATGCTACATCACTCAAATCAAAACGAAGGAGCGAGACGGATACGAAGCTCTCCAGGTAGGTTTTGATGCGAAAAAAGAACGACTTGTCAACAAGCCGACGGCAGGACATTATGCAAAAGCGAAGGTTTCGCCGCGGCGCATTCTCCGCGAATTTAGTGTTATGGATATACAAAAATTTGAGGTGGGCGCGGAAATTAAAGTCGATACGATTTTTGCAAAAGGAGATATCGTTTCTGTTGCAGGCACCTCGAAAGGTCATGGATTCCAGGGCGTCGTCAAGCGGCACCATTTTGGCGGGGGTTACCGGACACACGGCCAGAGCGATCGCGAACGCGCTCCCGGTTCTGTCGGTTCGAGTTCATACCCCTCGCGCGTGTTTAAAGGAATGCTGATGGCTGGCCGGATGGGCGGCGAGAGAGTAACAGTAAAAAATCTCCGTGTTGTTCAGGTCATCGCTGAATCGAATATCATTCTTATCCGCGGTTCAGTTCCCGGACATATCAATAGTTACGTTGAGATTCACAAAGAACGGTAAATTTTTTAGACCATGGAACTCGAAATTTACAAAAAAGACGGAACCCCAAGCGGCAAAAAAGTAACACTCTCTCCAGCTGTCTTTGAGATTCAGCCGAACGACCATGCCATCTACGAGGCAGTGACGTCCTATCTCGGCAATCAACGCCAGGGAACGCATAAGACGAAAACATATGGTGAAGTGAGCGGCAGCGGTAAGAAGTTATGGAAACAAAAACATACCGGGCGTGCGAGAATAGGTGCTGTGCGCTCGCCACTTTGGAAAGGCGGCGGAACAATCTTTGGCCCGATGCCGAGGGATTATTCGAGAAAGCTCCCGAAACGCGTCAGGCAGCTTGCGCGCAAATCCGCCCTCAGCTACAAGGCAAAAGACGCGGCTATTAAAGTTGTAGAAGATTTTACACTCGATGGGCCCAAAACAAAGGAAATGGCTTCGATTCTTAAGGCACTTGACCTTGCAGGCAAAAAGACATTGTTATTGGTTTCCCAGACCGACCAGTCATTATTCAAATCCGGTCGCAATATTCCGAAACTGAATGTCCTCGAAGCCTCAAAAGCTTCAACATATGAAATTCTCAATAACCAAATACTGCTTATTCAGCAAGGTGCTGTTGAGGTGTTGGAAAAGAATTTGAACGGATAATATATGACAGGAATAATTTATCGCCCGCTTGTTACAGAAAAGATGACCAAGTTCCAGGAGAAAGGTCTGTATGCGTTTGAGGTAGACTGGCGCGCGAATAAGATCGATATTGCGCGTGCGATCGAAAAGAAATTCAACGTCACTGTTGAGAACGTTCGTACGATGAACTACAAGGGTAAAACGAAATCGCAGATGACGCGTCGCGGTAAATTTACAGGAGTGACATCTCATTTCAAAAAAGCAATAGTGACCCTGAAAGAAGGGGATAAAATCGACTTGTTTGAAAACGTTTAACGTTGAACGATTGAGCATATTATCTTATGGCAATACGTAATCTGAAACCAAAAACCCCGGGGACACGATGGATGACGCTTCCGACCTTCGAAGAGATTACGAAGTCGAGGCCCGAGAAGTCCCTTCTGGAGCCGCTTCGTAAGAGCGGCGGACGCAACACGAACGGACATATTACGTCGCGGCACCGCGGTGGCGGTCATAAACGATTTTATCGCATTATCGATTTTAAGCGGCAAAAATTTGGCGTAAACGCTGAAGTGATTGCAATCGAATATGACCCGAATCGTTCAGCCCGTATCGCTCTCATTCAATACGTCGATGGAGAGAAGAATTACATTATAGCTCCCGACGGATTAAAAGTGGGTGAAGTGATTTCGTCAGGACCGCAGGCAGAAATAAAAGTCGGGAACTCAATGCCCCTTGCCAATATTCCTGTTGGAACGTTTGTGCACAACGTTGAGCTTCTCGCCGGTAAAGGTGGCCAGATCGCGCGAAGTGCAGGCTGCTCCATCCAGATGATGGCAAAGGAGGGAAAATTCGCCCAATTGCGGATGCCATCAGGCGAAATTCGAAACGTTCCGCAAAACTGTTACGCGACTATAGGTGTTGTTAGTAACCCGGACCATGAGAATATCAGCGTAGGCAAAGCTGGTCGCTCACGATGGCTTGGCATTCGCCCGCAGTCTCGCGGCGTTGTACAAAACCCGGTTGACCATCCGCACGGCGGCGGCGAAGGTAAATCGCCTCAGGGGAATCCACATCCTGTTTCACCGTGGGGATGGCATACGAAGGGGAAGAAAACTCGGCACCATAAACTTCGGTCAAATAAATATATTGTCAAGCGCAGGAAATAATTTAGGAATTAACGTATAAACTTATGTCTCGTTCGTTAAAAAAAGGTCCGCATATCGATTCAAAACTTCTCGCCAGAATAGAAGCGATGACGAAAAGCGGTCAGAAGAAAGTAATTAAAACGTGGTCACGAACTTCCACGATAACTCCTGATTTTGTCGGACACACACTGGCAGTGCACAACGGCAATAAATTTATTCCGGTCTTTGTGCATGAAGGAATGGTGGGACATAAATTAGGAGAGTTTGCCCCGACGCGCATTTTCCGCGCTCATCCCGGGTTGAAATCTGAAACAACTACAACACCGGAAGGATGATGGCATGTTAGAAGCACGAGCGATCAACCGATATATCAATTCATCACCACGTAAAATGCAGCTGGTTATCGACCTTATACGCGGGAAGTCCGTTGATGAAGCATTAACGGTGTTGCATTTTTCACCGAAGCATTCATCGAAAGTTGCAGAAAAAACACTTCGCTCTGCTGTCTCGAATCTGCAAAATAAAGATGAAGCTGGTCGCGTGGAAATTGACACGCTGTACGTGAAAGAGGCTTTTGTAAACGGTGGGCCTGGGATGAAGCGGATGCTTCCTGCACCGATGGGTAGGGCATACCGTATTGTGAAACGGTCCAACCATTTAACAATCGTTGTCGCTCAAAAGGAACAGAAACCGAAGAGAATAGCGACCACAAAAGTAAAAGAGAGTACTGCGACAAAAGTAAAAGAAGTCACCAAAGAACAAAAAGACCGAAAACAGGAATAGGAGATCGTTTGGGCCAGAAAGTACATCCAATTGGTTTTCGTATCGGAGTCCTGAGAACATGGGATTCAAATTGGTACGATGAAAAAGATTTTGCGGGGAAACTTCAGGAGGATCAGAAGATTCGGAACTATATTTATAACCGCCTTAAGAAAGCGGGCATTTCCAGAATTTTGATCGACAGGACTCCAAAGCGTGCAGTGGTAACAATCCATACTTCGCGCCCTGGGATAGTTATCGGCCGCAGCGGAAAAGAAATTACCCAGCTTGAAGAAGAGCTCAAGAAAATCACCAATAAAGAAGTCAAAATTCTTATACACGAAATCAAACGTCCAGAACTCGATGCATATCTTCTCGCTGAAAATATTGCAGGTCAGCTTGAAGGAAGAATCTCATTCCGCCGTGCTATGAAAACGAGTATCACATCGGCGATGCGCATGGGAGCAGAGGGCGTTCGCGTGATGTGCGGAGGAAGACTTGGCGGCGCTGAAATCGCAAGGTCAGAGCAGTACAAAGAAGGAAGAATACCGTTACACACACTCCGTGCGGATATTGATTATGCCCGCGGAACAGCAATGACGATCTATGGAACGATCGGCGTCAAAGTGTGGATTTGTCGGGGTGAAGTTTTGGACAGGTCAACAAAATAATATTATCACTGATTTACAGCAATGTTATTACCAAAACGAGTAAAATACAGAAAAGCTCAACGCGGAAGGATGAAGGGGAAAGCGACACGCGGCGCCAGTGTATCATTCGGTGATTTTGGACTGAAGGCGCTCGAACCGGGTTGGATCACCCAGCGGCAGATTGAAGCCGCGCGTGTTGCGCTGACCCGTTTGATGAAGCGCGAAGGCAAAGTCTGGATCCGGATTTTTCCGAGTAAACCGGTGACAAAGAAACCTGCGGAAACCCGTATGGGAAGCGGAAAAGGCGTCCCGGAATTCTGGGTGGCACCCGTGAAGCCGGGAACAATCATGTTCGAGCTGGGTGGAATTAAACGGATTATCGCCGTCGAAGCAATGGACCTTGCGGCACATAAACTACCGATAAAGACTCGCATGGTCACCAGACCCGATTATGAAGGCGGATAGGACAGGGAAGCGGAACGATGAAAATATTTGAAATTCGAGAAATACCCGAACAGGAACTTCGTAAGCGTATCAGAGACGAAGAAGAGAATCTTGCACACCTGAAATTCCAGAAGGCGACGAGTCAATTGGAAAGTCCGATCAAGATTAGAATCGTCCGTCGCGATATTGCAAAAATGAAAACAGTCTTACGCGAGTACGAGCTCAAAAAAGAGCGGACGGCGAGCGGTACGGCAACGACAGAGAAATAACAAAAACTGATTGGCGTCTTAATGAATACTCGATCAACACAGCGCAAAATGAGAATCGGAAAAGTCGTGAGCAACAAAATGCAGAAAAGCATTGTGGTTGCGATCGAACGGCGTGTCCCTCACGCATTATACCAGAAGTATTTTACGCGAACGACAAAGCTGATCGCTCACGATGAGCAGCAGCAGGCGGGTATTGGAGACCTTGTGAAGATCCTAGAAACGAGACCGCTGAGTAAACGCAAGCGCTGGCGGTTGGTTGAGATCGTGGAAAAGGCAAAATAGTCCGAGAGCGAATGAACTATGATTCAGGAAGAGACTAATTTAGTAGTTGCGGATAATTCGGGTGCAAAGAAAGTCCGGTGCATTCGTGTCCTTGGTGGTCATGACCGCAGATATGCTGGCGTTGGCGACCTGATTGTGGTATCGGTGAAGAGTGCTATTCCCGGAGCGGGCGTGAAAAAGGGGGAAGTATCCCGTGCCGTCATTGTTAGGACGCAAAAAGAAACAAGGCGTAAAGACGGCTCGTTTATCCGTTTTGATGAGAATGCAGCGGTACTGTTGAATGCCCAGGGAGAGCCGAGAGGAACCAGAATTTTCGGTCCGGTTGCACGTGAATTGCGTGACAAAAACTATATGAAAATCATTTCACTCGCTCCTGAGGTGCTGTAAGGAAAAGGATACTATGAAGATCCACAAAAATGATAATGTCATCGTTATAGCAGGGAATGCACTCGGAAAAACGGGCAAAGTGCTTAAAGTGTTTCGTGATGAACGCCGGGTGATTATCGAAGGGGTGAATATTATTAAACGACATACCCGTCCATCGGGAAAAAATCCCCAGGGCGGTATCGTCCAGAAAGAATCAACGATCAGTTTGTCGAATGTTATGGTCATCTGCCCGAAATGTAATGAACCTTCACGTGTCGGACGCAAACCCGTGACGGATTCTACGACGGGGAAAAAACATATGATGCGTATTTGTCGTAAGTGCGAGGAGATGTTTTAAAGGAAATATCATTCATGGCAAAAGAGAAACCACAGAAAGCAGAAAAAGGGGCAAAAGAGACGCCCAAAGTTGAACGGACGGAGAAAGAGGTTGTTGTTCCTCCCCGCCTTCATGAGTATTTCAAAAAAAGTATTATCCCGAACCTCATGAAACGGTTCAACTACGCGAATGTTATGCAGGTTCCGAAAATCGAGAAAATTGCTATCAATGTCGGGTTGGGACAGGCAACACAGGATGCCAAACTGCTTGATGCTGTGGTGAAGGATTTGGAAACTATTGTTGCTCAAAAGGTGGTTATCACGCGCGCAAAAAAGGCTATCTCGAATTTTAAGCTGCGTCAGGGACTGCCGATTGGAGCGCGAGTAACACTTCGCAAGCACCATATGTACGAATTTATAGACCGGTTTATCAGTCTTGCGGTTCCACGCATCCGAGATTTTCGGGGATTTTCCGATAAGTCGTTTGACGGTAGAGGAAATTATACCATCGGAGTCAAAGAGCATATCATCTTCCCTGAGATTGACGTCGATAAGGTGACAAAAATTTTTGGGATGGATGTCAGTTTTATTACGACAGCAAATACCGACCAGGAGGCCTATGAACTCCTGAAAGAGTTTGGAATGCCGTTTGTAAAGCGTCAGGAAATCATCGAAGAGAACAAATAACAGACGAGAACACAGGAGATTTCAATTGGCACGATTAGCTATGGTTGTTAAGGCAAAGAGGACGCCTCGTTATCCGGTCCGAAAACACCACCGTTGCGGCTCGTGTGGCCGTCCGCGTGGGTATTTGCGCAAGTTCGGTATTTGCAGGATTTGTTTCCGGAAAATGGCTCTCGACGGAAAAATTCCCGGCGTTATTAAAGCGAGTTGGTAAGGAGAATCAAGTGAACAGCACAGACCCCATTGCAGATTATCTCACGCGTGTACGGAATGCTATTCTTGCGCATCACAAGAAAGTTGATATTCCGGCGTCCGGTGTGAACCGAGAGATTTCAAGAATACTCTCTGAGCAAAAATTTATTAACGGGTATACTGAAATCAAGGATAATAAACAGGGCATTCTGCGTATCGCGCTGAAATATACTGACGGAAAAAGTGCGATCAATGGACTGAAGCGGACAAGTCGCCCGGGACTCCGCGTGTACTCTCCGGCGAAAAAGGTTCCGCGTGTACTGAATGGATTGGGCATCGCTCTTATTTCTACATCGAAAGGTATTATGACGGAGAGAGACGCCCGCGAGCAAAATGTCGGCGGCGAAGTCCTCTGCGAAGTCTGGTAACCTATTGAAATTAAGGAGTAACTAGTGTCGAGAATTGGCAAAAAACCCGTCCCCTATGCAAAAGGGGTAAAGGTAGAAAAAAAAGAAAACACCATTAAAATTTCGGGCCCTAAAGGTGAATTATCCGCCGTGGTTCCTCCGTCCATCGGTGTGGAATTGAAAGACGGAGAAATTATACTGCGTCGTTCAGCCGACGATAAAATTCAAAAAGCGCTTCACGGGACCTGGCGGGCATTGTTGAATAATATGGTCAAAGGTGTGACTGAAGGTTTTCAAAAGAGACTGGAAATTGTCGGTGTCGGATATAAGGCTGAGGTCAAAGGAAAAAAAATACAACTTGCGCTCGGGTATTCACACCCGATTTTATTCCTTCCGCCGAACGGAATTAAGATTGAAATTCCACAGCCGACGAATATTGTTATTTCAGGAGTAGACAAGCAGCTGGTCGGACAGGTAGCAGCAAAATTACGGTCGTTCCGTCCTCCAGAACCGTATAAAGGCAAAGGTGTGAAATACGAAGGTGAATATATCCGTCGCAAGGCTGGAAAAGCCGCTGCAACGGCCGGAGCAAAGGCAGGGTAACATGATCAAGAAATCAAGAATACAACGAAGACTCAAGATAAAAACCCGCATCAAGAAAAAAATACGCGGAACAAGTGAACGGCCGCGCCTCATCGTGTACCGCAGCTTGAATCACCTCTATGCACAGGTTGTCGATGATATCCAAGGCAAAGTATTGACCTCTTCTTCATCATTGGCAAAAGATGTGCGGGATGAACTGAAAACGGTCAAGGGAAAAAAGGATATTGCAAAAAAAGTCGGGTTGTCCGTGGCAAAGCGGACCATCGACTTGAACATTAAACGAGTAGTCTTCGACCGGAACGGATATCTTTACCATGGTACGGTGAAATCTCTTGCTGACGGTGCCCGCGAAGGGGGATTGGAATTCTAAATGTTGTACATGATGCCGGAACATTCTTGCCGGGTCGTCTAATGGCAGGACAGCGGCCTTTGGAGCCGTCAGTGGAGGTTCGAATCCTCCCCCGGCAGCGAATTAAGAAATCACATTCTGGAGTGTAAACAGTGAGTAGAATTAAAGCAGGTGAATTAGACCTAAAAGATAAACTCGTTAACATCAACCGTGTTGCGAAGGTCGTCAAGGGCGGAAGGCGATTTAGCTTTAGCGCAATTGTGGTGGTGGGCGACGGTAATGGACATGTCGGTATCGGACTTGGGAAAGCAAATGAAGTTCAGGATGCTATTTCCAAGGGTGTCGACGACGCAAAGAAGAATGTCGTCAAAGTGCAGTTATTGGAGGGGACGATTCCTCATCCGATATACTCCAAGTATGGCGCTTCGAAAGTTCTGCTTAAGCCCGCTTCTCCCGGGACCGGCCTTATTGCCGGCGGCGGCGTCCGCGCTGTTTTGGAATCAGCCGGGGTAAAGGATGTATTGACAAAATCGATCGGTTCTTCGAACCCGCATAATGTCGTAAAAGCAACGTTGAATGCATTGTTGAGTTTGTCAGACCCGCAAGCTGTCGCTCAGCGTCGCGGTATATCGGTGCAGGAATTATTCGGACCCAGGCAAGCTGCATCTTCGAATTAAATGATCGAACCATGACAAAGAAAATTAAAATCACACAGGTTGTCAGCCAAATCCATTGTCTCAAAGCGCACAAGAGAACTATCGAGGCGCTTGGATTGGGCAGGCCAAATTATTCAGTCGTCAAAAATGATTCACCCCAGATTCGCGGGATGATCGATACCGTGAGACATCTTGTCAAAGTGGAAGAGGTGAAATAACAGCCATGAGAAAACCGATGTTGAGTAATTTAAAGTTTGCACCAGGGGCTCGTAAACGCGTGAAACGCATTGCACGTGGACAAGGATCCGGTCATGGTGGAACAGCTACCCGCGGTCACAAAGGCGAAGGTGCACGGTCGGGAACGCATTACCGTCCATGGTTCGAAGGCGGTCAGATGCCATTGATCCGTCGTGTTCCAAAACGCGGTTTTCATAGCCCGTTTAAAATTGTATATCAGGTTGTGAACGTCGGTCTCCTTCAAAAGCTGGCGGTTGACGGTAAACTTTCAGATGGAAAAGTGAATCCGGAAGTATTATACAAAATTGGTTCCATTGCAAAGAAATCCGCTCCTGTTAAAATTTTAGGGGAAGGCGAATTGAAGTCGAAATTGGAAGTGAGCGTCCATTCTTTCAGTAAATCTGCAATGCAGAAAATAGAAGCCGCCGGCGGTAAAGCATCTATTATTCCTTCAATGTAATCAATGGCGAATCTTAGCGAGAGTTTTCGGAATATATTTAAGATCCAGGAATTACGCCAGCGGATAACCTATACCGCTCTGCTGCTGGTCGTCATTCGGTTCGGTTCGCACGTGACGCTTCCCGGAGTTGATGCAAAAATCCTTGCTGAAGCAGTCCGGAACCAGTCTGCAAACACATTATTCGGACTGTACGATTTGTTTGTCGGCGGGGCATTCAGTAACGCGGCGATTTTTGCGCTGGGCGTCATGCCCTATATCAGTTCTTCAATTATCATCCAGTTGCTGGGTGCGGTGATACCTTATTTCCAGAAATTGACGAAAGAGGGTGAAGAAGGAAGGAAGAAAATTACTCAATGGACGCGTTACGGAACCGTCTTTGTCTGTCTTTTGCAGGCATGGGGTGTGAGTGTTCAGCTTTCGAGCATGACGGCTGGCGGCGTTCCGATTATCCCGGCTGCGGTGCAGGGTTTTGGATTTCATCTTTCCACAATGATCGTATTGACCGCGGGAACAGTTTTTATCATGTGGCTGGGTGAACAGATCACAGAGCGTGGCATCGGCAACGGCATTTCATTGATTATTTTTATCGGAATCGTTGCCCGGTTCCCGCACGCGGTGCTGGACGAATATCAGCTCGTGAGTTCAGGAGCGCGCGGATTAATCGTCGAGCTCATCATAATTGCCCTGATGGTGTTCATCGTTGCGGGCATTGTCCTTGTGACACAGGCGAGCCGGCGTATCCCGGTGCAATATGCAAAACGGGTCGTCGGGAGAAAGATCTATGGCGGCGTCACACAGTACATCCCGATGCGTATCAATACGGCGGGAGTAATGCCGATTATTTTTGCTCAATCGATTATGTTTATTCCGAATACTATCCTGACGTTTTTCCCGGACAGTGAAATGCTTCAGGATGTTTCCAAATATTTTAATTATACGTCGCTGACCTACTCGGTAATTTACGGTATTATGATTATTTTCTTCACGTATTTTTATACTGCCGTAGCGTTTAATCCGAAAGATGTTGCGGAAACAATGCAGAAGCAGGGCGGATTCATCCCGGGTATCCGTCCGGGGAAAAACACATCCGATTTTATCGACAATATTCTGACAAAAATTACATTACCGGGATCAGTCTTCCTTGCAATCATCGCCATTTTACCGACCTTCATGATTCGCATGGGAGTGACGTCAAGTTTTGCCAGTTTTTTTGGCGGTACAAGCCTGCTGATCGTTGTCGGTGTTGGACTGGACACTCTTCAACAGATAGAATCGCACCTCCTGATGCGGCATTATGACGGGTTTATGAAGAGCGGCAAAATCAAAGGAAGAAGAATGTAGCGAGTACAATAGTAATGGTACTCGTCGAGGGATGTACGTAACAGATGGCAAAAGCAACAATTAAGACGCCTCACGAAATAGCGTTGATGCGTGAGAGTTGCCGCATAGTAGCGGAAGTGTTACGATTATTGAAAGACCATGTACGGCCAGGGGTCACGACGAGAGAGCTCGACAATATTGCAGAAGAGTATATTCGTTCTCGCGACGCCGAACCGGCCTTCAAAGGGTACGGAAGCGATAAAAGAAATTTATACCCCGCGACATTATGTGTGTCGATTGACGATGAAGTTGTCCACGGAATTCCCGGAAACCGTAAGTTGCGCGAGGGTGAAATTATTTCCATCGACGTTGGCGTAAAGAAAAACCAGTTTTTTGGTGATGGTGCCTGGACATTCCCGGTTGGTTCAGTACGGGAAGATAAAGACAGACTGATGGAAATCGCGGAACAAGCGTTGTATAAGGGAATTCAAAATGCGAAAGATGGAAACCATGTTCACGATATTTCTGCAGTTGTCCAGTCGACTGTCGAACGCGCAGGATTTTCTGTCGTGAGAGATTTAGTAGGTCATGGAGTTGGTCGTCAGTTGCATGAAGAACCTGCGGTTCCCAATTTTGGCACGGCGGGCACAGGTGCTACACTGAAGAGAGGGATGACTCTGGCTATCGAGCCGATGGTCAATGAAGGGTCGTACCACGTGCGGGTTGATACGGATGGTTGGACAGTTCGAACAGCAGACGGGATGCCCTCTGCACATTTTGAACACACCATCCTTGTCACTGATAATAGTCCGGAAATACTCACTATCTGATAGTTTGAATGGCAAAGCAGGGACCGATTAGCATGGACGGTGTAATCACCGACACATTACCAAATGCAATGTTTCGTGTGAAACTCGATAACGGACATGAGATCCTCGCGGTGATTTCTGGAAAGATGCGCATGAATTATATCAAAATACTGGTTGGAGACAAAGTGACGATAGAGATGTCCCCCTACGATCTGACTAAAGGTCGCATTACGTATCGATACAAATAAGAGGGCTGAGCATGAAAGTTCGTTCATCAGTTAAAAAATTGTGTGAGAATTGTAAGATTATCCGACGGAAAGGGGTTGTTCGTGTTATCTGCAAAAACCCCAAGCATAAACAACGTCAGGGATAATATTGTATTCTATGAGTTTATTTAGGAAAGGATTGTAACACGTGGCGCGTATTGCCGGTATTGACCTGCCAAAGAACAAAAGAGCAGAAATAGGATTAACCTATATTTTCGGCCTCGGAAGAAGTAGTGCAAAGAACATTCTTCGTGAGGCAGGAATTGATTTCAACAAACGTATCAGTGAATTAAATGACGATGAAGTTGCAAAGATACGCTCTATCATCACCGCTGATTACAAAGTAGAAGGTGCTCTGCGCAGCGAGGTGCAAACAAATATTAAGCGATTAATGGATATCAATTGTTACCGGGGGTTACGTCACCGTAAAGGGCTGCCTGTACGAGGCCAACGAACGCGGACAAATGCCCGTACCCGAAAAGGAAAACGTAAAACTGTAGCCGGCAAGAAGAAGGTCTTAGCCAAGAAATAACCAGATACTACACTGAGAGCAACATGACAAAACAACCACAAGCGACGACACAGCAAGTCGGAGCGCCGAAAAAGAAAAAGAAAATCCAGGTCGACGTCACCGGAAAGGTGTTTATCAAAGCGACCTTTAACAATGTCATTGTTACCATCACCGATGTCTATGGTAATGTCATCAGCTGGTCTTCTGCTGGGCGCAATCAGTTCAAGGGTTCCCGAAAGAACACGCCGTTCGCGGCGCAAGTGACCGCTGAAGCAGCTGCAAAGGAAGCATTCGATCTTGGTTTGCGGAAGGTGGATGTCTTTGTAAAGGGTCCTGGTTCAGGCCGAGAAGCCGGAGTTCGATCGCTGCAGACAGTCGGACTGGAGGTTCTTAGCATCAGGGACATTACGCCTATCCCGCACAATGGCTGCCGTCCCCCCAAACGACGGAGAGTTTGATTTTTTGAAATGTCACATGAGCAGCAGTTTAACTAAAGGAGAGTATGGGCAGATATATTGAAGCAAGTTGCAGATTGTGCCGAAGAGAAAAGCAAAAGCTCTTTCTCAAAGGTACAAAATGTTTCACGGAAAAATGTCCTGTTGAGCGGCGGGGATACCCGCCGGGACAGCACGGTCAGGCACGCCGGCAAAAGATTTCCGAATACGGTGTACAGCTTCGGGAAAAGCAGAAAATCCGCCGAATGTATGGACTGATGGAAGAACAATTCCGTAATTATTTTGAAAAAGCTTTACGTCAGACCGGCCGTACAGGCGAAACACTCGTTAAAATGCTCGAGTGCCGCCTCGATAATGTCGTCTATCGGCTGGGATTTGCTCCATCGCGCAAGGCGGCCCGTCAATTGGTGGGTCACGGACATCTTCTGGTAAATGACAAGAGCGTGAATGTCCCATCGTACCTGGTCAGACCAGGTGATATTATCAGGGTGAGGGAAAAAAGCAAAAAACTTGATGTCATACATGCCTCGATGAAGCGTATGAAGGACAGCGCCATGCTGCCGTGGCTGAGCCTTGATAAGGCGGGGATGGTGGGTACTTTTCTGAGCGTTCCGGAACGTGCCGATGTTCCGTTGAATGCGAATGAACAACTTATCGTTGAACTCTATTCTAAATAATAAATGATCCACGTTTTAAATGGTTCATCCTCCAAAGTATTCGATTTAGGAATTCGGGAGAAAGGAATTATGGTAACGACAACTTTTCAGATGCCGGAGAAAGTTCAGCTCGACGAGGGAACATATTCGAACACATTCGGCCGGTTTATTTTACAACCCCTTGAAAAAGGATTTGGGGTAACACTCGGAAATGCTTTCCGGAGGGTGCTGCTTTCTTCACTGACCGGTACGGCGTTTACTGCGCTGAAAATCGAAGGCGTGCTGCATGAATTCTCGACCGTTCCTGGACTGGTTGAAGACGTCGCCGAGATTATTTTAAATCTCAAATCGGTCCGGATGAAACCGCTCAACAAAAAGGTCAATAAAGTAGTTGTCCAGCTCAAGGGACCAAAGGAATTCACAGCTGCCGATATTCAAAAGGCGAGCCCGGAGGTGGAAATTCTTAACCCAAACCAGCATATCGCCACGCTGAACGCCGGAGCCGCGCTTGAAATAGAGTTGCGTCTCGGACGGGGAAAAGGTTATGTGCTTGCCGAAGAGAACAAAGCTTCTGACCAGACAGTAGGGGTTATCCCTATCGATAGTATTTTCACGCCCGTGAAGAATGTCCGCTATTTTGTGGAAACAACGCGTGTCGGGCAACAGACAGATTTCGAGAAACTTCTCCTTGAGATAGAGACCGATGGGTCTATCGGACCCGATGACGCGCTCGCCCAGGCGGGGAAAATTCTTCGCGACCATATCCAGTTGTTCTTAAGTTTCGATGTCGAAACTGAGGCTGCTGAGGAAATGATGGAAAAGGATTCCGAGTTCGCCCGCATTCGTAAGATATTGGAGATGAATGTGGACGAGCTGGAGTTGTCTGTCCGCTCCCATAATTGTTTGCGGGCTGCAAATATCAAGACGATTGCCGACCTTGTTCGACGGGACGAGCCGGAGCTGTTGAAATTCAGGAATTTCGGGCGAAAATCTCTCGCCGAACTTTCCGAAATTATAGAACAATTCGGACTCTCGTTCGGCATGGATGTCGATAAATATTTGGATGATAGAAACGACTAACCATTTGTTGAAGAGGTAAAACGATGCGTCACAGAAAATCCGGAAGAAAACTCAAGCGTACGGCAAGTCACCGCAAAGCGACGCTCATTGCTCTCTGCACGGGGCTCCTGAGAAATAAGAGGATCCGTACGACAGTTGCAAAGGCAAAAGAGACGCGTATGGTTGTTGAAAAATTAATTACACGTGCAAAAAATGCTGCGGCCGAGAAGGAAAAAGCGACAAATATCCATGCCCGCAGACAAGTAGCGCGGTATATCAAAGACCGTGAGGTTGTAAAAGAACTCTTTAATGAAATTGCTCAGAAAGTCGCGAACAGGCCCGGCGGTTATACGCGTGTTATCAAGCTTGGACAACGTTCCGGTGACGGTGCTGAAGTTGCACTCCTTGAATTGGTAGACTATAACACCGGACAAGAGGCTGCGAAGGCAACGCCCAAAGGCGGTAAGGGTAGGAAAGTCAAAGAAAAAAAGAAAGAGGCAGCGGCAGAAGCTAAAAAAGATTAACAGGTCGGACATCATGAGACCGAAAGGCTCCCAGTTCGTGGGAGCCTTTTTTGTTTTTATCGGTCAGCTGACGAGATCGATCTACAATCGCAGTTATTCTGCAGAAATAGGCCTATGCCATACGATGACAGTGTTTGTTTCTCCTTCCTAAAATATGTATCTTTATTTCGTTTTACTGCATATTTCCGGGAAATAACACTTCCTGTGATCATCTATAATTTTGAAGAATGACTTATCCGTTTTCAGACATTGAGCAGAAGTGGCAAAAGTATTGGGAAGATCATCATACTTTTCAAGTATCCGAGCATCCTTCAAAGCAAAAGCTCTATATTCTCGACATGTATCCGTATCCTTCCGGGGCCGGACTGCATGTCGGTCATCCTGAGGGGTATACTGCAACTGATATCTATAGTCGGTATAAACGGATGTGCGGGTTTAATATCCTTCATCCGATGGGGTGGGATGCGTTCGGCCTCCCCGCTGAACGATACGCCATGCAAACAGGAATCCATCCGGCAATTACAACTCGGGAAAATGTTGCGACATTTAAACGGCAAATTAAAATGTTAGGACTTTCATATGATTGGTCCCGTGAAATCGATACAACTGACCCGAAATACTACAAGTGGACACAGTGGATTTTCCTGAAGCTGTTTAACTCCTGGTATGACACGAAACATGACAGGGCAAGGCCGGTTTCAGAATTACCGGTTCCAGCCGGATTAAATGAAAAACAGAAATACGAATATTATGCAAAATTCCGACTGGCATATCTCGCCGAAATGCCGGTCAATTGGTCTGCCCAGCTCGGCACCGTCCTGGCGAACGAGGAGGTAGATGAATGGGTAGAAAAAGGATATACGGTCGAGAGACGCATGATGAGACAATGGATGCTCCGCATTACAGCATACGCAGAACGTCTCGAACAGGATTTGACGGAACTTCAATGGCCGGCGGGAATTATTGAAATGCAGCGTAACTGGATCGGGCGTTCTGAGGGAGCTGAGGCGGATTTCACAATACAGAACTCGGCAAAAGCCATCCGGATATTTACTACCAGACCCGATACGATGTTTGGGGCAACATACATGGTTCTCGCACCCGAACATCCTCTTGTGAACGACGTAACCTCTCCGCAACAGAAAAATGTTGTAGAAACTTACAGGGAGCAGGCGAAATTCAAAAGTGAACTTGAACGAACTGCCCTTGATAAAGAAAAAACTGGAGTGTTTACGGGCGGTTTCGCGATTAACCCTGCAACAAAAAAAGAAATTCCAATCTGGGTCGCAGATTATGTGATTCTCACGTATGGAACAGGCGCGATCATGGCAGTTCCCGGTCATGATGAGCGCGATTACGAATTTGCAAAGAAGTACAAACTCCCTGTCGTCGAAGTAGTAAAAGGGGAAAGCGACGCTAATACCCCCTACACCGGAGAAGGATCTGCAATTAATTCATCGAATGATGAGATTTCTCTTAACGGTCTGGTAACTTCTCGAGCTAAAGCAACGATTATCAGCTGGCTTACCCAAAAAGGGCTCGGGAGACAGGCCGTCAATTATAAATTACGCGATTGGCTCTTTTCACGACAGCGTTATTGGGGAGAGCCTTTTCCACTCATTTATCTTGAAGATGGAACTGTCAAAGCTCTTGCTGAAACGCAATTGCCGGTCATTTTGCCAGAGGTAGAATCCTATAAACCGGCAGGTACAGGTGAATCAGTGCTGGCATCTGCTGAATCATGGATCAACACTAAAGACCCGGAAACGGGCAGGCCCGCACGACGTGAAGTACATACAATGCCACAATGGGCAGGCTCATGCTGGTATTATCTTCGTTACCTCGACCCCCACAACGATAGGGAGTTCGCATCTAAAGAAAAAGAGCGATACTGGATGCCAGTAGATTTATATGTTGGTGGAGCGGAACACGCTGTTCTTCATCTTCTGTACGCAAGATTCTGGCACAAAGTGTTGTATGACCTGGGCTATGTCTCTACGAAAGAACCATTTGCAAGGCTGGTTAACCAGGGTCTTATTCTCGGTGAAAACGGACAGAAGATGTCCAAATCGCTTGGAAATGTTGTAAACCCTGATGATGTCGTTAAGGAATTTGGGGCTGATTCTCTTCGATTGTTTGAAATGTTCATGGGACCGCTTGAGGATACCAAGCCCTGGTCGACCCGGGGTGTTGAAGGTGTCCATCGTTTTCTAAACCGGGTCTGGAGGATGATTGTTGAAGAAGACGGGTCCCTTCAATCATCGATTAACGATGTGCCGTTGACACAGGAGCAGGACCGCCTTTTGCATCAGACAATAAAAAAAGTAACGAGTGATATCCAGTCATTAAGCTTCAACACTGCTATTTCTCAAATGATGATTTTCGTGAACGGGTTCCTGAATGCGGAACCCAAACCCCGCAGGGCAATGGAGACATTTGTGTTGCTCCTTTCTCCTTTCGCCCCGCATATTGCCGAGGACCTTTGGGAAAAGCTCGGTCATCAGACATCGCTTGCGTATGAGTCATTCCCCAAGTATGATGATGCAAAGGCGGCGGTAGATATAATCGAATTGGTTGTTCAGGTGAACGGAAAAGTGCGGACGAAATTTCCCGTGCCTCTCGACATGGATGAGGAAAAATTAAAAAAGAAAGTTCTTGAAGATGACAACATTCAGCGTTATCTCGATGGAAAACGGGTGGTTAAGATTGTCGTGGTGAAGAATAAACTTGTCAGTCTCGTCGTTCAATGACATTAGAACAACATATTTCCGAAATGAACGACCGGACATCGTCACGGGTATCCGAGATGCAGAAGCAAGGATCATTACCTGAGGTCAGATGGGCAATGGTCATGTTGAGCCTGCCTTTTCATTTTATTAAGAAATATATAGTTGAGGGAACGTGGAAGCAGGGGTACCTTGGTTTTACAAATGCGGTTTTGAGTGTCATCGATGTACTTGCTCTACACGCTAAGATATGGGAGGGGAATTTGCACAAGCGTGAAGAGAAGAGGTGACCGGTTGCGATGGCCGGCGACTGTGCTAATGAACGTTCAATTCGATTCCGATGAAACCCGGTGTTTCAGTTTTTATTCCTGTCTATCAGGATATTCGCACATTAGCTCTCTCCTTAACCGGTCTTGAAAATCAGTCATTTAAGGATTTCGAAGTTGTTATCGGTGACGACGGCTCCGGCCCGGAAATGAAAAAATTTATTCAGGGCTACCGTCCGTCATTTTCTGTTAAATACGTCTGGCATCCCGACGAAGGTTTCCGCAGAAGTAAAATACTCAACACTGCGTTCAAGGAAGGTGCCGCCGCCTATTGCATTTTCATGGACGCAGATTGCATTCCTCATCATCATTTTGTCAGTGATCATATGCAGTACCGCAGTGCCATGACTGTGCTCTGCGGCAGGCGGATAAATTTTGGGGAGAGGGTTTCCCGTTCTCTTTCAATCGATGATGTACGTTCGCGGCGTCATGAAAACATTACCATTGATTTAGTAAAAGACATTCTAGCGGGAAAAACAATTAACTGGGAAGAGAGCCTTCGCGTTCCGTTTCTGCGTTTCATTCACTGGAAATTACCGACACTCCTCGGCAGCAATTTTTCCCTGGACCGGACACTATTCGAGACAGTGAACGGATTTAATGAGGATTATGTGGGATACGGCATGGAAGACAGTGAACTGGCGTTACGGTTTCAGCTTGCAGGTGCAAAACTCAAATTATTGCGTCATGTTGCAATTCAGTATCACCTGTATCACGAGGCACGGGGTGAATCCTCTGAGAACAAAGCAAAATATGAAAAGAGTATGTCATCGAAGGATATTATGTGCCGGAACGGCCTTAAGAAATTAAGTTAAACGCTGATTGTCATTGGACCATTTCCATAATAAGATGACATGAAGACGTTACAAACGTATTTCCGGGTAATCCGTTACGTTAAGCCGTACTGGAAACACCTTGCCGCCTCGGTCGTGAGTACCGTATTGTATTCCCTCTTTAACGGCGTTTCTATTTACCTGTTCATTCCTCTCCTCGACATCCTGTTTCATCCTGAAAAAATGGGGAACGGAAAACCCGCTCAGCCGTTTGACGTACCGTTTGCTTTTTCCAGCGTCTTCGACAAGCTGAAGACCTCATTTCTTTCCTTTGTGTTCGGCGGAACGCAGGAAGAAGCGCTATTCAAAATTTGTGCTATCATTTTTTCTGCTTTTTTACTCAAGAATCTTTTCGGGTATACCCAATCATTCATGATGAATTTTGCCGAAGAGGGCGTGGTGAAAGATTTACGTAACGCTCTCTATCGTCACCTCCATGATCTGCCGTTAGGGTATTTCACGAATGAACGTACCGGAGATTTGATTTCAAGAATCACCGCCGATGTTGCTATTATCAACGGCGGAGTAAGTGCTTTTTTTGACACGCTGATTAAACAACCGCTCCTCATTCTCGTATTCCTCTCGCTTGCATTCTCGCTCAGCTGGAAACTGACTGTGATCTCGTTGCTTGTCTTTCCGTTTTCGCTTTCCGTGATCGGCTGGATTGCGGTTCGTCTGCACAAAGAACGGGGTGTTTCCCAGGAGCGACTTGCTGATATTACAGCAGTGCTGCAGGAGACGATTTCTGGAGTGAAAGTCGTCAAGGCTTTTGGCATGGAGGAATTTGAAAACAGGAAATTCAATAAACAAACGGAACGGTATTTCTCATCGCTCATTAAAATTAATCGGATCCGGGAACTCTCATCTCCCACGACTGAAATTCTGAGTGTTGCAGCTGGTGTTGTGATTATCTGGTACGGCGGTACGCAGGTGATGCTCGAAGGAAGCCTAAAGGCGAGTGAGTTTCTCGGGTTTCTTCTGATTATTTTTCAAATCATGCCTCCAGTTAAAGAGCTGACAAGTGTCAACAATCGAATTCAGGAGTGCAGCGCGGCGGGAAAACGTATTTTTGAAATTCTCGATACGATGCCAAGCATTCGTAATGCTCCTCATACACGCCCGTGTGAAGGTTTTCATTCGGCGGTTGAATTTCAAGGTGTTTCGTTTTCCTACAATGCACAGGCTGAGGTCCTTGCCGATATTAACCTGACAATCAGGAAAGGGGAGGTTGTGGCAATCGTGGGTCCGAGCGGCAGCGGTAAAACTACACTCGCTGACCTTGTCCCCCGATTTTATGATCCTACTGCGGGCCGTCTTGTTATCGATGGCATTGACTTGCGCGAGGTCGATGTGAAATCACTAAGGAGCCTTATTGGAATTGTAACGCAGGAAACAATATTGTTCAACGATTCAGTTCGTAACAACATTGCCTACGGTCTTGAGGAATGTTCTCAGGATGCAATCATCGCTGCTGCCAAGGCTGCGAACGCGCATCGGTTTATCATGGATCTGCCGCAACAATATGATAGCACCATCGGGGAGCGCGGGGTGAAACTTTCTGGAGGAGAGCGCCAACGGTTGTCGCTGGCACGTGCAATTTTAAAAAACCCTCCAATCCTCATCCTCGATGAGGCGACTTCCGCGCTCGACACCGAATCGGAGATTCTCGTCCAGGAAGCGATCGATCGCTTGATGACCGGAAGGACATCGATTGTGATCGCACACCGTCTCTCGACCATTCAACATGCGGACCGTATCATTGTCATGAACGGGGGACGTATCGTTGAAGAAGGAAGGCATGAAGAGTTAATCAAGAATGAGACTGGGTTGTACGCAAAGCTGTATAATCTTCAATTCATGTCATGATGATAGCACCTCCGCACATTCTGAAACGCATGAATCTCTCGCCGGACACGTTGCTCAAGTGTCTCTACGTGAGTGTCCTTATTTCGATATGTGGCTTGGTGTTCTCAATTGCAGTCTCTTCGATCGCATTCGGCGCTGCTTCGTTGTTCTGGGTATTGCTTCTCGTCATATATCCTGAACGTGTCGAGATGAGAAATTCGATTGTGATGTTCTTCTTACTCTATGTCGTAGTGGATTTTCTGTCGTCGATTTTCTCAATCGATGCGGTCGGGTCATTTATCGGAATGAAACGGTTGGCGCTGTTTTTTAACATCTATTACACGATGAGTGTTGCGGGATCCTCAAAAAGAATTCTGCATATTCTCATTGCGTTTGTGACTGCGGTTTCGTTGGCGTCGTTGATCGAACTCATAACGGGGAAGTTCGCAGTATCGCTGTCAGAGAGGCTTGCTATTTTTCAAAATTACATGACCGAAGGCGGCATTAAGATGTTCGCGCTCCTTATTACTCTCCCCCTGTTGATTCACAGGGAGACTTCCCTCCGGCTGAGAGTCTGGTTCACCCTCCTTTTATTGCCGATCAGTTTTGCCTTAGTGCTTACACAAACGCGAAGTAGCTGGATAGGTGCGATTGGAGGGATTATTGTTATTGGCCTTCTTAAAGAGAAGAAAGCAATCGTTGCTCTTTTAGTTGTCATTATTGTTTTTGCATTGTTCGCCCCACATCCGCTTCAGGTAAGAGCAATGAGTATTTTTGATACTCAACAGACCTCAAACCTTGCGCGCATACACATGGCGAAAACGGGTTTGAAAATATTCCGGGACTTCCCCATTCTGGGGACTGGTGACGTCGACCTCCATGCGTTGTATGTTCACTATACAAAACCGATTGACCCGGGAGAGGGAGGGCATCTTCACAATAATATTATCCAGGCATTGGTGACTCTTGGTGCAGTGGGCTTTCTGGTGTTGATGGCGCTGTATGCTGCTATTGGACAGAGCTTGTGGAAGATGTACAAGGTAGCGCAATCGAGCTGGCTGTACGGCTCTGTTTGTCTTGGAGGTGTCGCAGCATACGCCGGATTTCATCTGAACGGCTTGTTTGAATATAATTTTGGGGATCACGAAATCGCTGCGATCCTCTGGTTTGTAATCGGATTATGCTACAGTGCCGGGCATCTCTGTACCGCGGAACAACAGAAGAACATGTTGTACACAAAAGATTGAACCGGTATGAGATTCCTCAATGCACCTGTTGTCCGTTGGCTGGTTTTTCTGGTTGTGATCACCTACGTGGTGGTGATAAGTCTAAATATCCTGAGAAGTCCGACACAATATCAATGGGATTTCAAGACATATTTATTTGCAGGCCGATTAATCCATGAAGGTGGAAACCCGTACGACGCAGCACGGCTTGCCGCATTTTCCCAGGGTGAAACTAGCTATACGTTTGTCTATGCCCCGATCGTCGGAGTTGTTCTCGGACTCATTCCGCCGATGGATGAGCTCATGGCATATTATGTCTTTTATGCGGTAAAAATAATTTGTCTTGTTGTTCTCTGCTATGTCTGGAAAAAATATTTTCTTCAAACGTCCCAGCTTGTCGGTTTTTTGCTGATCCTTGCATTCGGGTTTCGGGAAACAGTCGCGAGCGACTTGCGCTCGGGTAACATTTCGATATTTGAACAGCTTGCAATATGGATTTCACTGATCTGGTATATGAAAGGAGATTTTTGGAAGTTTGGAGGAGGGATTATCGCAATCTCGCTCATTAAAATCCTGCCGATAGTTTTTCTTGTGCTATTACTCTTCGATCCTCAACAACGGCAGATGAAAAAATTTCTGGTTTGCTTGCTAATTTTTGCCCTTCTTATGCTTCTGCAGTATGTGATGTATCCTCAGCTTTTTCAATCATTTATAACTGCTGTTCATTCTATCAACGAACGTGCACCGACAAACCCCAGCCTTCTTGCCGCAGCATTTGATGCGTCGGACCGGCTTCGGAATTTATCGGGTCTCGGGTTATTGACATCTCCGGTAGTCGGCAGTGTTATGTATGGCGCTGTTGCTGTTGTAATACTTGCAATTTCGGTTCGAACGATTGTTCGTCACGACGTTAATGCCGTTGCTGTTGTGATGATTTTTTGTGCAACACTCGCTCTCACGCTCCCTCGCTTTAAAGATTATTCTTATGTCCTCATGATTATTCCGGCTACCAATGCTGTTACATTTCTTCGTCATGATATTACGAAGATATCCCTTATTGTGCTGTTCTGCATAAGTCTGTTCATGTATCAGCAATTATTCGATGCTCTTGTCATATGGATTATCCTGATAGCTTTCGCTAACGGGTTGTTCCGGTTTCAGAAAAAAACTATAGCACCGACTTACTCATGACGGGAGATAGTACATCCAAAAGAACGATGACAGAACAATTGTCCCCGCGGGCGCTTCCCCTTTCGGTCATTGTTATAACAAAAGACGAAGAACGCAATATCCGGGACTGCCTTGAAAGTGTACGATGGGTTCAGGATCTTATTGTTGTTGATGCAGAAAGCTCGGACCGGACAGTGGACATTGCCCGGTCATTTACATCGAAGGTATTTGTTAGGACATGGGAGGGGTATGCTTCGACGAAAACATTTGCCATCAGCCAGACGCAATTCGAATGGGTTCTGTGGCTGGATGCTGATGAACGTGTTCCGTTTGAGCTTGCGGAAGAAATCAGAGCAATTGTGAGTGACCCAGTGAACGATTGCAGCGGATATGAAGTTGCACGGCGCACTTTTTTTCTCAACAAGTGGATACAACATTGCGGATGGTATCCCGGCTACGTCGTGCGATTGTTTAAGAAATCGCATGCACAGTTTTCATCGTCGAAAGTACATGAGAAACTCAACGTGGCTGGGAGAACAGGCAGATTACGCCACGACCTGTTCCATTACACCGACGACACCCTGTTTCATTATTTCTCAAAATTCAACAGATACACAACTCTTGCTGCCGAGGATCATCTTGAAGGTGGGAAAAGGGTTTCTCTCTGCGACCTGCTGGTTCGGCCGCCATTCCTTTTTTTAAAAATGTACATTCTGCGCTTGGGGATACTCGATGGAGTTCATGGACTGGTCCTTTCATTACTCTCAGCTGCATACGTTTTTGTAAAGTATGCAAAAATACGGGAGCAGTCGTGTGGTGAACATCGTTCTTATGGGTAAACATTTGTTGCATGGAGCATAGCGAGCATAAAGCATCATGGTGTGGCCCTCCATCGAACAGTATATGAAACGGAATTATTTGCATTTTCTCGAACGATGGTTTGGGAAAAATGTCCTTCTGCCGGAGGAGATGAATCGGTCAGGGCTGCGCAGCATCCTTGTAGTACGTCAGCACGATCAGCTTGGAGATTTTCTCCTTGCTACGCCTGCTTTGCGCGCACTGAGAGAATATTTTCCATCGGCAAGAATCGGTCTCCTCGTTCGCAAATATTTTTCTGATGTGGCACGCTGTGTCCCGTTCGTTGATGAAGTAATTATGTTTCATGAAGGAGGAGCGCGCTGGATTCCGAAGAATATCATCTCCCTTTTCCGTCAATTGCGTGGTGGGTGGGATCTGACGATTGTCCTGAATACAGTCAGTCATTCCCTTACATCCGATATGCTGGCGTATTTTTCAGATTCAGCATTTGTGTTAGGCTCGGGCGGTAAAGTGTTCCCCGGATGTTCACGGAATTTTTTTTATAACCTCATTTCGTCGCCCCCCGCGGCTGCGATCCATCAATCAGAGGAGAATTTGAATATTGTGCGGTATATTGGAGCCGGAACAAACGATCTCTCAGAAGTTATTAAAGTTCCGGAAAGCGAAATCCGTACTGTTCGGACCGAGTTGCTGAAAATGGGCCTGCTCGAGGATAAGTTAGTTATTGGAATACACCCCGGCGCCGGAAAACATGGAAACCGTTGGCCCGTCGGCTATTTCAGTAAAGTTGCAACGATGCTGCATGAGAAACACCAGGCACAAATTCTCCTCTTTTGGGGTCCCGCCGAACAGGAGTTGTGTGACCAATTTTGCCGGATGATAAAATTTGAGCCGTTGAAAATTTCTCCAACGGGGTTAGTAACTTTGGCGGCGTATTTTACTTGTTGTGACGCATTGTTATGCAATGATACCGGTGTGATGCATTTGGCAGCTGCATCCGGAATCCCTGTTCTTGCGCTGTTTGGCACCACAGATCCAGGTGAATGGAAACCGTATGGTGCAGATTGTATCGGGCTCCGGGGGGAAAATGGGAATATTGAAAATATCAATCCTGAAAAGGTATTTGATGAACTTCAGCAGCTCGCTGGCAGGAAGAATTATCGATAATGCGAAAGCCGTCACCCCTTTCTTGTGATTGATTTTCAAAGGCGAATTTCCTACTATCGTAGTGTTATATCCCCAAAGGAAAACTCATGAGTGAAAAAAACGAAATTTTACTTACGCAACTTGTCCTGATGTTCCAGACTGCGGCGCTCCAACAAATGGGAAAGCTCAAATCTCCATTGTCGGATAAGATCGAGCAGGACTTAGCCCAGGCACAGATTTCCATCGATATGCTGGAAATGCTTCACACGAAAATGAAGGGCAACCTGACTCCGGAAGAGCAGAAGATCCTTTCGACGGTTCTCCAGGAACTGAAGCTTAATTATGTCGATGAAGTTTCCAAATCCCGGATAACCCCATCATCACCACCAACGACTCGAGAAACCAACACTCAATGAAATTTGGCATTATTGGCAATACGACAAAACCAGCGGTTAGCGACGTCACCGGAAAGCTGCTTTCCATTTTGAGAAAAAGGGATACCACATTCGTCATTCACGACGAACTTGCAGCCTGGCTGAGCGCACAACCTAACGGACCATTGCTTGAAAATGACCATGTTTGCAATGAACATGACCTCTCCTCGAAGTGTGACATTCTTATCGCGCTTGGGGGAGACGGGACTATGCTCTCAGCGGCACGCATTATAGGAATGCACGGGACTCCGATTCTCGGGATTAATGTGGGGAAACTGGGGTTTCTCGCAGAGGTATCGGTTGATGAGCTTCAGCAATGTCTCGATGAGATTCTGAGCGGACGATATTTTATTGAGGAAAGGATGGTTCTCCAGGCAAAAAATCAGAAGGATAGTAAACCCTATTTTGGGTTGAATGATATTGTTGTCGATAAAGGAGCTTCTGCCCGAGTCATCGATTTGGAGACATATGTGAACGGGGATTACCTCGTCACGTATACCGCCGATGGCATTATTGTCAACACTCCGACAGGTTCCACTGCGTATTCGCTTGCAAGCGGCGGTCCCATTGTAACCCCGCACAGCAACGTTATTACGATAAACCCCATCGCCCCCCATACATTGACTGCGCGGCCGGTGATTGTTCCTGATACGAGTGTCATAAGAATTACAATAAACGGCGATGCGAAATCAGTTCACATCACGGCCGATGGACAGGTAGAAGGCTTTTATGATATTCCCACTGAAGTTATTGTTCAGAAAGCACCATACACAATAAAGCTTGTGAAGAGAAAAAACCGGACATACTACGATTTACTTCGTACTAAATTATTGTGGGGAAGAGACGTAAGGATCGGTCGGAAAAAATGACATGAAAAAGCTTTCATCAAACTATGTCTGTCAAACATGTGCCTACGAATCGCCCCGCTGGTTGGGGAAATGTCCTAACTGCGGTGAATGGAACTCGTTTGTTGAAGAACTCACTCGTAAAATTGCAACGAAACGCGCGATGACGGTGCCGCAGGCGCGGCCTCTGTCACTTAAAGAAGTAGACGCGGTCGATACTGAGAGGCTTCCATCATCCATCGATGAGTTTGACAGAGTGCTGGGTGGGGGGATCGTCCCCGGTTCCGTGATTCTGCTTGGCGGCGACCCTGGTGTTGGTAAATCAACGTTGATGATGCAGTTCGCTTCTCAGCTCCGTGATCAGGTTGTTCTTTACATCTCGGGAGAAGAATCTGCCAGTCAGATAAAATTAAGAGCGGAACGACTAAATGTAACGCCCTCCGATTCACTGTTAATTTTCCCGGAAACAAACATGGAAGTGATCATGGAGACGGTGGAGCGAGCAACGCCCGATGTTATTATTGTCGATTCTGTGCAAACAATGTTCCGTTCCGACCTTGAAAGTTCTGCCGGAAGTGTTGGGCAGGTTCGGGAGTCGACCGCACAGTTTATGCGCATCGCCAAAAGTAAATCAGTCCCGATATTTCTCATCGGGCACGTGACGAAAGAAGGCGTCCTTGCGGGACCCAAAGTCATCGAGCATATGGTTGATACGGTACTTCAATTTGAAGGTGAGCGACATTATGCTTACCGCATCCTGCGCGCAATGAAGAATCGGTTTGGCTCGACGAATGAAATCGGTATTTTTGAAATGAGGGACAGCGGATTGAGAGAAGTGAAAAACCCCTCCGAGGTGTTTCTTTCCGAGCGGGCTTACGGTGCGTCGGGTTCCGCAGTTGTTGCCAGCGTCGAAGGAACGAGGCCCATTCTCATTGAAGTGCAGGCGCTTGTTACGCCGACAAGTTACGGGGTTCCCCAGCGCAATACGACCGGGTTTGATTACAGGAGATTAGGTTTACTGCTCGCCGTTCTAGAGAAACGAATGGGTGTCATGCTCGGTCAGCAAGATGTTTTTGTAAATATAGCTGGTGGAGTTCGTGTCGATGAACCTGCAGTCGACCTTGGCATAGCATTATCAATCATTTCCAGCTTACGTGATGTCCCTGTTGATTCTCAATCTGTCATGGTGGGAGAAATCGGGTTGGGAGGGGAAATCCGGACAATCAGTCAAATCGAAAAACGAATTCAGGAAACGGCCAAACTTGGCTTCAAAAAAATCCTGTTGCCGAAAAATAACTTGAAGAGCAGTGTCCGGAATGGAGGAATCGAGCTTGTCGGAGTTGAACATATCGAAGATGCGGTTCAACTTCTCCTTCAATGATTTCTCCGTTGTACTCCTTTCGTTGTTACCCAATCAGTTCAGTATCAATCCAGAAATGTCAAACCTTTGGTATGTATTTAAATGATGAACGATAAATTAATGTTGGCGACCAGGAACCGTGGGAAAATACAAGAAATCCGGGACATCCTTCAGATGCTAAATGTAGATATTGTCAGCTTGCTTGATGTTAAAGCACTCCCAGAGGTCGTGGAAGATGGAACGACGCTTGAAGCGAACGCTTTAAAAAAAGCGCGGGAGATTTTTCTCGCCACGGGCATTCCCGCTCTCGCTGACGATTCAGGGCTTGAAGTGTTTGCTCTTGGCATGCGGCCTGGAGTGTTTTCAGCAAGATATGCCGGCGAGCATGTCACATATGAAGCGAACAACCGGAAACTTCTCTCGGAGATGAAAAATTGTCCCTTGAGTGAACGGAACGCAAGATTTAGGTGTATCATCGCGTTTGTTGCTCCACATGTCGAAAATATATCGGAAGGAATTTGCGAAGGGTCTATTGCAACAAAGCCTCGAGGTACAGGAGGCTTTGGCTATGACCCGTTGTTTATCCCAATTGGCTACAACAAGACTTTTGCCGAGCTATCGATAGAAATTAAGAATAGAATTAGTCATAGATCGCTGGCATTACGGAAAATTCGGGTCAATATTGAAGAATATTTCTCAAACGGGTAAAACAGCACCCTTCTCGCAGAAATTTTAATAAACAAAAATCTTGATATTGAATTTGTAGATGATTATCTTATGCGAGAAAAATAGCGATTTGCCTTTATGGCGTGGTGGAGAACATGGCCGAAGAAAAAACTGAAACATGTTTGGGAATTTGGAACACAGGGTGTTCTCTGGAGATTGCTTGCCTCGCGAAACGGGCTTTTTGTTGGTGAGGATAGAGATGTAGATGCCAAGTCCGTTTCTTTTTTCTGTCTTGACCGGATTTCTGGAAATGTGCTTTGGAAAAATATTCATTTCGATGAACGCTGGTGGATAGGTATGGAAGCGGTACATGATGATGTGCTGTTTCTTCACGAATACGCAACCCCGGATCTACCCGAACATAAAAACATCTATGCAGTCTCACTCGCAACAGGATCTACAAAGTGGATAAATACCACGTTAACTTTTTTGTTTGCATACAAAGGATACGTTTATGCCAGTCAGGATTCATTCGACCATCGGAAATTTTTCGAGCTCGATGTTCAAACCGGTGCAGTTACCCGGGAAGTAGAAGTTGAATATGTCAACGCGCTCAGGGATATTGCGTTTTCGAACGCTGTCGAGCAGATCGAACTTCCTCGCCCGGAAAATACGCTCCGTGCGGATGAAATTAATGTCCTGAGAGCGATTGAGAAGGTTCGGTTTGGTGCAAAAAGGATTGGTCAGATAGAATATCTTGACAAAAATCCTTTCGTGATTCTTGGATATTATGATAACGTGAGTAAGAATCCTACCAGTGAGGTTTTTAACCAGCATCTTGTAGTGTTTGAGGGCGGACAGTCACAAGTTGTATTGCAGGAAATGATCGCGACAGGTCTTGCAACATCGCTTCCGGGTACATTTTTCTGCATAGAGGATTATCTTTACTACATCAGGGATAAAAAGGTGCTGACGAGTATCAATTGTTCAACAAATTCGTAGAAGATGATCAAGATTAACATTAAACAGGTCGATGCGTTTACGGCAACTCCCCACACGGGAAATCCCGCCGGGGTTGTTTTGGAGGGGGAGAATCTGAGCGAGCGCCAGATGCAGTCTGTGGCACGCGAAATGAATATCTCAGAGACGGCTTTTATTCTTCCCCCGAGCAGAAATGATGCAGATTTACGCATCCGATGGTTTACACCAACTACGGAAGTTCCGCTGTGCGGTCACGCAACAATTGCCAGTTTTCATGCTCTTGCGGAAGAAGGGAAAGCGGGTATGGCGAATGATGGGGCCTATCATTTTGAGCTGGAAACTGCGTCAGGAATTCTCCCCGTCGATGTGGCGAAAGAGAAAGGGTCGATTTCGGTGATGTTTGGCCTGAAAATTCCGTCCTTTGAGCGAGTAACACATTACAAGCTCGACCTTGTTCGTGTTCTTAATATTTCACTGAACGAATTTGATAATAAGATGTCGATTTTGCGCAGTGATTATCTCTTCATCCCGGTCCGGAGACTGCACACGCTCTTTGCCATGAAACCGAATTTCCTTTCAATGACGAAATTTCTTATGACGCATAAACTTGGCGGAATGTGTGTGTTTACAACCGAAACCATCGACCGCGATTCTGTGGTTCACTCTCGTTTCTTTGCGCCGCATCTCGGTATTAATGAAGACCCTGTGACAGGTTCGGCTCACGGTCCGCTTGCGGTATTGTTATATCAAAACGGACTGTTGAAATGTGATGATGACCGATGTGTGTTTCAAGGCGAACAAGGAGACGCTGTGGGCAGGCGGGGCCGTGTCATGGTCGACATGCGTCTGGACAACAACACGCCATCAACGGTGCGGATCGGCGGCACCGCTGTCACTGTCCTCGATGGCAATATGATTGTACAAGAATAAGAACACGATTCAGTTCCCCTGACTTTTCATGCCTCTCCATGTAGTGTTATTTCTTTTCCTGCTTTGTGGAACGCTTGTCCTGTTTTTGTACAACGTCAGGCGTCTTATTTCCTATTTGTTCATCGGCAAGCCGGAACAACGCACAGATCATTGGAAACAACGAGTATGGACGACGCTTGTCGTCGCATTCGGGCAAACGAAACTTCTTCGGGAGCCGCTTGCAGGCATTATGCATTTATTTATTTTTTGGGGATTTGTTATCCTCCTTCTGGCAATTCTTGAATCCATCGGCCAGGGATTATCTCCCGGATTCTCATTTTCGTTTATCGGACCTCTATATCCACCCCTCCTTGCCGGTGAAGACCTCTTGGGTGTGTTTGTGATCGGTTCGGTTCTGCTTGCTCTCTTCAGGCGGTATGTAACACGACCGGAGAGGTTACTTGTTGAACATCATTCTCAGGTTGATGCGACCATCATTCTTCTTCTGATACTGCTGGTTATGTGTTCCATGTTCGGCCAAAACGCTGCAAGTATAAGCCGCGGCGAACCCGTAGGAGGCAGCGCACGGTTTGTTTCAAGTGCAATTTCAACCGTTTTTAACGGTCTTTCTCCGGAAAGTAAGGAATTTTGGTTTCATTCCTTCTGGTGGATGCACATCATGGTGGTCCTTGGGTTCATGAATTATCTTCCCTATTCAAAACACTTGCACGTGCTTTCATCGGTGCCTAATGTATATCTTGCAAAACTCGGCGCCAGAGGGCAATTGAAACCGTTAAACTTGCAGGATGAGACGGCAACAAAGTTTGGGGCATCTGATGTTGATGACATGACGTGGAAGCAATTGCTTGATGGGTATACATGTACTGAATGCGGCAGATGTACGGCAGCCTGCCCGGCAGCAATCACCGGCAAACCGCTTTCCCCGAAAAAAATTATCGTCGATATTCGCAAGCGGACGATGGAAAAAGCGCCGCTCTTGCTCGCCAAGGCGTATGACCCTGCCGCCGGGGAAAGTGGCACAGAAGGGCAGCTACATCCAATTCAGAAAACTCTCGTGGATAATTATGTTTCGGAAGACGAACTCTGGGCATGTACGACATGCATGGCCTGTGTACAGGAATGTCCGGTGATGATTGAACATGTCGATTCCATTGTCGATATGCGCAGGTATCTGGTGCTCAACGAGTCCCGCTTTCCCAAAGAAATGCAGGCGACGTTCCAGAATCTCGAACGGAACTTTACTCCGTGGGGGTTCAGTCATTCAAGCCGGGCTGACTGGGCGGAAGATTTACAGATTCCCCGGCTATCGGAACAACCGGACGCTGAAATTCTTTTTTGGGTGGGATGTGCTGGTGCGTACGACGTACGGTACAAGAAAGTAACGCATGCCTTTGCCAGGTTGATGAAAATGGCAGACATAAGGTTTGCAATTCTCGGTACGGAAGAGAAATGTACCGGTGATCCCGCACGACGGGCAGGGAATGAATATCTTGCTCAGATGCTGATGACGGAAAATGTCGGAATGCTGAATAACTACAAGGTAAGAAAAATCGTCACCACCTGCCCTCACTGTTTTAATATTTTTAAGAATGAATATCCTCACTTCGGCGGGAAGTATGAGGTGATTCATCACACGGAGTTTATTAAGGGATTGATTGAATCGGGGAAGATAAAACTGACAAAGGAGAAAAGGGCAAAAATTACCTATCACGATTCCTGCTACCTTGGAAGGTATAATCAGCTCTACGAGCAGCCCCGCAATGTTATCGAGTCGATTCCGGGAGTTGAAACTGTCGAGATGAAGCGCTCCCGGGATAAGGGGTTTTGCTGCGGCGCGGGCGGGGCAAGAATGTTTATGGAAGAGCACATCGGCAAGAGAGTAAATATCGAACGGACAGAAGAGGCATTAGCTCTGAAGCCCGATGTTATTGGTACGGCCTGTCCGTTCTGCATGACGATGATGACGGATGGCGTAAAAGCGAAAGAGGCAACCGACAATGTTCTGGTGAAAGATATTGCTGAGCTTGTCCTTGAGGCAGTGGAGGGATGATATGCTAATCTTTAGAAGGTTTGAACCGTTTTAAGGATTCATTTTGAAGGACCGGACAGGAACTTCTTCAAATCTTCAAACCCTGTAAACGTTTTTGTTACACATCCTAATATCCATCCCGGCACTTCATGTAACGGAACAGAGGTCACGAAGTATACCGGTTTCCTGAAGAATTTTGCCATTGTCAGTTCGCCTTTTGTGCCGGCTCCTTTTGCCGCTCCTTCGTCCCAATAGCAAATAATGTAATCCGATCGCTCGGCAATTTCCCGGCAATCGATTTCGACAAGATGACGGACAATTTCCTGGTACAATGTTACATTGTCGGTTTTCAGCTTCCGGAAATCAATACCGGGATAATTATCATTGAAGAATTTATCGCTTTCAATGTTCGGGTTGAACACATCGTGTGCAAGCCTATGTTCCAGCCATTGCTGCATCTCTTTTCGCCAATGCACGCCCTCCCCGTCTGCATATTCCATACCGCCGGAAAGATATACTCTCATTTTTTTTCGATGTTAGTATGCATGAAGAATTTTTGCTACCTCACAGGTTCCGGCAGTTATCCGAATTTATAAATATCTACCATCGGCATGACAAGGGAATAGAGCAGCCACAATGTTATGCCGGCTGAGAGCGGGACTGAAAGATTATCGTCAATTCCTGTCGGAAGAACTTCAGCGATCGTGCCGGCCAGCGCAGCAACCGAACCGATAATATATTCACCGGCACGGTATTCAATTTTTGGAGTAAGGATAACCACGATAACTGCGCTCAGGAAGAATGCCAGGCTTCCCTCAATCGATTTTCTGAACAGAGGGTGTCTGCCGAACCGCTTTCCGACGAGTGCTGCAGTTAAATCAGAAATGATGAGAATGGAAAAGCACGTTATTGCGATGATTTTTGGAAAAAATAGGATGCATAATGTTGCCGAAATCAGCACATAAGTGGCGCCGTTAAGTCTTTTTTTCAGAAGATCACTTTCACTCGGTCGCAGGAGCCATCCAAAAATCCTGTAGAACTGGTCTTGCACAGGCTTGACGTAATGTCGCATGATGTCGACCGCGATGCATGCGAGTGTTACCGGAATGATTATGCTCAATGCTGTCGCGCGCGGATAAAAAAAATATGCTACAGGAATTGAGAGCGAGCAGAGGTGGATTGCTTTCCGGATAAGTTCTATCCTGTATTCACCGCTGCTCTTTGACAGGTCTTCAGGCACCACTATTTCGTCGGTTCTCCCTGAGCGGTTGCGTTAAGGGATTGTTCCTGCCCGTTGTTACGGCGTTCAAGAGGCGGGAGCTCTTCCCCGCGGATAATTTTATCCACTTCCTCTCCATCGAGGATCTCCCGATCAAGCAATGCAAGCGAAATTCGGTGTAATGCTTCAATATTTTCCTGAAGGATTTTTTCCGCACGGAGCATCCCGTTTGTCACAATCTTTTTCACTTCTTCGTCGATTGCGACCGAGGTCGATTCGGAATAATTTTTCGAGCGTGTAATTTCTCTTCCGAGGAATATTTCTTCTTCCTTCGTTCCATAGGAAAGCGGTCCCAGGCGTTCGCTCATCCCCCATTCGCAAACCATTTTATGTGCGAGGTTCGTGGCCCGCTCGATATCGTTACCCGCACCGGTCGTCAGTTCATTAAATATGAGTTTTTCCGCTGCACGTCCGCCAAGCGCGTATGTGATCATAGCTTCCAGGTATTCCTTGGAGTATGTATGTTTTTCGTCGATCGGCAGATAGGTTGTTACGCCGAGTGCGCGCCCGCGGGGGATGATGGTGACTTTGTGCACAGGGTCGGCTTCCGGGATTTTTTTTGCGACGAGCACGTGTCCGGATTCATGATACGCGGTAACCTTCTTTTCCCGCTCTGAAATGATGAGGCTCTTCCGCTCAGTTCCCATCATCACTTTGTCTTTTGCCTCTTCAAAGTGACGCATCGTCACTGATTTTTCATTCTGACGGGCGGCGAGAAGTGCGGCTTCGTTCACAAGATTTGCGAGGTCGGCGCCAGCGAGTCCGGGTGTCCCTTTTGCAAGCACTTCGAGCTTCACGTCGGAGTCGAGCGGGATATTGCGAGTATGAACCTTCAGAATTCCTTCCCTTCCACGGACATCCGGCCGGTCCACAACAACCTGGCGGTCAAACCGCCCCGGCCGAAGAAGCGCTGGGTCGAGTACATCCGGCCTGTTCGTTGCTGCAATGATAATGACGCCGCTATTCTGTTCGAATCCGTCCATCTCTACAAGGAGCTGGTTCAATGTCTGTTCTCGTTCGTCATGTCCGCCGCCCAGGCCGGCTCCGCGATGTCGTCCTACAGCGTCGATTTCATCGATGAAGATAATCGCCGGGGCATTTTTCTTTCCTGTGTCGAATAGATCCCGAACACGGCTTGCGCCGACGCCAACAAACATTTCGACAAAATCGGCGCCGGAAATAGAGAAGAACGGTACGCCTGCTTCTCCAGCGACGGCGCGGGCGAGGAGAGTTTTGCCGGTACCTGGAGGTCCAAGCAGGAGAACTCCGCGGGGGATTTTCCCGCCTAGCCGCTGGAATTTTGTCGGCTCCTTAAGAAATTCTATAATCTCCTGTAATTCAACTTTTGCCTCGTCAGCTCCTGCGACATCCTGGAATGTCACTTTCGGTGCACCTTCATTAATTGTTTTCGCACGGCTTTTACCGAATGAGAAGATCCCTTTTGTGCCCATGCCTTGCATGCGGCGCATGATGATTAGCCAGATACCGAAGATCAGGAGCCACGGCAAAGCACTCAATAGCGTGTTTGTCCAGATATTATCTTCTTTTGAGATTGTGAAGCGAATACCCTTATCGTTCCAGTTCTGTACCAGCGCACCGTCAACGTAGGGGAGTGTGACAACAAATTTTTCAGCGCGCGCTTTTTTTCCGCTCGATGTCATGACATCCATCGGTTCCTTGAGAACGCCATGGAAATCATAGTTATTGAGGTCGGATTTTTTGATCGTCGCAGTCTTGATCTGTCCGTCCTTCAAAAGCTCAAGATATTGGGTATATTCCAGGTCGTACTCAGAGCTTTGAGGGTCACGGAACAGGTTCATGACGAAGAATACGAGTAGAATAATTGCCAGCCAGCCCAGGACAACTTTGAGGACTTTCCCCCAATTAAAATCGTCGTCATTTCTGAACTGGGGCTTCGGCAGACGGGGACGTCTTTGCCGCGTGAGCCGTTTCGGGGTTCGGGGTTCGTTTTTCTGTTTGTTATTTTGTTTGAAATCTTCCATTGAGTACTTTCATTTTTTAGACCGATGTAGTATCGGCCAGTCGGTAAATTCCACGTAAATTTCTCACCTTCTGGGCGTAATCAAGTCCATAGCCGATCACGAAATATTTTGGGACAACGAATCCATAGTAATGAATCGGAACGTTGATTTTTACTGCTTCTTTCTTATATAATAATGAAACAACTTTCACTGAACGCGGGTTCTGTACACTGATGAGCTTAATCATAAAATCGACAGACAACCCTGAATCGACGATATCTTCGACGATGATGATATCCCTTCCTTCAACCTGACAGTTTAATTCCTTTAAGAGCTTTACATTCCCGGTGCTGATTTTCGAATCTCCGTAACTTGAGAGTTTCAAAAAATCAACCTCACAATCGACCGCGACCGAACGGATCAGGTCTGCCATAAATACGAATGACCCGTTCAGGATACCGATAAAGATCGGTACTTTCCCTTTGTAATCCTTACTAATCTGTCTGCCAAGCTGTTTGGCACGCGCCTGAATTTTTTTTTCAGACAGGTAGAGAACAAACTTGTCGCCGTTAATCTGAAGTTGTTTCTTCATTACGATACGTGATTTCGTGGTGTATATTCAATCTTCAGAATTTTTGTCGTTGTTGACGTGATTTTGAACCGGTCGTCCAGGCGTCGACCGCAGATCCAAACAATATCGCCGTCCGAAACAAAGATTGGAATCAAATGCTTTTCAAACAGCGGAATTTTTTGGTCGACAAAAAAATCGCTCAGTTTTTTTTTCTCCTTCATCCCGAGCGGGATGAACCAATCGCCTTCGCTCCATGACCGAAGGACAAGCTCCTTGCCGAGGACGGTCGCATTCACATACTCGGTGTGCGGGTCTTTCGAGAGAGTCGCCGCAGGAACAATTGTAGATTGGAAACGAAACTGCTCGAACTCGAACGATTGTTCCGGTTCAATACGGTAGCGGAATGGAGCCGCCTTCGGAACCCGCCTGAAAAACAAGTACTCCCGGTTACGAAACAGAACGATATCCTTCGAAATTGAATTCGATGAACCCGTTTCTGCATGGGAGATCTTCAGCATCGTCTTCACTGCCGTAAAATCGATATCCATCCTGATAAAATCTTTTGCAGTATGGAACAGGAGATGTTCCTGTATAAAGACAGGCTGGTTATGAAACTTGTTCAGGTCGAAAACTATTTCATCGTTCGAACGGCGCACAATAACATCGGGAAGGACCTTGGCGGCCTGTTCTTTGAGATATTGCTCAACCTGGTCAAACAATTCTCCCGTTCGCCGAAGCGTTCCTGTTAGGTTCGGGTTAATATGTTCGCGTATCTGGGGTATCAACGAATTTCGAAGAAAATTCCGTGTATACTCATTCTGTGCATTTGAGATGTCTTCGCGGTATGCGACTTTGTTGGCAACGGCGTATTCTCTGATTTCTTCACGAGCTGCAAACAGAAGAGGGCGAATGACTCCTAAATCCTTTCTCATCACCGGAATACCGGAGAGTCCCTGGACACCCGCGCCGCGAAATGCGTTAAAGAGAATGGTCTCTGCATTATCATCGGCGTGATGTGCTGTGGCAATCTTTTGAAAACCGAGCGATGTTCTGAGTTTTGCCAGAAACTTGTAGCGCAGATCCCGTGCCGCTTCCTGAAGCGAAAGCTTTCGGGATTCCGCAATCGAAGCCGTATTTGCATGTTCGACGTAGCATTCAATTCCTTTCAATTTCGCTACCGAGCGGACAAACGATTCATCGTCGTTCGAGTCTTTTCCTCTTAATTCGTGGTTGAAATGTGCAATTGCAAGCATGAGTTTTAACTCATCCTGAAGTTTACACAAGGTGTCCACCAGAACCATCGAATCTATACCGCCGCTGACTGCGAGAATAATCCGTTCACCCCGTTCAATCAAACGAAATTGGTGATTAAATTCTCGTAATGCATGAAGAAAAGAACCTTGCGGCATACTCCTAAAGACGTTTTTTCCACAAATTTATTGTGGCTTGTAGCGGAGGAGGGAGTCGAACCCCCGACACACGGATTATGATTCCGTTGCTCTAACCAACTGAGCTACTCCGCCTTAATTTATTGAAAATATACGACAAATATGAGTGATAATCAAGGTGACGAGAGAATCCGCTTCAAGCAGGTTCGTTGACTTTCCAGCAATTCTTTAGTATTTTGCATAAAATTTTTTCAATGCCGGCATGCAGACTGATCTTCGCCCTCAGACCAGAAGTTATTCTCTCGATGAAGCGTTCAAATATTGTGCCTCGGTAACAAACACGCATTATGAAAATTTTCCGGTCGCTTCATTATTTCTACCGGAAGAAAAGCGCCCATATATCCAGGCGGTGTATGCATTTAGCCGCCTTGCTGATGATATGGCAGACGAAGGGAACCTTACTGAAGCTGAACGCCTTACCCGGCTGGAGGCATGGGAAGAACAGCTCCGGAGGTGTTACGAAGGGTTCGCCGAACATCCGGTTTTCATCGCATTGAGTGAAACAATTCAGCGGCTCGGAATTCCTATCGCATTGTTGCAGGATCTGCTTACAGCATTCAAGCGAGATGTTACGCAACATCGTTATCCGACGTTTGAAGACCTTCTCGCCTATTGCCGCTGCTCTGCAAATCCCGTTGGCAGGCTGGTGCTCATGACATTCGGATATCGTGACGAACAATTGTTTACCCTGTCTGATAACATCTGTACTGCCCTTCAACTGACGAATTTTTGGCAGGATGTCGGCGTTGACCTTAAAAAGGACCGACTGTACATACCGCTAGAGGATATGCAGGAAGCAGGATATGCTTTGGAAGATTGGAGACGTGGTATTTACGACCGGCATTTTAAGGAACTGTTAAGATTTGAAGTCAACAGAACGCGGAATCTTTTTTTCGAAGGCGTTGCATTGACCACGTCAGTTGATAGGGATTTGGAGCTTGAACTGAAGCTTGTCTGGCTTGGCGGAATGTCGATTCTCAGAAAGATCGAACGTGCAGACTACCATGTCTTCCAACGCCGCCCGTCACTCAACAGCCTGAATAAATTGATGATTCTCATACGAGGAGTATTTGTGAAAGATTTGACAAGGCTTGGAAAGAAAGAAAGAATATGGGATCGAACGTAGCTGCGGCGATCGTGAAAGAGAGCAGCACGAGTTTCTATTACTCGTTTTCTTTTCTGCCCAGGTACCAGCGGGATGCGATACGGACAGTCTACGCTTTTTGCCGGACCACTGATGATATTGTGGATGCAAATGACGGGGTGGAGGGGAAGGTCGAGAAATTACGACGGTGGAGGAAGGAACTTGAACAGGCACTCGCGGGTAAGTCGAACTATACACTACTCAACCAGTTGAGTTCGATTGCACAACGGTTTAGTATCCCCGTTAATCACTTTTATGAATTGATCGAAGGCGTCGAGATGGACCTCGTGAAAAACCGCTACGAGACATTCGATGAGCTGAAGACGTATTGTTATCACGTCGCCTCTTCGGTCGGGCTGATGTGTCTGGAAATTTTTAATTGCCGGGATGAACGCACGAAGGGGTATGCCGTTAATCTTGGGATTGCCCTTCAGTTGACCAATATTCTGCGCGACGTCGGGATCGACGCGAAATACGGAAGAATATACCTGCCGCAGGAGGACTTGCGACGGTTCGGATATTCCGATGCAGAAATGTTCGCCGGGAGGTACTCGCCCCAATTTGTAGAGTTGATGAAGTTCCAGGCAGAACGTGCAGAAGAATATTTTCACAAAGCACAGGCATCTCTGCCAGCTCAAGACAGGCGTGCGATGTTTGCGGCAACGATTATGGAGCGGATTTATTATCATACTCTTCTTCGCATCAAAAAATCTAATTATAATGTGTTCGACGCTTCAGTTTCTCTTCCCCGTTACCTTCAGCTTCTGATAGCGATCAAATATTGGCTCACCCGCCGAATTCTCAGCAGATGACAACGGATGTTGCGATTATCGGCGGCGGTCTCAGCGGCCTCGCCGCTGCAGTTGAGCTTGCATCGCACGGTGTTCACGTTGCTCTCTATGAACAAGCTCCAAAGCTGGGGGGAAGGTGCTATTCGTACACTGATGAAAGCACGGGAGACATTGTCGACAACGGACAGCACGTACTGATCGGTGCGTATAAAAACACATTTCGATACCTCGGGCTCATCGGGACAAAACAGTTCCTACGAGCACAGAATGCATTGCAGCTGCCGTTGTACCACCCCGCCAAAGGATTTGCGGAATTTAAAGTATCAAGGCTTCCGAAACCGTTACACGTTACCGCGGGAATGTTGAAGTTTAACCTCCTTTCCTTCAAGGAACGTCAGCAGTTGTTGAACATCGGTATAATGATACGACGCTGGAATTCAAAATTGGAACAGCATCTTTCTTCGTTAACTGTCGATCAGTGGCTGACGGAATTACATCAGTCAAATGAGGCAAAACAATGTTTATGGTTTCCTCTCGCAATTTCTATTATGAATGAACTGCCCGGCCGGGCTTCAGCGATGCTCTTTGCCCGGTCGTTGAAATCGGCGTTGCTCGGAAAGAAATCTGATGCATCGATGTTTATTCCTGTCATCGGTCAGACAGAATTGTACGTAACTCCCGCCGAGCGCTTTCTTCTGGACAGAAAAGCGAAAATATTCAGGAACGCCGAGGTAACGACAGTTGACGTCAGCCACTCCAGAGCAACAGGGATTACATTGAAGGATGGAACAGGATGTCATGCAAAGCACGTTATTATTGCAGTCCCGCCCCATAGTTTGGAAAAACTTCTTCCCAAAGAATTGCAGAGCCTCGAGCCATTTTCCCATGCAGAGCAGTTCTCCTGTTCGCCGATTGTATCAATTCATTTATGGTTCGAAAGGGAGTTCATGAAAACGGAATTCCTCGGTTTGATAAACAGTAGGTTGCAGTGGATCTTCAATAGAAGGAAAATCATTGGCGGGGAAAAATCAATAACAGGTTTTCTTTCTGCGGTCATCAGCGGTGCGTATGATGTCGTCGATTTACCGAAGGAACAGATTGTGAAAATTGCTCTTGAGGATTTGCAAAAAGTATTTCCGGAGTCTGGAAAAACATCGCTGTTGCATTCCATCGTCATCAAAGAAAAGCGAGCCACATTTTCACCTACAAATGATGTCGAAGCCTTTCGCCCCGGTACTGTGACGCCGATAGAAAATTGTCTTATGGCGGGAGACTGGACGAACACTGGGGTACCCGCCACAATAGAGGGGGCGGTGTTAAGCGGGTTTAAAGCCGCCAAGGTAATTTTGCAAAGCCCCGCTTAAGAAAATAAGGGGCCGAATAGACTCCACAGAAGATTTTCAATCGGGACGATGGAAAGAAAGAGCCCGATTGCAACGAAGAATTTCCACGGGACTTTCCTCAGATCGTGAATAGTAATGACTGTCAGTATCGATGTTACGAGAAGAAAGGCAAAAACGATCAGCACAGAAATTGTCGGGTCACGGAAAGGGAGCAGTGATAAAGCAGTGGTTTCGTCGATGACGAGTTTGGATTTGTTGTGAAACAAGAGTTGGAGAAATACCGTCAAAGTTTGCGGAATCCGTGACGAAGCGTTGACAAATGCCATCGAGGCAAGGAAAAGATTATCGGAACGGTGGACAAATAATCCGAATGAAACAATTGCGAGGAGAAATGTCCAGCAAATTCCGGCGAGTGCGGCGAGAGGGCATTGAGTTCGCCCTGCATGCGGAGACAGGGTGTCGACAACGTTGACATTCTCAATACTGTCGGATTTGCAAATTGTTCGCTCAGCGATAATGTGCGCAAATTGATGAGTCAACATCGAAATTACGACTGCAAGAACGAACAAAGGAATCCCCAGAGTTATCAGTTTCTTTGCAGGAAGATTTTTTTCCTTTTCAATCAGGGGCATTGTTCATGAGGGGTATCCTGAAGATATCCCTCATGAACTTACAAAGAGAGCCGTGCAAAGTCAATTATGGATACTATCCCGCGCCATCACCTCATTATTCTCAGTTTCGTCTGTCCGCTTGCCGAATAATAATTTGCATCATACATCGCCTCCGCGACAACCGGAGCGTACTCGAACGCGCCGGCAGTCACAGCCCTCACCATATAATAAAAGATTTGTTGACGGTTTCCACCATGAAAGCTCGTATACAAATTAATCCTGTCGTCACGTATATCGATGTACGATGGGACCGATGCATTTGAAATGAACTTGTAGTTGGTATTTTCCGTTAAACGCGGGTTTTCAATTTCGAACCCCGCCGGCAGCAGGTCGGTGATTGCAACGTTTTCCAGCATGTTAACGGCAGAATTCAACGTCAGTTTTACAATCACAAGGTCATTCTGTTTCACTGCGCTGAGGTTAACCGGCATGCCGTTGCGGTCGAAGAATTCGCGCCTGACCTGCAGATTCTTATCCTCGGTTTTTATCGTTCCGTTTTTTCTGATTCCATCAGTGATGATTGAGTAGTACACACGTCCTGTCCCGTTCATCGTGAGCGTCAGTTTTTTTCCGAACGGCTCGATATCAACTTTTTGATTCCCGCCGGTATAGGAAAAAGTCTTTTCCCCAACCTTCACAAATCCATCAATTTTTGTAGCCGATGCCATGCGGGCAGCTTTTCCGAATGCAAGGAGGGTAAACGCATCATCCTGTGTACTGAACCAGTAATAATTGCGATATACTTTGGAAAGATATTCCATATACCGCGGTATATATGGATTGTTCAGGTCCGTCTCCAGAAGAATATTGAGGATGAGGGCATTTGCTCTGACAGGGGAATCAAAATTGTACCCTGATGTTCGCTGCGCTTCTTCCGAGATATATTCCGGCGGCAAGAGCTCGAGATATGTTTTCCGGTCGCCCGCGTACGCAAATGCACCAGCAAGGAGATATTGAGTGTCAGTTGTCAACAACCCGCGTTCTACCCGGTAGAAGTTCATGATTGATTTTTCGGGTTGGCCTCCCAGTGCAAGAACATACAACGCATATATGGTGCTCTTATCCGCGATTCGTTTGACGAGAATTTTCTGACCTGGGCCGTAATAATAATAATCTTCTGTCAATTTGCTGCGTGCAATTGCCGTAACCGCATTCAACGCCATGTTGATTGAATTTTCTGAGACTGCATATCCGGCTTTTTTTGCTTCAAGAAGAAAATGAGTCGCATACACGATCGACCACCCTCCTGCGGGTGATGATTCACCGGGCCAATAGCTGAACGCACCATCGTGCAATTGCATTGAAGCGAGTTTGGTGATCGCTTCATTGACAAAATATGTTGGACTCCCAGTATTCAGGATTGTCGGGTCGAGCATTCCGGCAATGTCCCGTAAGTAAATTTGCGGAAAAGCTTTTGAAACTGTCTGCTCGATGCATCCGTGCGGATACCCGACGAGGTATTTCAGCTCTCTTGCAAAATTTGCAACCGGAAATGGACTGAAAGTTATGTATGACTTTCTGTTGTAGGGCAAATAAATATTCTCAATTGTACTTGATGCCGTTGCTCCTCCCTCGATCGATCCGCTGATTGCTTCGGAAACGAAAGGCGCGATCGGGCGAACAGGTAATTCAGTTGAAGACTCCAACGGTTCTCCAAAGGCGACCGTTTTTATTTTAACCACGGCTTTGCCGATGCGATCGGTGGTTTTCAATTGAACAGTGACAAAGCGTTCCTGATTCGGGTTGACATCGAGAACGGCTGTTGTGGTCAATGGTATCACTCCACCGACAGTCTCGATTTCAAATTTCAGGCTCACCGGTTTTTCAGTAGTATTAAACGCAGTGATGGGCATCGAGAGAGAATCATGTGGTGCAAGGAATCTCGGAAGTGCGGGGGTGATCACCACGGGGTCTGCAACTTTCATTGCCTTTTGGGAAGAGCCGAAGCGGTCTCCCTTGTATGCGAGAGCCATCAGGCGAAGCTCGCCGCTGAATTCGGGGATATCGAATAAAATTTCAGCCCGTCCGTTTGCATCAGTCTTTAGAATGCCGGACCAAAGCGCGACCGGCTTGAATCTCTGAACCCCAAGGGGGTTGACTCTCTTTGCCATCATTTCTGTCTCGCCGCCCCCTGTACTGCTTCGCAATGGCTCGGGAAGTAAGTACTTGAAGAAGTCAAATGTCTCCGTTTCAAGAGCCTTCTTGGCGTAAAAAAAGCCGTACGGGTCGGGGGTTTTGTAATTTTTCAATTGACAGATCCCTTCGTCGACTGCCGCAATTGTCACGAAGACATTTTTCTCATTCTTTACCGTAACAGTGACGGCTTGCTTTCTCTTCGGACGTATTTTCTCCGGCGCTTGAATTGTCACATCGAGCTTATTCGATTTCTTTTCCACCATTAACGGGCAGAATCCGTGTCCGGCAAGCAAAGGAATATTCATATCTTTGATTTTCCGAAATAACACTGCGCTCACATAGACATTTGGAAGAAATTTTTCATCGACGCCAAGCTCCATCGATGCAGAGTTGTTTGTCACATCGAGATAGCGATAACTAAAAATCCGGTTTCTCTCGACAGTGACAAGCATTTTTCCGTCGAATGGGGTTTTGAACAGAATCTTCGCTTTCTGACCGGGTGTGTACACAGAATCATCGAACACCATCTGAATGCGGGCTTCCGGGTCGATCTCGAATGATGTCACATCAGTTGTTCCCCAGCTGTATGAATAAAAATTGATCTGATTATACCCTGCACCTTCTGATTTCGAAACGCGGACGATGTATTCTCCCGACTGTGAAGCCCAGTATGCGTATTCGACGGGAATGGAATCGAGCGTGACGACATCGTTCTTTTCAATGATCTCCCGCTGTTCAGATACATACCTCAGGGTATTTGTAGGCGTATATTGACGAAGGACAGAATACCATTCCAGCCGTATCAACTGGACAAGTGCCTTGAAGCCTGCAATTGGTTTATCAGAAGCATCGACCGCGATCAACCGGAGTTTCTGGGGCGTATTCGGACTGACGTAATAATCTCCAAGGTTGTGAATACCTATGTAATAATCCTTCGGATAAATTGTCGTCTGAGCGATCTGGTAGACCGGACGTCCTGATTCGTCAAATACTGCAACTCTCCCTCGTGCCCGAATAAGTCCGGATGAAGTCAGGTTTGCTGGTATAGCGAAATCAATAGACGCTTTTCCTTCAGCATCGGTTTTACCGGTATTCACTGAAGGAGTTCCTGAATAATTTGTTGCCCCTCGGTCTGTAAAATTAAAGGAGGGAAATCTCTTTGACCAATACGGGGTTGGTTCCAACATTCCCTCAAACTCCCAGTTTCTGCCGGCAGCAGGAGGACCGAAAAAATTCAACGCGAGCAAATCATAGGTGATTTGTTCACCGGGCCTTGCCTTATCTTTTGAAGGTTTGAGCGAAAGTTTGAGTCTGTCGGGGACAAAGTCCTCAACGCTTACTTCGTAACTCGCAAGGTAGACGTTGTTGCCTGTATACAGCTCGAAGCGATAAACGCCTGTCTGGCCTGTCATCAATGTCTGATAGCTCGATTCGAATGAGCCTTCTTCATTCAATGTATGCTGGAGCTCCTTGGCGACAATTCCCCGCGGGTTGAATATTTTAATGTGCACTGGCATCTGTGCTGGAATGTCGTTCGTCAAGTCGCGTACGACGCCGGAGAAATAAATTTTTTCTCCCGGTCGGTAGATATTTCTATCACCGTACATGAATGCATCGTAGGGGAGGTCGGCTTTTTGGACGCGGACGGGGAGTTTTTTTAACATCCGTGTAATGTATTTTTGTTTCAGAGAGGATTCTTCATCGTAATACTCTCCAGACCGTTTTCCCGCAACGTCAAAGCGTGATGTTTCAACACGATTATCAGCCAGATTGATGAAATTGTAATCACCTTCCGTCTCGGCAGTTACCAACTTGAGGGAAAAATCCTTGCTGAGTTCTCTGAAATCTCCGAATCTGGCTACACCGTCATTATTGGTTTTCAGAGAGGAAATTGTCTGGTTATTGGTTGATATTAAATTTACCGTTACGTTGCCGACGGGAGTGTTGCTTGCGAGGCTGGTCACGAAGACGTAAACTTCATTTGAACTCTGTTTGACAATTAACCCGAGGTCGGAAATTGAAATGAATTTCGATGTCGACCGCCATGGTTCTTTCAGGTCGGCAATATCGACGAGATAAAATCCTTTATACCCCGTATTGAGATAAGGATTCAGGTCGTACAATGTTGTTACTTCCTGGTTCGTCAGGTTCTTGATGGTGATGGTGTCGTTTTTCAACATCCGTCCGTAATTACCGATATAGTACCGGAATTTTCTCGTATAAGAACGGATTCCTCCTTCATCATAATAGTCATCATAAAAATCATAATCATATGACCGGCCACCGTCCAGGAAGAAAACAAGGTTGTTCTGAAATATCTGGCTGATACGTACATTCAATTGTGAGAGGTTGACGGTTTTGAGCTCAATATGTTTTTGTCCGTCGAGCAGCATGTAGATGCCGGATGAGGATGTGAAGCGAAATGACGGGTTCACATTTCCTATGACGATATCCGCATCATAATCATTTTGAGTTTTTGCGCCGAGGACACTTTCCAAACCTTTCTTTATGGTAAGGTGAAATGCCGAACCGGGCTCAAATTTCCCCCGCAGCGTGAGGCTTTCGCGGTTTCCTTCAAGTGAATACCCTCGTACCGGGTCGATGGTGATAAACGAACGGGCGACGGAGGAATCTATTTCTTGCGAGGTCTTGATAGTTATCCAACTTGTCACGCCATCATAACCAAAATCATGTCCATAAATTTTTACTTCTTCCAGGCCGGGCAGTTTGAATACAAATGGCCGGTCCATCCTGATTGTCGTATTCGTTTCTGTTGAGACAAGCTGGTTATCGAAGGTGATTGAAATGGTTTTTTCCCGTTCCATTTGGGTGACGGCGCCCAGTTCAAGCGGGATAACTTTGTTATTCTGTGTTGAAACGGTGTTAACTCCGGAACGACGTTCCTGGTCGATCGAAAGTTGTATGTGTTTTGCAATTTCCGCGGGATTAACGGCATACGTGAATTCAAGATTTGCCCGGATGCCGACGGTCCGCGAGCGTCCCATTCGGTCGTAAAAAAATTCTGCATTTTTGAGATAGAAACTTTCAGTAGCAAACGTGAACTCATCACTCCCCTTGAATGAATGCACTCCGGCAAGATGAGTGAGCAATGCAGTGTTGAATTTCCCTTTGAATTTTGTATCCCCGGGAAACGGCCCATCAGGACTGAACACTAGCGTTAAGGTATCCTGCCATGTAAACTTCCCCGGAATCTCGGGAGAGAATTCGATGTACGATGTATTCGTCCATTGGTTTGTAGAATCCTGCTTAACAATCCCCTTCGAAAATCTGATGACAATAGCCTGATTCGCCGGAACGATTCCGTTTGGAAGAGGTGAGACGACCTGGAGGACGTCGTTTTCTTTTTTGGAACAGGAGAGGAGCATACAGGCGAACATCAATGGCAGAATGAGCTTACCGCGGTTCATAACATCGATCCTTTATTGTGGAATGAATAGTGAAAAAGCTAAAGTGCATATTTGATTTTGATTTTCACGGAAGAGAGTCTCCCCTTATCGTCCATACAGGTGATTGTATGGTCGCCTCCGGGAAGAGATAGGAATACCTTTTCATGGGATTTCTTTCGCCCGAGATAACGGTCATCGACGTACCAGATATGCTCGTCAATGTCCAGGGCGGAACTGGCTTCAAGAGCGATTTTTTGTTTGTCAGAAACGAGAAAGTAGGTCATATCCTGCGATGGGCTGATGATCTTCGGTCCGTCACCGCTGAATAAACGTGTACATTCCGGGTTATGAGGCGGTGCCATGGTATACGGGCGGTGAATTTGATCCCAGAAATTCAGAAGCTCCGACGGATATGTTACCATCCCTACAATTTTGTACTGATGGTTGCCGATACACGAAGGGCAGTAGGATACTTTCCGGTCGGATGAAACCAGATATTCCTTATCGAATTCGCAGAAACGATTCAGCGACTGCCGTACTGAATAATAATCTTCGATGAGATGATTGCATCGTGACGTGGGGAGAAGTCCACTTGTTGCACAGACCTCTCTTGTGAGGAGATCGTGGGGTTGAGGAAGAATAGATTTTTCATGCCGTGTTGAAATTGTGTTAAAGATATCAACCATGAGCGGCGCTGCGGATTTGCTTCCTTTCAAATCAGGGCATCCGCTCATATTGACATTACCTACCCACACGCCTACCGTATATTCGGAGGAATATCCCACCGCCCAAGCATCTCGCCGCCCGTAACTTGTTCCGGTTTTGAATGCAACTTTCGGTAGATTCAGCGAGGACTCAAAGTTGTTGGGCAAATCGGGTCTATCCAGACCAGAAAGGATATCGGTCACCATAAATGCAGTCGAGTGAGAAAAGACTTGCCTGCCGATTGCTGGCTGCGGTTTGGGCTGCTTGACATACGATGGGGGATAGTATACCCCTCGGCATGGAAAAGAACTATAAGCGGCGGTCAACTCCTCCAGTGTAATCCCGCATCCTCCAACGATCATGCTTAATCCTAATTTTGTTTTTTGCGGTTGAAGCGATGAGACACCTGAAGACTGCAGGAATTCGACGAATGGCTGAACGCCGGCGGCGTGAAGGAGCCTGATCATCGGAACATTCAGCGATCGCCTCAGCGCTTCGTCGGCATACACAAGTCCGGAGTATGTTCCGTCGTAATTTTCAGCAAGAAAGCCTTCGGCGTCGTAGGGGGTATCGAGGAGGCGGGTTTTTGGAGTCAACATTCCGCGTTCCATCTGGAGCGCGTAGAGAAACGGTTTCAACGTCGAACCGGGAGAGCGGAGCGCCTTCACAGCATCGACCTGCCCTTCGTCTGAAACATCATCAAAATTTTCCGACCCGACATACGCGACGATTTCTTTTGACGCATTATCGATGATAATAACCGCACCATTCTCTACTCCTTTTAATTTCCAGGAACGAAGATGGTTCGAGAGAAGAATTTCGACTGTCTTTTGGATGTTCAGGTCGAGCGAGCTGTGAATTTCACCTCTTGTCTTGCCGGAACCGAATTTTCGGTCATAACTCTTCTTCAGCCTCAAACAAAAATGCGGTGCATATTGTGAGAGAGGAATTCGTTTTGCCGCAGCAGGTGTCTGCCATACGATGATGGAATCCTGTCGCGTGAACAATCCTGCTTTTATCCACTCAAGCGCACGTTGTTTCCGTTCTTCCAGTAATCGGTCCGGGTTTCGATCCGGGCGCAAACCGTTCGGGTTATTTGGAATTAATATCAAATCGAACAATTGTGCGATGTTGAGTCGTTCAACAGGTGTTTGATAGTAGATCAAGGAAGCGGATTTCAACCCTTCAATATTTCCGCCGAGAGGTACCATGGAAAGATACATTTCGAGAAGTTCATCTTTCGAATATTTCCATTCGAGCTGGAGCGCGCGGAACATTTCAACGAATTTGTTGATGTACGTTCGTTCTTTCGGCTCCATCATTCTCGCAATCTGCATCGTGAGGGTCGAGGCTCCCGACATCCGCCTGTGTGAAGCGATATTCTGAACGGCCGCGCGGAGGAGGGAAAAAGGATTAACGCCGGGATGATAATAAAAGAACCTGTCTTCCTTTCGGATAAGGATTCTCTTAAGCTTTGCGGGAATTTCCTCCGGTGATGTTGTTAACCTCCAGACATTATCTTCTGCAAGATAGGCGTGGAGAAATTTACCTTTTCGGTCTGTGATGAGAAGGGAATACGGCTTGGAAGCCGGCAGTGGAAAAAGAGAAGCAAGGGTGAAAAATGTTACAACCCCGGACACGCTTACATATAACATCCAGCGTGCCATTCTACGGAACATGTTCATCGGGCTATATATGTTGCTCTGCAGAATGTCAATTTACGGGAAGTCCTCATCGAAATGTGATTTCATCGTGTACACGAGCAATTCTAATTCCCTCATGACCACCTTCGATTCAAGCTTTATCCTCTGACCGTGCCCCGGCAGAATCCATGAGAAATGAAAGTTCATGAGGTTTTCCATCGATTGAATCTGGTCGGTCCAAGAATACCAGCATACTTCCTCTGATGCTGATAAGCCTTTTTTCTTTCTGCTCCACCAGAGATGATCTCCTGTGAACAGGAAATGATTCCTGTAGAGCAACGCACAATGTCCGCGTGTATGGCCGAATGTCGGAATTATCTTGAATTCAGGAAACAACTGTACCGGCATATTACCGTCAATGACAATTTCTGAGCCAGGTTGTGCCTGAAGCTCCAGCCTATGGATGATGCGTTTGCTCTGGAAATGCTCTGCGTAACGTTGCGCATCAGCCACATCGTCGCGATGCGTGAGAAAGATGTACTGAATACCGCCCCGGTCTTCAAACGCTTTTTTGAGATGAGGGAGAAATTTTGGCGAATCGATGAGCCAGTTGCCGTTGGGATGTTGGATGAAATAACTGTTGCCGCCGTAAGATTTTGGCGAATTGAAGCCGCAAAAAAAGACTTCACCTTCGATTTGGAGCGGGAAATCGTTCATTACTTCTTTGCCGTCATTCTTGCCACGGGTGCCGATAGAACCCGTCGGGCATGCAATCAATGCGCGCAGCGCGTTTCTACAGCTTTCCTGTGTTAACGGCTGGGAATAAACGTACGCGGAATCGTTAGTTTCATCAAAAACTTCGGGGGCAAGTTGTCTGCAGGTATCGCAGTTTATGCAGGAATTGTCGACGAAGAATTCTCCGTCGACATTTACAGCCAGGGTTTTTGAAAGGTTCGCCATCTTCACGTATACTTTGTCGAATCTATTACCCGTTAGACAAAGTATTCTTCCCAACAGAAATTGGAATTACACGATGTAACACTTGTCCTCCCGTCTGCGTTCCCGAAATAAAAAAATATTTTTTGAACTTTGTTCAGCACACTAATTTCTTCAAGAATATGAAAATAGTATATGTATAACACCCGTGTCCAAGAGGGTGAGGGAAACGTAAATAAAAAAGGCACGTTACTGGAACGTAACGTGCCTGTACTATAACTTCGCCTTTAAGTTACTGCAAGATTTTATCCGTCATGAACACCCGCTCGTTTCACCGCAGTTCACACACTTATAACATGCACCATTTCGTACCATGATGCTTCCGCATTCATGACATGGGGGCGCATCGGATTGGGCGCGGTAGACTTCGTGCTCGTTTTTCGAAGTAGGCGTTTCATCGCTGGTAGATGCGATCGAGGAATGTACTTTCGCGACATGAGCCGATTCTACGGTTTCAGCAGTCTTACCATTGCCGTTGGTTTCTACTGTGGCCGGTTGTTCATCCGGCGGAAGGAATTTCTTCCCCAGCCACCGGAAAATGTAATCGCAGATCGATTTTGCAATTGGAATTTCGCGGTTATTGGTGAATCCGCTCGGTTCGAAGCGCATGTGAGAAAACTTTTCAACGAGTACCCGAAGCGGAACACCGTATTGCAATGCCATCGAGACTGAAGTGGCAAAAGCATCCATGAGACCGGAAATTGTAGA
>CAZAFL010000002.1:67516-112459 GCA_964484465.1 uncultured Chlorobiaceae bacterium
ACCGCCGACATCATCTTGATATGTCCCATATAATGTATGGAGCGTTCGCCTTTCGCCGGTTTGAACGCGCAATCGAACACGGCGAGATGCTCTTCCTTTAAGTGCGGTGCTCCTTCGATAGTATCATTCTTTTCGATGTAAGCAGCTATGTGCTCAGTCTGCTCGTCGATGTAGCCGAGTTTCTTCAACGCAAGAGGCATTGTCTGATTGATGATTTTGATTAACCCTCCGCCGACCAGTTTTTTATATTTAACGAGCGCGATGTCGGGTTCAACGCCAGTCGTGTCGCAATCCATCATAAATCCTATGGTGCCGGTCGGCGCAAGGACAGTTGTTTGCGAATTCCTGAACCCATATTCTCTGCCGATTGCATAGGCATCGTCCCATACTTTGCGGGAAGCCGTCAAGAGGTCACTCGGTACTTCCCGGTCATCAATGCGGTCCGCGGCAAGTCCATGCATCTTCATTACACGCAACATAGGTTCCCGGTTTTTGTGGAAGGCGTTGAAGGGGCCCATTTCTTTCGCGATGAGTGCCGATTGCTTGTACGCCTGCCCGCACATCAATGCAGTAATCGCTGCGGCGTAAGAACGGCCTTCGTCACTGTCATAAGGGAGTCCGCGTGCCATTAACAGTGCTCCGAGGTTGGCATACCCAAGACCCAAGGGTCTGAAATCATAACTGTTCTGTGTAATCTTTGGTGTCGGGTAACTTGCATTATCGACTTCAATTTCCTGTGCGGTAATTGTGATAGTCACTGCGTGACAAAAGGCTTCGATGTTGAATTCACCGTCGGCTGTCCGGAATTTCATCAGGTTGAGCGATGCGAGATTGCACGCGGAGTCGTCGAGGAACATATATTCACTGCACGGGTTAGAGGCGTTGATCTGTGCGGTATTCGGGCATGTGTGCCAGTTGTTGATGGTGGTATGGAATTGCATTCCCGGGTCTCCGCAAACCCATGCCGCTTCCGCCATCTCCTTCATCAGATCGCGCGCACGGTATTTACCCATTGGCTTGTGATCCTGAACAGACTTTGTCGTCCATCCTTTATCCTCAATGACGCCGCGCATGAACTCGTCCGTCACACGGACTGAGTGATTTGCATTCTGGTAGAAGATGGAATCGTACGCACCCCCGGGTACGTTAAATCCGCCGTCGTATCCTGCTTCAATAAGCGACCAGGCCTTTTTCTCTTCTTCAGCTTTGCACCGGATGAAATCCAGAATGTCCGGATGCTCTGCATTAAGAATAACCATCTTCGCTGCACGTCGTGTTTTCCCGCCTGATTTAATTACCCCGGCAAATGCATCATACCCTTTCATAAAGGATACGGGTCCGGATGCTGTTCCTCCTCCGGAGAGCGTTTCTTTCGATGAGCGAAGAAGAGAGAGATTTGACCCCGTGCCGGAGCCCCATTTGAAGAGTCTTCCTTCAGTCTTCGCCAGTTCCAAAATCGAATCCATTGTATCTTCGACGGAGTTAATGAAACACGCTGAACATTGGGGCTTCTCTTCGATGCCGCAGTTAAACCAGACAGGGCTGTTGAATGACATGTACTGGTTGACAAGCAGGAAGGTGAGCTCGTCGCGGAATGTTGTAGCATCCTGCTCACTTGCAAAATATTTTCCTTTCTTTCCCCACTCGGTCATTGTGCGGGCGACACGGTCGACGAGGTTGCGTACGCTGTTTTCGCGCTCGGGCGTTCCGATTTTCCCGTGAAAATATTTTGACGCGACAACATTGGTTGCGGTCAACGACCAGAATTTCGGGACCTCCACATCTTTCTGCTCGAAGATCGTTTCACCCTTCTCATTCGTGATAGCGGCCGTTCGAAGTTCCCATTCTATGACATCAAACGGATGGACATCGGGTTTTGTATAATAGCGTTTGATAGTGAGCCCACGCTGTGCCTGGACTACTTCTTCGCGGGCGGGAGTGGGTGCCGAAGTCCCGCCGAGAATGGTCATCTCGGGTTTTGCCATTTCTTAAAATCTCCTCAAATTGCTGTTGAATGAATAAATTCCGTAACAGGCACAATGCCTGAATGTATCAATGTAAGTGTTCGCCCTTGAATTTTGCGTCTTATGTACATAGTTCTATTCCCAATAGTCTCCGGCGTACTACGCTTTGCGGAAGGAAAAAATCCCTTGCCGGCTGACCCCCGTTTCGGTTACCGACAATGGTTCAAAATATATAGACTTGCAGGTAATAAGTCAAGTGAAAAATTATTAAAATTTTCTGAGAGAAAGATTTTACATAACAAAAGACATTTTTTACTTGACACGAAGTGCAAAAAGACCTCAAAATCGCCAATGTGACATTCGTCAAAAATCATGTGATTTGAGACGTGTTGACAGCTTAGGGGACGATTCTTGATTTTGAAATTTGCAGAGAGTAAGTTATCCTCGGGTTCTTCATGAACATCAGAAAAAAAACATTCGTATGGGACTTGCTGTAAGTTTTTTAACGATCGCAGAAATGTTTGAGAAATTGTCGCAGAAATTTGCTCACTGTGATCGTCCTGCATTGATGCATAAAATCGATGGAGCTTACTGTAACATTTCTTACCGTCAACTTCATGATGATGTCGTGGACTTCGCGAACGGACTTCTCTCGATGGGTATCACACGCAGAGACAACATCGGATTAATTTCAGAAAATCGTCCCGAGTGGGTGGTCGCGGATATGGCGATTATTAAACTTGGCGCTGTGAACGTCCCGTTGTATCCTACACTTTCATCGAAACAGACTGAATATATTTTTAACGACGCCAAGGTGAAATTTGCTATTGTTTCAAACCAATTTCAATTGAATAAAGTCCTCCAATTTGCTGAAATGGTTCCGTCTCTCCAAAAAATCATTGTGTTTACGGATGTCGAAACCGTTGATCCGAAACGGGTTGTCACGTTTAAGGATTTATTGAAGGAAGGAGCAGAATTTCAACGGAATCATCCTGAGCATCTTGCGCATGCCTCAATGCTGGTGAAGCGCGAGGACGTTCTCACAATTATATATACTTCCGGTACTACCGGAAATCCGAAGGGAGTGATGCTCACGCACCGGAACCTTGTTGCGAATATGGAAGCATCCGCATCCGTGATTCCGTTCACCGATAAGGATGTATTGCTTTCATTTTTGCCTCTGTGCCATTCATATGAACGTATGGGAGGATATTACACGGCAATGGCGTGCGGGGCGACCATCGCTTATGCCCAGAGTCTTGACACGCTGCGCGAAAATTTTGTTGAAGTGCGACCTACTGTTGTCACAACAGTTCCGAGGTTGTTTGAACGTATGTACCGCCGCTTGGTGAAGCAGGTCAATGCCGAGCCTGGTTTCAAGAAGAAACTGTTTCAGTGGTCAACCAATGTTGGGCGCGAATATTCTCAGGCAAAAAAAAAGGAAAAGGTTTCAACCAAACTTGCTTTCCAGCATTTTATCGCAGAGAAGATTGTCCTCCATAAGGTCAAAGAACGAACTGGGGGAAGGATGAGGTTTTTTGTTTCAGGCGGTGCAGCATTGGCACCGGAATTGGGTGAGTTTTTCGAGGCTGTCGGTCTGACGATCCTTGAGGGGTATGGCATGACCGAATCGTCACCGGTAATTACAGTAAACCGTGTTGATAATTATAAATTCGGTACCGTCGGTCAGCCTATTCCTGGCGTTGAGGTCAGAATTGCACACGATGGGGAAATTCTTGTCCGGGGTGAAAATGTCATGAAGGGATACTGGAATGATCCACAATCTACAAAAGAAACAATCGACAAGAACGGATGGCTTCATACCGGTGATATTGGAGTGCTCGATAATGACGGTTTCCTTACAATTACTGACAGAAAAAAACACATTTTTGTCAACTCCGGCGGAAAGAATATCGCCCCAAATCATATCGAGAATCTCTTCCTCCAGAGTGAATTTATCGACCAGTTTGTCCTCATCGGGGATAAGCGGACTTACCTGACAGCGCTGATTGTTCCGGATTTTGAGGCTCTGAAAGTTTATGCGCGGAATAACAATATTTCGTTCATTAATGAAAAGGAGTTGGCTGAGAAATCCGAAGTACGCGACCTTATTCAGAAAGAGATTGAGCGGCTTCAGAAAGACCTTGCTAATTTTGAAAGGGTTCGAAAATTTACGATTCTGGATCGTCCATTGACCGTCGAAAATGGTGAAATTACACCTACAATGAAGGTTCGCAGAAAGGTTATCGATGACAAGTTCAGACACATCATCGACAAGATGTATGATGATATTAGCTGAGAAATCTTGAAGGCATAGATACTTGGGAGCAGGCTCTATGCAATTCCCGGTTTTTCCTAGTCACTGTGATTAGAAAATTGAAGCCGGGAGCCTGAACAATCATTTTCTTGACATTTTAGAATAAAAGGCGTATCATAAGAGGAATTTTTTCCCGAAATATACCAATCAGGCAGGATTTTGTTCAATTTATTGTCAGATAGAAGATGAATTCAACCTATTCCATTGCTGTTGACTCGAGGCATGAGCTGACTTCCGAGGGGATGTGGTTGCGGAGTAAGACCTGGGATCTGACGTTCTTAAGCTTGAGCGCAGTTCTCGTGGCTCTTCCTATTCTTACCTATCTTTTTGCAAACGAGGCAACCCCCTCAATCAATAATCTTCTTCGCACCCTCGGTATTTCATATGTATGGGACGATGATGCGAGCCGTAACCTTGTGAACGGGATGATTGCTCTTTTTATCGGCGGTCCTCATATGTATGCCACGTATACAAGGACCGCGCTGGATAAGAATTTTTCGCGAAAACACAAGGGGCTTCTCGCCTTGTCGCTTCTCATACCGGTCGGTGTTGTGTATTTCGGGGTGAAGAATTTTCAATTCCTCATCACGTTCTTCTTCTTTTGGGCGTCGATACATATTCTTCATCAGATAGGATTCATCGTCGAGTGTTACAACAAGAAATCTCCGCGACGGATTTCCTGGTCATCCCGGGCTGTCGATTATGCGGTTCTTTTTTCGGCGCTCTATCCTATTGCAACGTATAAATTTGTGCGGGAGGAATTCTGGATAGGTTCGAACAAGATTTTCTTTCCCGATTTCCTGAAGACGGATTATCTCTTTTATTTTGTCACTTCATTTTTTGTCGCATCGCTGGTATTATTCATCTGGAAGACTTTCCACGAGATTCGAAACGGCACCGCGCATTATCCGAAAATCATTTTAATATCACTGACTGTTGTCATCGCGTTCTTCATTCCCGCGTTTCCCAACCTCGATGTCGCATTTCAGGGATTCAATGCCTGGCATTCGTTCCAGTATCTGGGATTGACATACTATATTAACCGGCTGCGGCATGAGCGTGGTGAAATCGGAACGAAGTTTATCGACAAGATGTCCGAAGATGGCGACACATGGAAGTATTATTTCTTTAATGTGGGATTGACCGTAGCTGCGGTAACCCTAATCGGTTTGCTGATTTACTTCAAATCCTTACTCGGTTTGTCGTTTGACCAGTGCTATTATATTGTTGTGCTTTCTTTTTTGCTGATGCATTATCTGCATGATCATTTACTGTTTACAAAGCCGGAGGAGATATTACTGCAGTAAAAGGGGCATGGTAGTAAGAAGCATGTGAGTAAAACGCATGTTAGTACTGAAGCCCAATTCCGTAAAGCGGAGTTGGGCTTTTGTGTTTCAAATTGTTCAGTCGGGTATATTTTGTATATTATGACCGGACTTTCTTGAATGCAATCCGGGAAACCAAAAAATCGACGAGCAGTGAGCCTTGCCCGCGCACTCTCGAAATTGGGATATACTTCACGCTCGCAGGCGGAAAAAGTAATCCGTGCCGGTGAAGTGATGGTCAATCGAAACGTTGTAACCAATCCCTCCTTCCGCTGTGATTTGCACAACGACAGAATTACTGTTGGTGATGAGAACATCGAAAAGAAAAAATTCATCTATATTGTGATAAACAAGCCTGAAGGGGTTGTCACAACCCGGTCGGACGAACTCGGCAGAACGACTGTCTATGATATTCTTGGCGATATAGGAAAATGGATATTTCCTGTTGGAAGACTCGATAAGGAGACATCCGGACTCCTTCTTCTCACAAACGATAATCAATTGGGCGAGCGGTTAACAAATCCCCAGTCCAAAATCCCTAAAACATATCTAGTGCAAATTGATAAACCAATGACGCGGGATGCGATCGAACAATTTCAACATGGAATGAAACTGAACGGAGAAAGGCTACTCCCCGCAAAAATTAAAATCATAAAGGAAACCCTCCTGCAGGTGACGATTATTGAAGGGAAAAATCGTCAGATACGCCGGATGGTTGAAGAAATAGGATACAAGATCGTATCATTGTCTCGGATAAAGATAGGGAGTTATGAACTGCGTGGAATAGGAAAAGGGAAGTGGAAACAGTTGAATGAAATGGAAATTAGGAAGATAGTTAATTAGTGTGTTAGTATTTAGTACGTTAGTATGGCAATGATTGCGTGCAAAATTGTGGAAGTGTGCGTTTTCAAAATGGTCAGAAGAAAGCCGTTGTTTCTTCTGCTTCATCGGGCGAAAGATGAGAAAATTTACCCGGACATCTGGCAGTTCATTAGCGGTTCGATAGAAAGCAATGAGAAAGCAGCAGACGCAGCAACACGCGAGTTATCGGAAGAGACAGGCTTATCGCCCAAATCATTCTGGGTTGTCCCGTTTATCAATTCCTTTTACGACCCTGGATGGGATGCGGTCAACCTCAGCCCTCTCTTTGCCGCCGAGGTGGACAAGGACTCGACCCCGCAGCTTTCAGCCGAGCATTGCGAATTTGGCTGGTACGCGTACGATGAGGCTATGAAAATGCTTGTCTGGCCCGGACAGAGAGAGGGCATGCGAATCGTGAAAGAATACATCCTCACCCATGAGAAAGCTTCGGAACTTACCCGTATCCGGTGAAACTTCCGGAAGAAAAAATCGTTTCTATAATTGTCAACCGATTAGACATAGCGGAAGTCTAACGATTGTAATCAAAACTAACTGTTCACTCTTACTGAAGGTGCACCTATGATGTTAAAATATTCGGCTCTCTTTGTTATTTCGGTCCTGGTCCTTGTCATCATCAATATTGGATGCGGCCAATCAATGTCCCGGTCATATGCGTTCAGCAGTTCCGGTAAACAGGGATGGTTGGGTGTAGAGGTTCAGGACGTTACGTATTCGTTGAAAGAAAGAAAGGATCTGACTGTCGATGAAGGAGCGTACGTCGGGAGTGTTACCGAAGAGAGCCCCGCAGAGCAGGCTGGTATTGAAAAGGGAGACGTTATTGTTAAGTTCGATGGAAAAACTATTGATGACAGTAACGACCTTATCAAAGTGGTGCGTCGAACAAAGCCAAAAACTGAAGTCAAAATAGATCTGGTCCGGAAGGCAGAGAGGAAGACGGTTTCTGCCACATTGAGTAGGGCGCCGGCCCTGCAGGCATACTCATTCAATTTTAACGGTGATAATTTGAAAATTCCCCGTACACCATTCCACATGCATATGTTTTCATCCGACGACTTGTATGGGTTACAGGTTCAATCGCTGACGAAACAGCTTGGTGAATATTTTGATGCTCCCAACGGCAAGGGTGTTCTTGTAGCAGAAGTCAAAAAGGGGAGCGATGCTGAGAAGTCGGGCTTCAAGGCGGGCGATGTTATTACAAAGGTTAACGGTAGCACTGTACGGAATATCGACGACCTCCGCGAAGAGCTATCCGATAACCGGGACAAGGAAAATTCGTTTGAAGTTGTCCGCAAGGGGAAGCCTATTTCACTTTCAATGAAGCTGACGGATGAAAATGAAGACGAGGACGAGGATGACGATGATTATTCTGGCGTTCTTGCCATTCCTCAACCTCATCATATGGGAACGCTCCATTTGGATATGCCTCGTGTCGACGATCTTCACATGCATCACCTCAAGGAAGACCTCAGGAAGATGAGGGAGCAATTGAAAGAGCAAATTCAGCGGCTTAAAGAATCACTAAGAGAAGAGCTTCGTGAGTTGTAACCAGGCTTTCCAAAACTAGTTGATAGAGCAGAATCCTCCGTATCTACTAAATTCAGGAATTCGGGGGATTTTTCTTCCAGGAATATCCCTCCCCAATACAAGTCATTTCCCTCAAGTTGAACTTATACCGATTTTTGTTATATTATTCCGTTCTTAATTTTCCCTGTTTGAATCCGATTTAGGCGGCATTTGTAAATGCCGGTCATTGCTTGTGCCGGCGATACAGGGAGTCCACCTCACAGTCTTGAAAGTATATTTCATGCAAAGGATGAAGAACTGGTTTCTTATCGCGGCATTATGTTTGTCGGTTTCGACAAGGCTTTTTTCCCAATCGCAGGATACTGCAGCAGAGCGTCCCTACCTGTCGCTTGCAAATCAGATTATAGCGAGCGGGCTTAGTAATGGTAAAGCGTATTCAATATTGTACGAATTAACGACAAAAATCGGAGCGCGGCTCAGTGGATCCCCCCAGGCTGCTCAGGCTGTCGAATGGGGGAAAACAACGATGGAGAAATTGGGTTTCGACCTCGTTCATCTTGAACCGGTGACGGTTCCGCATTGGACCCGTGGTCAGGTTGAAGAAGCTTCAATAGTCAATTCTTCATCTAATCAGGAACTACCATTAAAAATTTGTGCACTGGGTGGAAGCATAGCAACACCGCCGGACGGCATTACCGCCGAAGTCGTAGAAGTGAAATCATTCGATGAGTTGAAAGCCCTCGGAGACAAAGCAAAGGGGAAAATAGTTTTTTTCAACCGGCCGATGGATAAGACGAAATACAGTACGTTTGAAGCATATAGTGGCGCTGTGAATCAACGGGGACAGGGTGCTGTTGAAGCTTCGAAAGCAGGAGGCGTTGCGGCGCTCGTCCGCTCCATGTCCACCCGAATAGATGATGTTCCTCATACCGGCGGAATGACGTATGTCGATAGCGTTTCAAAAGTACCTGCGGCAGCAGTGAGTACTATGGGAGCGAACCTGCTTGACAGTCTGCTCTCACTCGGGAAGAACGTGAAAGTGAAATTGAAACTCTCCTGCCAGACTTTGCCGGACATCGAATCGGCAAACGTGGTTGGTGAGCTCACCGGGTCGGAAAAGCCGAACGAAGTGGTCGTTATCGGAGGACACCTGGACAGTTGGGATAAGGGCGCCGGAGCTCATGATGATGGTGCTGGGGTTGCTCATACGCTTGAAGCCCTGCGACTTCTCAAGGAACTTGGATTGAAGCCAAAAAGAACTATTCGTGCGGTATTGTTCATGAATGAAGAGAACGGCTTGCGTGGAGGAAAAGCGTATGCTGAAAAAGCCAGGCCGGGGGAGAAACATATTGCTGCGATCGAAACCGACGCCGGAGGATTTTCACCTCACGGATTTGGCGTCCAGGCGGATTCTGTTTCGTTTCTTAGAATTGCACGATGGTCATATCTGCTTGAATCGATTGAGGCAGACCGGATTCGTAAAGGCGGCGGCGGAGCAGATATTTCATTTCTTGCAAAAGCCGGAATTCCCGCAATAGGATTGACTCCGGACCGTCAGAGATATTTCGACTACCATCATTCAAACAGTGATACAATCGATAAAGTCAATGAACGGGAGCTTGAACTCGGTGCGACAGCAATCGCTGTCCTCGCTTATGTCCTTGCACAAGAAGGGATTTAATCATATTCATCTTACTTACATGAGGTCCTCATGAAAACTTTTCTAAGACTTGCAGTGCTCGTATTTATTCTTGCTGGAGGGACTTCCGCACAGCAGGAGAAAGTTGATTCCGCTGCCATCGCACAAATTAAAGATGAAGGAATGAACCACTCTAAGGTGATGGACATCCTGAGTGACATTTCCGACATTTATGGCCCGCGGCTTACCGGTTCGCCAGCCTTCGCTCGTGCTGCCGAATGGGCCCGCAAAGAAATGGGATCGATAGGGTTGGAGAATGCTCACCTCGAAGCATGGGGTCCATTTGGCAAGGGTTGGTCGCTGAAACACTACTCTGCGAATGTTATCGGCTGGCAGGTGTTCCCGCTTATCTCCTATCCCAAAGCGTGGTCACAGGGAACAAATGGTACAACAACGGCCGAAATTATCTACCTAAACGCTAAGACTGACAGTGCGCTTGATACATTCAAGGGAAAATTAAAGGGAAAATTTATTCTTCTCAGTGACCCCCGGGAAGTAAAAGCGCATTTTGACCCGGAAGCAAGCCGGCTCGCAGATTCCTCACTTCTGAAAATGGCAAACGCTGACCGATCTCAGCCGTTTTCTTTGAGGAGGATGATGCGCCAGCAAACACCCGAGCAGAAAGCGAAAGCACTGGTCGACTATCACAAGTTTGAGTTGTGCCAGAACGAAGGTGCCGCGGGAATTCTAACCGCGAGCCCTGGAGACGGCGGTAATTTGTATGTCCAGCAGGCAAATGTTCCAACACATCCGGATACGCCTTTCACAAGCCGGACGTCAGCCTACGAGCCCAAAGCTCCAAAACTTGTTCCCCAGATTTCCGTCGGTGCAGAACACTATAACAGGCTTGTGCGAATGATAGAAAAAGGGGAGCATCCGAAACTGGAACTCAATCTTGAAGTCGCTTTCAATAAAGCCGATTCTGTCGACAACATCATCGGTGAGTTTCCGGGTACTGACCTTAAAGATGAGATTGTGATGATTGGGGCACACTTCGATTCGTGGCACGGAGGCACCGGTGCGACAGATAATGGGACGGGTTCCGCTGTGTGTCTGGAGGCGATGAGAATATTGAAAGCATGCGGACTCAAACCGAGGCGGACAATCCGCATCGGTTTATGGAGCGGTGAAGAACAGGGTCTCCTTGGTTCTGCGGCGTACGTTAAACAACATTTTGGGGAGCACAAAGGATCGCGATTTGAACCGGGCGGGGAAACAATCCTGAAACCGGAAGCGGAGAAGTTTTCAGTGTATTTCAATAACGATAACGGGAGCGGAAAAGTGCGGGGAGTCTACATGCAGGGAAATGAAAATGCGCGTCCGATCTTCAGAAAATGGCTTTCGTCGTTCACGGATATGGGTGCCACAACATTGACGCTCCAAAACACCGGAGGAACCGACCATGGCTCATTCGATGCAATCGGATTGCCGGGCTTTCAATTTATTCAGGATCAATTGGAGTATGAGACACGCACACACCATTCTACTATGGATCTGTACGAACGCGCTCAACCTGAGGATCTCAAACAGGCGGCAATCGTTATGGCAGCGTTTGCATATAACGCGGCAATGAGGGACGAGAAATTTCCGCGGAAACCTACTACGCCTTCGCCAACAGCCCAGGGAAGTCGGTAGACAAACAATAGGTTATTATATCGTATTTGGATAATATGAGTCTTCTTGTTGTCGGCTCTGTAGCAATCGATGATATTGAAACGCCGTTCGGGAAAGTTCAAAATGCGCTCGGGGGTTCTGCAACATACATTTCAGTAGCCGCAAGCTATTTTGTTACTCCCGTTCGACTCGTGGGTGTTGTCGGTGGAGATTTTCCAACGGAAGCAATAGACTTCCTTGAGCTTCGGGAGATAGATCTCGAGGGGTTGCAAATTATCAAAGAAGGCAAGACCTTTCGCTGGGGTGGCAGATATCATTACGATTTAAACACCCGCGATACTCTTTTTACGGATTTGAATGTGTTTGAACATTTCAAACCCGTAATTCCCGAATCTTACCGGAAAACAACCTATGTCTGTCTCGGTAATATCGACCCGGTGTTGCAGCGTAATGTGCTTGAACAGATAGATAAACCGCGTCTGGTCATCGGAGACACGATGAATTTCTGGATCAAGGGAAAAAATGCGGAATTAAAAAAGACCTTGAAATTGATTGACGTCATTGTCGTCAACGACTCTGAAGCGCGCCAGCTCACCGAGGAACCGAATCTCATCAAAGCGGCGAAAAAGATTATCGGCATGGGTCCTAAAGTTGTCATTGTCAAGAAAGGAGAACACGGAGCACTTCTCGTTACCGAGCGGACGATTTTCTTTGCACCCGCTTATCCGCTCGAAATAATTAACGACCCGACCGGTGCCGGTGATGCATTTGCCGGAGGATTTATCGGATGGATTGCAAAAACAGACGACCTCTCTGAAGAGAATTTAAAACGGGCGGTAATTTACGGCAGTGCGCTCGCTTCGTTTTGCGTTGAGGAGTTCAGTATCGAACGGCTGAAGGATTTGAGTTATCTTGAGATTCAGGACCGCTTCCGGGAGTTCAGAGAACTTTCAAAGTTTGATGAAGAAGTTACGGTGTGATGATGTGTTATGAAGTCGATTGAATGGTGCGGTAATTCTGTCCGCTTTATTGACCAGACCAGACTCCCACTCGAAGAAATTTTCATCCAGACCGACGATTACAACGTTGTAGCGGAAGCAATCCGGACGCTCAGGATTCGGGGTGCACCGTTGATCGGTGTTGCTGCCGCGTATGGAGTTGCCCTTGCTGCACTGAAACATTCTGTTACAGATGCCCAGTTGTTTCGACAACATGTTCTGAGGGCAATTGATGAACTTGCCTCGACCAGGCCGACAGCGGTCAATCTGTTCTGGTCGCTCCAAAGGATGAAACGGGTTGTTGATACACCGCCTTCATTTGAGGAGGTTCAGAAAGCTGTGGTCGATGAGGCAAAAAGAATTCATCATGAAGATGAAGAAATGTGCCGCCGCATCGGACTGGCAGGCGCGGCTGTCGTGCCGCAACATGCAACCATTCTGACACACTGCAATACAGGTGCGCTTGCAACCGGCGGAGATGGGACAGCGCAAAGTGTTATTACAACAGCTCACCGGCAGGGGAAATCCATCAAGGTATTCGCCGACGAAACTCGTCCCCTTCTGCAGGGAGCGCGGTTGACGACGTGGGAATTGCAGAAGGCTGGAATAGACGTGACGTTAATTACTGACAGCATGGGTCCTGTTCTTATGAGTCATAAGAAAATCGACCTGGTCATTGTCGGTGCCGACCGGATTGCAGCAAATGGTGATGTTGCAAATAAGATTGGAACGTACAACCTTGCTGTAAATGCGCGTTACCATCACGTCCCCTTTTATGTCGCAGCTCCAGGTTCTACAGTCGACATTACAACGGCCGACGGTACCCGCATACCCATCGAACAACGGAACCCAAAGGAAGTGACTGAAGGATTCGGAAGACGAATTACTCCGGAGGGAATCAACGTTTATTCTCCGGCGTTCGATGTGACGCCCGCGGAGCTCATTACTGCGATTATCACGGAACAAGGAGTACATGTTCCGCCGTTTGTATTTAAGAAGGCATCATCGTTACAGAATTGAGATATTTTGTATGAATGAGATTGTTACAACCGATGCAATAGTGTTGAAGTCGATGAAATACAGGGAAACAAGCAGGATTGTGAATTTCTATACACGGCAATTCGGAAAAATAAGCGGGATCGTGAAAGGTGCACGGTCGCCGAAATCAAAATTCGGTGCATCACTCGAACCAATGTCCTTGTGCTCACTGGTGTTTTACAAAAAAGAAGGACGTGACCTGCACACTGTTTCTCAATGCGATACCCTGAAATTTTTCCCCCATCTTGCAGCTGATATTGAAAAGATGTCGGTCGGCGTCTCGATAATCGAGCTTATCAACATCGTCGCTCACGAGGAGGAAGAAAATATACCCTTATTTGAACTGGCGGTAAATATGCTTACGACACTCAACGATGCAACTAAAAACCCATTGAATTTGTTATACGCATTTGAGGTCAGGATAGCGCGTGTGATGGGTTTCCAGCCGCTCTTCGATAAATGTATTTCCTGTCGGACCGCAGTTTTTTTTGTAGAAGGCCGCGAGAAAAGCGTTGAATACCATCTTGACAAAGGCGGGCCGTTGTGTCATAAGTGTACATCAGTTGCAGGGCATAAGACTAAATTAACCCCGCGGGTTTTCAGAATTTTAGAGCGATTAACCTCGAGCACGGATCTCGTCAGTATTGTCAATATCGAAGTTGACGACCGGTCTCGAAGTGAAATAGAGACATTTCTCCGGTCGTTCCTGAATTATCATGTGTCGGGAATGCGGCCGCTAAAATCTGAAAAAGTGTTTTCTAAAATCATGGCTGCATCTTAAGAAAAATTAACTTTGTGTTGATTCATTTTGGTGAAACAAATTTTTGTAAGGAAAGTATACTACAGAGTAAGAAAAGTATGTTGGTATAACGCACAGAATATATGAGTATTAAATCAAACAAGAATTCATGTTAATAACAAGGGAATAACAAACTATGTCGAAAAAATCTGTTTTTGCTGCAATCTTTTTGATTTTTGTTGGAATTATTTTTGGGGTTGTGCTTGTCTCGAGTTATCGCGGAGGCGTCGAGCCCGCGTTTGCCGGAGATCCCCAGGTCAAGCTCGGCGCGCCGACCCCGATTAAAAATCCAAGCTTCGATGCAAAAGGTTTAAATAAAGCGTTTGTTGAAGTAAGCAAAGCTGTAACTCCGACTGTCGTCAGCATCACTGTTACGACGAAGGCAAAAGGGAAGCAGGACGGCGGCGTCGATGAATTTTTCCATTTCTTTGGCCCCGATTTTAAATTCAAGGAACCAGAACCACAACAGGGTTCAGGTTCAGGCGTCATAATCAGTCCGGAAGGATATATCATGACGAATAACCATGTCGTCGATGATGCCGACGAGCACGGCGTTGAGGTCGTCCTTTCAGATAAACGCAGAATGAATGCAAGGATTATCGGTACCGACCCGACGACCGATTTGGCAATCATCAAAGTAGACGGTTCAGGTTTGCCAACCGCGGCATTTGGAAATTCGGACGAAGTGGAAGTCGGTGAGTGGGTAGTGGCAATCGGCAACCCGCTGGGTTTGCAGTCAACCGTCACTGCAGGAATTATCAGCGCTATGGGGCGTGATATCGGAATCATCAGCGACAGATACCGGATTGAAAATTTTATCCAAACAGATGCTGCAATCAATCCCGGCAACAGCGGTGGTCCACTTGTAAACCTGAATGGTGAGGTCATAGGCATTAACTCTGCTATTGCTACTACGAATGCGCGTTATCAGGGTTATGGTTTTGCTATCCCGATTAATCTCGCACGTAGTGTTGCCGAAGACCTCATCAAAGAAGGAAAAGTTCGCAGAGGTTATATCGGTGTAAGCATCGGGCCGATTGATGAGACGACAGCAAAAGCATTGGGCTTAGGTAAAGCGCGCGGGGTGATTGTTCAAAGTACGGAGCCTGACGGCGCAGCTGAAGCGGGCGGCATTAAAGAAAGTGATGTGATTCTTACTGTGGACGGGAAAGAGGTGAATTCGCCGAATGAACTCCAAAGCTATATTGCGCGGAAACATCCCGGTGAACAAGTCAGATTAAGCGTATACCGCGAGGGGAAAACAACTGAAAAAACACTCACGCTTCGCTCCCGCAAGAAGGAAGCACTCACTGCTAAGAACGATGATACTGATAATGAAGACCGCGACATAGACCATGAATCCGGTGGCAAGTCTGTGACGCTCGACAAACTTGGACTAAGCATAAAACCGTTGACGACTGACGATAAAAAACAGTTGAAAGTCGATAACGGAGTAGTTGTCAGTGACGTTAAACGGTTTGGTGAAGCATTCAACCGGGCGATAGCGGAAGGGGATGTGATCGTTGAAGCCGACAAGAAAGAGATCTATTCACCCAAGGACTTGAAGTCGATAATTGATAAGCATAAATCCGGTGATGCAATTCTGATGCGTGTAAAAAAATCAACAGGTCAGACTGCCTTTGTGGCGGTGCAGATTCCGGATTGAAGCTCCATCAAAAGTATTTGAAAGCCCTGCCTTTTCCTTTGAGAGACGGGGCTTTTTTGTTCCTATTTAATTGCTTCTTTCACCAAGAATGCCTATATTAGCACCGTATTTGAGGTTTTAGGCATTTCAGATTCAAATCCATCATTAAAAGGGGTTACATGAACGAAGGTAAAATTATCCAGGTAATAGGACCAGTAGTCGATCTTGATTTTTCAGGCGGCAAGCTTCCGGCAATTCTTAATGCAGTGAAAATCCCGCGCAAGAATATTGAAGGAATTCAGGAGGACCTGATTTGTGAAGTCCAGCAGCACCTTGGCGAGGAGCAGGTTCGCACGGTTGCTATGGATTCAACTGACGGATTAGTGAGAGGAATGAAGGCGTACGACACAGGTAATCCAATTCTGGTGCCTGTCGGTCCTTCTACACTGGGTCGTCTTATCAATGTCATAGGGCAAGGAATAGACAGTCTGCCCCCGATTAAGAGTGACAAGCAATACTCGATTCATCGGTCTGCTCCTGATTTCGATACACTTAGTACACAAAAAGAAATGTTTGAAACCGGAATTAAGGTAATCGATTTGCTCGAACCTTATTCAAAAGGGGGAAAGACAGGGTTATTTGGCGGTGCCGGTGTCGGCAAAACAGTTGTTATCATGGAATTGATTCATAATATTGCACTCCATCACGGAGGGTATTCGGTGTTCGGCGGCGTCGGAGAACGTACCCGTGAAGGAAACGATCTATGGCTCGAAATGAAAGAATCCGGCGTTCTCGATAAGACTGCGCTGGTCTTCGGGCAAATGAACGAGCCGCCAGGAGCCCGCCAGCGCGTCGGATTAACGGCACTGACGATGGCGGAATATTTCCGAGATGAAGAAGGAAAAGACGTCTTGTTGTTCATCGACAACATTTTCCGGTTTGTCCAGGCAGGCTCAGAAGTATCAGCTTTGTTGGGCAGAATGCCCTCAGCCGTCGGCTACCAGCCGACACTCGGTACCGAGATGGGCGAATTACAGGAACGGATTACATCAACGAAGAAAGGCTCAATCACATCAGTGCAGGCAATTTATGTGCCTGCAGATGACCTTACCGACCCTGCACCGGCAACGACCTTCAGCCATCTTGATGCAACAACAGTATTGAGCCGTCAAATTTCCGAGCTGGGGATTTACCCCGCCGTCGACCCGCTTGATTCGACTTCGCGTATTCTTGAGCCGGGAATCGTCGGCAATGAGCATTACAATACTGCAAGGCGCGTCAAAGAAATTCTTCAGACGTATAAAGACCTACAGGATATTATCAATATCCTCGGAATGGATGAGCTCTCGGATGATGACAAACTCACAGTCGGACGAGCGCGAAAAATTCAAAAGTTTCTGTCACAGCCCTTTTTTGTTGCCGAACAGTTTACCGGAATCCCGGGCAAGTATGTAAAATTGGCTGACACTATTAGAAGCTTCAAGGGAATCATCGAAGGCGAGTACGACCATATCCCTGAAAATTATTTTTACATGGTGGGTACTATCGATGACGTTCTTGAACGGCACAAAAAAGCAGCAGCATAACTCATGGCGGAAAAATCGTTTAAGTTAGAGATAGTCACACCACAGAAAGCTGTGTTTAACGGTGAGGTGACGAGCTTCAGCGCACCTGGAATCACCGGCGGATTTCAGGTTCTTTACAACCACGCTCCGTTGTTATCGGCAATAACTACCGGGAAGAGCAAATTTCAGGATACTCAAGGAAAAGTTACTAACGTCGCAACCAGCGGAGGGTTTGTTGAGGTGAAGGCAAACCATGTCGTCATGCTTGCAGAAACTGCTGAGTTGTCGGGTGATATCGATATTGCCCGTGCTCAGGAGGCAAAAGCACGAGCGCAGAAGCGGCTTCAGGAAAAAAATGCTGAGATTGATTTTGAAAGAGCAAGGGCGGCGCTGGCAAGGGCAATAAACCGATTGCGCATTGCGCAAAAAGGATAAACACATTTCTCAACCAATGAGACCCGTATCAATTGCAAAATTGATACGGGTTTTTCATTCCAAACCGTTCAAGTTCCCGTTGACATTGAACATGATAAACAGTATATTTTCAACACTTATTGTTGAACCATCGGCAGGTTAACGATTGGGATGAATGAGACTTACTCGAGCTGAAGTAGACCGACAAGCCCTGAAATTCAATTTTGACGGCATCAGAAAAAGAATAGGACCGAACGTCAAAATGATGGGAGTTGTCAAAGCGAATGCATACGGCCACGGAATGATAGAAGTTGCTCGGGCTCTTGTCGATTTCGGTATCGATCATCTTGGGGCAGGTTTTCTCGAGGAAGGTATACTGTTACGGGAAAAAGGGATTCGCGTGCCCGTCCTCGTTCTCGGCGGTGTCCTCGGAGATCAGGTCAGACAATTTCTGGAACATGACCTGGAAATTACGATTTCTTCCGTTGAAATTGCTGAACGGGTAGAGAGAGAAATTCAAGCGACAGGCGGGAAGAAGGCGAAGGTTCACCTGAAAATTGATACCGGTATGGAGCGGATTGGCGTTCATGCTGAAAATGCTTCCCATTTTGTAGAAACAGTCTGCCGACTAAAAAACCTTGAAGTGATCGGTATCTATAGTCATTTCGCCACAGCTGATGAAAAGGATAAGTCGTTTGCCTGTACACAGCTGGAACGGTTTCAGAACCTGCTCGATGCTCTTCACAAATTGGGGATCGAGATTCCTCTTCGACATATCGCAAATAGCGGGGCGGTTTTGGATTTACCGGAATCGTATTACTCCATGGTGCGTCCCGGAATAATGATGTACGGGTATTATCCATCACCGGGCACGTCGGAAAGTATTCCGCTCCGTCCCGTATTGTCACTTAAATCAAAAATTGTCTTCATCAAAGAAGTCCCGCCGGGTCGCGGGATAAGCTATGGCAGAAAATATACGACTTCGAAAAAGACTAAGATTGCAACTGTCCCGATCGGTTATGGTGATGGGTACAGCCGGCGATTGACGAACAATACTGAAGTGCTCATTCGGGGAAAGAGGTATCCGGTTGTCGGAGTTATTTGTATGGATCAACTTATGGTTGATGTAGGCCTGGATGCTGAAGTGCACGTGGGTGATGACGTTGTTCTTATCGGCAGGGAGAATGATGCAAACATATCCGCCTGGGAAATAGCGAACAAATTGGGAACAATACCGTATGAAGTGCTGACCGGCATTGCCGGTAGAGTCCCTCGCGTTGTCCTATAATGAAGAAAAAAAAACTACATGCCTAATGTTTATGCGGTAATCATGGCTGGCGGAGTCGGTTCAAGATTCTGGCCGAGAAGTCGGGAAAAATCTCCGAAGCAGCTGCTCGAAATAGTCGATAAAGGGACGATGATTCAGAACACGGTCAAACGAGTCATCAACCTGGTTGATGCAAAAAACATAATCATCGTAACGAACAAGCTTCAGAAATCGGCTGTCGTTAAACAGCTTCCCCAAATTCCCGCGGAGAACATTATCGTCGAACCAATAGGGAGAAATACTGCGCCCTGTATCGGGCTCGCATCGTTATTTGTACGGCGCATGGACCCGGAAGCAGTGATGGTTGTGTTGCCCGCCGACCATGTCCTCCAGGATGAAGAGGAGTTTCGTCGCGTTCTGAGTCTTGCGATCTGGGTTGCTTACGAATCCGGAAAACTTATCACGGTCGGAATTCATCCGACAAGGCCCGAAACAGGATACGGGTATATTCAGTTCATAGATGAAGACGATGGGAAAAACCCGTATTTATCACGGGGGGTATACCGGGTCAAAACATTTGCTGAAAAGCCCAACGCCGTTACCGCGGAGAAATTTATCCGGAGTGGAGATTTTTTATGGAATAGCGGGATGTTCATCTGGCGGGTTGACGCCATACTAAGAGAAATTGAGAAACTCCTCCCCGAACTTTTCGGCGAACTTAGAAAAATTGAAAACACAATCGGAAGTCCAAAATATGACAATGTTGTCGAGACTGCGTACAGAATGATTCGCGGTATTTCTATTGACTATGGGGTGATGGAAAAAACCAGTGAGGTTTTTGTCCTCAAAGGAAATTTTGGATGGAGTGATGTGGGCTCCTGGGATGAAGTGTACAGAATCTCCGGTAAAGACGTCCATGGAAATATGGTCACAGGGAAAACGTTTCTTCATAACACAAAGAACTCCATGGTGTATGCGGGAGACAAGTTTGTTGCGACAATCGGCGTGGAGGACCTGATTATTATCGCGAGCGATAACGCAGTGCTTGTATGTAAACAGGGACAATCGCAGGAGGTCAAAGAAGTTGTCGACTACTTACGCCGTAAGCAAATGGGAGATTTCCTCTGATGCGACGCTGCAAAACGGTGATTGTATTGCTAATGATAGCTCCATTTTATACCGGGTGTATTTCAACTCCCCGGTTTACTGCTGCAAAAGAACAGCATGAAGAGGTAACGGGAACAGATGGTGCGGTTGAAGAAGGGTTTGCGTCATATTATGCCGAAGAGTTCAACGGAAGGAAGACGTCGAACGGCGAAATTTATGATATGATGAAATTTACTGCTGCACACAGAACCTTGCCTTTCAATACGAAAGTCAAAGTCACAAATCTCCAGACCGGAAAGTCCATTGTCGTGAGAATCAATGACAGAGGTCCGTTTAAAGAAGATCGTATCATTGATTTATCGCTCGCTGCCGCAAAAACACTTGAGGTCGTCGGCCATGGAACTGCGAAAGTCCGTCTTGAGGTATTGGAAACGGGTGACAATGCAACTGTTAAAAAACCCTGAACTATTTCCGACAGCAGCATGCCGAAGAAGTTAATTTCAGAATATACGGTCATCGAAGCAGCCCGGAAGGGGGAAAAAATTCTCTTCTTTGATAGCGAAGTAATTATCACCGATGCGGCTAAAGAAAGAGCGAAGCAACTTGGCGTTCGACTGGAACATAAGAAACATGAATCAAACCCTTCCCCCGGAGAATTGTCCTCCTCAAATCGAACACAGAGGGAGAAGGAGGTTATTGCTATTGGAAGCGATCACGGAGGTTTTCAGCTGAAGGAGGCCCTCAAACCGTTGATGGAGAGTATGGGATATAAAGTTGTAGACCTTGGAACCTATTCCGAAGAAGCATGTGATTATCCTGATTATGCCTATGCGGTTGCACGGATGATTTCCCTGGGAGATGCATCTCGTGGCATCATGATCGATGCAGTCGGATCTGCATCCGCCATCGTCGCGAATAAAGTGAAAGGGATCAGGGCAGTCTGTTGTTTCAATGAATTTTCTGCGCAGAGCAGCCGTGAGCACAACAATGCTAACGTCCTGACGCTCGGAGGAAGAGTGCTTGGATCCGAACTGGCAAAATCGATTGTCAAAGTTTGGCTGACGACAAATTTCGGAGGCGGAAGACATCAAAAGAGATTGGATAAAATCTCAGATATTGAAAAACGGTCAGAAACATAGGGATTAAAATCGAGTAAATCGCGACCCTAGCATCTCACATCGTGACAGGTGTCACCACCTGTTGGCACCTAAAGAAGTAGATTTATATTACCACCTTCAAAAGCTTTCAATTCGAATAACGTGATGCCCCCAATTCTGTGGGGGACACCGGCAAGTCACCATTAGTTAGATTCCCCCATTCAAGTAATACCCAGGTTTATCTCGATTTAGTCTCGATTTAATATCAAAAATGAATCTTCTCATTCGCATATTGTCCGGCATTCTTCTGACATTCACGTCTGTAACGACAATGTCAAGCGGGAAGATCTACGTGTTACCGGGATCTGACGTGGTTCTTGACTTACATGTTCCCAAACACCTTGACAACTATTCGCCCCCGGAACTTACGGAAAAGGAAGTCCGGATCATTAATGAGATATGTAGTGAATTTATGGTTGATGAACGTCTTATTTGCGCTCTTATCAAGCAGGAATCTCAATTTGACAGGGAAGCGGTAAGCGAGCGCGGGGCGTTGGGTTTGATGCAGCTCATGCCTGTGACAAATTCCGAAATCAATGAAAAATTACACATCGGAGATGCAAGTCTGTTGACCTCACATATCAAGGCTGGGACGTATTATTTTTCGACCCTTTGTGGCCTGTTTCAGAGATGTACACCGGAGGATCGTGTGCGACTTGCCCTTGCGGCTTACAACGCAGGTCCTGCGAGGGTTTACGATGCTCAACAAGTAGCTGCCTACTTAAATGAAAACCCCAATTCGTGGGAGTCAGTTCGGCATGCCCTTCCGCTCCTCTCGAAGAGATATTATTCGTTGCATCAATTAGTGTGGGAGGATGGAAGGCCAAGAAACGGTTTTTTTGGAAGTTCCCGTCAAACGATCACGTTCGTTGAGAACGTGATGAAGTACTACCGCGAGTTTAGCAAGAACAGCTAAACTCCTGAAATCCACGCGTCATGCCTTTCGTGACAAAAATCACGTGAAATAAAAATTTTCTAATAATCGTAATATTTTTCTTGACAAGCACCTTTGTCTTGGTTATATTACGCCTATCAATTGTTCCTGTTTATTTGTAAGAGAAATCCTTTCCGTAATCTGATTCGGGGTCAGTTCTTCACTAAGAGTCGAAGGCATTGGCTTTAGAGAAACGCTCGGGAGGCGGTTCAATAACTCGTCGGTGTCTTCGACTTTTTTTTGAGTTGTCGTTCCTCGCCGGCAGGGCAGGATGGTGTTTATTGAAGCGGGTATTCGAAAAGTTGTTCAGGGAAGCAAAATGGCGCTTGCGATAACGGTTGTCCACAAACCGTTTTTATCTCCCTCTGCAGACTGGGTAATGTTGTATGTTTTAACAATCTTGCCGCTCATTTTATAGAGTTTCTCCCGTTCATCCCAGCCGGTATCGGCGTTGAATTCAACGCCGAGCGTGGTCGCAAGCATAGTCGCGGCTAAGTCTTCAGCATATTCTCCTGCCTTCTCATCTGTCTCGCCGAACGGGTGGTGTTCCGATAAATAACCGTACTGTGAATTGTCCGCCGGTGTAGCAACTCCGAGAGAGGCGGCGATGAGTCTGTTCGGCTCGTTGGTTGCATTACGTGCCATCACCGCGAACGTAATCTGGCCCGCCTGCAGCATCTTTAATCCGTCTTCCGCCGGTATGCGCTTGCAGCCTGCAGGGTAGATGCTCGAGACGGTGACAAGGTTGCATTTTTCAATTTTTGCATCACGCAATGCTAATTCGAATGATTGCAGGTAATCTTTATGGCGTCCCACGCCTTTCGTAAAGAATATCTTTGTTGGAACGTACACTTCAAGCTCTCCTTTAGGATGTTGATAAACGGACTAAATATATTGTTTTCTTTTATGAAAATCTACATTCATAAATTCCGGATACTTCAAGCCTGTTGATCGGCAGATAGATTGAAAAAGTATTAATGGGTTTAAGCTGATAGGGACAAATACAATAATGACCGGTACAAATTCGCCTATGTTAGCGGGCATAATCTCGATGGAGCTGCCTTTCGATTTCCCGCTTCTTAATAGTTTCACGTTTGTCGTACGATTTTTTGCCCTGAGCTACTCCTATTTCAATTTTGATAATATTGTTCTTGAAGTACACTTTGAGCGGCACAAGCGTCAGCCCTTTTGTTGTAAGGGAGTTGATAAGGCGCCGGATTTCCTGTTTGTGGAGGAGGAGCTTCCGCTCACGCTTTGGGTCGTGATTATTAATATTCCCTTTTTCAAACGGACTGATATGCATGCCGATCAACCACAGTTCGCCGTTTTTCAGAAGAGCATAACCGTCCTGAAGATTGGCATTACCCTGCCGCAGAGATTTGACCTCCGTTCCTTTGAGTACTATTCCTGCTTCATACGTCTCGATGATGAAATAATCGTGCAGAGCTTTGCGGTTGGTAACGACAACTTTCTCCTTGGCGGTCTCTGAAGTCATCTCGGCAACGGCATGGTGGGTGTAATGATAACAATTTTGGAGGGGAAATGCAACAGAAAGTTTTCAACAGCAACGCTGGTTCCGTCAGCCAGTCAGAGTCAACACCCTGAGTTCATCTGAATAGGAAGATAATCCCAAAAGGATCTTTTCGGTGTAAGAGGGTTTAAGAAAACGAGCCATCATTTTGGCTGGTCTACCCTAAACCCTCTTTTCCGACATCCATCGTCGGGACATTTCTTTTCATTCGAACAGAGTCCTCCGGCAGACTGGCAGAGGTTTCAGAATGATTAAAGAGGAAGAAAACTTTATAGATAGATTATAACTTGTAACTGCATCTGACCTCGAAATTCTTGTCACATTCTCTAAATTTTCCCAATTGATACCTTCTTTGACTTTTCCACCACTATTTCATATATTTTTTTGTGACTTCACTGATAATCGACGAATTTTTCTTTCAAATGAGGGTGCAATACCCTTTTTTATTTTAACACTTTATGCCAGAACGACAAGTTGATGTTGCCGTCATCGGCGGCGGACCCGGCGGATATGTTGCCGCGATTCGTGCCTCACAATTGGGATTAAAAACTGTCGTCGTCGAGCGGGACAGGCTTGGCGGCGTATGCCTGAACTGGGGATGCATTCCCACCAAAGCTTTATTGAAAAATGCTGAAATCTATCACCAGTTTAAGCATTCCGAAGAGTGGGGGATTACATACAAGGACTTGAAGTTTGATTTTTCAAAAATCATCGATCGCAGCAGGAAAGTCGCCACGCTCAATTCCAAGGGAGTTGAATACCTTTTCAAAAAGAACAAAATAGAACATATCGCCGGCGTTGGAAAACTTACCGGAAAACGAAACGTAGAGGTCAGTAAAAATGGTAAGCCTGTAGAAACTATTTCAGCAAAGCATATTATCATCGCAACAGGCGCGCGTCCACGCACACTTTCGAATGTGAAGATTGATGGCAAGCAGGTTATTTCCAGCACCGAAGCGATGCTTCTGCCCGAATTGCCGAAATCAATGGTCGTCATCGGAGCAGGCGCAATAGGTGTCGAGTTCGCTTATTTTTATAATGCATTCGGGACAAAGGTCACTGTCGTTGAGATGATGCCGAATATTCTTCCGGTCGAAGACAGGGAAATTTCAAAGCTTCTGGAGAGCAGTTTCAGAAAAAAAGGTGTTGAAATTTTTACCGAGTCGAAAGTGGACAGCATAAGCACTTCAAAAGAAGTGAACGTGAATGTCACGACCAAAGAGGGACAGAAGCAATTCAAAGCCGATATCACTTTGATGGCAATCGGAGTCCAGGGAAATGTAGAGAACCTGGGATTGGAGAATCTTGGGGTAAAAGTAGAAAAATCCTGGATCCAGGTCGATGATTATAGCCGAACCAATGTTGAAGGAATTTATGCCATCGGCGACGTCGCCGGGCCGCCATGGCTCGCGCATGTTGCATCAAAGGAAGGAATCGTTTGCATCGAAGCAATCGCCGGTAAGAATCCTCAGCCGGTTGATTACGACAATATCCCGGGATGTACGTACTGTCAGCCGCAGGTTGCGAGCCTGGGTTTAACTGAAGAAAAAGCGACGGCAGAAGGCCACCAAATTAAAGTGGGCCGTTTTCCGTTTAGCGCAAGCGGGAAAGCCCGCGCCATCGGAGAGACCGAAGGTCTGGTGAAGCTCATTTTCGACGCGAAGTATGGGGAATTGCTTGGCGCTCATATTCTCGGGTCGGAAGCGACCGAAATGATAGCCGAGCTTGGAATAGCGAAGTCGCTTGAAGCTACAAGTCCAGGAATTTTCGGAACGATCCATGCACACCCGACACTCTCTGAAGCAATCATGGAAGCCGCAGAAAATGCATACGGTCATTCGATACATATTTAATTTCCAATTGACAATCGAGAATAATGACTGAAGTAAAAACTGTCAACCTCGGCGTTACAGACTACAAAACTGTCTGGGATTTACAGAAGAAAGTATTCGACTTTCGTGCCGTCGGTAACATCCCGGACATGTTGTTACTTAACGAACATCGCCATGTCTTCACGCTTGGCAGGAACAGCGATACCAATCATCTTCTGGCAAACGAAGAAGAATTGAAATTCAATGGGGTAGAAGTATTCCATATCGACCGGGGAGGAGACGTTACCTATCATGGGCCGGGCCAGCTTGTTGTCTATCCGATTCTCGACTTGAATAATTATTACCTGGATATCCATCGTTACCTTCGTGACCTCGAAGAAGTGATTATCCGGACCTTGTCGGATTTCAATATGCAAGGTCATCGTGATAAAAAATTCACAGGTGTTTGGGTTGGTGAAGATAAAATTGCAGCTATCGGAATTAAAGTGAGCAGGTGGATAACAATGCATGGCCTCGCGTTGAATGTGACTACAGACCTCTCCTATTTTAACCGGATTATTCCATGCGGGATTTTCCATAAAGGTGTAACTTCTATGCAAAAGTTGCTGGGAAGCCGGATATTGCTGAGAGAGGTTCAGAAGGGATTGTTATCAAATTTTGAAAAGGTTTTTGGTGTTCGGGTTGTAGAACAACTGCCGGATGAATTTTATCGGTCAATATGTTATGTGCAAACGGAGAATGAAGAATGCCTTCAAGCAGCAAACCGGTAATCCCGATGAAAAATAATCGGTCTTCATCGAAATCACAAAAAGGGGGAAATGGTCAGCAGGAAGCTTCTTCAGTTGCAGGAGGAATGAAGGACGAAAGTCTTGCAAATCTTTCGAAAGAGCGACTTGTCAATGCCTACCGGTTGATGTATACAGCGAGAAAAACCGATGACAAAATCCTACTCTTGTTGAAACAGGGCAAAGTATTCTTTCATATCGGTGGTTCGGGTCATGAAGCGGCTCAGGTTGCTACTGCGTTTGCGATGAAACCGGGTTACGATTGGGCATATCCATATTATCGCGACCTTGCTTTTTCTCTTAGTTTCGGTTACACCGTAGAAGAAATTTTTCTCGAGGCATTGCACCGGGCAAAAGGACCCAGCAGCGCTGGCTTTGCAATGCCATTTCATTATGGACATAAAAAGTGGCGCATTATCGCCCAATCGAGTCCAACTGGAACACAGTACTTGGAGGCTGTCGGTACTGCTCTGGGGAATGTGAAGGAAGGAAAGGATGAAGTTGTATATGTTTCTTCCGGCGAAGGTTCGACGAGCGAAGGAGAATTTCACGAGGCTGTAAACTGGGCCGCGCGTGAAAAACTTCCGGTGATTTTCCTTATTCAGGATAATAAGTTTGCTATTTCAGTTACAAAAAAAGAACAGACCGCGGCGAAATCCGTATTTCATCTTGTGAGCGGTTATGAAGGATTGCGCCGGTATGAAGTTGACGGCTGTGATTTTCTCGCTTCACATGCGTCTGCAATTGAAGCTGTAGCGCATGCCAGAAAAGGGAACGGACCGAGCCTCATCCTGGCGCATACCGTTCGCTTACTTCCTCATTCTTCGTCAGATGACCAACGAAAGTATCGTACTGAAGACGACCTTGCACAGGATCGTTCCCTTGATCCGCTCCCGCGGCTCGAACGATATTTAGTCGAAAACAAAATTCTTGACGCTAACGGCATCAAACAAATTCAACAGGAAGTTATCGACCGAATCGACCGTGCAGCTGATGCGGCAGAAGCTGAACCTCAACAGGATGCAAAAAATCTGTTGAAGTTTGTATATGCGCCAGAAGAACGTATCTCGAAGGAGGTATTTAAGGAACCTTCACATCATGGGGACAAGATTGTCATGGTAGATGCAATTAACCATGCAATGGCGGAAGAGCTCGAACGCAATCCAAAAATGTTAATCTATGGAGAAGATGTTGCAGGAGATAAAGGGGGTGTGTTTACCGCGACCAAAGGATTAACCAGGAAATTTGGGTGGGAACGCGTCTTCAATTCACCGCTTGCAGAAGCGAGTATTATTGGTACGGCGTTGGGACTGGCTGTTCGCGGATTCAAACCTGTTGTCGAAATTCAATTCGGTGATTATATCTGGCCCGGGTTTATGCAATTGCGTGATGAAGTTGCGATGCTGCGCTTCCGATCGAATAATGAATGGTCGTGTCCAATGGTCGTTCGCGTCGCAGTCGGTGGATATATTCACGGCGGACTCTACCATAGCCAGAGTATTGACGGTTTCTTTACTCACATCCCCGGTCTGCGGGTTGTAATGCCGTCGAATGCCGCTGATGCGAAAGGGCTCCTGAAAACTGCCTGCCGCTCCGACGATCCTGTTATCTTTTGTGAGCACAAAGGTCTTTATCGCGCTAGTTATGCAGCAACCCCCGAGCCAGATGGCGAATATTGCCTTCCCTTTGGAATCGCGAAAACAGTCCGCGAAGGAACAGATATTTCTTTGATAACATGGGGAATGATGGTTCAACGGTCAATTGAAGCGGCAAGAACAATGGAAGAGAAAGGAACATCGGTTGAAGTGATCGACCTCCGTACTCTTAATCCGCTGGATACGGACGCAGTATTCACGTCAGTGAAAAAAACCGGAAAAGTACTCGTCGTTCACGAAGATACGTTAACGGGAGGTTTTGGAGCAGAGATAGCTGCACTTATTGCACACGAAGCGTTCACCAGACTTGACGCGCCGGTCAAGCGTGTAGCGGCAAAAGATTCACCTGTTCCATATGGACCTACGCTGGAGAACGCTATGTTGCCGCAGACCGCCGATATTGTTACAGCGCTGGAACAACTAATATCCTTCTGACATGCCGACTGTGCAGGAGAAGTTGCTGAAAAAAAAGGACAACCTGAAGCAGGCAAGCGCCGTTCACGTTAATTCCGGACTGAAGCCTGACGACCTCCTTAACCTTCTGTATTTTATGCGGCTCATGAGAGAGTTTGAGGATGCGGTTCTTCGTTTATACCAGCAGGGAAAAATTGTCGGCGGAGCATATTCCGGACGGGGGAATGAAGCAACCGCCGTGGGCACTGCGTACGCTCTGAAGAAAAACGACTACCTTTTTCCTATGCACAGGGATACTGGTGCGCATTTTGTGAAGGGACAAACAGTTCTTAACATGATGCTCCAGCATCTTGGACGCGAAGCAAGTTTGACAAGAGGAAGGGATGGAACAGGACACTATTCCGACCCAGCTCTGAAAATTTATGGCAACATCAGTCACCTCGGCGCAATGGTTCCGGTTGCTTGCGGTGCTGCTCTTGCATCGAAGTTGCGTAAGGAGAGCGCCGTAGCGTTGACCTATATAGGCGACGGAGGGTCGAATACCGGCGAGGTTCATGAAGGGTTGGCAATGGCGTCAGTGATGCATCTGCCCCTGATTCTCATTGTCGAAAATAACCAATACGCCTACTCAACTCCTATATCCAAACAATTTATCACCGGGAAAATTTCGGACCGGGCAATTGGATACGGTATCCCGGGAGTGACGATTGACGGGACCGATGTCCTTGAAGTGTACCGTGCAACGAATCAAGCTGTCGAGCGGGCACGGAAGGGAGAAGGCCCGACCATCATTGAGGCGGTGACGATGCGCATGCAAGGCCATGCGGCTCATGATACTGCATGGTATGTTCCCAAAAAACAGCTTGAAGAATGGAAGAAAAAGGATCCCATTAATCGTTTCGAAAAGCTGTTGAAGGATGAAAGTGTATTGACAGCGGAAAAAAATAAATCGATGGCAGAGAATATCCAGCATCAGCTTGACGAAGCCCTCAGCATCGCAGAGAAAAGTCCATACCCTGCTGGGGAAGATGCGGTCCGCGACCTCTATGCCTAAAACCATTACATATCTTGATGCAATCACTGAAGGCCTCCGCGAGGAAATGAGGAAGGATAGTTCTGTGTTTTTGCTCGGAGAAGATATCGGTACCTACGGCGGTGCCTTTAAGGTGACAAAGGGATTTATTGAGGAATTTGGTGCAGACCGCGTTATCGATACAGTTCTTGGAGAATCGGCAATCCTCGGTGCAGCAAGCGGTGCGGCTATTGCTGGATTAAAACCTGTTGCAGAAATGCAATTTGCAGATTTTGTCACCGACGGATTCAATCAAATCGTGAATATTGCAGCAAAATATCATTACAGGAATTTTGTTCCTGTACCGCTTGTCGTTCGTCTTCCTTCCGGAGGTGGAATCCACGGCGGACCGTTTCATTCTATCAATCCCGAAGCATGGTTTTTTCATGTCCCCGGGCTGAAACTTGTCGCCCCTTCCACACCGTATGATGCGAAGGGGTTGATCAAAGCCGCTATCCGTGACCGTAACCCCATCCTGTACTTCGAACATAAATATCTATACCGACATGCGAAAGGGGAAGTCCCGGATGACGATTATATTGTACCCATCGGTAAAGCAGACATTAAACGCGAAGGGAAAGATATGACTGTTGTAACCTATCATGTTGGTGTGCAATGGTCATCAGAAGCATCTGAGATATTATCGAGGGAAGGGTTCGAAGTGGAAATTGTCGACCTTCGCACGTTGGTCCCGCTCGATAAAGAAACTATCCTGAATTCTGTGAAAAAGACTGGAAAAGTTTTGATTGTTCATGAAGATTCATTAACCGGCGGTATCGGAGGCGAAATTGCTGCCCTGATTTCTGAATTTGCATTTCAATATCTCGACGCGCCGATTAAACGTGTTGCTTCTCTCGATACGCCGGTACCGTATGCACCGACTCTGGAAGAATATTTTCTTCCCAATACACAAAAAGTTGTCGACGCGTTGCGCCAACTAGCATCATATTGAGATCGCACGCAAGGTCAATTTATTTTTTATATTCAATCAGAATAAAGCGTCATTATCACAACCTGAAAGTTTACCATGGCAAAAGTCGATATAGTAATGCCCCAGCTCGGTGAAAGTCTCACCGAAGGTACGATCATAAAATGGCACAAGAAACCGGGCGATAAAGTGAAGAAGGATGAAACACTGCTCGAAATCAGTACTGATAAAGTCGATTCCGAAATTCCGTCTCCGGTTACCGGTATCGTCACAAAACTCCTTTTTGAAGAACAGAAAACAGTTGCCGTTCGCACCGTCATCGCTGAAGTTGATACCGATGAGTCTGCATCAGTTGAGAAGGAGGCGCCAAAAAGTGGGCCCCTGGTCGCCAATCCTCCTCCTGCGGTTTCTATAAAACCTGCTGAAGTTCCGGTGACAAAGACGCCTTCGGTTTCAACGCAGGGATCGGGCGGAGGGCGCTTTTATTCTCCGCTTGTCCTCAACATTGCGCGTGAAGAGGGAATCTCAATGGTGGAGCTGGAACAGATTCCGGGAACGGGTGAAGGCGGCAGAGTTTCGAAGAGGGATATTCTTGCATACGTGGATGTGCGCAAAAAAGGAGGAGCCATGCCCGCTGCAGTGCCGCCTCCGAGCCTTCCTGCTGCTCCGCGTGTGGAATCTGTGTTGAAGCATGTCGATTCAGGAGAGCTTGCCAAGAAATATCCGGCTCCGCATTATGAAATTTTGCAGATGAGTAACATTTTGCAAAAAATGTCTGAACATATGGTACGAAGCGTACATACATCTCCTCACGTTCAGGCAGTTCATGAATGTGACATGACGAAAATCGACAGCGCCCGACGGAAAAATGCATCTGCATTCGAGCAGCGTGAAGGTTTCAAACTGACATTCACACCCTTTGTCTGTGATGCCATTGTCAAGGCAATCAAACAGTATCCATTGATTAATTCGATGATTGAAGGCGACAAGATTATCCTGAAGAAATTTGTCAACCTTGGAATGGCCGTTGCTTCGGAGAATGGTTTGATCGTACCCGTGATTAAGAGCGCGGACGAAAAGAACTTTGTCGGACTGGCACGCGCTATAAATGACCTTGCAACACGCGCCCGGTCGAAGAAACTCATCCCAGCTGACATCGAGGGAGGGTCATTTACAATTACAAACTACGGAGTGTTTGGAACAATGATCGGTATCCCTATCATTAATCAGCCTCAGGTTGCAATTCTTGGCGTCGGAGCAATTAAGAAAAGACCTGTTGTGATTAATGACGGTATCGCGATACGCTCGATAGCCTACTTCACACTATCATTTGACCACCGCATCGTTGACGGTGCTTTAGGGGGTTCATTCCTTGAAGCGGTTATCAAGCAGCTTGAGAATTTTGACGAAAGTGTCTTATTATAACTAAAAGACCCAATAAACTTTCGACTGAAAAAGTTTATCCCTAAAAAATAATGGATTTTTTAATTCAGGAAATATCTCCAGTATCAAAAGCGGTGGAGCAACCCCCGCGCAGAAGACCGGAGTGGCTCAAAGGACGAATCCCCTCAGGCGAGAATTACACGCGTTTAAAAAAGCTGATCGACAACCACAAGCTCCATACAGTTTGTGAGGAAGCACGATGCCCAAACATGGGGGAATGCTGGCATAACGGCACAGCAACGTTTATGATTCTCGGCGATGTCTGTACAAGAAGCTGTGGTTTTTGTGCTGTCAAGACCGGAAAACCGACCGAGCTTGATGCGGATGAACCATTCCGTGTCGCAGAAGCCATCAAACTGCTTGGTCTTCGTCACGCGGTTATCACATCTGTTAACCGCGACGAGTTATACGATGGCGGTGCACAGATATTTGCCGAAACAATCCGGCAGGTCCGCGCGTGCTCTCCGCAGACTAAAATTGAAGTTCTTATTCCCGATTTCAGAGGAGAAGAATTTGCGCTGAATATCGTGTTGGACGCCCTACCGGATATTTTAAATCACAACATGGAAACAATTCCGCGCCTGTATTCCGTTGTCAGGCCTCAGGCGAAGTACGAACGCAGTCTGGAACTTCTTCACCGGTCGAAACAGCGTGGCTTTGCAACCAAAACAGGAATGATGCTCGGTCTCGGAGAAACAATTGAAGAAATCATTTCTGTGATGGAAGATTTACGACTGGTAAATTGCGATATCCTCACCCTGGGACAGTATCTCCAGCCGACAAAAGAACACTTACCGGTGGAACGGTTTGTTCATCCGGAAGAATTTAACATGCTCAAAGAGCTCGGTCTGTGTATGGGGTTCAAACATGTCGAATCGGGACCCCTTGTGCGCAGCTCATATCACGCTGAACAACAGACCGCTGATAACCGATGAGGAGTTGATACTCGGGCTTACCAGCGGTTCAGACTATAAACTTGTACATCAATAACCAACTAAAAGGAAACTCGCCATGAAAAAATGGTACGCTCTCTTCTTCATGCTCATGATTTGCACAGGAATAATACGTGCACAAAACGCATCAACCCAAGCGAAAGCGCTGGATCCCGCGAACATGGATTTATCGGTGAAGCCCTGCGATAATTTCTACCAGTATGCAAACGGCACGTGGTTAAAGAATACCACGATTCCTCCGGCGTTCAGCTCATGGGGAAGTTTCACGGAACTGAGCGAGCGCAACAGCGATGTCCTTCATGGAATTCTCGAAGATGCATCGAAGGATAAGACTGCCTCAGAAGGGAGCAACCATCAAAAGATTGGCGACTTTTACGCCACCGGAATGGATTCTTCTGCAATTGAATCTCTGGGGTGGAAGCCAGTCGAAAACGACCTGAAGCAAATAAATGGAATAGCAGATATCGCGGGAGTACAGCGGGAGCTTGCCAGGTTCCATACATTTGGTGCCGGTGGTTTATTCAGCTTTGGATCCGGACAGGATTTGAAAAACAGCTCTGAAGTCATTGGTCAGCTGGGTCAAGGGGGGCTTGGCATGCCCGATCGTGATTATTATCTTGCGGGCGACGATAAGTCCAAAAAGCTGAGAGATGATTATAAAGCTTATATCATTGCGATGTTCAAGCTTATCGGTACAGATGATGGAGGAGCTCTGGCCGCAGCAGACTCAATCATAGGGTTGGAGACGCGGTTGGCAAAGGCGTCCCGTACACGGGTAGAGAGAAGGGATGCAGATAAGAATTACAACAGGATGTCCCAGCAAAGCCTGGCTGCCCTCGCACCCGCTGTTGAATGGAAACGTTTCTTTGATGGTGTTGGATGGATGAATCCCGGCGATGTCAATGTCGGTCAACCGGAATTTTTTAAAGAAGTGAACAAAATGATGGGAGATGTTCCTCTCCCCACATGGAAAAATTATCTGCGATGGAGAGTGCTGACCTCAGCTGCACCCTCGCTGAGCTCCCCATTTGTCAATGAGAACTTCAAATTTCAGGGCATAGCTCTCACGGGAGTGAAAGAACTCCAGCCGCGTTGGAAACGGATCAAAAACGTTATCGATGGTTTGATGGGGGAGGCATTAGGCCAGTTGTACGTCGAAAAAGCATTTCCCCCTCAAGCCAAAGCGCGCGCACTGGAGATGGTAAACAACCTGAAAGACGCAATGCGGGAACATATCAATAAGATTGATTGGATGGACGACTCGACAAGGGGAGCAGCATTGAAAAAACTTGACGCGTTTGGGGTCAAGATTGGATATCCCGACAAATGGAGGGATTATTCCGCCCTCAAAATCGACCGCACCTCTTATCTTGAAAACGTGCATCGTGCTATTGAATTTGCAACCCAGTATTCCCTCAACAAGATCGGGAAACCTGTCGACAAAGCTGAATGGGGTGTTACAACACCCACTGTTAACGCGTACTATAGCTCAACGCGAAATGAAATAGTCTTCCCCGCGGGAATTCTTCAACCTCCCTTTTTCGATTTCAATGCCGACGACGCCGTGAATTACGGCGGCATGGGCGCCGTTATCGGGCATGAAATATCCCACGGTTTCGACGACCAGGGAAGCAAATTTGACCCGGACGGAAATTTAAAGATGTGGTGGACACAGACAACACGTAAGAAATTTGAAGAAAAGACTGCAATGCTTGCGAAGGAGTACGACGGGTTTGTTGCTCTCGACACATTACACGTCAACGGGAAACTCACCCTCGGTGAAAATATCGGAGACCTTGGAGGTTTAGCCATTGCATATTCAGCGTTAGAGACTGCAATAAAGGGTAAAAAGGTTGAACAGATAGATGGCTTTACTCCGGAGCAACGGTTCTTTCTTTCCTGGGCACAGGTTTGGCGCCGCGTCGTTCGTCCGGAACAATTGCGGCTGCAGGTAAAAACCGATTCGCATTCACCGGCTGACTTCCGTGTCAACGGGCCGATTGTCAACCTCCAGTCGTTCTACGACGCGTTTCATTGCGATCAGCAGGGCAAATTGTTCACGACTGCAGATAAACGTATCATGATTTGGAATTACCGGTGACCCGGCCGATTCATTGTTAATGCTTTGAATCTGAAATCCATGAGTTGAGGTACGGGAAATTACTCCGGAGGTTGTAAACACCTTCAATGGTTTTGCGAACCGTTTCAATCGGTTTTCATGTTGGAACGGCTGGGAGGTGCGTGAAATGTTAGAGATGATTCATGCCGGAACAAAATGAAATAAAAATTGAGCCAGAAACAATATTCGTAAAGGCTTACGATATCGCTTCGGCATACGATCTCGCCGCGGGTCGTAAAATCCTTGAGGAGGATTTTGAAGGGAAAACTCTTGAGAATTCACCGCTCCTCGTCCAGCTCGACCCCCGCAAAATGATAGCCCTTTTTGATTACGGTTCGATTGTGTTCTTCGGTGTTGAGCGGGAGGAGCGAAGAAAAATCATTGAACAACTGAAACCATTTGCCCAGCGCCCGAATAAAATTGTCAGTGAAGACGATTTTACTCTCTACATCTCACCTCAACAAAAAAACCCGGAAGGCACCGATATTCTGTTTGTGAAGGATATCAACAGGGACATCGCTCTGGTCGTGGGAACGGTGTTGAGCAGGTCCGTTTCGGTGGAATACTACGAAAAACTCGTTGCCGATGCGCTCGCTCAATTGGAGCGTCCGATTTCTTCGTTGCAAATGACGGGAAAAATTCCACGAAGCGAGCGGACACTGACGAAGAACGTCGGATTCGCACTTGCAGTCGAACATGAACTTGCGTACGCATTGTCTGCATTTGATGAACCGGATATTGTGTGGGATGGGGGCAAGCGGATTGAAGAACTCTACAAGAATTTGAAGAGGGAATTCGACCTCGAAGACCGGATTAAGATCATTCAGCAGAAAGTTTCCATCATTTCGCGCTCAAGCACGTTTGTTATCTCCCGGATTGAGGGTCAGCGATCACAAATTCTTGAATGGATTATCATCTTGCTGATTCTCCTGGAAATCCTCCTCGTTGTCTTGGGAAAAATATGAGTCGAAATAGCGGAGTCTCCCGTTCTATGCGTTCCCAAATCACCGTAAAAAAACCTTGCCTCTTTCAAAAAAATTCGCTAAATTTGTAAAGTTTTACTTCGAATTCCTGCATTCTAAATCAATTTCAAGGGTTTTCTTGTGGCTTTGGCTCAGTGGTTAACATATTCTTTCAAGCAACATGAGATAGCAAAAAAATGGTATCTCGTTGATGCCAGCGGACAAACTTTAGGGCGTGTTGCGAGCAGGGTTGCACATTTGCTCCGCGGGAAACATAAACCTGCCTTCACGACCAATGTTGACAGCGGTGATTATGTCGTCGTCATTAACGCCGATAAAATTAAAATCGCACCGAAACGGGGAGAAATGAAAACATATTTTCATTACACCGGTTATCCAGGCGGCGCAACAGTCGAGTCATTTAAAGAACTGGTGAAAACAAATCCCGAGCGCGTGTTTACTCATGCAGTGAAAGGAATGATTCCTCACAACAGGCTCGGTGCGCAAGTGATAAAGAAACTCAAAGTCTATCGCGGAGCTAGCCATCCGCACGCGGCACAGCAACCCGAACAAATAAAAATGTGAATAGCCTATGATTACTCATACTCACAATATTATTACCGTCGGCAGGCGCAAGACCTCTGTCGCTCGTATCATTCTGAAACCCGGCTCGGGTGATTTCAAAATCAACAATAAATCGCTTGAACAATATTTTCCTGTCGATACGTTGCGCAGCGAGATTCTTTCACCGTTTGTTGCCACCGAAACTGCGGGAAAATATGATGTGATTGCGAATGTCAATGGTGGTGGACTGACCGGTCAGGCTGGCGCAGTCAAGCTGGGTATCTCTCGCGCACTTGTTGAAATGAACAATGACTTGCGTTCAAAGCTCCGTACCTCGGAGTTGCTGACGCGCGATCCGCGCATGGTAGAGCGGAAAAAATATGGACAGAAGAAAGCCCGAAAACGCTTCCAGTTCTCGAAGCGATAAATGAAGTGCTATTGAGTATTCAATTAACCGGTTAACCGGTTAATTGGCTGTCAAAGTTACAAGATACATCAAACATACTTTCTGATTTTTCCGGCAGTGTCCTGTTGCATCATTCAATAATGCCACGGGATTCCGGGGAAAGACGACGAAAGTAGAAGACTAAACTAACATAGGAGCCTCTTACAATGCCACGAGTTGAACTGGCGGAACTTCTTAACGCGGGAGCCCATTTCGGGCACCTCACGCGCCGCTGGAACCCTAAAATGAAACCGTTCATCTTTATGGAGAGGAACGGCATCCACATCATCGACCTCAAAAAATCCCAGGAACTGCTTGAAGCTGCTTGCAATGCACTTTCAAATACTGTTGCTGAAGGAAAACGAATTCTGTTCGTTGGAACAAAAAAACAGGCGAAGCAGGTTATAGAGGATGAAGCAAAACGCTGCGAGCAGTTTTATGTGACCGAACGGTGGCTCGGCGGGATGCTGACGAATTTTACCACGATTCGAAAAAGCGTCAAGCGCCTTACCAATATCGAGAAGATGGAAACAGACGGAACATATGATAAGATTACGAAGAAAGAAGCTCTGGTCCTCGACCGTGAAAAAGAAAAATTACAAAGTGTGCTGAACGGTGTTGTCGAAATGACGAGATTGCCGGGTGCACTGTTTGTCGTTGATATCAAGAAAGAAGAGATTGCCGTTCATGAGGCTCGTAGGCTCGGTATCCCTGTGTATGCTATTGTCGATACCAATTGCGACCCGTCAATGGTCGATTACCCGATACCCGCCAATGATGATGCAATCAAATCGATCCAGACCATAGCTAAATATGTTGCGGACTCCATCATAGAAGGAAAAGAACGAACCTCTGCCCGTCTTGAGGGAGCGGACGCCCCGGCGGTACGGGAAACGAAAGAGTAGAATGATTGTACAATGAAAGGAAATGAAAACACAGTGACTATGGAAATTACATCTGAACGAGTAAAACTCCTGCGTGAAAAAACAGGAGCAGGAATGATGGACTGTAAAAAAGCGCTTGCGGAAACAGGAGGGGACATGGAAAAGGCAATTGATTACCTGCGCAAGAAAGGTGCAGCGACTGCCGAAAAACGTGCCGACCGTGTGACGAACCAGGGCGTTGTTGAAGCATATATCCATGCGGGTGGAAGGATCGGCGCAATGGTAGAATTGAATTGTGAGACGGATTTTGTCGCAAAGACCGACGACTTCAAAGCGACGGCAAAGGATATTGCTATGCAGATCGCCGCGATGAACCCGCTGTATACGTCGCGTGAGCAGGTATCTCAGGATGTTGTCGAACATGAGATGGAAATTTACCGCACACAGGCGCGCAATGAGAAAAAACCGGATCAGGTTGTCGAACGCATTGCCTCGGGGAAACTCGAAAAATATTATCAGGAAGTCTGCCTTCTCGAACAGACGTTCATTAAAGACTCCGGTAAAACGATTAAAGATCTGATTCTGGAAATCACTTCAAAAACGGGAGAGAAAATAACAATTCGCCGGTTCAAGAGATTTCATCTGGGAGAAAACGGATAATCATCTGTCTCGGGGTTCCGCTCACCGGGCCTTTTTTTCAAATTTCTTTTTGAAAAACGTCAAGACAAAATATAAACGCATCCTCCTGAAACTCAGCGGCGAATCGTTGATGGGTGAGAAGGAATTCGGCGTCGACCCGAAAGTCCTTCAACGGTATTCCGAAGAAATTCGTCAGCTCGTTCTTCAGGGAATTGAAATAGGGATTGTCATCGGCGGGGGGAATATCTATCGGGGAGTGGAAAATTCGTCGGATGGTGTCGATAAGGTGACCGGCGACCAGATGGGAATGCTTGCCACAATTATCAACGGATTGGCTCTCCAAAGCGCGCTCGAACATCATGGCGTTTTTACACGATTACTGAGTTCAATCAATATGGAAGAGATCGCCGAACCGTTCATTCGCCGCCGCGCTATCAGACACCTGGAAAAAGGACGTGTTGTCATCTTCGGCGCCGGAACGGGAAACCCTTACTTCACCACCGACACTGCTGCTGCACTTCGGGCACTTGAAATTCATGCCGACGTCATTATTAAAGCAACCCGCGTCGACGGTGTCTACAGCGCAGACCCGGAGAAAAATCCCAAAGCATTTAAGTTCAAACAGATTTCGTACTATGATGTGCTTGAAAAGGATTTAAAAGTGATGGACCAGACGGCGATTACCCTCTGCAAGGAGAACAAAATGCCGATCGTCGTCTTCAATATGGGCAGGGAGGGAAATCTGAACAGGCTGATCGAAGGAGGACGTGTCGGGACGCTCGTCTCTTCCGGAGCCACGATTCGGGAAACGAAGAAGAAATAAGAATGGAGGGCGTATTGTTTCACAAACGTGAACGCGAGATATGGTAAAAGAAATTCTCAAACAGACCGAAGACAAAATGCACAAGGCCGTGGAAGTTGTGCGACAGGAACTTATTAAGATTCGTACAGGCAAAGCGACGACGGCTCTTCTCGACGGCATTAAAGTTGATTATTACGGCACACAGACACCCTTGAACCAGGTGGCGAATGTCAGCGTCATGGATGTACACACGATTGGAGTTCAACCATGGGATAAAAGCATGGTGTCGCCGATAGAAAAGGCAATTTTAGCGGCGAACCTTGGACTCAATCCCGCGTCCGATGGGACTGTAGTCCGCGTTCCCATCCCCCCGTTAAATGAAGAGCGTAGAAAAGAGCTCGTTAAACTCGTAAAAAAATTCGCAGAGGACGGCAAAGTTGCCGTCCGCAATGTGCGCCGGGATGCGATCGAGCATTTGAAAAAATCCGAGAAAGCAGAACATTTCTCGGAGGATGACCGGAAGCGTGCAGAAGTGGATGTACAAAAAATGACCGACAAGTTCGTGAAGGATATGGACACACTTGTCGGCATGAAAGAAAAAGAAATTATGGAAGTGTAATATTCTCCGGGAGGCGGGATACATTCTTTCACTGTCGTGCATCGGTTAATTCCGATGTCTGTTCCTTCTTCCTCTCTTCTTGACAAAATCATTTGTAAGCTGTATTTTCAATTATCAACATTCTTGGAGGTTTTATGGCAGGAAAAAGTTTGAACAAAGCTATCCTCATCGGCAATCTCGGCAAGGATCCGGAATTGAGCTATACCGCATCCGGTGTTGCTGTGGCAAGATTTTCTATTGCAACAAATGAGCGGTGGAAAGACCAGGACGGCAATCTGCAGGAACGAACCGAATGGCATAACATCGTGGTGTGGAGAAAGCTTGCTGAAATCTGCGGTCAGTATCTCAAAAAAGGGAGCAAAGTCTACCTCGAAGGGAAACTTCAAACCCGTTCATGGGATGATAAGAACACCGGCGTGAAACGCTACACGACGGAAATTGTGGCGGACGATATGATTATGCTCGATGCAAAAGGAGGTGGCATGAGTGAGGCAAGTCCCGTTGTGCAATCTGTCGCCGAACAAAGCACTGAACCGGAAAAAGACGACCTCCCGTTTTAAGTTTTTTATTCTTCAATTTGCTTGACAAAGGGAGTATTTTTCTGTATACTCCCTCAGGTTATTTGTTCTTTATCATACGAAAAATGTTGGTGTCCGCGGAGAACGGACAGGGAATTCCGTGATCATTGAGTCGCAACAGCGAAAACCGGAAGCTGCCCCGCAACTGTAATTCTCGCGCCGTGAAGTGACGGCAAAGATTCGGTAGATGAGTGTCACTGTAGTTTTGTAAAGCTACGGGAAGACGGATCGAATCGGAGAAGAGCCAGGAGACCGACCAGCATTGTTTTACCTGCACAACCTTCGCGGGAAGGTACGGGAAAAGATTGTAGATTTCAGCATCTACCCCAACTTTCTTGTTTGTGAAGGTTGGGGTTTTTGTTTGAAAGAAATGAAATATTTTTTTGGAAATACTATCGCAATCGTTCTGCTGCAAGTGCTCTTGCTCACGGGGCTTGCCTGTCCGGAAACGGGAAAAGGAATGAAACCCGGAGATGAAGACACCACAAAGACATACGTTATGCGGCCGGTGACTGTAACCGCCCCGACAAAGTTGCTTGACCGTCTGGACTCACCTTCACGCACACGGCTGTTCTCACCACAGGATATCAGGTCAGCGAATTGGGGGAGCGTGGGAACTATTGTCGGAGGAATGCCGGGAGTGTTTCTCCGTGAATACGGGACAGGAGGCAGTCTGCAGACATTGTCCTTTCGGGGTATGGGAGCCGAACATACGGATGTTCTCCTGGACGGCGTCCCGGTGAACAATAAACAATACGGATTGACAGATTTACGACTTTTTCCCATCGAGGTGATTCAAAGCGTTGAAGTTATTCGGGGCGGAGCTTCGGCGGATTTTGGCTCCGGAGCCCTTGGCGGTGTCGTCAATCTTCTTACGAGAGAAATGAATCAAGATCAGTACATGCAGTTTAATGGTTCTCTCGGTTCATTCGGTTCGAACCGGTTTGGGGTTTCCACTCATCTTACGATGTCTTCCGATGCAATGGTAACGTTCGGTGTATCGGCTGAGCATGCGTCTAACCGATATCCTTTCACAATCAACCAGGGAGGAATGAACACATCGGCAGTTCGGGAAAATTCTGATTGTACCGCTCAGGATATCTTTCTTAAATCAAGCTGGTTTTTGACATCACCCAGGCGCCTGGATATAACGATGAGTTCTTTCTCCATTGAGCGGGGAATTCCCGGTGCTCTGCTCACCACCTCTAATCAGGGAGCAGCCCGCCAATCGGATAATCAGGTTATCATAAGCGTATCGTTAGAACATCAAGAGCATGCAAAACTTGCGTTTGACGCCGCCGGGAATTTTCAGAATTCCTACGAACGGTACCTTGACCCGTCGGGAATATCACGCGCGGATAATTATTATCGGAATATTTCCATGACCATTATTCCGAAACTTCGGTATGAAATCACCCCGGTTGCGTCAACGGTGGCGGGAATCGAGCTCGGCAATGACCTGGCAAATGGTAATGCGCTCGCCGAGCGAAAAGTTCAGACACATGCCGGTGCTTTTGTGCAGTCCGAAGTTTCTCTTTCATCCGATTCTTCCGGAAACGTCGCCTCTCTCTTTCCCTCAATCCGGCTCGATGCCTACGGTGAAGGCAGAGAGGCCTGGAGTCCGAGGTTTGGAGTAAAACTGCGGCTGCCGTTGCAGCGAACTGAACAGTCCGATCAACCAATATTTACACTTCATTCAACGATAGGAAGGGATTTCCGTGTTCCTACGTTCAACGAGCGGTATTACGCGGGAGCGGGCGGGGTTGGGAATCCTTCTTTACTACCTGAGCGGTCATTGAGTTTTGATTGCGGAGTGTCTTTCGAATATTCGATTCTGGGAAAACAGGAGTTCGATGCGACATATTATTCTATCAATACGGATAACAGGATTTTGTGGCTTCCAACGGCTTCGGTATCGATCTACTCGCCGGTAAATGTTCCATGGACGACGTCGACAGGGCTCGAGACTGAATTCCGTTGGTCGATTCCTTCCGACATTCTCGAGCTTGAAGGTAATTATTCTATCTTAAACGCCAGGAAAAAGTTCTCTTCTACGCAGAATGACCCCACGTTCGATAAACAGTTGATTTATATTCCGCTTGAGACGGGAAATATCGCCGTGAAGCTGAAAATCCCGGTGCATGAAAGTATTGTGAAAGAAGGTTTTCTCTTGTTAAAAGAAAACTACATTGGGGAGAGGTTTGTGGTTGAAGATAACAGCCAGTCGCTCCCCGCTTACGGCGTGCTCGGCGGTAATTTCGGTGTTGAGCTCCAATCATTTGGTGCAGTTCTCCGGCTAAAATATGAGGTAAACAACATTACAGACATCTCGTATGAAGTCATGCCCCGTTATCCGATGCCATTGCGAAATCAGAATGTATCACTATCTCTTATGAAAACTTACTGAAAGGAATAACCGATGAAACAATGCGTATTCTTTGTTCTATTCCTCATGCTCTTTGCTTCCTGCCGTAACAGTGATCTGATTGTTTCTCCGCCTCCCCCCTCGGGCTCGATCACTTTTCCTTCGGGAACAAGCCCCGGGTTTATGGAAACGGTGAACAATTCAAAAGCCTACACTGCAAATTATTCAGGTACTGTCAGCCTCATCGACCTGTATTCCGATTCTGTCATTACAACATCGGGTCATCTAGTAGCATTTCCCGGAGGTATTGTTGCCGCGTCGGGAAAAGTTTATGTGTCGGATTTTGGGCTGTATCCGAATCTCCACAATATGATTATCGTGCTGGATGGTACGACACTTGCGGTCATCGATACGATTCACGTTGGTATCGGTGCGGGCATGATGGCAAAAAATTCAGCCGGGTCGGTATACATTGTGTGTGCAGGGAGTTACCCCGCACCGGGAACAGTGTATGCAATCAATACGGTAACGGATGCTGTCACAGATTCGGTGGCCGTGAATGTCGGTCCATCCGATATCGCGGTACTAAATCAATCGCTGTACGTATTACACGGTGATCATGTGATGAAGCTATCAACCTCCCCTCTGAGCGTTGCCGATACATCGTTCATAACGCTTTCAAACGGGCTATATTTTTATGCATTGAATGCAGACGAGTCGGCTGGAAATCTTTATGTATCTAAGATAGTCAGCAGCGGGGGTTCCGGTGAGGTTGAAATACATGATTCTACCGGCGTGCTTGTGCGTCCGTCGTTTGCGGTAGGTTTGTTCCCGGGAGCGTTTGCATTTAAGCAATCATCCGGGAAAGGAACCTTCATTATCAACGAAGGAGCATATCCAAACGCAGGCACGTTGTCCTTTTATAGTGCCACAAAGGATTCAGTGTTTCAAAGCATTGTCGGAATAAGTGCCGGCTGGATTACTCCAAATGATGCAAAGGTTGTAGGCACCCGGTTGTATGTTGTTGTGAACGGAAATGATAAAATCGAAATATTGAATGCGGATGAATTTCAATGAAACTGGCGATCCTCCAGTTGCACAGGACAAAATAATTGACTATAATTCTACAACAATCTCAAGAGAAGGAGCAGATATGGCCCGCTACATTTTCACATTTGCGTTGATATTCATTGCCGCACTTTCGCGGTTACTGCCGCATCCTCCGAATTTCATACCTATTACGGCGATGGCATTGTTTGGAGGCGTGTATCTTGACAAGAAACATACATTTATCGTTCCCATTGCAGCCATGCTTATCAGTGATTACTTTATCGGATTTTATTCCGGTATGATGTGGACATATGCAGGTTTCATCGGTGTCGGATTCATCGGATTATGGCTGAGGAACCATCGCGGTCTTTTTCAGACGGTAGCTGCAACAATTGCAGGCTCTGTCTTCTTCTTTATTGTCACGAATTTCGGAGTGTGGGCGTCGGCACAGGTGAGTTACCCGCACACCGTTAACGGGTTGATAGAGTGTTACACTGCCGCAGTTCCTTTTTTCCGCAATACGCTCCTTGGTGATGCAGTGTATGTCGGGTGCATGTTCGGACTGCTCGAGCTGGCGAAAAAATTTGTTCCGGCGCTGCAGTCGCCGATGACTTCAGAAGCGTGATGAGATGAAGCCGTCCCACCAGGACGGCTTTTTCATGAAAAGAATATCACTATTCGAATGAAAGCAAAACTCGTTCTTGAAAACGGAGTAATCCTGTCCGGCGAATCGTTTGGTGTGGAAGGAGAGACAACCGGCGAAATCGTTTTTAATACAAGCATGACCGGTTACCAGGAAATTCTCACAGACCCTTCCTATTGCGGACAGATTGTTACAATGACATACCCGCTCATCGGGAACTATGGTGTCAACCCCGATGACATGGAAGGAATTCATCCTCATGTCGCGGGATTTGTGGTGAAAGAATATTTTGATTCTTACAGTAATTTCCGCGCAAAGGAGAGTCTCGGTGCGTGGCTGAAGAAATATAATATCCCCGCGATTCAGGGGATAGATACAAGGATGCTGACGAAGATTATTCGCGATGTTGGA
>CAZAFL010000002.1:112559-160182 GCA_964484465.1 uncultured Chlorobiaceae bacterium
CGTTGAACCCGGATGGAATTTTTCTTTCGAACGGGCCCGGTGATCCGCAGGCTGTGACGTACGCGATCAGCAATATCAAAAAACTGGTGAACAACAAGCCGATCTTCGGAATTTGTCTCGGACACCAGCTTCTAGCGCTCGCGCTTGGCGGGAAGACGTATAAGCTGAAGTTTGGCCATCGGGGAGCAAATCATCCGGTCAAGAACCTTCTCACGAATGAAATTGAAATCACGTCGCAAAATCACGGTTTTGCTGTAGACCCTGATTCTCTTCCCTCATCTCAGGTTGACATCACACACGTGAACTTGAATGATGGCACAAACGAGGGGTTTCGACACCGTGAACTCCCGATATTCTGCGTGCAGTATCACCCGGAGGCCTCTCCCGGCCCTCACGACAGTGACTATCTCTTCCGGCAGTTTGTTGAGATGATGAAAGAACGTATTTCCATTCCCGCATAAGGAATTCTACCACCAAGTTATTTTTTTGCTTTCACCATCCCCGCAGCTGTTCTGCGTTTTGGAATTTTTCCTATTCTGGGATCTCCTTTTACCACAAGCTCGCACGCCAGAACAACCGACGACTCAAAATCATGAGACGAAGCCGGCAGGACTTGCCATCCTGTAACACTCTTCCCCAGAAGCTTGATGGATCGCATGGAAGGGAAATCTTTTTTCAGGCTTGCATGATGCTCCTTTGTTGTGGCAAGCCACACGCCGTTATCGGAGCGATGTGCCTTTTTATCGCGGAGAACAAGCACAATTTTCTTATCGATATAAACTGCGTAACATCCGAACATCGGGCGCACAGAAGGATTCTTGTCGTGCAGATAATCAAGGACAAATTCAAATGGGATGTGCTTCTTAGCCTTAACCTCTGGTAATTTCGTTCGCATTGGTCCAATCAATAGATTACTTTCTCAAACATTTTTGACTCACCCTTCATTCTGCTCGCTCTCTTTTCTGAAGAAGAGAAAAGATGTTTTGCCTTGAATATTAAATGCTCCTTGCAATATAACAGAAATCTTGCATTCCATCAAAAAAAATGTATATTTATCCGAAATCTGTTTGAAGTTCTTAACAATCCGATTACTCGCGTTGTCTATTCCTGAGCTTGTCAACATCCGCATATCTCGCATCGATCCTGAGCGAACCGACATTCCATTACCCGCGTATGCAACTCAAGGTTCGTCGGGCATGGATCTCCACGCTGCTGTCGTGGGCGAGATCGTTATTAAACCGGGCGAAACCGTTCTTATTCCTACCGGTTTTCAAATTGAAATCCCAAAGGGATTTGAAGCACAAGTGCGTCCGCGCAGCGGACTCGCTATCAAGAGCGGTATTGGCGTCCTCAATTCGCCTGGAACAATCGATTCTGATTATCGTGGCGAGGTGAAAGTCATTATCACTAATTTTGGACAAACAGCATTTACAGTTCATCGAGGCGACCGCATCGCCCAGATCGTTTTTGCTCCGGTCGTTCGTGCAAATTGGGAAGAAGTTTCTTCTGTTAAACAAACACCCCGGGGCGCGGGCGGCTTTGGGCACACGGGAAAGTAACCGGTAGCTGAAATGTCAGGAACCCTGTACCTCGTCGCAACTCCCATCGGAAATTATGATGATATTACCTTTCGCGCCATTCGCATTCTGAAGGAAGCAGATGTCGTTGTTTATGAAGAACGAAAAGAAGGGCAACGATTACTTTCACACTATGGAATTCCTGAAAAAGTGATAGAAAGCCTGAACGAGCACAACGAAGCCGCCGCTTCATTTCACATCATTGAACATCTTAAACAGGGGAAAAATGTTGCTCTTATCTCCGATGCAGGTACTCCCGTTTTTTCCGACCCCGGACAAATTCTTGTTCGAAAAGCCATCGACCAAAAAATCAACATCGTACCTATTCCCGGCGCATCATCACTTTTGCCCGCACTTACGCTGTGCGGTTTTCCTATCGAACAATTTCTTTTCTATGGCTTTCTTTCGCCCAAAACAAATCGCCGAATCTCAGAACTACGCCAGCTGCGCAACGAATACCGCACGATGGTATTTATGGATACGCCATACCGGCTCATTCCTTTGTTGAAAGACCTTTCGGAGGTTTTCAGCGATGAGCGCCGTGTCGCTGTGGCCTTTAACCTCACCATGCCGGACGAACGTGTCTTTCGTGGAACGGCACTTGAACTCTATCGCCTGTTCGAAAAGAAAGAACTAAAAGGCGAGTTTGTGATAGTTGTCGAGGGGGCAAGTCAGAAGCGATAGTTTCAGCCCTTCTTTCAATACCACCCGGCTCACTTCAACTTTTTGAATAACGTCCTCGGTCGACAGGACGACTGCTTTGGAATTCAAACACAACCTTATTTGCATCTCGGACCCCTTTTTTCTATATTTTTAGAGAAAACTGAACGAAAACATTCTGAAGGTTACGATGGACGCATTGCCAAAACAGTTTCGTGTACCTGAAATTTACGGTGACTTTTGGTTTAATTCGGACCCGATTCCGCTCGGTGCCATGCGGGGCTATGTGATTCTCATAGACTTTTGGGATTACACAAACTACCGTTGTCTTCGGTCGCTTCCGTACCTTCAGGAGTGGCATCGTCGTTACGCAGACAAGGGGCTGGTGATTATTGGTGTTCACACCCCTGAATTTCCGTTCGCTCGCGACCCGATCAATGTCCGTGAAGCGCTCGAGAAGTTTGGCATACATTATCCGGTTGTCATGGATAATGAGTATATCGTCTGGAGCGCATTTCGTACTCATGAATGGCCCACGAAATATCTTATTGATAAGGACGGTTTTATCCGGTACCTGCATACGGGAGAGGGCTCAACCGAGAATTTCGAGCATGCGATTCAATCGCTTCTTGTGGAAGCCAATTATCACGGGGATTTTCCGCTGGTGATGGAACCAGTTCGGGAAACAGACCGGATAGGTGCGGTCATTTACAGGGAGACGCCGACAATTCTCACAGGGTATCAGCGGGGAACGATAGGAAATATCGAAGGGTATTCTCCCGAGTCAACGACTCATTTTACAGATCCCGGTATGTATCTCGAAGGGCGTCTGTATCTGGACGGGGATTGGCTGAACGACAGAAATTATCTAAAACTCGAGGAACGTGATGGCAAAGAAGGTTCTTTGTTTCTATCGTACAGAGCAAAAGGTGTAAACGCTGTCGTGAAACCAGAAGGCGAACGAAATTTTCAGGTGTTTGTTCAACAGGATGATCTTTATCTGACATCGGCAAACAAGGGTGACGATATTTCTGTTGATGAAGAGGGCAGAAGTTTTTTTCTGGCCGATAGCGCTAAACTCTACGGTCTTGTCAACAACAAGGAATATGGAGAGCATAAACTGAAACTCAGCACGCGTTCAAATGGGTTCGCCCTGTATTCAATTTCGTTTGCAACTTCAGTGATAAAGGAGATGGTTTCGAACAATTAACAACAGAGTTTCATTTTCGAAACGGCGATCCCGGTCTCGACAACGTCGTGGCGGAATCGCCGTTGTTATTCATTCATGAATCGATGCATGTAAATGTCTAAACCTTTTCTCGACATAGTACAAGAAAAAATCGTTGTGTTTGATGGCGCCACGGGCACTCATCTTCAGGGACAGAATTTGTCAGCCGACGATTTTGGCGGGGAACATCTCAACGGTTGTAATGAATATCTTGTGGTGTCGAAACCATCTGCGGTCGAGAATGTCCATAAAGACTATCTCGACGCTGGATGTGACGTGATTGAAACAGATACATTTGGCGGCACGTCCATTGTCCTCGCAGAATATCACCTCGCTGACAGGGCGTATGAGCTCAATTACAAAGCCGCTCAAATTGCAAAACGTGTGGCAAACGATTATTCGACGTCTTCACACCCGCGCTTTGTCGCAGGTTCGCTTGGACCGTCCACCAAACTTCCGTCGTTAGGGCACATCTCCTTCAAAGAAATGGCGGATTCGTACAGGACTCAGACGAAGGGTTTGGTTGAAGGAGGCGTTGACCTTCTCTCCGTCGAAACATGTCAGGATCTTCTGCAGGCAAAAGCGGCGCTCTATGGGATATTTGAATGCTTCGAAGAACTGCGCCGACGCGTTCCAGTTATTACCTCGGTAACAGTTGAAACTATGGGCACAATGCTGCTCGGGACTGAAATCAGTGTCGCGCTCGTTGCGCTCGAGCCGTTCGATGTTGACATCATCGGTATGAATTGTGCAACCGGACCGAAAGAAATGTCGGAACATGTTCGTGTCTTATCGGACAGCAGTCCGAAACCGATTTTTGTTATGCCGAACGCAGGCCTTCCGGAAAATGTAGGAGGGCGTGCACATTATAAGCTTACACCGGAAGAATTTGTCGAATATCTTTCCCATTTCGTCAGAGACCTCGGAGTGAACATTGTCGGCGGATGTTGCGGCACAACCAAAGAGCATATTCGCCAGCTTGCGCATGCGGTCGGTGGGCTTGCCCCCGGTCAGCGGACCGTTGATTTTATTCCGAGTGCCTCGAGTCTGTATCAGGTCGCTCCTCTCCACATCGACCCACCTCCGGTTATCGTTGGCGAGCGGACAAACGCAAACGGGAGCAAATTATTCAGAGAACTTCTGGCAAGGGAAGATTGGGAAGGAATCGTTGCCATGGGGCGTGCAGCTGTGAAAGAAGGGGCGCACATGGTCGACGTTTGCGCGGCGTACGTCGGCCGAAACGAACTGAATGATATGAGAGAGATTATCTCCCGTTTCAACACGCAGGTTACACTCCCTATTGTGATCGATTCAACTGAAGCAAATGTGATTGAGGAAGCTCTGCGGCATATCGGAGGCAAGTCTATTGTTAATTCGATTAATCTTGAAGACGGGGAAGAACGGATCCATAAGGTTGTGCCGCTTTGCAAAAAGTATGGCGCCGCAGTCATTGCATTGACAATAGATGAAAAAGGGATGGCGAAAACGGTGGATGCAAAAGTGGCGATCGCGAGGCGAATCTATGACCTTGTCGTGAACAAATACCGGATGAAGCCGCACGACCTTATTTTTGATACGCTCACATTTACCCTGGGTTCCGGAGATGAAGAATTTCGCCGCGCCGGTATCGAAACTATTGATGCAATTCGTAAGATCAAGAAGGAATTCCCGGGAGTGAAAACAATCCTTGGCGTGAGCAATGTTTCATTTGGTCTTTCACCGCAGGTGCGCAATGTTTTGAATAGCGTTTTCCTGCATTATGCCGTCGAGGCAGGGCTCGATATGGCAATCGTTCATGCGTCAAAAATTATCCCCTTATATAAAATTGACGACCGGGGCAGAGAGCTCTGCCGGGAATTAGTATTTGATGAACGGAAATTTGAAGAGGCAACCGCATGAGCGAAAAGACAACAGTGCGGGTTGTATATGACCCGCTTACCGAGCTCATGTCATATTATGCCGGGCAGAAGGGGGAAAAGAAAGAAAGAGCCACGAAAGCCGGACCCGTTGAGGAACGCCTGAAAAACAGAATCATCGACGGTGACAAAGTTGGCATGCAGGCTGACCTCGATGAAGGATTAAAGAAATACTCGGCACTGGATATTATCAACAATATCCTTCTTGACGGGATGAAGATTGTCGGCGACTTATTTGGAAGCGGTCAAATGCAATTGCCGTTTGTTCTCCAGTCTGCGGAAGTCATGAAATCTGCAGTCGCGTATCTTGAACAATTTATGGACAAAGCTTCGACTACCTCAAAAGGGACGATGGTCATTGCCACCGTCAAAGGAGACGTTCATGACATCGGAAAGAACCTTGTCGATATTATTCTCACGAACAACGGTTATAAAGTTCATAATCTCGGTATCAAATGTCCCGTTGATGCGATGCTTCATGCTGCAGAAGAAAATAACGCTGATGCAATCGGCATGAGTGGTCTGCTCGTGAAATCCACTCTTATTATGAAAGAAAACCTTGAGGTAATGAACGAACGAGGGATTATGATTCCTGTTGTTCTTGGCGGGGCGGCACTTACCCGACGGTATGTCGAACAGGATCTTCGGTCAATCTACCGGGGAAGTGTTGCATATGCCAATGATGCATTCGACGGATTGCATTTTATGGAGGAGCTTGCTGACGTTAAACGGCAACCGGACAAAGGAAAGCAAGCCGCCGGTACTAATATTCCAAGTCAAAGAGAGCTTGAGACGTCTGATACAGATGGTGAATTATCCGGGATGGAAGCAAAAATTGCCATGTCTCCAAAATTGGCGGTAAATTTCGACCGGCAGACTACAGTTTCATCTGCGCCGATTCCTCACCCTCCTTTTTACGGGACGAAGATTGTCGAAGAGGTCTCGCTGGATGAAATTTTCCGGTATGTCAATGAGGTAGCTCTCATTAGAGGGCAATGGCAGGTCCGGAAAGGGAAATTATCGGAAGGAGAATATTCCACATTGCTGACAAGTAAGATTTATCCTGCGTTACGACAGCTCCAGCAAAAAATAATAAGCGAGGAATTATTGTCACCGAAAGTAGTGTATGGGTATTTCCCTTGCCAGTCGGAAGGCGACAACCTTATCATATACCGTCCGAATAATGTCGCCGATCCGGTTCTTATGTGGGGTTCATCTGAAGAACCTCAGTCTTCAAACCTTGTTGAGTGGGTTCGGTTCACGTTCCCGAGACAAACTAAAGGGCGTTTCTTTTGCATTTCGGATTTTTTTGCTTCAAAGGATTCCCACCGCATTGACGTTGTCTCGTTTCATCTTGTTACGATGGGTCGAGTTGCTTCAGAGCATTCGCAGCGGTTGTTCGCATCCAACAATTACCAGGAATACCTTTATTTCCACGGGCTCAGTGTTGAGTCGGCGGAGGCATTGGCCGAACTGTGGCATCGGAAAATACGTGAAGAATTGAATATTCACGAGCACGACGCGCAAGAAATCAAGAAATTGTTCTCCCAGCAATATCAGGGTTCACGGTACAGTTTTGGATACCCGGCGTGCCCTTCCCTTGAAGATCAGAAAAAATTATTCGACTTACTCCGCCCTGGCCGGATTGAAGTTGAGTTAACTGAGGAATTTCAGCTCGTTCCCGAACAATCGACCTCGGCGATTATTGTCCATCATCCCGAGGCGAGGTATTTCAACATTTAGGCAGAAAATGTTGAAAATAGTTTACCGCGGGGCAGGAATTATTGTTGAATTTCTTCCTGCATTTTGTTATACTGTACAACGATGTTTGAACAACAGTTGAAGCAGGGTGTCGACGAGTTTAACCGGGGTTTATTTTTTGAGTGCCACGATACGCTTGAAGAGCTCTGGATGGAAACTGCGGGTGAGGACAGACTTTTTTTGCAGGGCCTTATTCAAGTCTCGGTAGGGTTTTATCATTTCGTCAACCGAAATTACAAAGGCGCTACGAGCCAGTTTACAAAAGGACTTGCAAAACTCGAACACTACCGCCCTTCGTACAGGGGAATCGAACTGGAAAAATTTATGCAAAAGGTTGTCGGTTACCTGGTACAGGCTGAACGTGGCGTAGTCGGAGAGAAATTCGATTCGATAGAAGAAACAAAAATTCCGAGAATACAATTTATTTACCGACATAATATCAAGGAGATGTGAAATGTCAACAATGATTACAGAGGAATGCATTAATTGTGGTGCATGTGAACCGGAATGTCCGAATACGGCAATCTATGCCGGCGGCGTGCAGTGGGAATTCAACGGGTCAACGCATGATGCATTATCGAATGATTTTTATTATATCGTTCCCGAAAAATGTACGGAGTGTGTAGGGCATTTCGACCAGGAACAGTGTGCGGCAGTCTGTCCTGTCGATTGCTGCGTCCCCGACCCGAGTCATGTCGAGTCGGAAGAACTGCTCTTCAACCGCGCCAAAGAGATACATCCGGAAAAAGGGTTTGCTGAGCTGAGCGAGGCGACGTCGCATTTCAGAAAAACTGCATGATGGTAATTGTTGTTGTGAGAGCGAGGTCGGTTGAATCTGTTTCAGCCGACCTCTTTTCATAGTAACCGGTCTTTATAGATTATTCGCGTATGAAAATTGGAGAATATGAGCTTCACCCCATCGAAACAGGCCGCTTCGCGTTAGATGGCGGTGCGATGTTTGGCATTATTCCGAAGCCCTTGTGGACAAAGACGAACCCCCCCGACGAACGAAACCGCATCGAACTCGCCGCCCGGGCAATGCTCATCATCGGCAACGGCAGAAAAATTTTGGTCGACAACGGCAACGGAACGAAATTTACCCGGAAACAAACCGATATTTATCGCCTCGATATGAGTCAGCATGAACTGCGCAGCTCACTCAGGAATCATGGGTTGACAGTGAATGACATTACAGATGTTCTTCTTACACACCTGCATTTTGACCATGCAGGGGGGTCGACATACAGTGCAGATGGCGAGCTTCGGCCCGTGTTTCCGAACGCCATGTATTATGTCCAGAAAGCACACTGGGACCAGGCAATGAACCCCACGGAGAAAGACCGCGGCAGTTTTATGCCGGATGATTTCTTGCCACTCAAACAACAGAATGTCCTTGAATTTGTCGATGGTAATGTTGAAATTTTTCCTCATATTTCTGTTGTGACGGTCAACGGACATACCGCTGCGCAACAACTGCCCAAAATTTCCGACGGCCGGACGACGGTGCTGTATTGCTGTGATTTGTTTCCGACTACTTCCCACATCCCACTTCCGTATATTATGGCGTATGATTTGAGGCCGTTGACAACATTAGAAGAAAAGAAAGCAATTCTCGACAGGGCGCATGATGAAGAATGGATCCTCTTTTTCGAACATGATCCCAAAACAGTTGCAGGCAAGGTTAAACGCTCCGAAAAGGGATTTATATTTGATTCTCCTGTTGCCTTTGATTGATTGTGAAACTCGTAATTGTTGTATAGATAGAGGCACGCGATGTCTGTTTGGATAAGGATTGCCGGAGTAAGTGATATTCACGAACAGCACGGTACATTGGTGAACCTCGATGGAGAAGATATTGTTATTTTTAAGGTGAACGGGGAATATTTTGCACTGAACAATGTCTGCGCGCACCAGCATTTTTCAATGCTGCATCAGGGCATGCTGGAAGATTGTACAGTTTCATGTCCGATGCATGGATGGACATATGATTTGCGGACCGGGAGGGCGACGACAGGGCAAGGGAGTGTAGCTGCATATAACGTAAAGATTGATAACAAGGATATTTTTATAGAACGACGAGATGTAATCTCGTGAACCAGTTGACAAAAGAAATAAAACAAAAGGGATTTGAGCTTGGCTTGAGCGCAATGGGGATTGCACGTGCTGAACGACTCAATGAGGAATCAGAACATTTTCTCGAATGGCTCGAACGAAGCTATCATGGAACGATGGAGTGGATGTCCCGTCTTGTCCACAAAAGGATAGACCCCAACCATGTATTGCCAGGAGCGAAATCGGTGATTGTCGTGGCGCTGAATTATTACACTGATATTCAACATACCGATGACGACCACACAGGGAAGATTTCACGGTACGCATGGGGCGATGATTATCATGATATCCTTAAAGAAAAGCTCAACCGGTTGCTTGAATTTATAAAGACTAAAGAGCCTCGGGTCGGAGGAAGAGTTTATGTCGATACCGGTCCTTTGCTGGAAAAAGTTTGGGCACAGCGTGCCGGTATCGGATGGGAGGGGAAACACACAAATATTATCAACAAAAATTACGGTTCATGGGTTTTTCTTGGAGAAATTCTGCTCGATATTGAACTCGATTATGATGAGCCGGCAACAGATCATTGTGGGAAGTGTACGTTATGCATCGATGCCTGCCCGACACAGGCAATAACGGAGCCGTATGTTCTCGACTCGACGTTGTGTATTTCGTATCTTACGATCGAGCATCGAGGTGAAATTGCAGAGGAATTAGGAGAAAAGTTCGATAGATGGGTCTACGGCTGCGATATCTGTCAGGACGTTTGTCCCTGGAACAAGAAATTTGCACAACCGACACTGGTCAAGGAATTTTATCCAAGAGAGCATAATATTGCCCCGAATATTCAGGCATTATCAGAAATGTCCCAGGAAGAATTTTCGGTTAAATATTATGGAAGTCCTATGAAGCGGACGAAACACAGTGGTATCGTACGCAATGCAAATATTCTTCGCGCATCCCGCACATCGGTTTGAATCATGAAATGGGAAAAATATGGAACATCATCATAAACTAATTATCATCGGATCGGGTCCGGCGGGTCTGACAGCGGCAGTCTACGCGGGCCGTGCGAACCTCGACCCGGTTGTCTTTGAAGGCATTCAACCCGGCGGTCAATTGACGATAACGACAGAAGTCGAGAATTACCCGGGTTTTCCCGAAGGGATCCTCGGCCCGGAAATGATGGACCTTTTTCGGAAGCAGGCTCAGCGGTTTAACGCGAAAACACTTTTTCAGGATGTAACGAAAGTCGATTTTTCCAAACGTCCGTTCCGTATTGAATCGAACGACCAGACATATTTTGCTGATGCGGTGATTATTGCCACGGGGGCATCGGCAAAATTACTCAACCTTCCTTCCGAAAAAAAATATATGGGATATGGTGTGTCGGCGTGTGCAACCTGCGATGGTTTTTTCTTCAAGGGATTGGAAGTCGTTGTTGTCGGAGGAGGGGATACCGCGATGGAGGAGGCGAATTTCCTGACGAAGTTTGCGACAAAAGTTACTGTTGTCCATCGGCGGGACCAGCTGCGCGCTTCAAAGATTATGCAAGACCGCGCAGTTAAAAATCCGAAAATCTCTTTTATTTGGAATGCTGAAGTGGCAGAGGTGCTCGGCAACGCAGAGAACGGTAAAAAAATTGTCAACGGTGTTAAGCTGAAAAATCTGAAGTCGGGAGAACTCTCCACGCTGAAAGCTGATGGCCTGTTTATTGCAATCGGACACCAGCCGAATACTTCAATATTCGAGGGTCAGATTGATTTGGACGATAGGGGCTATATTCGTACAAAGCCGAATACCTCGATGACGAGTGTCGCGGGAGTGTTTGCCGCAGGCGATGTCGCCGACTCTGTGTACCGTCAGGCAGTCACTGCGGCCGGGATGGGATGCATGGCGGCAATAGATGCGGAACGTTTTCTAGAAAGTAATCACGATTGATTAGGGGAAAAAACAACCTCCCGCAGGTTCCAAACCTGCGGGAGGTTGTTTGTCATACATTTGACAATCTGTCTGAAATTTTCTGCAATATTTTTTATAAACCTGCCAGTTTGTCCAAGAATATTTTTGCTCTTTTTTGTCAAATCATCCTAATCTATTGAAATGTAAGCATTTCCTTTTTTTTTATAGATTGGCATGAGGTTTGAGATATCAATGGTCGAATTGTTCAATAACCACTTCAAACCAAAATCAAAAAAGGAGATGTAAGAATGACGCTCATTCGTTGGAACCCAATACGCGAAATAACCGCGTGGCATCCTGTTTCAGACCTGTCAGGTGAATTCGTTAATATGCAACGGGAAATTGATCGGATTTTTGACCGATTCAGTGGCGGTATCTCGGACGATAACGATGTATCGACTTGGCTTCCTGTCGTCGATGTTGTTGAAAACAAAGACGATTATATCGTAAAAGTCGAGCTCCCCGGAGTCAACAAGGATGATGTCAAAATTACTGTTAACAATGGTGTTTTGACAATCCGAGGTGAAAAGAAGCAGGAGCAGGAGTCAAAGGATAAGAACTATCATCGTATTGAACGTTCATACGGTGTGTTCCAGAGATCCTTCACCCTTCCTTCTTCAGTAAAAAGTGACAAGATAGATGCATCGCACAATGACGGTGTTCTGACAATCACGCTACCAAAAGCAGAAGAGTCAAAACCTAAGGAAATCGAAGTAAAAGTGAAATAAGTTCGATTTTTGCTTCAGAAGCGCCGTTCAGGCCGCTTCAGAGTAAACTCTAACGGGTGATATTCAAGTAACATTTTGGATATCATCCGTTTTTATTTTGTGGAGTTTGACTTTTCAACCAAGGTTTCGTATAATGAGCTTAAAAATAAAGGGGTTATGGGTATTTTGCTGATTCTTGTTATGAAATGGGTTGTCCACGTATGAATAAGTCGACGAAATGGTTTCTTGTAATACTGGGAATTCTCCTCCTGATTGGATCGGGAGCAATGCTGTTTTTCTTTATTGTTATTTCAAGCCTGTCGCAGGAAAGTGCTGATGTAGTTACCGGTTCCGGCGAAAAAATTGCCGTGATTGAACTTAAAGGTGTGATTCTTTCTTCAGACGAGATTGTCCGGCAGTTCAAAAAATATTCTGACGATCATAGTGTGAGAGCGATTCTCTTCAGAGTGGATTCACCGGGCGGTGGCGTCGTCGCAAGCCAGGAAATTTACGAGCAGGTGAAGAAAACGCGCCGCGGCGGAAAACCGGTGGTGGTATCTATGGGCTCGCTCGGTGCAAGCGGAGGTTACTATGTATCATGTGCGGCGAACAAAATTATGGCTAACCCTGGTACGCTGACCGGAAGCATCGGTGTCATTTCACAATTCATGAGGTTTGATTCCCTTTTTGGAAAGATAGGTGTTAGTGTCAACACGATTAAGAGCGGAAAATTCAAGGATGCGGGAAACCCGTTCCGCAGGATGACGGATGATGACAAACAATATTTTCAAAACTTGATGGATGATGTTCACCATCAGTTTATCGCCGCGGTAGAGCACGAACGCGAGCTCGACCATGATTCGGTTGTACGGTTTGCAGATGGAAGAGTATTTACGGGAGAGCAGGCATTGAAGATGAAGTTAGTCGATACTCTCGGAACGTATGAAGACGCCATTGCCCTTGCGGGAAAACTCGGCGGGATTAAACATACGCCTGCCACAGTCCAGGAGCATAAGCTAAAGTCAGTATTCGAGAGAATGTTCGGGGAGACAAAAATTTCGGATTTCCTGGGGTTGAAGGAAGATCTGCTGAATCAGCCGATATTGCAGTACAGGATGATTCAAGGATTTTAATTGACCCCGCCGTGAGCAGGCGGGTATGTTCGAACAAAGAAAGGAGACTTGCATTGACAAAGGCAGACATTGTAGACCACATTGCAGGAGGAACTGGTTTGACTAAAGTGGAAACAGAAGCGGTAGTTGATGGATTTATCCAGACTGTTATCGAAGCTTTGAAGGAGGGAAAAAATATAGAGATTCGGGGCTTTGGAAGTTTTAAGACAAAAAAGAGAAAAGGGAGAATGGCACGCAATCCCCGGACCGGCGCTCAGGTGCAGGTGGATGAACATTACGTTCCTTTTTTTAAGGTCTCAAAAGAACTGAGAACGATTGTTAATGATAATCTCAAGAAGAAACAATCACCTTCGATGTAAGAGGCTTCGGATCAGCCGATGATCCCGCGCATCCTTTGCCGGAAGTGCGGAAACGAACTGGGGTTTCGTGACAAATTCTGCAGTAAGTGCGGGACAGAAGTTGAGTGGGGAGATGGTGCGGCGGCTACCTCCCCGGATTCACGGGCTCACTCAGTCAGTCAGTTGCGGCGGTGTCCCTTATGCGGGCAGGAGAACCCCGCAGATGTTCAGAACTGCCAGAGTTGCGGGGCAATGCTTGAAGGTTCCCGCCAATCGGTAAAAAACAAACCATTGCGCGGGCGGGCAACTCAACAAACAAAAAACGCCCCTTTTGCTGCATTCCAGGGCTGGCAACTTATAGCAGGGTTTGGCGTGATTCTTATTGCCGTTGTTGTCGTCATGAAGATGCAGCATGGCAATGAACATGCTTCTCAAATACTGGTCGCGCCGGCTAACACTCAAGCAGGAAAAGAAATCGAAGCATTGGAACAGGAGATCGAGACAAACCCGAAAAATGGAGATGCTATATTGCGGTTAGCAGACCTGTATCATGATGGGAAACAGTGGAACCAAGCGGTCGAGATGTACAATCGATTTCTTGAAATCCATCCAGAGAATCCTGATGCGCGGGTTGACCTGGGAATATCGTATTTTGAAATGTCGATCGGAGACACGGCAAGGAGAGGAGAATACAGTGATTCCGCCATTAGAGAAATGGAACAAGCGCTTGCCTACGCGCCGAGACATCAGCTTGCACATTTTAATTTGGGAATCGTCAATCTCCATACCGGCAATATCGAAAAGGCTACCGAGTGGTTTAAGAAATGTGTGACTATCGACCCGAATTCGGAAACCGGAAAGAAAGCTCAGAAGCTCCTTAACCAACACACACTCAATAATCCGTCATAATTTTCAGGAGGGAATCTATGCCCAGCGGTAAAAAGCGTTTACGCAGGAAAATGGCGACTCATAAGCGTAAAAAACGACTGCGGAAGATGAGACATAAGAAGAAAAATCGTTAGAAGGTTTTGAGAACAATCCCGCATCCTGTTTTGGGTGCGGGACTTTCTCTGTCTTGCCAATTTCAGAGAAAAGTCGTATAATGGCCTACCCGTAAATTTTCTCACCCTTTATAAAATGTTATCTATGAAAAAACCGTTTCGTTCAGTTGGAGCGTATGTTGTCCTTGTATGGTTGATGGTCAATTGCGGTTGTGTTTCTTCGCAACCGAAGACTCTTACAATTCTTCATACGAACGATATACACGCTTCATTTGTCCCCCATGAGGCATTTTGGATCAAATCCGACCCGAAACCGATGGTCGGGGGTGTTGAAGAGCTTGCATGGATGATTGATAGTGTTCGAAAGGTAACACCGACGACAATTCTTCTCGATGCAGGCGATGTTATGACAGGGAATCCGATTTCTGACCTCGAGTATCATGGCGCTCTCGGTGGTGGGTTATTCCAGATGATGAATATGATCGGCTTCGACGCCTGGACAATCGGCAATCATGATTTTGATATCTCACAGGATAATCTCAAAAAACTCATCGGCATCGCATCTTTTCCGACAGTTTCTGCAAATATCACTGATTCGTCAGGAACATTTCCTTTTAACAACAAACCTTATATCATTCTGAATAAGAACGGTTTACGTATCGGAGTTATCGGGATAATGTCGAAGGACCTTTTTTCGTTGACAAATACAAAAAACCTGAACGGGGTCAAGGTTCTTCCTCCAGTTGAAACTACTCAAAAGTATATCGACGAATTACAATCAAAGACAGATGTGATGATCGCCCTGACCCATGAAGGCGTCGATCAGGACTCCATACTGGCAGTCTCAACCCATGGGCTTACTATCATCATCGGCGGTCATAGCCATACCCGGCTTGAAAAGCCGAAAGTCTTTAACAATGTTATCGTTTGCCAGACTGGCTCAAATTGTGAAAATCTTGGGGAGCTTGACGTGACAATTGAGAACCGTACAGTGACAAAGTTTGAAGGAAAACTTCTCCGGTTGTGGTTACGGCATGAAAAACAGACCGGCCCTCTTTCGATGCTGGTTGACAGTATCAAAACAAAAATCGACGAAGGATACAATGGAGTAGTCGGAACGCTGGTTTCCGACTGGAAGCGCGGGGGTTCGGAAAGTAATCTTGGCGATTTTATTGCCGATGCGATGCGGGAAGGGGTCAGTGCGGATGTCGGTGTGACGAACAGCTCCGGAATTCGAAAAGACCTTAGCGCTGGACCCATCAGGAAAATAGATATCTCGGAAATCCTGCCGTTTCACAACACGCTGTGTACATTCGTATTTTCCGGGAAGGAACTCCGCAAATTTGCCGAGAACGAGGCACAGGCATTGTTACATAAGAAATCGAGTCTTCAGTTATCAGGCCTGAAGTGCTCATACAAAGAAAAAGATGGAAGTGTCGAGGTCCAGACATTGACGGTGGGAGGGAAGGATGTTGATGATGCAAAACAATATACGATTGTGACAAATGATTTTGTCATCAACCAGGGCGAAAAATATCTCTGGGTGAAGCCGGTCAACGTGAATTGCACGACCATGCTCATATTTGATGCGATGCTCGCGAAAGTGACCAGAGAGAAAACAATCGATTCTAAAATTGAGAACAGGTTCTCCAAAGCTAACTAATGAAGCAGCAAACTGTTACCTTGCCATTTCTCCCAGCCAACAACCCAAATCTATGAATAAAAACAATTTTGACGTCGTCATTCTGCTCGGCAGGCCCGCGGCGGGAAAATCTGAAGTCATCGATTTTCTCAAGAAAACTCCTCCCGATGAACGTTCCCGACGCTTTCACATCGGCAATTTTGAAGAGGTCGACGATTTTATTTATGTCTGGGAAACGTTTGAAGTGGATGATATGTTATCACGTCACGGTAAACCCCGTCTCTGGTCGGATGAGAAATACTGGTTCAAGGACAATTTCATCTGGAATCTCTACATCGAAAGAATAAATCTGACATACCGGAAAAAACTTGCTGCAAACGCTCACTATCATGACATGATGACCACGGTCGTGGAATTTTCAAGAGGAGGCGAGAACGGATTCGGTGAGGCGTTTTCCTATTTACACGAAGATATTCTCAAACGAGCATGCATCGTGTATATAAAGGTTTCGTATGAAGAATCCGTCAGGAAGAATCGTCGGAGAGCGCGGCCGGGGCTCGAAGATTCCATTTTGTATCATTCATTACCAGACGAGAAAATGGAATTTTATTACAAGGCAAATGACTGGGAGAAATTAACCGCAGATAACCCGAATTATATCGACATCAAGGGATTCCGTGTACCGTATGCCGTCTTTGAGAACGAACCTGAAAAGACGCTTGACCCGGTAAAACTCGGAGCGGAATTAGAAAAAGCTACTGCAAAATTGTGGAGTGTGCGGAAAGGGTAGAGTCAATGATACTTGTGGATAAGATTGAACTATCAAGTGCGATCATTTGCTGTTCTGAGGTGAAGCTAATTCCTGAGCGACTGTCAGCTCTTTCGAGCGTTTCTTTTCGGCGACAGACAAAAAACCCACTGCAATCAGAATAAACCCCAGGGAAATCCAATCCTTTTCACCCGGAAATTTTCCCCCCATTGTAAAATACACGACGAGGGTCGAAGCTGTTCCTGCAATGAGCGATGTTAAACGGTTCACCAATCCGGAAAATGTCGCTGTCCTTCCTTTAAACATAAACAGAAATACCGAAAGGAATGCCTGGGCTCCGAAGAATGCCCCGGCAATGACTTCCCATCTCCAATGAATTGACGGAGCCGACAATGATTCCTGAAAAAGACCGATTTGTTGAACTCCCACATTGCCGGAAGAATAAAAGATAAGGCCGACGAGGCTCAACACAATCCCTGCGGTTATTTGTTCGATAGAAAAAAAACCTTTATTGTCCTGCACGACTCCCTTAGCCCGGGTGTTCTTGTAGTAATTCATGAAGTAAAGGCGGATGAAATAAGAAAGAATATAGCTGCCGAGGATAACGACCGCAGGAGTGTAGCTAAGAAAATCAAAACCAGCCCCTCGTTCGTAAAGGAGCTGGACAGTGACGGCGAGAACTGCAAACACCACTCCAAACTCTTCCTGCATATAGACCTTTCGTTTGAGTATTCCCTGGCGGATTTGTATTGCATCGACGATCCTGCCGATGACAATAATGCTTCCACGCATGATGACCATAGCCACGAGGACAGATATCGGTAATGTATACATAAGTGTTGTGGTGGGAATGACGACAGCGGTGCAAATTCCCGAAGGGATAATGTAAATCAGTTCCGAGGGGATCCGCATTCCGGCAAATGTAACGAGCTGGTTCGATTTTAATTTATACCATTTGAACGCGAACACGATGATAAGACACAGTAAGTTTCCTCCGATGGTGCTGTAAACGAGGAATTCCATGTTCATACGTAATGTCAGGGCAGCGATGGCAGCAGGATTGCCAACTCCATGGACCAGATAATCGGTGAAGTACTTGGTTGCGACAAGAAAGACAATGTAGAAAAAGAAATATCCGATACAGAATTGGATTAATCTTCCTGTACTGCCTTCTGCCGTTTTCCACATAAGTATATTCTTTATTGTTCTTCCGTAGTTGTTTAGAATGCTAAATATAAATTAAATCATTTCAAATGCAAGAATGCTTGATTTTTAGTAGTGAAGTTCTTAATTTACTCTATAAGGTTGTTGATTTATCGGTTATCATTGTTTGAGGTGAATTATGGCGCAAGAGAATAGTGGATTGACAAAAGGTATCCTCATCGGTTTTCTCGCCGGCAGTGCTGTGGGCGCAATTATTGCATTATTGTATGCTCCTAAAAGCGGCAAGGAGCTCCGTAAGGATATTAAGGAGAAAGTCGGCGATATCAAGGAAGAGGTCGCAGAAAATCTGAAACTTGCCCGGTCAAAATCGATTGATGTGATCAACGATGGAAAGCGTCGCTCGTCCCAACTGGTTTCAGAGGTGAAGGAAAAAGCGAACCATATTCTTGAAGATGCGAACAAAGTGCTTTCGGATGCGCGGGAACGGACGACAGAAGAGCACGGGAAAATCAAAGCGGCATTCCGTGCCGGTGTGGATGCATACAAAAGTGAAAAGTCAAAGACATCCTGAGGCGATGTCTTCACAAACCACAACTGAGTACAGGTAAGAGTGGAATCTTTTCGTCTCGTGATGGAAATAATCGCGCTCGCCTGCGTATCGGCGCTGTGTGTATATCTCATTATAGTGCTTGTTCGTGTGCGGACAATGCTCGCTGAGGTTGAACGGGACTGGAAAGAACTAAGCCTTCATGCAATCCCCGTGCTTGAAAATCTTGAGGTGATCACTGAAAAAGTGAAGAACATCTCGGAGAGTATTGGCGATCAGGTGGATATGCTGAAACAATCCCTCCAATCCATCAAGGAGGTCGCTGATAATATTCTCAATTTCGAGCGGCGCGTGCAAAACAGCATTGAAGAACCGGTGTTTGAGACGATGTCGGTCTTTACGGGGTTCTTTAAAGGCATCCGCGCGTTTGTCGACCGTTTGCGCGGCTAGTGTAATCCGTCAGTAGCTCAAAGTTCACAGAGACAGTTTTCTACCCGCTGCGAATCTTCTCGACGGCTTCTTGTTCTACAACAATGGAAGGTTGATGCAACGCTCCACCGATGTGTGCGTTGCAGCTCTTTCCCATCATGTAAGGAGTATGATATTGTATGAAAGAATACCCATCTACATCTATCCGGAATATTGCACTTGTCGGTCATGGTGGATCAGGGAAAACCTCTCTCGCAGAAGCATGCTTGTTCACCGCAGGAGCGACCACACGCTTTGGGAAAATCGAAGAAGGAAATACTGTTTCCGACTACCACCCTGATGAAATTGAGCGGCAAATCTCTATTAATTCTTCCCTCATGTGTTGTGAATGGAAGGGAATAAAGTTTAACATTCTCGACACGCCGGGATATACTGATTTCACAGGCGAAGTGAAGTGCAGCTTGCGCGTTGCGGATACCGCCATTGTGTTTATCAAGGCGGTGGAAGGGGCCGAAGTCGGAACGGAGATTGTCTGGCAGTATACGAAAGAATTAAAAAACAGCGCCGTGTTTGTTGTCAACAAACTCGATAACGAGAATGCAGATTTCGAGTCTGTCGTGAAAATGACGAGAGACAGGTTCACCCACGACCTTATTCCCGTTCAATTTCCTGCCGAGCAGGGGCTTCCGTTCGATGCGATTGTCGATGTTCTTCGAATGAAGGTGCTTCAGTATTCCCAGGACGGAAAAGGAAGGTGTGTCGAGAATGAAATACCCGCGACCCTCAAACCGAAAGCCGACGAAATGCATGAACAACTCATCGAGCAAATTGCTGAGACCGACGAAAAGCTCCTTGACGCATTTTTCGAAAAAGGAACCCTCACTGACGAAGAAATCAAGGAAGGCTTACGAACCGGGATGAGAAAGCGAAAAATATTCCCTCTTCTTTGTGCAGCCGGATCCCACAATATCGGAGTAACATCACTCATGGATTTTCTAGCGGAATACGGGCCGAATCCCACGGAGGTCGAAAACACGATTGGTGAAGCGCCTGGTTCTAATCATGATACTCATAAAGAGATACCGGTAAAATGCGATGCGAACGGCCAGCCGACCCTGTTTGTGTTCAAGACGGTTTCCGAACCACATGTCGGTGAGCTGTCGTTCTTTCGCGTATACTCCGGTACGATAACCCCCGGTATGGATCTTGTCAATGAAGCGAATAATAAAGGTGAGCGCATGGCACAGATTTTTGTCATGAACGGCAAAGAGCGCAAAGAGATAGCGAAACTTCTGGCAGGCGATCTCGGCGCAGTTGTGAAACTGAAAGACACGCACACAAATAATACGTTGAGCAGTAAAACATTTCCAGTCGTCCTCCCCCCCATCGCATTCCCCGAGCCGGTTATCAGCATGGCAATTCATGCTAAGTCGAAAGGGGATGAAGATAAAATTGCAACAGGGCTCCATGCGCTTCATGAGGAAGACCCAACCTTTGTCATGACAGTCGACCCCGAATTACACCAGACGGTCATTAGCGGTCAGGGAGAACTGCATCTCGGCATCATCATTAAACGACTCAAGGCAAAATACGGAGTTGACGTCGATATGGTGGAACCAAAAATACCGTACCGGGAGACGATTAAAGGACGAGCGAACGAAGTTGAATACAAGCATAAGAAACAGACAGGCGGTCGCGGGCAATTCGGGCATGTGTGGATCAAACTCGAACCGTTACCTCGTGGCACCGGCTTTGAATTTGACGATGCAATTGTCGGAGGCGTAGTGCCGAACCGCTTCGTCCCTGCGGTTCAAAAAGGCCTTGTGGAGGCGATGGAAAGCGGTGTTGTTGCGGGTTACAAAGTCGTCGACGTGAAAGTGACATTGTTCGATGGTTCGTATCACGATGTGGATTCGGATGAACATTCATTCAAGATTGCCGGAAGGATGGCGTTCAAAAAGGGTTTTAAGGAAGCGAAACCGATTCTTCTCGAACCGATTTATGAAATTGAAGTAACTGTTCCGGAGGAATATATGGGAGATGTTATGGGAGATATCTCGAGCAGACGGGGAAAAATCCTGGGGATGGATTCCGACGGTTCGCATCAGGTGATCAAGGCGTTAGTCCCGTTGAAGGAATTGTTCCGGTATTCCACCAACCTTCGTTCAATGACGCAGGGGAGAGGCATTCACCGGCAAAAATTCAACCATTATGAAGAAATGCCGCGGGAAGTGGCCGACAAGATCATTGCCGATCACGCAAAAGAAAAAGTGGAAGAGGAAGCATAAGGAACCGATGCCCTCACGCGAAACCGTCCGTACGCTGTTCCCTTGTTCGCTGTACAGGTAACCATCCATGGATAAACTCTTTTCTCCCTGGCGTTCCAAATATATCGAATCGTTTGCTCGCCAGAAGGGAGAACCGGGAGAATGCATCCTCTGTCAGGCGTTCAAGGACAACGATGACGACAAACATTTCATCGTTTTCCGCGGGATGTTCTGTTTCGTTATTATGAATTTGTTTCCGTATAATAGCGGACATTTGATGGTCGTCCCATACCGCCACACTCCCGATATTCTGGGCCTTTCCGACGAAGAATCGATGGAGGTCATGATTCTGTTGAAGCGAATGACCAGAGCACTCAAAGCAGTTTCACGTCCGGACGGGTTCAACATCGGCTCGAATATCGGGCGACCAGCCGGAGCGGGAATTGATCAGCATGTACATTTCCATATCGTCCCGCGCTGGAATGGTGACACGAATTTCATGCCGACGCTTGCCGATACGAAACTGATTTCAGAGGATATGAAAGAAGTGCACGAAAAGCTGAAAAAGGCGTTGCAAACGGCCTCTTAATCCTTCCATCTGCTGTGAATTTTCGCTATTTTCGGCATTTTATCATCCATTCATTAAACTTTTCCTGTTGAATTCTTATCTAATTACCAGACGAGATTGAATGTCTTCAAAAAAGGATCTCGAGTTAGTCGAACAATTTCAGCACGGTGAGATTGAAGGATTCAACGAGCTCGTCAGGCGGTATCAGGAAAAAATCTATTGGGTCTGCCGACGCATCGTCGGGACCCACGAAGACGCAGACGATGTTGTTCAGGATGTGTTTGTCCGCGTGTATGAAAGCTTGACAAGGTTTCGCGGAGAATCCGAATTTTATACATGGGTATACCGGATAGCGACAAATGCTTCACTCAATGCTCTGCGAAAAAAAAGGATAAAGGAATTTGTCCGCTACGATGAAGTATTTGAGGAATTACTACCCGGCGATAGACGGGCTGATGACGATGTGGTCAAGCAGGAATATCAATCCATCCTGGAGCGTGCGATAGAGCGATTGCCGGCGAAACAGAAAATGGTGTTTGTCATGAGATATTACGATGAAATGCCGTACGAAGAGATGGCGAAAGTGTTGAAAAAATCCGTTGGAGGCTTAAAGGCAAATTATTTTCATGCATTGAAGAAGGTTCAGGAATACGTTCTGAAAGAAATGAACGCATGAAGTGTCGTACTATACAATACGGGATCCCCGACTATGTGTTCGGGAAACTCTCCGACGCTGAACGGGCTGTCATTGCGGGGCATCTCTCAACCTGCCAGCGATGCCGGTCCGAGGCCGACCGTCTTGCAGGGCTCGCAGCTGAATTGAACACATCTCCATCTTCTCTTCCGCCTGAACGGTATTTCGATACCCTGCTGCCAAGTATTCATAAGCGTATTGAAGTGAAACCGTTACGAAAGTTTCCAAACTGGGGCATCCGGTACGCTTTGCCGGTTGCAGCTGCGACGGTTTTCGCCTTTGTTATCCTGCGGATCGCGCCTTCAGGGATGGAAGAAAACAGCGCCGATTTGGGAACAGTACTCCGGCAGTTACAACCGGAGGAGCTTCAGGATGCTGTTGAACATCAGGTATCGTCATCTGTTCTGGAAACTTCAGTCATAACCGACGAGCAGCCAACAGCTTCGTCCACTGCCGACAAGGAAGTCCTGCAAAGCATTTTGCAGGATGTCGACAGGCCGTACTCACTTGTCGAGGCTGCCGATGTTGATTTACAGACGTCGATTGAAAGCCTCAGCAGTACTGATGCCAATGAGGTAGCGGCTCTCCTTGAACAAAAATCTTCCGGGAAATAATTCTGAATACGTATTAACATAAAGGGATGAATATGAGATCACCTTGGTATGTACTTTTGCTTGTATTGATGTTTGCGTCGGGTGCGATCGCCCAGCAGCATTTTCCACAGGAAGGGAGGGAACGGCCGGGCCGCGAACGACTTAACCAGTTCCGGAAAATGCGGCTTATTGAAGCCCTGAACCTGAATGAAGAGGATGCAGTCCGTTTTTTTGCGAAGCAGACTGCGCATGAGGGTACCATCCATGACCTCATGAATTCGCGCGGCGATGCAATGGATGATCTGAAAAAAGCGGTTCAAAAGAAAGGGAACACTACCGACATCCAGAAAAGTGTCGACCTGGTTCTCGATACGGACCAAAAAATATTTGCCGAGCGTCAGAGATACCAAGCTGAGCTTCGGAAATTTCTTACGCCGGAAGAATTTGCCAAATTCCTGATGTTCGAACAGAATTTCGGCCGCCAAATGCGCGACGCTCTTGAAGAAATGCACCGCGGCGAACGGGAACACGATAAAGAATAATCAATAATAGAAGAAGATAACAGGGGGTAAGCCCTCGCTGCAATCGTGGCGGGGGCTTTCTTATATTGTCTCGTTCCAACGCTTTGCATGGGATATAACCTCATGATGTTGTTGTTATTTAGTCATTATTATTTGTAGAAGTTAATCCGACATCGTATATTTTGTCATGCGCAAAGTATATTTGGACCATACAGCCACAACTCCACTCGATCCTGGCGTCTTCGAGGTGATGAAGCCGTTTTTTCTGGAAAAATTCGGCAACGCCTCTTCAATTCATCGCTACGGTCAGGAGGCAAAGGCAGCGCTGGATGGAAGCAGAGATGTCATAGCTGCTGTTCTTGGGGTACAGGCGGGAGAAATATTCTTCGTCAGCAGTGGAACTGAAGCTGATAATTTTGCGCTAAAGGGGATCGCATGGGAAATGCGAAATTCCGGGCGCAAAAATCATATCATCACAAACAAAACTGAACACCATGCCGTTCTTGACACATGTAAATTCCTGCAGGAAAATGGGTTCGCTGTAACATATTTGAGTGTCGATGAGTATGGGATGGTGGATCCGGAAGAAGTTCGTAGAGCGATTAGACCGGAAACGGGACTGATCTCTATCGTGCACGCGAACAATGAAGTCGGGACAATCAATCCGGTAATGGAAATTTCCAGTATTGCTCATGAGCATGAAATTGTTTTTCATTCCGATGCCGTTCAGACATTTGGTAAATTACCCATACATGTTCATGATACCGGAGCCGACCTGCTTTCGATTTCAGCGCATAAAATTTACGGACCGAAAGGCATTGGTGTTCTGTATCTTAGAAAAGGAGTGAAGATTGAACGCTTTATGCACGGCGGAGGTCAGGAGCGGGGGAGAAGAGCCGGGACGGAGAATGTTCCTCTCGCGGTCGGTTTCGCCGAGGCGGCAACATTGGCAATCCGACAGAGTGATTCAGAGCAGAAACGGCTACAAGAGCTGAACAAGGGCCTGCGGAACATGTTGCAGGAGCGGTTTCCTTATATATTGTTCAACGGGCATCCCGTCAATTCGCTCTCTCACATTCTCAGTGTATCCTTTGACAGCGACAAAATCGACATCGACGGCGAATCGCTTCTCTTTAATTTGGATTTGGCAGGAATTGCGGTCACGAGCGGGTCAGCCTGCACGTCGGGAAGCATTGAACCGTCGCATGTCTTGCTGGCGATGGGCAGATCACCTAAAACTGCGCAGGCAACGATTCGATTTTCCATGGGAAGATCGACGACAGAAGGGGATATCGATTACACTGCAGAGCGATTGGAAGAGATTGTTCACCGGATCGGGAAGCCTAAAACGTGAAAATATTTACCGGGTTTTCATCTTTTCCCATTCTCTCAAGATCAGACCGTACCTCAACCCTCGCTCGCTCACCAGCAATGATTGAAACCCAAAGAGTTTCATCGATTCAGCGAGAATAAGAACTCCGGCAGAAAGAATGTCTTCTCTTCCCGATGTCGTATTGGAAAGAGACCCCACTTCATTCGAAGCCATTAAACTTAATTTATGTGACCAGTCGACAACACGTTGTCGGCTGAACTTATAACCGCTCACCTTACGAATATCAAACTCCGCAAGTTGTTGATCGAGGCACGAGAGAGTTGTGACAGTCCCTGCTACGCCAATCAACTCATAGTCTCCAAAGCCAGGGTTGGATACCTGGGATAATTCTTCAAGGATGAACGAAACAGCGCTGTCAAGTTCTGTGGGGCGGGGGGGGTCGTGTTTGAAATAGCGTTCCTTCAGCCGAACAGCTCCCAGTTGAAGGCTGAAACGATGTAGTCCGTGAATACCATTATGTCCTCCGGGCACTGGAAATGACATTTCTGTGCTTCCCCCGCCGATATCGATGACAGCCGTATTTCGCGAAATGTCTGGAAACCCGCTTAAGGCTCCCCGGTATGTCCACAATGCCTCATCGTCCCCGTTAATAATCTCAATATCAATCGTTGTTTCCTGTTTGATGAAGGAAATGAACTCGTTCTTATTCGACGCATCACGCAATGCACTTGTAGCACACGCAATTGTTGTCGACGAGCCAAGTTTTTCTGAAATACCCAGATATTCCCTGATAATTTCGTTTGCGTTTACAAACGCCTGGCGGTTAATTCTTTTTCTCTCATCTACGTTTTTGCCAAGTCTGGGCAAGCGTTGCTCTTGTGCGACCGTATTTATAACACCGTCTTCATCGATGTCTGCGACAAGCAAAAGGATTGTATTGGTCCCGATATCAATGGCCGAGAATCGCATTCAGTTCTTCTTTGCGGCGAATGCTATCCATTCATTCTCGGTTCGGTGCTCAAGGGTTTTGAAGCTATGCATATGCAGATGGTTTATCATAGTTTCTCTGTCCGACTGAAGTAATCCCGAGAGAAGAAGAATCCCATCGGGGCGAAGGTGATTCCGGAATTCAGGCAGAAGTTCCACGATTGTGTTGAGCGTGAGGTTTGCGGTGATAATATCGAAAGAAGTCTGTGACAGGTGTGAGAGTGATTGACCTGAAATGCTCACTTTCTCCTGGACCAGGTTTGCCAGAGCATTTTCCCTGGCGTTCTCAATCGACCACTCATCAATATCGATTCCAACGGCTTTGTTTGCACCGAGTTTGACTGAGGCGATAGCAAGAATACCGGTTCCGGTTCCCACGTCGAGTACCGAACACCCGCTGGTGATATACTTTTCCAGCAATTGTAATGTCAGACGGGTTGTTTCGTGATACCCCGTACCGAATGACATTTTCGGGTCGATCGTAATGATGATTTTTTCCCCGTCCTTCTTGTATTCAGACCAGGAGGGTTTGATAACGATTTTCGTTCCGATCTCAATAGGCTGGAGAGAGCGTTCCCATCGTTCGTTCCAGTTTTCTTCAATGATTTCCTTGAAGGAAACCTGAGCGTTTGCCGAAATGGTATGGAGAATGGTTTTGAGTTTATTCTTTAGTATCCCGTATTTTTTCTCGTTCCAATGATGTTTCTCGATATAACAGAGCAAAGAAGAATCCGTTTCCTGGAATCCTTCACATCCTAATTCCGTCATTGTCGGGATCAGATTCTCCTGCTGATGTGGTTGCGCGGTGATGGAGATCTCGAGGTATGTCTTCATTCCTCTCTGAGGAAATTACCTACGGAGAGTAGTTGTAGATGACATGGAGCAGAACTCTTCCCACTGCGCCAAGGCTTTCCGCACTGCATTTATCGGGTGTATCTTCAGTTGTATGCCAGTATTTGTTGCTTGCATCGGGATAATGGAAATCGATTAAATCAATTGTTTTGATGCCTGCTTCGTTCAGTGGAATGTGATCGTCCAGGGCGTATTGCAACTGTGTAGAAAATTGTGGTATGCCGAGATCTCTCGCAGTCGACCAGACCAAGTTCACGATATCAGGAGCTGCCTTAACGGAATTTTCCTCCCGTTCGATGTCGAGCTCTTTGTCGCCAACCATATCGAGGAGAATGCCGAATGCCGGGGCATATCCGGGCGGCTGGTGCTGGGCAAAATAGCGGGCGCCAAGGAAATAATTTTTTGTGTCGGCTTCTTTACCGTAATCTTCGCCATCGACAAAAAGAATGTCGACGCCCGCAGCGGGAGGGGAGGCCTTAATCTGGCGTGACATTTCCATGAGAATAGCTACCCCGCTCGCCCCGTCGTTGGCGCCGAGGATTGGTTGATTACGTTTTTTCGAATCTTTTTCCTGATCCGCACGCGGCCGTGTATCCCAGTGCGCCAGCAATAATATTCGCGTTGTTGCCTGCAGGTTAAATGAGGCTATAATGTTTGTAAGATTGAACGTTTGACCTTCATATCCTTTTATCGTAAAAGGCTGGAGATTGACAGCGTCCGTATTTTTTTGCATTTCCCTTTGTAAATATTCGAGACACTTTTGGTGGCCGCTCGAGCCGGGGTTCCGCGGACCAAAATCTGTCTGGGCGGTCAGGTATGAGAATGCGCTATCTTCATTGAATGAAGGAACGTTCGGTGGAGCCTTTTCCATTTTCTGAACCTGAGGCGGTTTCGGCTGTTCTTTAGCGCACGCCGCGATAAGAATCAAAAGACTGAAAACAAGTATTTTTTGTGCCATGGAAGCCTTATTGAAAGAGTAAACTCCAAAAATCTAATAAAATCTTGAGTGAATCGCAATGACAATGCAATATTTGTGACAGTTGGTTCACAAAATGAAATATACATGTTGGCAAAGCTTCAGCCGAGGGCGATGAAAAGATGTTACCGGTGTGGGATGGAACCAATATTACAAGTTTGAATGATCGAAACCCAGGCAGCAGCGTACTGTTACCCCGTCATCTGAGGAGCGCTACAGAAGGGAATCGATCCTGGATTGCTGAAGGCAGTGGTGGAATCCCGTTCTGGATGTTTTAAGAGAAAGTGAAACCTTTTTCAGGGAATTTCGTCTAAATGGACAAGTGACGGGTTCCCCAATCCAAAGGAGTCGAGCATGAAAACCACGAGTCTTGCCACGAAATTAGTGATTCTTGTCCTTTTCGCTCTTGCGTTCGGAGCGACAATGATCGCTCTTTCAGTCAAACATCCTCAGTATTCTTACGACGATGGTCATTCCTGGGATTCTGGTAAGAAATTTGAAAAAAAGTATTCCATACAGCCTGGAGGACTGCTTATTCTGGATGCTGATGTCGGTGACATAACCATTAATGGCGGCGACAAAGACGAACTGAGCGCGGTGGTTACAGCCCGCGGTTCCGAGAACCACCTTGAGAAATATCATGTAAGCTTTGACCAGGACGGGAACACTGTGCGCATTAAAGGGGAACATGAAAGAAAATTCTTCCATTTTTTTGACGGCGGCTCATTTGATGTGCATTATGAAATCCAGCTTCCGAAGAACTTTAACCTTGAACTGCAGACCTCCGGCGGTAATCTCGAAGTGTTTAATGTCGACGGCAATATTAAGGGGGAAACATCAGGCGGAGACGTCAAAGTTGAGGATGTGTCTGGCACCGTCAAGCTTTCCACCTCCGGCGGCAATGTAACATTGGACAATTCGAAGGGTGATTTGGCACTCGAAACATCGGGCGGCGATATCAAAGGTAGCGGTTTGAGCGGCACCATCGACCTCCAGACCTCAGGCGGCAACATTGTTATCAAGAATAGTGACGGCAAGCTAAGCGCTTCAACGTCAGGCGGTGATATCCGGGTTGATCTGAAAGACAATAAGGGTATCAATCTTTCTACCTCCGGCGGCAGTATCACTGTACGACTTCCCCGGTCGGTTTCTGCTGAAGTCGATGCCTCTACAACAGGCGGAGATGTGAGCTGCGATTTTCCGTTCCAGGGTAGAATCAAGGATGGTTCGATGCGTGGAAAAATCAACGGCGGAGGAAATTTGATTCAGGCCGAAACTTCGGGAGGAGACATCATTATCAATTCGGATTAAAATATTTGGCGTTGGTGGATTGGGTAAAACGCCATAGAGGTCCGTCCGGAGAATATCCGGACGGATTTTTTATTTTTGTGAACCATGCCTGAATATCACAAGTTGTTCCATAATCTTATTTTGCATCTCTCTCAGATAAGGAACCTTTCCGGGGAGATGATTTGCAAGAATACTGAAGGCGATTGTCTGGTGGTTTGCAGTTATGACATATCCTGATAAAGAACTTACTCCGGTGAGCGTTCCCGTCTTCGCATGCACTTTGCCCATTGCCCGGGTTCCAGCCATTTGATTCAGCAGTGTCCCGTCTATACCGGAAACAGGCAGACTCTCAAAAAATCTTTTGAATGTCGTTTTATTCTCAAATTCCTTTTTCATAAGCTGGACAATGTCGTTCGGTGATATCTCATTGTACCATGAAACGCCGGAACCGTCCGCAAGAAAGACATTTGCCGTATCGATACCAATACCCGACAAATATTGTTTAACCAGCAGAATACCGTCTGAAAACGAACCGGGCTGCCGTGTGCGTTCGGATGCAAGAGTTCTAAGAAGGTTTTCCGCCCCAAGGTTGTCGCTTTCCTTGTTGATTCGGAAGATAACCGAATCAAGAGGATGAGAATATTCTGCAGCCAGCATTCTGCTCCGCGTGACGCCGATGCTGAGTATTCCACGAACATCCACGCCTGCGCTCAATAATCTTTCTTTCAGGAGGTTCAGCATGTACATCGCAGGGTTTCTGACGCTGAATGTATATTTTTGCGTCCCATCCGTTTGGGATATTCTTCCACGAATGGTAATGGAGTTCTCTTCTCTTATTCGCATGACATCTAAGAACGGGATTGATGTGTCGGAAGATGTCGAACCGAAATTATTTACATGGACATAGGTTGTAGGCGGTTCGAGCTCTATTCCAAGAGGCATCCCGGAAATTTGCCCGGGTGTTATGCTGATATGAATCGAGTTATGATTTACTGTAAGGGGTGAAAGAAAAGGTTCATCGGGATCCGGCTCGTCATCCCACATCCAGCCGTTGCCCCAGGCAACGCTGTCAAAATAGGAAATGTCCCCGACAAGGTTGCCGTCGATAGTTCGAATACCCGAACGGTATACCGCGCGGCACATCGAATCGATATCTGCTGTACTCAGAAGTGGATCACCGCGACCTTGTATATAAAGATTTCCTTTGAGTGTTCCTTTCTCGATGAGCGAATCCACAAAAATTCTTGTCGTAAATCGAAAATTGTTGTCGAGTTGATGCAACGCCGCTGCAGTTGTGAGGAGTTTGATGTTTGAGCCCGGATGAAACAGTTTCCTGCTGTTTTTTTCATACAGGATTCGGTTCTTTTCAAGAAGAAGAATCTTTATCCCGACGAAACAGCGGGATAGCGTTGAATCCCTGAGTATCCTGTCAATTGTTGACTGAAGTTGTGCGAGAGATCTAATGTCTGAATGTTTTGAAATCCTGGGCTGGGTTTCTGCGGCAAGGAGGCAGCATGCTACGAGAAGGCTGATGATAATTCCCGAAATAATTGTTTTTGTTTTCATCCTCAGGACATTGATTGTGACTGCACTGCAATAATTTGCAATCATATTTTACGGAAAAATAATTCAAATGCAAGAACTTTTACTGCTACGGAATGGTTTGACTAAGTAGCGAAAAATAGTTAGATTTGATTCAGTTTTGAGTGATTAACGACTAAAAACGAAGCCCATGCTCAAATTTTTATCGAAAATTTTCCCAAGCAAATCGGAAAAGGATGTACGTCGCATTATTCCGATTGTCGAGGAGATCAACCGACATTTTGAAGAATTTCAGAGACTCACTGATGATGAATTACGGGGAAAAACTATCGAGTTTCGTCAGCGTATCAGGGAAGCAGTGCAGGGAACTGAAAATGAAATTGCTGCGCTGAAAGAACAATTGACAGGCAAAGAGACTCTTTCGCTTGATGAACGGGAAGGTATCTACTCACAAATTGAAGAGCTGAAGGGGACATTGTATGAGCTCACTCAGCAGGCACTGACGGAGATTTTACCTGAAGCTTTTGCTGCTGTGAAGGAAGCCTGTCGCCGCCTGGAGGGACAGTCGTGGGAGGTGACCGGGCATAAGATTGTATGGGACATGGTTCCGTTCGACGTGCAATTGATCGGTGCTATTGTTATGCATGAAGGAAAAATTGCGGAGATGGCTACGGGCGAAGGAAAAACTCTGGTTGCGACCATGCCGTTATACCTGAATGCTCTGCCCGGTCGCGGAGTCCATCTTGTTACCGTAAACGATTACCTCGCTTTGCGTGACAGCGAGTGGATGGGTAAAGTATACGAATTCCTCGGCCTGACTGTTGGTTGTATCCAGGCGCACATGGATCCCACACAGCGCAGGAAACAATACGCGTGCGACATTACATACGGCACGAATAATGAATTCGGTTTCGATTACCTTCGTGACAACATGGTGATCTCATCGGAAGATCTGGTTCATAGAGAGTTTTATTATGCCATCGTCGACGAAGTCGATTCGGTGCTTATCGATGAGGCAAGAACTCCACTGATCATCAGCGGACCGGTTCACAGTGAAGAGCATAAGTTTGCCGAAATGAAACCGCGCGTCGAGAGGCTTGTGAACGCCCAGAAAAACTTTGTCACGAAAATTGTCGCGGAAGCAGAACGCTATCTCACCGAAGGGAAAGAGGAGGAGGCGGGTGTTCAAATCCTTCGTGCATACCGCGGTCTGCCGAAGCACAGCCGTCTCACGAAAGTATTATCAGAACCCGCAAATAAAAAACTCATGCAGCAGACAGAAATTGAATATTTACGGGAACAGTCCCGCCGGATGCATGAGATCGATGATGAATTGTATTACGCAATCGATGAGCGCGACCATTCAATCAATTTGTCGGAGAAAGGGAGAGAACTTCTTGCAGGCAGTTCGAACGATAAGGATTTCTTCATCCTTCCCGATGTTGGAACTGAAATTGCTCTTATCGAAAGTGATCCGGCACTACCTCCTCAACAGAAACAACAGAAGAAAGATGAGCTAAATCTGCTGTATGCTGAAAAGAGCGATAGAATTCATACGGTGACACAACTTCTTCGTGCCTATTCGCTGTACGAGAAAGATGATGAATACGTTGTTTCTGACGATGGAAAGGTAATGATTGTCGATGAATTTACCGGGAGGTTGTTGCCGGGGCGGCGCTACTCAGATGGTTTACACCAGGCAATTGAAGCCAAAGAGGGTGTGAAGGTTGAACGGGATATGCAAACGCTCGCAACGATTACGCTGCAGAATTATTTTCGCCTGTATAAGAAACTGGCGGGTATGACCGGTACCGCCGAGACTGAAGCGTCGGAATTTTTTGATATTTATAAGCTCGACGTCGTGGTTATTCCGACAAACAAAGAAATGATCCGTGAAGACCGCGATGACGTCATTTATAAAACGAAGCGAGAGAAATATAACGCTGTCATCCAGGAAATCGAAGGCATGCGGAAAATCAACCGCCCGGTACTTGTAGGTACGACAAGTGTCGAAGTGTCTGAAACTCTCAGCCGCATGCTGAAGCGCGCCGGTATCACACATAATGTCCTCAACGCAAAACAACACCAGCGCGAATCGGAAATCGTCACGCACGCAGGATTACCTGGAGCCGTAACGATTGCGACAAACATGGCAGGCAGAGGAACTGATATTAAACTGGGCCCCGGTATTGCGCAGGCAGGAGGCCTTCATATCATAGGGACAGAGCGTCATGAAGCGAGACGGATCGACCGCCAGTTGCGCGGAAGGTCGGGACGTCAGGGTGATCCCGGTTCATCACAGTTTTACCTTTCGCTCGAAGATGACCTCATGCGCCTGTTCGGCAGCGATCGTATCGCAGGGATTATGGAACGTCTCGGGTTGAAAGAGGGAGATGTTATTCAACATCCGATGATCACAAGCTCCGTGAGCCGCGCGCAGAAAAAAGTGGAGGAAAACAATTTTGCGATCCGCAAGCGACTGCTGGAATACGATAACGTTATGAACCAGCAGCGTGAAGTCATTTATTCCCGGCGCCGCCACGCGCTCCTCGGAGAGAGGTTGCGCGAAGATATTTTGGAAATGCTCGACGAATCAATTAGCAAGCTCGTCGACAAATATTATGAAGGCGGCGAGATTGAGCTACTGAAAGAGGCCCTCAGAACAAATCTTCTTGTTGATGTAACCATTACGCCAGACCAGTGGCAAAAAAGTGGTAAAGATGGACTACATCAAATGTTATTTCAGGTGGCGGTTGATTTTTACAAACGCAAGGAAGAGCGGATCGGAGCTGAAGAACTATCAATGATGGAAAAAATGGTTTCGCTTCAGGTGATTGATGAAAAATGGAGAGACCACCTTCGTGAAATGGATGACTTGAAGGAAGGAATTCATTTGCGCGCGTATGGCCAAAAGGATCCGATTGTTGAATACAAGACGGAAGCCTTCAACATGTTTGTTGAACTGTTGGATATGGTAAGCACTGAGACGCTGAACCTCGTGTTCAAGCTGTTCCCCACACCTGCGCAGGCGGTACCGTTACGGCGACAGCCCAAAGTTTCACGACCTCAACAGGTGATGCTGACCCACGAGTCATCGCAAGGGATGGGCTTTCAGGGTAACCGTGAACCCATCAGCGGAGAGGAAGCAGGCGGACAGCAGACGGGAGCCCGTCAGTCGCAGGCCCCAAAGCCACAGCCGGTCCATGTTGGAGAAAAGGTTGGCCGTAATGACCTGTGTCCATGTGGCAGTGGGAAAAAATATAAGAATTGCCACGGGAGATGAGTCGCTCAAAATTTTGAGCTACTGTTAACTGGGTCGATTACTTCAAATATTTTTTCAAAATCATTCCTCATCAACGGATTACTTCACATTCTGTGAAGAGAAATTTCCATTCTATCATGCGAGGTGCTCATATGCAAATCCCCTATAAAAAGATTCTTGTTGTACTCTTGATCGGCTCAGCATGTTTCTTCGCGGGGGCGTATTTTCAATCCCAGCCGTCAAAAAATCCCCTGACTCGGGATATGATAGCGAGTACGGAAAAACTTATCGGTTTGAACTTCACCGATGCCAAACGGGATTCGATGCTCGACGGTCTCAACGACCAGCTTAAAAACTACGAGAATATAAGAAAGGTTCAGTTACCCAACAGTGTGCCGCCTGCTATCCTGTTCAATCCGATTCCTGCAGGTGCGAAATTCGACACAGTGCGCAAAGGGTTTGTCATGAGCGAGCTCGCTGGTGTTGATATGCCTTCGAATATTGAGGATCTGGCCTTTTATTCCGTAAGACAGCTTTCCGAATTGATAAGAACGCGGAAGGTTACCTCTGTGCAGTTAACAAAAATGTACCTCGACCGGCTGAAGAAATATGGTCCGAAGCTTGAATGTGTTATCACACTGACTGAGGACCTTGCTCTCAATCAGGCGCGAATAGCTGATGAAGAAATTGCTGCGGGTAAATACCGCGGCCCTCTTCATGGAATCCCTTATGGTGCCAAGGACCTTTTGTCGACAAAAGGGATTCGCACGACATGGGGGTCGGTCCCGTTCAAAAACCAAATGTTCGATGAAAACGCGACTGTCATTCAGCGCCTTGAGGATGCGGGTGCTGTGCTTGTGGCGAAACTCACGATGGGTGAGCTTGCCTGGGGTGATGTCTGGTTCGGCGGCATGACACGCAATCCCTGGAACTATAAGGAAGGTTCGAGCGGCTCCTCAGCCGGTTCGGCTGCGGCAACATCGGCGGGGCTGGTCGGTTTTTCCATCGGGACGGAAACCTGGGGGTCGATCGTCTCTCCATCGACAAGATGCGGGACAACGGGCTTGCGGCCAACGTATGGCCGGGTGAGCAGGAAAGGAGCCATGGCGTTAAGTTGGTCGATGGACCACATCGGGCCAATTTGCCGCACCGTAGAGGATTGCGCGATCGTCTTCAACGCCATTTATGGTCCGGACGGACATGATCAGACCCTGTACGATTTTCCATTCAATTATGACCCTCACATAAAATTATCCGATCTCAGAATTGGCTATCTCAGGAATGATTTTGATAGTGTGAAGCAAAACAGAGCTAACAACGATGCAACCTTTGAAACACTCCGGTCATTGGGGGTCAAGCTAATACCAATTGAGCTTCCGAAATATCCGATGAGCGATATTGCAATTATCCTCAGCGCTGAAGCAGGCGCGGCATTTGATGACTTGACGCGAAACGGTAAGGATGATATGCTCGTTCGACAAATCAAAGACGCCTGGCCGAATGTCTTCCGTTGTTCAAGGTTTATCCCCGCGGTTGAATATATTCAGGCAAACAGGATTCGTTATCTGGTTATTCAGGATATGCAAAAGATGCTTAATGATGTGGACGTTTATCTTGCTCCTCCTTTTGAAGGGGACAATCTGTTATTGACGAACCTGACAGGCCATCCATGTGTGGTTCTACCGAACGGATTTTCAAAGGAAGGTACACCCACAAGCATAACATTTATGGGGAAATTGTTTGATGAAGCGACGCTGCTTGCCGTCGCGAAAGCATATCAGGATGCCACGGATTTTCATCTAAAACACCCTAAATTAATAGAATAATTGGGTTTTCTCGTTTCAGATTTGGACTTATTCCTGAAATTTGTTAGAATGTTTCCTTAAATAATCAAGGAAATAGGTTCCTGGATGGTTAAATAAGAAGTATGGAAATTAAACAAGAAGAAGTCCCAAGTGAAGATCCACCGCATGCTGAAGAAAACGACGCAACGATTTCATCCCGGGTAAAACGCGCTATCCTGGGGGCTCCCCGCAACATCAAAGACCCTCATGTTTTTCATCATATTTCCCTCATTGCTTTTTTAGCTTGGGTCGGACTTGGTGCCGACGGGCTTTCATCGTCTGCCTATGGACCCGATGAAGCGTTCAGGGCTTTAGGAGAGCATACCTACCTTGCTGTCGGCTTGATGCTTGCAACCGCAGTTACGATTTTTGTTATCTCCTATGCTTATTCACGGATAATTGAACATTTTCCGTATGGCGGAGGCGGGTATGTCGTTGCGAGCAAGCTGCTCGGTCCCAGATACGGAGTGGTATCCGGGTCGGCATTATTAGTCGACTACGTTTTTACCATATCTGTGTCAATTGCAAGCGCCGCAGACCAAATCTTCAGTTTTCTTCCCCCGCACTACAGTCAGTATAAGCTTATTACAGTTACATTGAGTATTGTTGCGCTGATGGTGCTTAACCTGCGGGGCGTTAAGGAATCAGTGACGACCCTCATGCCCGTGTTCCTGCTCTTCATTGTTACTCATGCTGTTCTTATTTTTGGCGGTATAATTTTTCATGCGTTCGAAGCTCCACGCGTAGTAGGTGAAGTACAACAAGGTTTTCATACCGGCTTGGGAGCGCTGGGAATCGCCGGGTTGTTTGCAATCTTCATTCGGTCATACACACATGGCGCCGGAACATACACAGGTATTGAAGCTGTCTCAAATGGTATCCAGATTATGCGTGAACCGAAAGTTGAGACTGCTCAGCGGACGATGCTTTATATGGCAATCTCGCTTGCAATAACCGCGGGCGGTATTTTGCTTTGCTACCTGCTGTACCATGTAACAGCGGAAGCGGGAAAAACTATGAACGCATCCTTATTGGAGAGATTTGCGGGGGCGTGGAGCATCAGTGGTTTTCCTGTGGGGAAGATTTTTGTAGTGGTTGCACTTGCTGCAGAAGCGGCGCTGCTCTTTGTTGCCGCTCAGGCAGGATTCATTGACGGACCAAGAGTGATGTCCAATATGGCGATTGATTCGTGGCTGCCTCACCGTTTCAGCTCTCTCTCGGACAGGCTTACGATGCAAAATGGTGTTGTGCTGATTTCGAGCGCGGCAATCCTGACGCTGTTTCTCACCCACGGCGATACGAGCACGCTGGTACTGATGTACTCTATCAACGTGTTTTTGACTTTTTCTCTATCTGAGAGTGGAATGGTCAGGTACTGGTTTCAGAATCGGAAAAAGTTTCCTGATTGGTCACGTAAAATCAGTATCCACGTCGTGGGCTTGATCCTTTGCGTCTCGATTCTCGCCGCAAATCTCATCGAGAAGTTTACCGAGGGAGGGTGGATTACGTTGCTCATAACGGGGATACTCATCGGCCTGTGTATCGTCATAAAGCGCAGGTATCAGGCGGTATTGTCTCATCTTTCCCGGTTGGATGAAATTCTGGATAATATTCCGACGCTGACAACGAACGAACCGCCGCCAAGACTCAATCCGAAATCGCCGACCGCGGCGTTACTGGTAAGCTCGTTTGGAGGGCTAGGTATTCATACATTCCTTTCGGTGCAGAGACTCTTTCCGAATTACTTCAAGAATTTTATTTTTGTGTCGGTCAACGTTATCGATGCGGGAAACTTAAAAGGCGCTGCCGACCTTGATAACAGTGTTGAACAGACGCAGCAATCGCTGCAACGGTATGTCGACCTCGCACAGAAGCTGGGGTTTGCGGCTGATTACCGGACGAGCGCCGGCACGGAAGTTCTTGCAGAAGCTGAAAAGCTCTGCCTGCAGATCGTCAAGGAATATCCACACACGATTTTCTTTGCCGGAAAACTAGTATTTGAACGGGAGCATTGGTACCAACGCCTGCTTCATAATGAAACAGCTGTTCAATTTCAGCGTCGCATTCAGTTTGCAGGACTTAATTCCATGGTTCTGCCGATTCGTGTATTCGCAGAAAACAAGTCGAACCAGACGGCATAGTTGGATATGAAACCGGAAGAAGGCAAGAAAAACGCCTTCCGCGCAGGCTATGTTGCAATCATCGGTAATCCCAATGTCGGCAAATCGACCCTGATGAATGTCCTCGTCGGACAAAAGCTTTCCATTGTCACCAGCAAACCGCAGACCACCCGCCACAAAATTCTCGGTATCTGCTCGGCGAAAAATTATCAGGTTATTTTTCTCGATACTCCCGGTTTACTGAAACCGAAATATTTACTCCAGGAATCTATGATGAAGTTCGCTCATTCAGCTGTTGTTGACGCGGATCTTGTAATTTTTATGGTAGATGCGAACTATCCACACCCTGAGTCCGGAATTGAATCGGATATCGCGTTTCAAATTCTTGCAGGAATAAAAAAGGACGTCTATTTGGTCGTCAACAAAATAGATTTAGTGAAGAAAGCCGACCTCATCCCCATCATCGCTCTCTACAATGAAAAGTATCCATTCAAAGAAACTTTTCCCATATCCGCACTGAATCGTTCAGGAACGGATGAGCTGCTGAAATGCATCGTTGAGGGGCTTCCGGAGCACCCGCCGTATTATCCCGGAGAAAGCGTGAGCGAACATTCGGAGCGGTTTTTCGTGGCGGAAATCATCAGAGAAAAAATATTCGAAAAATTCAGAGATGAAGTTCCATACTCAACGACGGTCGATATCGTTGAGTTTAAGGAACAGGAGGGAAGAAAAGACTATATTGAAGCAGAAATATACGTTGAACGCGATTCTCAAAAGGGAATGTTAATCGGTAAACAGGGAAAGGCACTCAAAGAAATCGGGGAACTGGCACGTAAAGACATCGAACTGTTTTTGGACCGGCCGATTTTTCTTGAACTTCACGTCAAGGTAAGGGCAAAATGGAGAGAAAAGGAGGCGTGGCTCAGGAGGCTTGGATATAGATAAATTTGGAAGTATCGTGTAAAGCCGCTACATTTTGATTAATGATTATTGGTGGGGCTCGTCCATTCTTCATCAATATGATGACAGAGAGAACATTTTCACATGAATTTCTTAACGATCGATGCCGGATATCCGTCCGTTTAAAGGAATACTCTACAACTCAAAAAAAAATTTCATACCTGATGTAGTTGCTCCGCCGTATGATGTCATTTCCCCTGAGCAACAGGCTCAACTATACGATAAGAATCCGTATAACATTGTACGTCTGATTCTCGGTCGTGAGCAGAATCGCTATATCTCCGCTGCACAGTATTTCACGACCTGGGTGAATGAAAAAATCCTTCTCCAGGATGAAGAACCGTCCATCTATGTTCTTGCACAAACGTTTCATCACGGAGGGAAAGAAATACGCCGATCCGGTTTTGTCGCCGCGTGCCGCCTGGAGGAATTTGGCAAAGGTTCGGTTTTCCCGCATGAGAAAACATATCCGGGCCCGAAAGCGGACAGGCTTCAGCTATTCGAGTCGACAAATGCAATGTTCAGTCAGATTTTCGGACTCTATGCCGACCCGAATCATCGTCTTGATAAATTCATTCAGATCAACGACCCTCCCGACGTCGAAGTAGAATTTGATGGCGTCCAAAATCAGCTTTGGCGACTGGGCGATCCGATTGCTGTCGCGTCTATTCAGGAGTTCATAAAAAATGAGAAGATCTTTGTTGCAGATGGTCATCATCGGTATGAAACAGCGCTGCATTACCGAGACGCGAAACGACTGAACAATCCGGATCATAACGGGCGTGAACCGTATAATTTTGTCCCGATGTTCCTGACAAATATGCTCGATGCCGGGCTGCTCATTCTGCCGACGCACCGGCTTCTTCACGACCTGAAAGGATTCGAACCTGTCGCCTTTCTTAACGACCTCAAACAATACTTTCACACGGCTGCTCAAACATCTGAAGAAGAGTTGTTGCAAAATTTAGAGAAGAAGCAATCACAATCGTTCGGCCTTGTCTTTTCACAAAATCCCTCATTTGTATTGATATGGTTGAAGAAGGAGAGCATGTTGAATATCAAAGAGGTTGCAAAGACGGTGTTACAACTGGATGTCGAATTACTCCATTCGTTCGTGTTGAAACATATTCTTCATCTTTCCGATGATTCGCAGCAGGCAAAACTCCATCTGGGGTATGAGCACGATGCGATGAAGGCAATTCACTCCGTGCGCCGTGGCGAGGCGCAGATGGCGTTTCTGATGAACCCCACGCGTATCGAACAGGTTCGCGCAATAGCATTGTCGGGCGATAGTATGCCTCAGAAATCGACATTCTTCTATCCCAAACTTCTGTCGGGATTGGTCATGTACTCATTTGTCAGTGGATAGCGGCACATGAAATCCGAATCCGTTTTCATCGCAGCTGGATTTTCATTAATCTCCATTCTCTGGGGATCTACCTGGTTGGTGATTAAGATTGGACTTGAAAGTGTCTCTCCATTTTTCGGAGTAGCGATTCGTTTCACGATTGCTCTTGTGATTCTGATTCTCATCATGGTTATACGCAAAGAACGTCTGCCGGCCGACCGGAGTTCTGTAAAAATATATCTGACACTGGGTTTTCTTTCATTCAGCTTGCCGTATGCAATGGTTTACTGGGCGGAGCAATATATTCCGTCGGGTCTCACATCTATTCTCTTCGCAATCTATCCTTTTATCGTAGCGATAATGTCGCATTTTGTCCTGTCGGCGGAACGATTGACGTTATATAAGATCATCGGAATTGTGCTCGGGTTCGGAGGTATACTCATTATTTTTTGGGAGGATATTCACATTCAAGGTGTGAGTACCTTAGCGATGGGGGTGGTGCTGCTTAGTACGGTATTCCAGGGTATTTCACTCGTGACAGTAAAAAAAATCGGGAAACACCTCAGCCCCGCCGCCCTGAATGTGGGAGGAATGCTGGTCGGTATATTCGTTGCCTACGCGATTGCCTTTGCATTTGAAGATTTTTCAGCCCTCCGGTTTGATGCCAAAGGCGTTGGTTCCATTCTCTATCTCGGAACATTTGGAACTGTGGCAACATTTATGATATATTATTGGTTACTAAAGAGAATCGAAGCTGTTTATCTGTCGCTGGTCTCATTCGTATATCCGGTTATTGCGGTAATTCTTGGAGCCGTGATCCTTCACGAAGCCCTCGAACCACAGATATTTACCGGAGCCGGCTTTGTGCTTGCGGGAATTCTGGTTGCCAATGGCAAGGACCTTCGTGCAGCTATTTCCTCAAAGAAAATTAAGGGATGATTGCATCCGATAACGAGGCAGAGGAATGAGGCTTTGCATACATACCATGGTGGTTGCCCTGCTGCTTTTAGCATACAAAGCAGGTGCAAACGCTCAACATGCCGCTTCTTCCGCCAGGTTCACCGAAGGTAAGCTTTCTTTGCCAGCTTTAAGAACAAATTCACTCTTATCGCCGGCGCAGAAATCGTTTGATGTTCTGCATTATAACCTCTCAGCTTCTCTCACGATGACGGACGCCGGCTTCCAGGGAACGATGATTATCACCGCTCTCATCACGCAACAGACCGATTCACTCTGGTTTCATTCGCTGGGATTGATTATAAATTCACTTAAAGTCAACGATAGTGGCGCGACAGTGGTAATGTACCCCGCGAGTGAAACGTTTACAGTTCAATTGCCGAGAACGTATGCGCCATCCGAAACGGTGACTGTACGTATCGATTATATTCGGGATGTATCGTTCGCGCGGGTCGTCGAGCGTCAGGGATATTACTGGTATCCGAAAGGTTATAATGCAAATGTGCTGGAAAACATCGGTTACACGATGTCTGAACCCTTCGACGCTCATCTCTGGATGCCATGTTTTGACGACCCAACGGATAAAGCGACTTGTGAAATAAGAGTAACGGTCCCCAACGGATATCTTGCCGCATCAAATGGACTGCTCATGAGCACCGTAAGTGGTGACAGTACGACTTCGTTTTCCTGGAAAGAAGACACGCCGATTGCAACATATCTGATGTGCATCACGGCGTCGAAGTACTCCACGTTTTCCCATTACTATCATAAAGTGACAAACCATTCAGACAGCATTGAAGTAAAATATTTTTGCTGGCAGGCTGACTCTGCAGGATTACAATTTAATGCCGTTCAAGCATTTTCTAAAGTGACGGAAATGATGAGAGTTTTTTCGACCATCTATGGCGAATATCCGTTCGAAAAATACGGCATGGCGGTGGTCTATCCCTTTTTTTATGGTGGAATGGAACACCAGACGATGACAACAATTCACCGCGCCTGGTTGAGCGTTGCCGGTTACCCGAGCTATGAAGATCCTATCGCTCATGAACTTTCCCATCATTGGTGGGGCGATATGGTCACGTGTGAGACGTTTAAGGATGTTTGGCTGAATGAGGGCTTCGCAACATATTCGGAAGCTCTCTGGCGCGAACAGGAATATGGTCAGGCAAGCATCGATGCGTTTATGAACACTTCTATATTCTTTGACTTCACCTGGCATCATGCGATTTACGACCCCGTCGGTCAGGGCCAACCGTTGTTCGGAAGCGCAGAGTATACCAAAGCCGCGTGGGTATTACATATGCTGCGATATCTCACCGGAGATTCGTTGTTCTTTGGAGTACTGCACCAGTGGCGCTCGGATCATTTGTTCAATTCGGCAAACACTGCACAATTTAACTCTCTTGTCAATTCCGTCACTGCCACTGACTACAACTGGTTTTTTAACGAATGGATTTACGGACCCGGCTGGCCAATGTATGCTTACAGGTTGGTATTGAATGACACGACAACGACCTATGAAGTGCAGATCAGGCAATTGCAGATGTCCTATCCGCTGTTCAAAATGCCGATCGAAGTTAAAGTCTATTCCGGCGGTCATGATTCGGTCTATGTTGTATGGGATAGTCTGGGCTATCAGGCATTCCCGCTTTCAGCAGTTGTCGACAGTATTTCGTTTGATCCACGCAATCGGGTATTGAAGCAGGTGCAACCGTGGCCAACTGCTGTGAATAATGTGAGTTTCACGCCGGAACAGTTCGCGCTGTATTCAAATTATCCAAATCCATTCAACCCATCGACAGTAATAACATACACATTACCCGTACGACAGCTTGTCACGTTGAGAGTGTACGATATGTTGGGCCGGGAAGTACGAATGCTCGTGCACGGTATTCAGGATCCGGGAGTTAGGTCAGTTGAATTCCACGCCGATGACCTGCCCAGCGGGATTTACTATTACCGGTTGCAGGGTTCAACGAAAACAATCACTAAGAAAATGATATTCATCCGATAATCATGTTTAAAAAACTTGCGCATGTAGGTATTGCTGTAAAGAATCTGGAATCTGCATCCAGACGGTTTTCCGAATTGTTGAACGAATCCTCCGTAAAAACAGAAACCGTCGCGGAACAAAAAGTACGGCTCGTTTTTTTTCATGTCGGCGATGCTTCTCTGGAATTAACAGAAGCGACATCCTCGGATTCCCCGATTTCAAAATTCATAGAAAAACATGGTGAGGGCGTTCATCATCTTTCGTTTGAAGTAGAGGATATCAACGAAGAAATCAGAAGACTAAAGGGAGAAGGATTTCAGCTTATCGATGAAAAACCACGTGTAGGTGCGGGAGGATCTCTCATAGTTTTCATTCATCCCAAATCAACGAACGGAGTATTGATTGAGCTTTGCCAGAGCAAAAAATTCTGAGGAAGTTCAATCAATAGTGATTTGCAACTGCTTAGATAGATGAACACTCAAGGGAAGGTATTGATCTGGCTATCTCTTTTTCTAGTCGTATATTCTCCTTTAGTGGCTCAAGGCGATAGTGTTCATCATTCCAGTGGTGCCATTATGATATCTGATGTGAAAATGGCGTTCAACGATGCGGGAAGAGTTTTCGGTGCGCCGTTGCATTTTTCTCAAACAAAGTGGATTGTTACCGGCTCCATCGTAGTTGCTACCGCTATTCTCGTTTCGGCTGATGACCCCGCACGCTCTCTTGCCAATCGTAATCAGTCTCGGTTCAATGATGACTTGATGAGCGTCGGTGAGCACTACGGGCGTCCTGTTTATGGTGTTGCGTTGTCGGGTGGTTTGTATATCGGCGGACTTGTCTTCGACAACCAGGAAGTCAGGACGACCGGAGTAATGATTATAGAGTCGCTTGCTTTTTCGGGTGCAATCACCACGTTCGTCAAGATTGTTTCCGGGCGCAGTCGCCCATATCTTGAAGAGGGAGAGACCCGGTTTCGGGGATTTCAGTTCGATAACGACCGGCAGTCCTTTCCTTCGGGGCATTCAACTGTGGCATTTGCTGTCTCATCCACAATTGCACAACGATTGCATAATACGTTTGCTTCAATCGGACTTTATTCATTAGCGACCCTCACCGCAGTCTCTCGAGTCTACAGTGATGAACACTGGGTATCCGATTCTTTTTTTGGTGCCGCAATCGGAACTGCCGTCGGGATGGCAGTCGTGAATTTACATGAGGATGCTCAGGAACATTTCTCTCTTCGAATTATACCTTCTGCTAATGGAATGAAAGCCGAACTCCTTTTTTAGGGATTAGCCGGACTTTCACGGCATTGAGGAATTGTTGAAATCTTCTCGATTTTCACCTATCTTAAAACAATGAATGCGGACATTCCAGAAAATCTCAAACCAACGATTATAATATCGCGCGAAGACATTTCCCTCGGCGAAAAGCTGGAGAATTTGCCCACCAGCCCCGGGGTGTATCAGTTCAAGAACAACGAGGGAAAAATCCTGTATATCGGGAAAGCGGTTAACCTTCGTCATCGTGTCCGGCAGTATTTTCAAAAGTCACGGCAACCACACCCCCGGACCGAGCGTATGGTTTCTCTTGTGCGTGATGTTGAGCTTATCGTTACCGATTCCGAAGTCGAAGCGCTCATTCTTGAAGCAACACTCATTAAGAAATTTAAGCCGCGGTATAATGTTGATTTAAAAGACGACAAGAGCTACCCGTATATTGTCGTTACCAGAGAACCGTTCCCGCGCGTTTTTGTCACACGTCATATTATCCGCGACGGTTCAAGATATTTCGGACCTTTTACCGATGTTAAGAACATGCGTGCTTCTCTGAAAATGGTCCGCGAGATTTTCAAGGTGAGAAGCTGCAACTATGCCATCGATGACGAGGTTATTCGAAAGCGTAAAATAAAAGTATGTCTCGATTATCATATAAAAAAATGTGAGGGGCCGTGTGAAGGGTTGGTAACACAGGAGAGGTATGCCTCTATGATCGAGGAGATTGTGAAGGTATTGAAAGGAAAAACCGCCAGCCTTGTTTCAGAACTGGAAGAACGGATGCAAAATGCAGCTGAAGCGCTGAAGTTCGAAGACGCCGCAGAAATGCGTGACCGCATCAGGGGGCTCAGTGTTTATAATGAACGGCAAAAAATTATCGATGAAGAGAAAGTCGACCGTGATTTATTTGGCATCGCTGTTGAGGATGATGATGCGTGCGGCGTGGTCTTCAAGGTCCGCGAAGGGAAAATTGTCGGACGCCAGCATGTTTATATGACTGGCGTACAGGACAAGCCAGAGCCGGAAGTGCTCGGGCAATTTGTCGGGCGGTATTATCTCGACAATGAAGATATTGCGGGCGAAATTCTTTTACCGGATGAGTTGGAACATCATTCTGCCATTGAGCACTGGCTGAGCGAAAAAAGAGGAGACCATGTCGAAATCGTTGTCCCGAAAATCGGCGACAAGGGGAAGCTGATTGCCATGTGCAAAAATAATGCTCGGTATTTATTGGACGAATTGAAAATTCAAAGGTTGAAGAACAAGGAATATATACCTCACTCCGTGAAGGCGCTTCAGCGGGATTTACGGCTGGAACATCTTCCGAAGGTTATCGAATGTTTCGATATCTCCAACATTCAGGGGAGCGACAGCGTTGCGTCGATGGTCGTGTTTGTTGACGGCAAGCCGAAAAAATCGCTATACCGGAAGTTTAAGATTCGCTCCGTAGACGGCCCGGATGATTTTGCAAGCATGAGGGAGGTTATTGAGCGCAGATATACAAAGTTGCTTGAGGAACAGCACCAGCTGCCGGATTTAATAATGGTTGACGGTGGAAAGGGGCAACTCTCGAGCGCCGTCGAAGTTCTCAACCGTCTCGGGATCAAACAGCCCGTTATAGGATTAGCCAAACGTTTGGAAGAAGTATTTGTGCCCGCATCAGGAGACCCGCAATCCATTCCGAAAACTTCCTCAGGGTTAAAGCTCCTCCAGCAAATCCGGGATGAGGCGCATCGGTTTGCAATTACGTATCATCGCACATTACGGACAAAAAGGACATTACAGACTGAACTCGACCTGATTGAAGGGGTGGGCAAAAAGAAGGCGAAGGAACTACTCGAGTCATTCGGATCTGTCCAGGGAGTGAAATTTGCAACCGAAGAGCAACTCACTGAAATTGTTGGAGAGAAAGTCGCATTAAAAATTCAGGAGTATTTCGGAGAAGGTGCAGTGGAGACGATATGATCATAAGTTTCTTATCTCTTAAGGATACCCGAAGTAGTCTATCCATGCACCGATTCGCGCAGTTTTCATTTTATTTGATCGCTCTTGTATTGCTCAGTTCAAACCTCCTATCGGCACAGGGAGAGTATCTTCGTCGCGGACAGAGTGGTTTAGGAATCGGTTTTGCCGTTGCAAGGAACAATGGCAGTTTCGGCCTGGGTGGAAGTCTTGGCTACTCGGTCCGGGGAATATTCGACGCTGGTTTTTCACTCGAACAGGTTAGTCTTTCTCAGCAGACAAACAACAAAGATATCAGTGCTGTTGTCGTGAGTCCTTCAATAGCTTTTCATGCCAGAAAGGATAGCGGCGGTTATCCTATCGGTACGGTGCATGCTTCATATCAATATCAAAGTTACTCGGGTGCGCCTGTCACGGGGAATTTTTTCGCATTCGGTGCCACGATTCGGGCGACATTTCCGATTTCATCGAAAGCTCTCGTGCAACCTGCAGTAGATGTCTCTGTTCTCACCGGCACGACAACATATAATAATAGCGCACTGTATCCGCAAGAAACCACAGACACGAAGCCAATCGGTATTGTTTCCATCTCTTTCATTGAGCATTCATCCGAGGCGAATCTGGTTGTCGTTTCACCGGCTATTGCCTTTGACAAAGATAATACAACAATCGGTGCAAGCCTTTCCCTTGTTTTTGTTGCCCCACAGAAGCATTGATGATGTGAGTAATCGACATCTTACGCGATGAAGAATAATTAGAGATATTTTGATTTTGGACAGATTATTCAATAGATTCCAAGATTAGAACAACAATGGCAATCAGACAAACAATACGAAATGATGTCGTTATCCTCACTCTTGAGGGCAATTTTCTCTGCCAGCCGGAAAATACTGAACTCAAGGATAAAATAACAAGCCTGCTTGGCACAGGAGCCAAGCGATTTATCATTGATCTTGGAGAAGTTACCTGCATCAACAGTGACGGACTTGGGACGCTGATTTCTGCTCTTGCGACGCTCCGCCGCGCAGGAGTTGAACTCCGGTTAGCCAATACCACCGACCTCGTCGATAACCTCCTGCTTCTCACCCAACTGGTAAAAATCTTCGACACCTATGGTTCCATCGAAGAAGCCCTGTCAGGACCAAAGGGCAAATAGTTGTGCATCATATCCCGGGCAACGGGGACTCTCCGCCAACTTTTTGTTTTGACATCTGTATTTAATTTAGCAGGCTGGAGAAATTCCTCGCGGGAAGTATAGGGAAAAACCCCGTACCGGTTTTGGCGGTAAGGGGTTTTATTTTTGGTTTTTTCTGAAAAAATGAATAAATTTCCACATCGGGCGCTTAGCTCAGCTGGTTCAGAGCGTACGCCTCACACGCGTAAGGTCG
>CAZAFL010000003.1:0-153727 GCA_964484465.1 uncultured Chlorobiaceae bacterium
GATTGAGCATTTTTCCGAAGCAGTTCGTTTGAACCCAAACAACGCTGAAGCGCAGAATAACTTTGCAAACGCGCTGACATTCAAGGATAGAATTCCTGAAGCTATTACTCACTATACAGAGGCTTTGAAGCGAAACCCAAATTTTCCCGAGGCACATTACAATCTCGGAAATGCCCTGGTCCAGCAAGGCAACATCGACCAGGCCATTGCACATTATTCTGCTGCTCTCAAACTCAAACCGGACTACAAGGAAGCTCAAGATGCGTTGAACGAAATATATCAGGTACAGCCTTCCGGAGGAAACATACCTCCCGGCAGATGAAATGAGAATAATAGTCAATGTCCCGCGCGCGAATAATATTGCTCCTTGTTGTCAGTACGCTGATTATTTCAACATTCTTGTGGCAGATAGTTTCAGGCATTTGCCCTGTTCCCTGACATCACATCCTCCAATTGCATGAATACAATACTCAATGCAGTCGAAGTGAGAATCCTCGGGTCACTTATCGAAAAGCAGTTAACGACGCCCGAGTACTATCCTCTTACCCTCAACGCTCTCACGAACGCGTGCAATCAAAAAAATAATCGTGATCCGGTTGTGTCATTCGAGGAAACAACGGTCGTCCGCGGCATCGACGACCTGAAAAACAAAAGACTCATCGGTACTGTGACGGGTTCAGGTATTCGTGTTCCAAAATACAAACATACGGTGACTGAAACGTACAACCTTACGCCGGATGAAGTAGCAGTAATGTGCCTCTTAATGCTGCGAGGTCCACAAACAGCCGGAGAGATCCGCGGACGCTCATCGTCGATGCGCAAATTTGAAAATATTGCTGATGTTGAATCCATACTACAAAAATTATATGCAACTGACGGTAGAGAATCTCTTGTACAGCAGATGCCCAGGTCGGCTGGTCAAAAAGAGACCCGATACATACATCTGCTTTCAGGAAGACCGGAGGTCAACGGACCGGAAACTCATCCACCACCGGAGGCCGCAACGCTTCAGGTACGCGCGGAGAATGAGCGGATTTCCAAACTTGAAGATGATGTAAAGAGATTGAAGGAGGAGATAAAAAAACTCCAGCAGACCTTTCTCGATTTCAAAAAACAGTTTGAATGACGGCTTGGGGTCGTGTCGCGCTTTAAGGTGTACATCGAATACGACGGAACCCGCTACAGCGGCTGGCAAATCCAGAAAAACGCACGCACAATCCAGGGCGAGCTGCTTGATGCAGCGGGAAAAGTATTCAATACACCCGATATCGAATTTTACGGGTCCGGACGAACAGACGCCGGCGTGCACGCCCTTCAGCAGGTTGCGCATCTTGATGTGAAGACAATGCTCGCTCCCGAAATTATCCGTGTCAAACTAAATGACACCCTTCCTCCGGATATTGCAATTCTCGAAATCGAGAAAGCCGCAAAAAATTTCCATGCAAGGCATGATGCAGTTGCCCGGAGCTATCTCTACCAGATTTCGAAACGACGAACGGCATTCGGGAAACGATTTGTCTGGTGGGTGAAAGACCGGCTGGATATCAAGAATATGCAGCACGTGCTGAAACTTTTCCAGGGAATGAACAATGTTCAGTCCTTCACCTCCGATGACCCGGCAGAAAAATCCACCAAAGTTCTCATCGAAGAGATAACTATGCAAGAAGAAGGAGAGCTGATACTGTTTCGTATTACAGGGTCACACTTCCTCTGGAACCTCGTTCGGCAAATTATTGGATGTATCGTGGAAGTTGGCAGGCATAACCTTACGTTCAATGACATCCAACGTTTTCTGACGGTGAAATCTTCCGAACCGGCGAGGTTTACCGCTCCTCCGTCTGGCCTTTTCCTCGAAAAAGTGTATTACAACGGAGATACGAGAGCGACCTCCCTCGAGCCGACCATAAGAATCCCCCGCTTCCCAAAATAGCATTCCATCAGAACAATTCATATATTGGCAAATCATTTCTGGCCGGTGAAATTCCTCCAGAATTTTATTCCACTCAATTAATAGGACATTCAAATGAAATTGCAGTATATCATTATACTTGCTCTTGTTGCGGTTGGCTGTCAGGACAATTCGCACAAGAAAGTCGATCTCAAAAATCCGAAGGAAAAAATGAGTTACGGCGTCGGTGTCAGTATTGGCAACAACATCAAAGGCCAGTCGGTAGACGTTGACCCCGACATTGTTGCGAGCGGCATTAAGGACGCTCTCTCTGGAGCAAAGCCGTTATTGAGCGACAGTGAAGTCACACAGGTTATGGCAGATCTACAGTCGCAGATCCAGGCAAAACAGCAGGACGCCTTCCGCGCCGCCGGCGAAAAGAACAAAAAGGAAGGGAGCGAATTTCTCGCTGCAAACAAAATGAAGGAAGGCGTCGTGACGCTGCCTAGCGGATTACAGTATAAGATAGTCACGAAGGGAACGGGAAAAATCCCGAAAGCCAGCCAGACAGTTTCTGTACACTATCGGGGAACGTTCATCGACGGCAAGGAGTTCGATAATTCCTACAAGCGAGGTGAACCGTTAACATTTCGTGTCAGTGATGTTTTCAAGGGTTGGGCGGAAGCACTACAGTTGATGCCGGTCGGTTCAAAGTGGCAATTATTCGTCCCTCCTGACCTCGCATACGGGGAGAGAGGACGTCCGCCTACAATCGGAGCAAATGTAACTCTCTTGTTTGAAATGGAGTTACTTTCAGCGAAGTAAAACAATCCTTCAATTAACAGATTCACGTCAACTTGTTTTCCACGAAAGATACTCATATGGTCGCCATGAACCATCGCGTTCTTCTCATAACTGTTATTACAGTAATATTAGCGGTAAATTCGATAGGCTTGTCTCAGTCAAAAGAAGAACCCCGAAAGAGCAAAAAACCTTCTGAAGAAGTTTCGCTTCAACCCCTTCATCTCAAATCTTTAAAGGCCCGCAGTATCGGACCTGCAGTTATGAGTGGCAGAGTGTCATCAATCGCATTCGACCCGGAAGATTCCTACACATTTTATGTGGGATTAGGGACCGGCGGGGTCATGAAAACCTCGACCGGCGGTGCAAGCTTCGATGCAATATTTGAAAAGGAAGCTGTCGCGGCGATAGGTGCGATGGCAGTTTGCCCATCCAACTCAAAATTCGTTTGGGTCGGAACAGGGGAAGCAAATGATAGAAACAGCTCGAGTTGGGGAAACGGCGTCTATCTTTCAAAAGACGGAGGCGGGAGCTGGACAAATGTGGGATTGAAGGAGAGTAAATCAATCGCGCGGATTGTTACTCATCCGACAGATACAAATACCGCCTGGGTAGCATCAATGGGTGATTTGTGGACTTCGGGAGGACAACGCGGATTGTACAAGACAACCGATGGAGGAAAAAACTGGAAAGTCGTTCTCGCCGCTGCATCTGATCAGGAAAAAGTAGGATGCGGCGACGTAGTGCTTGTCGATTCCACAACACTCTATGCCGCACTATATGCAAGACAAAGAACCCCCTGGTCGTTCACATTCGGTGTTGAAGCAACAAACGGCAAGGACCTTGGCGGCATTTTCAAAAGCACTGACGGAGGCACGACCTGGAAAAAACTCGTGAACGGGCTTCCGAAACAAACCGGTAGAATTGGTCTGGATGTCTTCAGGAAAAATCTGAAAATAGTTTATGCCGTCGTGCAAAGTGATGAGGGAGGAACACAGGATATCGACAATGTTAAAAGTAAGCACGGAGGTGTTTTCCGTTCGGATGACGCTGGAGAAACATGGACACGTATGAATGCTCTCGACCCGCGCCCTTTTTATTTCAGTCAGATTCGTATTGACCCCGCGAACGACCAACGTATTTACGTTTGCGGATACATGCTTCACGTCTCTGAAGACGGTGGCAAATCATTCCGTGAAGATTACTTCGAAAAAGTTCATCCCGATTGCCATGCGTTTGCTTTCGACCCAAAAAATCCGAAAAAAGTCTTGCTCGGCACCGATGGCGGAATTTATCAGAGTTACAGTTACGGCAAGGGGTGGGACCACCTCAGCAAATTCTCCGCGGGTGAATTTTACAGAATTACCCTCGACGCCAGCACGCCGTACCGGATCGCCGGCGGACTTCAGGACAATAACAATTGGGTCGGACCGAGCAGAACATCCACGAAGGAAGGTATTCTCAATACCGATTGGATCGACATCGGCGGCGGCGACGGCTTTTATTGTGTTTTCGACCCGGATGATTCGAACCTCGTGTATGCCGAATCGCAGGAAGGATACGTCCACCGTTTTAATATGAAAACCGGCGAAACAAAAGGATTGCGCCCCGAACCGTCAGAAGGACAGGAACGATACCGATTTCATTGGAATTCTCCCCTTGTCCCCAGCAGGCATGAACGAGGAGCAATGTACTTAGGCGGAAACAGAATTTTCAAACTGACTGCGAAAGGTGAGGAGTGGAAACTCATCAGCCCCGATCTCTCCAGCCAGGACCCGAAGAAAACGGTTGCCGTCGGCAGCGGCGCTGAAAATTACGGCGTCGTGTATACCATTTCTGAGTCTCCAATCACACAGGGAATCATTTGGGCAGGAACCGACGATGCAAATCTCTGGGTGACTCTCGATGAAGGCGGACGCTGGACGAATCTCTCAAAGAATTTGCCGAAGCCCGCACAGGGTCAATGGGTCAGCAGGGTTGAGGCAGGCTGGCACGACGCGAAAGTCGCTTACGTTGCCATCGACGCACATCGCACTGGAAACTATTCCCCTCTCGCCTATCGAACTGCCGACGAAGGAAAAACCTGGCAGAGTATTTCAGGAGATTTACCTGCAGATGGTCCTGTGAAAGTTATCCGCGAAGATATTAAAAATCCAAACCTGTTATATGCAGGGACAGAATTCGGCTTGTATGTCAGTATGGACAGAGGGGCACACTGGATAAAATTCGGTGACCTGCCGACCGTTGCCGTCGACGACATTGTCATCCATCCGAGAGATCTCGACCTTGTCATTGCTACACATGGAAGAAGCCTCTATATTATTGATGATATACAGCCACTTGAGCAATTGACGACCGAAATTCAGGATAAAGATGCATATCTCTTCGCGCCACGGCCGGCTTTCGGATATTACCCTCTTCCCGGTTTTGCCGACTGGCAGGGGAACACAATATTCCGCGGCACGAATCCCCCGGATGGAATCATCCTTAGTTATTATGTGAAGGAATACAACGGAGAGTCGGCAAAAATGTCCATTACGGATACCACTGACAAACCCGTCGCAAATCTAAGCGGCTCAGCAGGTCCGGGCTTCAATAGGATTTCTTGGGATTTAAAAATGACAAAGGATTTACTCAATGATTATGGGGGTGAAGGACAGAAATTTGTAAAATCAGGTGTCTACAATGTGACATTAAATTATGGAAAAGTGCATCAGACTCAAAAATTGTACATTACTATTGCTCCAGGAATAGAAACAAAATAACTTCTTAGTGACCACTGCGTTGACCGGTAGCTCTTCTAACTACCTTACCGTCCAACAATGACCAGATTGCTTACTTACCAAAAGCCCCCGGGAGATTCGTGAGCACATGCACCACATATCCGGGCCAGATACTCTGCGACCATCCCCTTAGTCTCCCCCATATCAACCCCATGATGAATGTGAAGCAAACTTGGATGACAGCTGCCCTGTCGAATCGATATGCGTGCAACTGGAAGTGATGCAATGCAAAGAAAATCGATGACACGGCCAATGCTACTCCGGACCGTTGTGGGAACGCTCGCTCCGTCAACTCATATATCGTGCCGCGAAACAGAAGCTCCTCTCCAAACGGAGCAATAACAACGAAACCCATAATTGATGCAACCCCATGCGTGTAAGCAAACCATCCCCCCCGAACCAGAGCTACCGTCGTTGACACCGCAAGCCAGATCAACAGCCAGGACATGCTCAGCCTGAGAACCGATCGCCATGGAGTTTGCGAGACAGGTAACTGAAATGGCCGGAGCGGTCGAATCAACACGTAGACGAAAACCGCCGCGAGACATGATGCAACGCAACTCTCCGGAAACCACTCCAGACGACCGGGCAAAAAATACTGAATCAGAACTCCGGCAGAGCGATTCACTGTAGTGGTGAACGCTAATGAAGCAGGACAAAAAAGAATCAGCATAATAAAAGCCTTACGATTTACTGCTCCTCCCTCGCCTGATTGAATAAATGAACGGCTCATTCCTTGCGCAGGTTTTAGCTCACAAATGAGGTCGGACGTTTCTGAGCGACACAAAGAAACGTCGAATGTAACAAATTCCTCTCGGTAATATTCCTCATGATAAATCTTCTGATGCCGGTCTGACGCGGTCGCACACGGTGTCCGCTCCGCATGTAGAGCACATCAAAGCCTGATAACGTTCTTCTCAACGTTGCCGGCGAGAAATACCAGAGATGATGACTGGTGTCATAATACGCACCGATGTTTTTGGTACGCATGTGAGTTTTTTCCAGAAAGAACTTTACCCGCGAAGAGATTGAGTTAATATTGGGAAGGACGATAAAGAGAACGCCACCCTTTTTGAGTATCCGATGGATAGTCTGAAGATACGACACCGGGTCTTTGAGATGTTCGAATACATGATGCATCACGACGGCGTTGAACTTCCCCTCCTGCCATGGGAGTTTAGGGAAATCCCCGCATTGAACTTCTGTGCACAGCTTTGACGCAAGGTTTTTGGCGAGGTCACAGTCTATTTCATAACCCTGCGCATCCCAGCCTCTTTGTAACGCAACTCCAAGAAGGTGCCCTTTCCCGGAACCGACATCGAGCAAGGGTCCTTTAGACGAGGCATATTGCTCGAGAATGTTCAGATAAAAATTGTGTACGTACTCAAGTGGCTCATCCCATTGTGGTTCTTCTTTTGTATACTGAGCGTAGTATTCCACAAGATGGCGGTCGGTATATTGAGGATTCATGAACTGGACACCGCACTCCCGGCATCGAAAAATGCTGATGTCGTCCGAATCGGCGTGATAGAGGTAAATATCACTTGAATTGCAGATCCGGCAACGTTCGAGCAGGGGATCAAAAGTAGCCAAAATGTTTCATCCTTCTTAATTGAAATGCAAAACTGTTACCTGTGGAAATGCAAAAATTTTATAAGGACCTATTTATTCTCCAGTCCTTCATACTTTTGAATCTTCAACCTTTTGTCAATCGGAATCTCAACCGCTTTCTTTGATTCATAGTCGTAACAGACAATAACTGTTTTCCCTTCAGCCGCAATTTCTTCAGCCACCCTTTGTGATTTGGTTATCATCCACGTGAGTTCAAAGCTCTTCGTCCCTAATTTTGAGCATCGGGTATAAACAATCACCGTATCATCGAATCCAATGGAAGCCTTATAATCAACTTCAGTCCTCGCCATGATGAGCCCGTGTTGTGAATGCCAATCAGTGTTTGGTCCGAGCACGTCGTCATAATATTTTAGCCTTGCTAGCTCAGCATAGCTTAAATAATCAGCATGGTTGACATGACGCATCATATCAACATCTTTAAACCGTATTTGAATTGCAAATTTATGCTTAAATTCCTTTGTCATCGAATCTGGTTTTCAAAGTATTATTTGTGAAAGCTTTTGATTCCTAAATTACCTTTTTCTCATGCTCCACATAACGCAACAAGCCGAGGCGAAAGCAGAGCCACCAGGCGTCAAGTGCGGATCGAAGCATGTTATTGCCTGCCGACCGACTCTGTTCGTAGACGCTGCATACAAACAGCGACCAGAGCATTTCATCTCACCTTAGGCAAGGCATTAACAACGTTCATCGATGTCACCACCTCCAACGACGTGACAAACGACCCGTTAGTGACGGTAATTGAATCGGAAGGGTTGACCACGTAAGCACCTCTCCCGCTGAATGTCCCCTGAATATCAGTCGAACTGATGGAGGATATCACGAAATTCCCCGACGTCAGTGCGTAAGGGTATCCCAAATTTGACAAACTGCCGGAACTTACGTGAGGATAGTAATGCAAGAAAAGAACATTTTCGTTTCCCGTAAAGATGTACGTGCCAGAATGAATCGCACCGGTATCGGCAATGCCGATAACCACGACATCCACGTCGGTCGCGCTATTGATTCTGTACCCAAAAACAATAATATTTTTTGAACTGGTTGAACGAAATCCTCCCACTCCTGTTCCGTATGCGCGGGTCGTATCATATTTCCCGTTCGCAGTAAAATTTCCCTTGTTGGAAAGGAAATTAAGACTCCAGATTCCGCCGACAGTCCCGGTCGGTCCATTGTTGTTACAACTTCCATAAAATGATGTTATTGCTACAACTAACGCAATGACCGGCAAGGTACCATTGAAGTACGCCAAAAAAAGAGATTTCTTTTTCATATTTGTTTCTCCTTGCATCTTAAAACATTGGTAAATTGCCACTCATTTAAATGCTGACTTTCTCGCGCAGGCATGGTCTAACTCGATCTATAATCAACAGGTCCTTCCCCCTTTTCGAAAATATACACGACAAGGCTCTTCAGGTAAGTTAATGGTGAAAGTAAGAATCTTTAACGACAGTGTCAACACATTTTTGAGAAGGTGATACTTTAACCTTGACATAACCTCTCCGGTTCGTTAAATTCCAATTGTCCAAACTGCAAACGTGCATAATGAAGTTTTTATCCGAACTTGCTACCGCCGGTCTTTTCGCATGTATTTCACTAATTGGCGGCTGTGTCAATTCTCACCCCCCAAATCATTGGTGGACAACAGAAGATAGTCTTAATATCGTCAATGAAATCCTCGCCCATCGCGCAGATGTCGATTCGTCATTTCGTAACGATTCTGATTCTCCGTTTAACAAAGACGCGTCAATCCGGTTCGAAGGAATAAAATGGTTTCCGGCCGATATACATTACTATTTTCAGTCGAGGCTCTATCGGTATGAGACACCTGAAACTGTAAGTGTTTTCGGAACCAAAGGGGACGAGAGAAGAGAGGTGAAATACGGCTATTTCCTCTTGAATGTTGAGGGAAAAAACCACAGGCTCAACGTGTACAAATTCACGCCACACGAGAAAGAGTACGTTGCGAACAGGGACCTCCTCTCCGTCTGGTTTACTGACGAAACGACGGGAAAGGAAACGTATCATGTCGGGAGGTATCTCGAAGTTGGTAACGAGCATTCGGACCCCGAACACCGATATATCATTGATCTTAACAATGCCTATAATCCTTACTGCGCCTATAGTCCTCTCTACTCGTGTGCTATTCCCCGGAAGGAAGACCACCTCGATTTTCCCGTGCGCGCGGGAGAAATGAAATACCATCCTTAACCTACACATCATCGTTCCCATGCTCTGCACGGAAACGTTTATGCTTCCTTACCACACTGCTTCTCTTACCAACTTCTTGTTTTTCTGGTTTTTTCAGAGTACATTTCAAGCGAAATAACACACTGATGAACAACATACGTCATGCAACTTCGAAAATTATACCGGACAATAGAAACAATTGGTTTTCAAAAATTTGAAAACGAAGAAGAACTGTTCAAACATGTTCTGAAAGAAATCGTTCAGAATGAAGAGATTGATATCAAGGGAGGAAGATACTGGAAATTTGATGCGAAATCGGGGAGTTACGAGCTCGTATACCAGGTCGGCGATATGGAACAGATCAAATCTCATTACCGCATCAGGGTAAAGGACTATCCGATTTTTCTTGAGCTTCCAAATGTACGAACGGTCATCAGCAGTGAGCAGGACTCGTATCTTCGGGAGCGCGGCATTCTGAAATACTCCGCGACAGGCGTAGGAGATAAAATCCAATGGAGAGGAAAAACACTCTACCGCTATGTTCTCGCGTTTAATGCCGACCGCCTTGACGATAATCTTCAGTCCACGCTGAATATCATCAGCACCGCATTAAGTTCGGTCCTCCGCAGCAAGAAAATCGAACGGAAGGCACAGCTTCTCGAGCGTGATATCGACAAAGCACGCGAGATACAGCAGAGCATTTTACCGCAGCACGAGATGCGGTTCCATAATTACGAAATTTACGGCGCGTCAATCCCCGACCGGGTGGTCGGAGGTGATTTCTTCGACTACCTTCAGGCGGAAAACGACGATGAGCGCATTGGGGTAGTCATCGGAGACGCCGCAAGCAAAGGATTCTCCGCTGCATCCCAGGCACTGTTTGTCTCAGGTGCGTTGAGAATGGGGTTCGCTTATCAGACAAAAATCAGTTCGCTTCTTTCACGGCTCAATCAATTACTCAATAAGACTTTTTCTGAAGAACATTTTGTCACATTGTTTTACGGAGAAATCACCGATGATAAAAACGGACTGGTCATCTTTGCAAACTGCGGACATAACAACCCTCTTCTTTTCCGGGCAGGTACGAATAAAGTCGATTATCTCGAAGCGACCGGACAGATTCTCGGACCGTTTCCTCGTGAGATATTCAAAACCGACAGCATCCTGATGGATAAAGGAGATATTTTGTTGCTGTACACGGACGGAATTTCCGAGGCGACGAACGAACAGGGAGATTTTTTCGGGGAAGACCGGATCGCCAGACACCTGTTCGAAAGCCGGTCGCAGACGTCAAAATACATAACGCAGACGGTTCTGGACGACGTGCAAAAATTTAACAGTTCGGGCACACAATCGGATGACAAAACAATTGTCACAATTAAGCGCATGCAGTGAATTTTTTATAGGAGGAAATGTACTGTATGGAAAAAACGAAAACAATAGGGTCAATTTACGGTATTAACAATAATATCATTTCTATAGTATTGAACGATGCATCCCATTCCGACAACGGCTCTCAAAAAATCCTGCTGAATTCTTATATCATGATGCCTGAAGAAGACCGGTCGGTGATCGGGACAGTCACTGCGTTGCGAGGGGATAATGCTCTTTCAGCTTCTGCCAAGCGAACAATGGAAGCGCAGCTCATCGGTACGGTTCGTAACGGAAAATTCGAGCGCGGTATTTCGACCTCGCCCCGGCTCGGCGGCGCTGTTTACTCGGCCGATATCAACGACCTCAAAACCATTTTTTCTTCCTACAGAGAGAGCGATTTCTCGATAGGAGATGTTTCTCTCATTGAAAATGAGCGGATGTACCTCGATCCGAACAAATTTTTCGCAAAACACGTCGCTCTCTTCGGCTCAACCGGATGCGGAAAATCCTGTACGACCGCATCGATCCTCCAAAAAATCGAACGGCTCGAAAATACCCATGTCATCCTCCTCGACCTCCATGGAGAATATGAGCACGCGTTCAAAGACACTGGAAATATCATAAAAATTACCGAGCTCGAACTTCCCTACTGGTTAATGAATTTCGACGAGCTCGTCGAAACGTTCATCGACGAGAACGAGCCATCAGCAACCAACCAGATGATGGTGATGAAGGAAGCTGTGCTCGACTCAAAGCGCGGAAAAAACATGCAGTTGAAGGATTATATCACCATCGATACGCCGTTGTATTTCGATTTTCTCGATGTCCGCGGAAGGATGCAATCTCTCGACACGGAACGAACACTCGCAGGTAAAGAAGGTCCGTTTTACGGCCAGTTCACACGCTACCTTGTCAGGCTTAACAGCAAACTGGAAGACAAACGGTACGAATTTCTCTTCAAGCCGAAAACGTACAAAAGCTCAGACACGTTACCGTCGCTCCTCACAAAATTGTTTGCGCTCGACAGCGGGAAACGGGTGACTGTCCTCGACCTGAGCCGCGTTCCTTTCGACGTGATTAATGTTCTCGTTTCTCTTCTCGGAAGAATTATTTTTGATTTCAATTTATGGAACAAGAATCGCCAGGATTTCCCGGTGCTGATTGTCTTCGAGGAGGCACACACCTACCTTTCAACGACAGGGAGAAGCCATGCCGCGAGAAAAACCGTCGAACGAATCGCGAAAGAAGGAAGAAAATATGGCGTAAGCTGTATGATTGTGAGCCAGCGACCGGCGGAAATATCCGAGACAATTACATCACAATGTAATAATTTTCTCGCGATGCGTCTGTTGAATCCCCACGACCAGCAGTATGTCCGGAAGCTCGTGCCTGATACGCTGTCAAATATGATCGACATCCTGCCGACACTTCGTCAGGGAGAAGCCTTCATGATCGGTGACGCGGTCGCCATACCGACAAGGGTGATGATCGATATGCCTTCGCCTCCACCGGCAAGCGGAGATATTAAGTTTTTTGGAAAATGGCAAAAGAAAGACGCCGACACTAATGTTACCGACGTCGTTAACAACTGGTGGAAGCAAACGAGAACCTGAATTCTGCAACACGCTAAAATTAAAAAGCCGGCTCTCCTTTTGGGAACCGGCTTTTTTGTATATCCCGGACTCCTTTTACTTAATCAACAACATTTTCTTCACACTCGTAAACGGTGTTCCGGACAGGTTTCCGTCTTCGTCTGTTACGGGCTGGGCAACGAGTCTGTAGAAATACACTCCTGAAGAGAGATTTCCCGCATCAAATGCAATTTCCGTCCACCCTTCCTCCATCATTTCATGATCCTTTAACGTTGCAACTTCCTGCCCCAACAAGTTATACACTTTCATGGTAATGATTGCCGGATTCGGTAGTTCAAACCGTATCTTCGTAGAAGGATTAAACGGATTCGGATAATTCTGATGCAGCATGTAGCTCACCGGCGTCATATCACCGACCACCTCCGGTGCGATATGATTCACTGGAGCAATACCGGGCGTCGGATGCAGGAATGGAACATCAATCAGGCGCCGTACCCCGGTTAAGCTCGTTTTTGCCGCGAACGAGTTCGTATCGATGACATTGCTGCTAAATGCAGAGTCGATACTTCGGATAACATCGTACACTTCTGCGGGTGTTAGTGTGTCCCCTCCTTTTGTCGTATCGAGCAGGCACGAGATAACAAGGTCTGCTTTGCTGATAATTGTGTCGATTGTTTGTCCGTTGAGTAAATTCCCAGGCTGCGAGTTATCGTTGAACGTCAGCTCACCCAAACCATTCGGAAATTTGTTAAAGGCGCTTGCCGCGACATTCAATTTCAACGCTGTGAGTTCGCCAAGAAGTTTGTTATTATGCTTGTCAGGGGACAGGCCTTCCTGTTGACGGTCTATCAAATGACCATTCCCGCTAACGCCGTTGTAGAAATCCAAGCATCTTGGGTCAAGTCCGTGGTATCGCACTCCAAAGGAAGAGACCTTCACCAGAGTTTTCATAACATCGGCGTATTTCTTATGGATCACCGAATGTGCGCCATTGATTCCCTGCGGTACACCGACGATCATACCTGTCGGGAAGGCAACGCCCAGACCCTGACCAAATCCTTTCGGGAAAAGCTCCTCACCCACATTGTGGAGGTTTGGTAATGGCAGGCGAGGGGCATTCAATTTATAGCCGGTGTCTGGAATACGGACAGTTATTGTCTTTGTCCCAACCGTCCAAGCGACGGAGGTTCTTAGTTTCATACCTTTCGCACCAATACCCTCGACCTGAAATGTATCGCCGCTATCAATTGCAGCAGTGTACTGAACCGAACTCTGGCCTGTCCAGGAGAGAAGGGTATCTGCTTTTGCCTTGCCCGTGCTCAATCTTGCATCTGTCAACATCGAGAATTTAAGGGTGAAACCCTGTGAATTCTTCGGCGCGACGATGTTGAACTTAAACTCCACCTTATTGGCTTTTCGTCGAACAGCTTTGCGCTTAAGGCTCTGGTCCAAAGCGTTTGCCCAGTCTTCGTACTTGCCTGTGCGGTACATCTGACCGAACGCCGGTGCTGCATTGATGAAATCAAGTGTTTTATTTTGTCCATCCGTGACAAGCACATTCCAGGAATTCATTGATGTATAGGTCGGTCCGGGGTCCATTATACCAAGATGGACCCATCCACTGCTGTCAGCCTCGACGCCAAAATACAGCCCATCTATAAGTCCCGGCACAGTGAGTGAATCGCCGTCATTACTCGCGACGAGAGGACCGTCAGCAGCTGATTTGTGAAGTTCAAGATGCCAGCTCTTTAGTGTCCTATCGCCGGTCGTGGTAAAATCTCCATCATTGTCGACAAACTTCCTGACAGTTATTGAATTGGGATGAAAGTTGCCAAAGTTGAATCCGGAATCCAGCACTGCCGCACCGACAGTTACGATGTATGCACGAGGACCGGCGCCCGGTCCGAACGTTGACAATGTTACTCCAGGATCACCTATTCTTGGAACTGTTTGTATCCATCCAACCTGTAAGCTTTCTTCGACGGTATATGTATCGGCGGCGATGCCGGTGAACGAATAATGTCCGCCTCCGCTTGTCACAGTTCTCGCCTGCAGAATACCGCCTTTGTAGAGCTTGATAACCCATCCGTCGATCGCGTTATTTCCGGTAACCAAGCTGTCGTTTTCCACATCATTATATTTCGTTCCGCTAATGACATACTGGAAATTCCCGAAATCGTTGCCGGTGGAATTCTGACCGGATGAAAGTGGAATATTGTATGATGCGGGGCTAGTGGTTTGCGTCCATCCGGTTTGCTGCGTTTCACTCACGGTATAAATTCCCGCAGGTAAGCTGGTAAAGGAATACTGGCCATTAATGTCGGTTTGCGTCGTACCGTTTACAGTTCCAGTCAATTGAATCGTCCATCCCTGCAATACCGGTTCACTATTATTGACGCCATTTGCATTCAGGTCGTTAAACTTCAAACCTGAAATTGAAGCAGTGCCAGGAGCAATTCCTGTCCCGATCGCTCTGATGAGCCATGCGGAATAGGCCGGTTTCCAGTTCAGGGTATTGCCGGCATCGCCGGAATAGAGGCTGCGGCTCTGGTCCCCGGAAAAATCCGCACCCTGAGGATATGGTAAACCTGTGTACGTTATACTTACCCAGAAATCACTCCCATTATACATAGAAGGAGCATTCACCAACGGCAGCGACATGTATTCTCCTGAAGAACTAGAGGCAACATAATCGCTTCCCCCAAGTTTCTCGCTATACAGAAGGGCACCGGGTGTATTGTTATCGGCACCCTTACCCCAAACACGAACGAGCAATGAATCACTGCTTCCCATATTATTGATAAAGGCATCAACTTGCGTTAACTGGAGAGTTTGTGCGGGAGTAAATCGAACCGCTGCTGTAAATGAAGAGGCATTTCCGAATCCGACGTCGCCTTTTGAAGGATTCGTATTACCATCGTCATACAGTAAAGAAACTATTCCTCCCGGATATACGCGGGAGTGTCCCGTGGTAGTATTATTTGCTCCGTTGCCGTCTCCGATGGCACTCACTGTCGCTGAAATATTATGAGACCCCAAAACACTCGTCGAGTAATGCAGTCTTGCGGACTGTGACTGCTGTGAATTCACCGGACCACCGGAATATGGCGTTTGTGATGATCCGGAGACATTCCAATTAATCGAATAAGAAACAGAGCTTTGTCCAAGGTTACCGACCAGCACATCAACAGAATCATTATACACCGTTGTAGTTTTCGAAGAATGATTCAAAGGGATACTCACCTGATGAACCGCCGTTGTCGAGATAGCACCTTTACGTGTCCATCGTTCGAGGGCAATATTCCCTGTGCTTTTCATGTCTAACTGATCCGCCTGGAGCTCCGGTTGCTCATTCGATGGGAAGATGAATTTGGTTTTGGGACTGATAATAAGCGGCGGAACCGAAGGCGTCAATGACCCAAGAGACAGGTCTACGGGTAGAACATCATTCAAATACTGCAACATAACGTCGTCCACGCGGATGGTATTACCTGCTGCCGAATAATCATGGAAAGCTATATAATAGAGAGAGTCAGTATTTACGCTGAAATCCTGCTGAACATATTCAAAGGCTGTGTTGGTGTTAAAGGCTCTGCTGTTGATGATCTGAGACGAGCTAACAGGTGGGCTGAAACCGACAGTCACGTCTAAACTATCTATGCCTTGTGGGCTTGCATTAATGAATGTTCGATCCCACCAGCTCAATCGGTAAATCTTATTATGTTTAAGCGTAATAGGTCCAAAATAAAGCCAATCATTTGCCTTACCGCTTGCAATCGAGCCTGTTCCGTCTTTTGCCGAACCGGGAGTCGAGTGGACTACACTGACATCACGCAGCCACGTGAAATTTCCGTTCGAGTTTACTACCCCCCAGCATGGAGGTGGAAACGTAGTGGTAGTAAAATCCTGGAACATTAACGTTGCTCCTGGGGCTATTCCCTGAACGCCAAAGTCAATTTTATCCTGACTATTCCCAGGACTGACAGCAACGGTGTATGCTCCTAGACAAGATGGCAGCGAAAGTGGAATTGTCTGAACCCAGCCGGTTTCAAGACTTTCACTTACAGTGTAGGTGCCGGACGTCAGCGAGGTCATCGAATACATTCCGTTGACGTCTGTGTAAATGGAGTCGTTTGAAGGTCCGTACGCACGCACCCGCCAGCCCGACAAACCCGGCTCGCCAATATCCTTGACCCTGTTCCCATTGAGATCGTTAAACACCGTCCCATTTATGGAGTTACCCGGTAAGGGTGTTAAATATATATCCAGATTTTGGGTATTATTAAGAACAAAAGTTAGTGTTGTGTCCTTTGGAAAATGCTGAGCCGACCTGAGATGGACCGTAGGGGATAATGTCGGATCATCGGTAAAATAATTCAATGCATAACTTCCGCTGACATTGAGAGAATCCAAATTTTCTGTCGTGGTTATTGTAGCCGAAAGCGGGGTGCTGTTAACTCCATCCCGCACTGTCCCCTGTATAGTCGTCGTTGAAGCTCCAACATAATGATAAATCATACCGGGCCAATTGCTCCCGAAGGAATTCGTGCTTCCGGCAAGCCAGACGTCATTCGGCGCAAGCGGGTTAAGTTTGAGATTCCATGAAACGAATCCGGAATATCCTCCTGAAAGATCGATCTTAATGCCATTCTGAAAATGCTGGTATGTCATTCCTCCATCTGTCGTCCGGTCGATTCCATAACCAGAGCTGGAGAACCTTCCGGTGTACAATGTTTCCGGATGCACTGGATCTATAACTAACGACCAAAGAGCTGTGTCTTTCAGAATTGCAGCGTAAAACCACGTACTTCCCCCGTCAGTTGTTTTAATTAATCCGCAATTAGTTTCAGGAGGATTATCGGAAAACACGTTCGCATACCCGATAAGAGGATGAACGGGGTTAAAAACGATTTTAGGGACTTCACTCGTGTGAGCGTTAAATACCTGAGTCCAGTGAACACCGGCGTCGTTGCTTTTTGATATCGTACCGCCTCCAGATCCCACAAGAATGACGTTCCCGCTGTCCGGTCTCACAACAACACCGCACAACCAATCTCCGGATGTGTATTGCGCTGTCCATGTTTCTCCCCTGTTTGTACTGCGATACACAGTTCCGTCGCCATAATTCCCTGCATACATCGTATCAGGATGTTGTTTATCGTAGTCGATACTCTCACCATCAATCCCGTAATTTGCAATGACCTGGTACCAGCTTTGCCCGCCGTTCACGGTTTTCCACATTCCGCCAAGATCACGGAGAATAAACATTGTAAGCGTATCGTTAGGATGGATGAAGATATTCCTCATTCCCCTGAATGGGCCGGGGACAGGAGTCAATTGAGTCCAGGTTTTTCCCTTATCATGTGAAACATTCAATACACCGGTTCGGTCCTCGGCGTAAATCGTATTCGGATTATAGGGATTGATTGCGACATTATAACCGACACTTTGAAAGCGCGCCCGCCAATAGGAATTTTGTGCGATAAGGGATGTTGTGATCCCCAGGGAAAGAGTGACGAATAAACAAAAGAACGATAAAAATCGCTTCATGATACGCCCCTTAAATGTTAAGAAGAACTTGTGATGGTGACCGATCCGTAACCCCAAGCAACAAATAGGTAAGTCATTTCTATTTAAAGAAAGGATAGATGAAAGTCAAGGAAAATATTGGAAAATGAGGAAGGAATAGAATCAAACAGGCTCATGACCGGAAAGGATTCATTTTACCAACTGCATTTTACGCACCTGCTGATTAACTTGTCCGGTTCCAAAGTTAGATGCAATCAAACGATAATAATAGATTCCTGTTGAAAGTCCATTCGCGTTGAATAGTACTTCCTTCACCCCGGCAGTCATTTTCTGATTGTTGATGATCACCGATACTTCCTGGCCAAGCAAATTGTATACTTTCAAGGAGACGGTACCGGAATGAGGGAGCGCAAACCGAATCACCGTCGACGGATTAAACGGGTTCGGGTAATTCTGATCGAGATGAAACGATTCCGGACCTCCGGTTGTGAAGTCATCATCAACGCCCAATATAATCGAGCCATCGAAATATCCAATAACTTTCTGCATGACATTTTTCCTGTTGCTCGACGGATTAATCGCTTCAAACCCATACCCGAAGAAAATTACTTTACTGCCCGAAACACTGTCTACTATTCTCACTCCGGCTATTCCCCCTGTTCCAGAACCCCCGTACGCAAAGACGAGGCGTGCGTTCGGGTTCAACACCGATATAATATCGGGAGATGACTGGTTGTAGGCGCCTCCCTGTCCGACAATAAGAAAGCCCATCGATGAAAATAATTCGGCTGTTCCAAGACCTTTGACAACAATTCCGAACCCCCCCGGATATCCGCCATAAGTAAGACCAAGGGTAGTGTGGAAAAAATGTGCAGTATCATTCATTTCAAGAATATCCTGTCCTGTGATAAACAGGTTGCCGCCCCCAGCGACATAAGCATCCAGACTATCCGCCTGACCCTGCGCGAGAGGGGTATGTTTTGAACCGGTAAAATAAATCAAAACGTTCTTCAGAAATTGATTCGTTTTACTCAAAGGCGCAGGACCCCTTGTTATCATGTTCCACACATAAGACTTCAATCCTAAACTTTGAAGGGCGCTGACATAATAATTCATATAACTTGCACTGTCTTCACCGACGACAAAAATATCGGCGCGAGGGTTAAACGACAGGTTCAAGCCGTTTGTATCCAGGTTCAACTGGGTCACAGTGATATTCGCAAATGGAAGGTCGTTCGGCTCGATTGTCATGCGTGCGTAGGAAACGACGCCCGAATATGAGACATACAAACTGTCGAAATGAAATGCCCCATACGTATCCGTACTGTCGGAGAGAACAAGGCTGTCTGACGGTGTCACAATGGTCAATTCCACTTTTGCGGCAACGGGTATTCCCGTCAGCGAATCTATCACCGTTCCATGAATCGAAGCTTTCGGAAGTTTTTGAAGTTTGATATTCTGAAGTCGGATTGAATCAAGAACAAACGTAAGTTGCTCGTCATGTGGATAGTAGGGATACGCATTCACGTGAACCATGGGGGTAAGCGACGGGTCTCCATCATAATAACGAAAGAGAAATGAACCGCCTGTTACCGCAAGATTCGCCGAATCACCCATCGCTGGTATTTTGATTGAGCCATTCGAGATGGGGATGTTCGTCTCCGCATCGAGGACTTGACCTTGCACTGTCGTCGTCGAAAACGACCACCGGTAAATTCCTCCGAAACCGAACACATCATTTGTTACCGACGCCCATAACATGGAAGGGTCAACGGGGTGAATCTTCAGGCTCCATTGATAGCCTCCTTCGGGCATACCGTCCGCGAGGGAACTCCAGTTCAAACCGCCATCGGTCGTTTTGAACACAGTACTCGGCGCATCGACAAAAGTTCCGGCGTAGACGGTATTCTGGTCATGAGAGTCGACAACCATCGACCATGTAGAAAGATAATCGAGTGCAGTCTGGTACCAGTGTTCTCCTCCGTCAGTCGTCTTCCACACACCCAGGTTATTTGTCCCGGCGTTAACAGTTGCATATGCGGTCATCGGGTCGACGGCGCTGACGACAATTCTGGGGATTTCCTGACTCCCTCCCTGACCGGTCTTGACCACACGCCATGTTGCACCGAAATCCGAGCTTTTTGAAATAGTCCCTCCACCGGTCCCGGCGTAAAGAATATTTCCACTGTCAGGGCGTACAGCCAATGCGCACATCACAGAGTGTGAAGTTCCCTCGAGCACCCAGGAAAGGCCCCGGTTTGTGCTTCGGTAAACCGCACCATCGCTGAAATTCCCCGCATACATCGTATCTGGATGAACAGGGTCATACGTTATACTTTCACCGTCGATTCCGTAACCCGGAATCACTGTCTGCCATGTCGACCCGTTGTCCGTGCTCCTCTTCATGCTCGCGCTGAACGTCGCACAGAAAATTGTATTAGTATCGTAAGGATGCACAAGTATTTGCCGGATCTGTCCGAATCCCGGCGATGTACGCTGGACCCATGACACCCCTTTGTTGTGCGAAACATAGAATGTCCCGAATTCACCTTCAGCATAGACCGTGGCGGGGTTTAAGGGATTGATTCCTACCGTCGTCGCTACGCTTGAAAGTCTCTTTCTCCAGGAATAGACCTGTGAGAACGCAGGAGTATGGCTTTCACAAATAATGATAATAAGGAGAAAAAGGAAAACTGCTGCGGGACGTGACATTGAAAATCAGACTGGTGGTCGAATCGGAATTTATACCAATCTATCAAGTATAAGTCCGAAAGTCAAGAACTGTCCCACAACGAGGCGGTGAGACAGCTCTTGATGATTTCGAGAATCTGTACGGTTATTGCTGCGGTTTAATTTTTTTCTTCCAGGACGGGCGCTTTTCCCAGGACGTCATCTATTGTCATATTCTGAATCGGTGCAAGATTCAGTCCGGATATTCCCTTTTCAATTTGCTGACGGTCACCCACGACAACAATTGCCATTTTCTCTGGGTCAAGATACTTTTTCGCAACCCGCTCCACATCATTCTTCGTGACGGCCAGAATGTTTTTGACGTAATTGTTAAAATAATCATCCGATAAATTATAGAAGACAAGGTCGGACAATTGAGCCGCAACCGCTGCAACCGACTCGAAATTTTCGGGGTAACGTAACGTGAGATAATTTTTTGCCCGAATCAGTTCATCATCGGATACAGGCTGACGGATACCGGTAAGTTCTTTCATAAATTCGACCAGTGACTTATCTGTTACTGCAGTTTGGACCGCCGCCCGGGCGATAAAGGGGCCGGGAAGCGGGCGGAAATCGAACGATGAACCCGCGCCATAAGTATAGCCATGCTGTTCACGCAAATTCTGATTGAGCCGGGAAGTAAACGAACCGCCAAGTATCGTGTTCATCACAAGCAAAGGATAGTAATCCTCGGTCAGTCGTGGAACACCGAGACTGCCGATGCGGATCTCCGACTGAGCAGCGGAAGGTTTGTCGACCAGATAAATTTGGCGTGACGTTAGTTGACCTACACTCTCCCATGACGCCTTGGGAATCTGTTGAGCTTCCCATTTTCCCAGCGCTGCCTCAATTTTCGGTTGAATGGTTTCCCTTGTAATATCCCCGACGACGATCAGAATTGCATTATTCGGATGAAAGTAGGTTGTATGGAATGATTTTATATCGTTCACACTGATCGTCCGGATGGTTTTCTCATCGCCGATTGTCGGAATACCGTATGGATGATGTGTTCCAAATACGGTGCGGTTGAATATCACGGAAGCGATCGAACGCGGCTCGTCGTGCCATTGTATGAGCGTTGTCAGCCGCTCTTTGCGTTTTCTTTCAAGCTCTTCAGGCGAGAACATCGGCTTCAATGCTATATCTGAAAACAGCACAAGCGCCGAATCGAGTTTGGACAAAGGCGTATGAAGAATAACGTTTGATGTATGTTGACCTGCAAACGTGGAAATGTCGGCACCAAGATAATCGATTGCATCAGCAAGCTGAAGAGCGTTTCTGGAACCGGCCCCTTCTTCCATCATGGCAACTGCCACGCTGGCGAGACCCGGTTTATCTGCCGGATCATTGGCAGAACCGGCTTTTACCAGCAATTCCATTTGAACAAGCGGTACTTCATGCTTTTCCATCAATACGACAGGCAAGCCGTTTGACAGCGTAAAGTGGGTGATTGGCGGCAGCTTTAGCGAGGGAGGCGGTCCGAGTTTCGGAGGCATTGACCGATCCACTTTTTGAGCATCCGCGAGAGATGGCTGTATCAGGGAGAATACAAGAAACAGTATTCCAGTTAATAACGTGATTGTCAAGTACCTACTCCAATTCATATTATTTGCCCTCCTTCCGGCCTGCGGCGGCGAGTTCCCGTTTTCCTTGCGGTACAACGCTCAAAACAAGACAGCCATCATCCCTTAAGTATGTTTGTGCTACAGTTTCAATGTCATCGGCATCCACGGCTTTGTAGCGTGCGAGGTCTTCATTAAAATAATCCGGGTTTCCTGTTTCCGTATAATAATCCCCCAGCTGGTCTGCCTTGCCTGGGATGCTTTCCAACCTATCGAGAAAACTCGCTTCATACTGATTAACGGCACGTTTGAGCTCCCGTTCTGATGGCGCCTCGCGCTTCATGCGCTTTAATTCTTCACGTATAACGGTCTCAATCTCTGTCAGTGTGTGGCCACTGCGGGCAGTAGCGACAACGTAAAACTTTGAAGCGAGCTTTCCCGATGCTTGAAACGCTGAAACATCCTGTGCGATTTGCAGATCATAGACCATTCGTTTGTACAGTCTCGAATTTTTCCCGCCGGCAAATATACTTGCAAAAATATCCAGTTCTGCATCGCCAGGTGAAAAATGTGTCGGCGTGAGCCAGACAAGATATAATCGTGGCAATTGTACTTTATCCTCGGTTACCAGTCGTTTCTCTTCTGTCAATACAGCCGGTGGGGGTGCAATGGGTTCGACCGGCTTACCTGCAGGAACGTCCTCAAACCACTTATTCATGAGTTTCTTGCACTCGGTATAATTAATATCACCTGCGATGACCATGTGGGCATTATTTGGTATATAATATTTCTTAAAGAAATCTACTACATCCTGGTAACCCGCAGCGGTGAGATCATCCATGTAGCCAATTGTAGGCCAATGATAAGGGTGTTCGGGGGGAAAGATATTCTCATCGATAATTATCGGCGCCATTCCGTACGGCCGGTTTTCGTATGATTGCCGCCGCTCGTTCTTTACAACATCGCGCTGCTGGTCCACGCGCGCAGGTGTCATCACATCGAGCAGATATCCCATGCGATCGGATTCAAGGAATAACGGAAGTTCAAGTGCATTGCTTGGGACATTTTCAAAATATTTCGTCCGGTCTGTCGTCGTCGACCCGTTGTTATCACCGCCTGCAGCTTCCAGCCATTGGTCGAATTTACCTTCAGGCACATGGCCAGATCCCTCAAACATGATATGTTCGAAGAGATGCGCAAAACCGGTCCGCCCCGGCTTTTCCCTTCCTGAACCGACATGGTACCAGATATTTACCGAAATTACCGGTATTGAGTGATCCTCATGTAAAATGACCTGCAAGCCGTTATCAAGTGTAAATTTTTGATATTTAATTTTCAGTTGAGCAGATACCAACGAAACAGCACTCGATAACACTACAAAAAACAGAATTCGTAGTTTCATAACAGACTCCGGATGGTGATGATTTCGAACGTTTCAGAGGTATACGGAATTACACACAGGAAGATACGGAGAATATCAGATAGGGGCAAGGATTGGAGGGTAATCTCCCCGCAGGTTCGTAACCTGCGGGGAGATTACCCGTGGTATCGTTACTATCTATTTTGACGCAGAAATTCCAATCTTTCCTTTAGTTGCTCTGCGGGAACGAGAAGTTTGTCCTTTCCAAAGATGGCATCTTCCTGCCTGGTGAATGTCAGCTCGTACTCTTTACTCATGACGATCGCCTCTTCAGGGCATACCTCTTCACAGAATCCGCAGAAAATACAACGAAGCATATTAATCTCGAATTTTACCGGATACCGCTCCTTCCAGTATTCACTTTCAGAACCCTGTACTTCAATGGCAAGTGCAGGACACACGCGCGCACACAATCCGCACGCAACGCATCGCTCCACTCCCTTCTCTTCGACAAGAACCGGTCTGCCGCGGAATGAAGCCGGTGGATTCCATTTCTCTTCGGGATATTGCCGCGTAAACTTCGGCTTAAAAATTTGGCCGATCGTTATCAATAATCCCCGAAAAATCTCCGGCAGGTACATTTTCTGGAGAATTGTCAGATCTCTTTTATGAATAATCTCTTTATGTCCGTCAGGCTTCATGGTTGAACTTCGTGAATTATTAATTAACCAGTAACAAAATCGCACCTGTTGCAAGCAGATTCGCAATAGCCAACGGTAACATCACCTTCCACCCCAAATTCATCAACTGGTCATAGCGGAAACGGGGGATCGTCCAGCGTACGATGATGAAGAAAACGACCAGCGCCGCAACCTTTGCGCAAAACCCAAGAACCTGGACGACACTCACCCAGAAATCAGACAAACCGAGATGATGGACAAACGGTACTTGCCATCCGCCAAGGTACAGTGTTGTAATAATCGCGCTTGCTGTTACCATGTTCGCATATTCTGCAAGAAAGAATAACCCAAATTTCAATCCGCTGTATTCGGTGTGGTACCCTCCTACGAGCTCGGGCTCAGCCTCAGGCAAATCGAACGGAAGACGGTTCGTTTCTGCAAACGCGGAAACGACAAACGTGATAAATCCCACCGGCTGCAGGATCATATTCCATTTCCACCCCGATTGCGCGAGGACAATTTTATCGAGCTGTAAACTTCCGGCAATCATGATCACGCCGATAACCGAAAGTCCCATCGATAATTCGTAACTTATCATTTGCGCAGACGAGCGCATTCCCCCGAGCAAAGAATATTTACTATTTGAGGACCACCCGCTCAGGGTGACACCGTAAACTCCGAGAGACGCGAACGCGAGAATAAACAGGATTCCGATATTAACATCGGCAATCTGGAGTTTTACATCGTGCCCGAAAAGGGTGATATGATTGCCGAACGGAACGACGGCAAACGTTACGAGGGCAACACTGATGGAAATCACCGGCGCGAGGTCATGAATGAACCTGTTCGCCTCAGCGGGAACAATATCTTCCTTCATCACCAGCTTGACGACATCTGCCAACGGCTGAAGGAATCCCTTCCATCCTACCCGATTGGGACCTATCCGGTTCTGGATGGCAGCTGCAAGTTTCCTCTCGAGCAACACTGTATAGGCAACGACCGTCAGCATCACTCCAAGAACACAGATGATTTTGATAAGAGAAATAATAATTTCCATGTTATACCGGGGTGGAGGTCAGTTCTTGTTTTGATTTCATCATCAACCCACGCGCGCCGAGACTGAGATAGGTCATCCCTTTAAATGGCTCCAATGTAGAAGCAAGCTCGTTAAAGACTTCTTCTGCCGTTGCGTATTTCCACTTCACGCCAAGAATTGCAACAGCGACCGAAGAAATAATCCGCCATGCGGGCCGCGCGTCCCGTCTGATTCCCCTGGTCCAGCGATCATTCTGCGCGCCGAATTTGTCGAGCCTGCTCATCGCGAACCCGTCGAGTGCGCGGTCCTGCTCTACTGTAGTGACCGCCGGTCGTATCCGCTGAACACGTCCGTTGAAATTCGTAAACGTGCCGTGTTGTTCTGCATACGTTGAGTTTGAAAGCACAACATCAGCGTATTTCGCGGTTTCATTTTCATTCGATGTATGGAGAACAAGGAAATCCAGTTTCGGCAGCACCTCAGCAACGGTCGGATCCGTAGCAATGTCATCGTCAAGGCAATACAGAGCTTTAATCGTTCCTTCCTTAATTCCTTTAATAATGCCCTCAAATCCCAGACCGTTTGTGCCGGGTTTGACACCTACTTCCTTTGCGCCTAAACTGTTCGGAGTCTTATCTGCGCGGATCAGGAGACCGTCTTCATCTCCACTCTTGACATGAGGCATATAATCAAGGTTGACAACACCGAGGTGTTTCATCATTTTTGCAAAGAGGTAATTTCCCTCATTCGTCACATACGCAGAGCCAAGGCCTGCGATTTCATTGTTCTTGAACCCTTTCAAACCGGACGCCACCCGAGAAAATGCCTCATCCCAACCGACCTCCACTAACTCCCCTTCTTTGCGAATCATCGGCGCTTTTATTCTGGCGGGTGCATTCACAAATTTAAACGTATTGAGACGGCCGTGATCACACATCCAGTAATCATTGACATCGGGGTTGAAACGCGGAGTGAGACGAAGAATTTCATTATTTCTCACCCACATTTTGATATTACAGCCACGCGCACAACCGTGACAAATTGTGTCTGTCGACGACAACTCCCACACGCGCGCCTTAAATCGAAAATCCCTACTCGTCAACGCGCCAACAGGACAAAGGTCGATGGTATTCATTGCATATGGATTATCGAGGCTCTCTCCGGGAAACGTGGTCAGGACAACATGGTCGCCGCGCTGAGTAAAGGTGAGCTGGGGTTTCTTTGCAACCTCATCACAAAACCGAATGCACCGTGAACACATAATACACCGCTCTACGTCAAGCATCACACTTGGTCCCAATGCTACCCGTTTCGGTTTCCGGACCTTGTCGAAATCAAATCTGCTGACGCCGATGCTATGCTTGTACGCATAATCCTGAAGCTTGCACTCTCCCGCTTCATCACAAATAGGACAGTCGAGCGGATGATTGATGAGCAAAAACTCCATCACCGCCTCACGCGCGTGCAGAACTTTTTCCGATCGCGTTTTGACAACCATACCTTCGGTAACAGTTGTCGCGCAGGCAATCACGAGCTTCGGCATCTTGTCCACTTCGACCAGACAGATGCGGCAGTTTCCGGCAACGGAAAGCTTCGGGTGCCAGCAAAAGTGAGGGACACTGATCCCCTGTTCACGCGCGGCTTGAATAATTGTACGATTCGGTTCGACTTCGTACGGTTGACCGTCGATAGTAATTTTTACCATACGATCTTACACTTCTTCGAGTTCTTTAACGTAGCGTTCGTGGAATGATTTTAGTTTTTCTACAAACGCTTCAATTTCCTCGAGCGGTGGAAGGAATGTTGTTCTGAAGTGGAATGTTCCTGATGACTGGCCAAACCCCGACCCGGGAACGACGCAAATTCCTGTCTCCTCCAATAACGCCATGCAATAATCATTATCGCGCTGACTCTCGTATTTCAACCTCTCCGCCGAATCCATTTTCGAAAGGTCAACATTCGGATCGTCGGGCAATTCAAATTTCACAAACGCGTACATTGCTCCCTGCGGAACCTCGAGCGTCATCCCTTCAATCCGGTTGACCTCTCTCCCCAGAAGCTCTGCTTTTGTTTTAAGGTCTTGAAGGACAGCGTCCCGTTCACGCACATAACGCTCATAACTTTCTTCACCCGGTTGGGGAGGAGCAACCATGACAAGAGTAGCAATTTGTCCGACGGTGTTTGCACAAAGGCTGATCGACTGGAGCTTGATCAGTTCGGTCAAAACGTCAGTGGGAATATTCCTGAATTCAGTATAACCGCCGCGATGTCCGCATTCCCCCCAAAAACCTTTCGAAACAGAATGAAAACTAAAGAGTGATACATCCTCTTCACCCATTTCATGCATCACCTTAGCGAACGAATAGAATTTTGCTCCTGCCGCGTACACATTCTCTTGGTAGACCTCGTCGGCAAGAATTGAAAGACGATGTCGCCTGGCGAAGCCGATAATCATCCGGATATTTTCGTGAGAAAGGACGGCACCGGTTGGATTCCCAGGATTGATAACCGCAATGGCAACAGGATTCATGCCGTCCCGAATAGCCTTATTCAAACTGTCGTTAAGAACTGACTCATTCAATTGCCAGTGATTCTCTTCATCAAGAAAATATCCGATTTGGCGACCGCCGAAAAGTAAAATACTGGCACTGTACAGAGGATATTGCGGCATCGGAATCATGATACCGTCATTCGGATTCTTCAAGAGTGCGATGAGCGCTCCCTGCACACCTTTACTCGCCCCGTCGGTGAGAATAACATAATCCTTATTTGTTGGAATACCGTCCCGCCGGTGGATAAAATCGGCAACCGCCTGCCGGATAAACGAAATCCCGGCGCTCTGTGTGTAGGCACCGGTTCCATGCGGATGACGTTCGAGAATCGATTGCACCCGACGAATGACGTCTGCCGGATAGAGTTTTCCGACTTGAGGAGAAGTCAGTAATTCAGGATATTCAAGTAAACTCAATATCTGCCGTAAATACGTCAGCGGTTTTTGTTTCAGTGCCTGGGGATTTCCGATGTTACAATAGATGATTTTCCTTCCTTCGTTCTCCAATTGCTGAGCCCTTATAACAATCGGGCCCCGAACAGCATATTCGGCTTCCAGCAACCTCCGATTCAATGAATCTCTGCGCAACATCTCATCTATTATATATAGCTGGCAACAAAATTGACTATCGTGTTCACGCTGCGTTGGTTGAGGCGGCAGGTTTGAAAATGATTGTTGAAAAATTTTCCAGTTGGAAAAGACGTTTTGCCGTTTCAAAAACCTGCTCTGCAGTGACTGCTTCAACTTTTTTCAAAATAGTGCTCAGCGGAAGATAATTTCGGACATACATTTCACCGCTTCCCAAACGCATCATCCGGCTCGACATGCTCTCGAGGCTCAGCATCATTGTCCCTTTGAGCTGGGCTTTCGTTCGTTTCAATTCGGCGTTCCCTACCGGTTTCGTCGTCAGCTTGTTCAGCTCTTTGTGAATGAGCTCAATTGAATTGTCAACATTCTGCGCATCCGTTCCGATATAGACGCCAAAATTACCGGTGTCGCTGAGAAGGTTGCTGTACGAATAGACACTATACGCGAATCCGTATTTCTCACGAATGTTTTGAAACAAGCGTGAACTCATCCCTTCGCCAAGCAATGTGTTGAGGACGAGAAGAGGATACCGAAAATGACTTTTTACGCTGTAGCCGATCGTACCGAGACAGACATGCGCCTGGCTGATGGGTCGCTCAAACTCTTCCCGCTTCGAGTAGACACGGTTTGAAACCGAGGCCCGCTTGGCTTGATTACGTTGCGGCTTACGGGATCGAAAATACTGTTCAACCAAATCAACGACTGCCTGATGCTTTAAATTTCCCGCTGCTGCAACTACAATCCGGTTTGATGTATAATGGGTCTTCGCATGGTTCAGCAAATCATCTTTCGTAAAATTCCTGATATTTTCGGCTTTTCCGATCACTGGAAAACCTAGCGGGTGCTTATAATAGACACGATGGTCGAGGTAATCGTGAATAAGGTCGTCCGGGTCGTCTTCGATATTCTTCAATTCTTCCAGTACGACAAATTTCTCCTTTTCCATCTCCTTTTTATCGATAAGAGGATGTTGCACCAGTTCTGAGAGAACGTTGACTGCTTTCGCGAGATGTTCATCGAGTATTCGCGCATAAAAACAGGTGTGCTCTTTGGACGTAAACGCGTTGAGGTATCCTCCGACCGATTCTAGACTCTGCGCAATCTGCTGGGTTGTAAATTGTCGAGTTCCTTTAAACACCATATGTTCGACGAAATGGGAAATGCCGTTGTTATGTTCATTTTCATCCCGGGAACCGACATTAATCCACACTCCGATGGAAACTGACCGCACATATGGAATTTCTTCAGTAACAATCCGGATACCGTTTGGTAGGACAGTTTTTTTGTAATTAGACTGGTCAGATGAAAGAATGTCCGACATTACATTTATGTTGAGAATATGATATTGATTCGAACTTAAAAAGTTTATTTACTAAAAAAATATACCGATTTCAGCGGAGAGAGTCAAATAATTGGAACGGCGAGAATAGATTGTGTGTCTTCTGGCAGTACGTTCGTGAATGTATCAGACCGCTCTGAGCATCTCTTCTATCTTTGTCGCAACCATGTCGATGGCGACTTCATTTTCTCCCCCCTTTGGAATAATTACATCAGCCCAACGCTTGCTCGGCTCGACGAATTCGAGGTGCATCGGTTTTACGGTGGCAACGTACTGATGCATCACGGATTCAAGAGATCTTCCCCGCTTAAGCAGGTCACGTCGAAGTCTTCGCAACAGCCGTTCATCGGCATCGGTATCGACAAAAATTTTGATATCCATAAGATTGCGAAGTTGTTTTTCCACAAAAATCAGTATCCCTTCTACAATGATGATATTTCTCGGTTCAATCGATAATGTTTTTGAGGAACGCCGGTATGTTGTAAAATCGTAGACCGGCTGGTGAATCGATTTCCACTGTCGTAACTGCTGAAGATGTTCGACGAGAAGTGATGTCTCGAGGGCATCCGGATGGTCGAAGTTAACTTCATCCGGTGAATGCCCGTCAAATGATGAAATATCCTTATAGTAAGAATCATGCTGGAGAACGACAACCTTCCCAAGGTCGAGACGCTCCAGGATTTTATTCGTTACAGTCGTTTTTCCGGAACCAGTCCCGCCTGCTATCCCTATAATCAATGGATGTTTCATATTTTCGCGAGTCAATATAACGGAAACCCTTCGGAGAAGCAAGGAGCGGTTGGCGGCAGGAGTATCCGTTGTTTCGGTCGAATTGTTTTTTTACATTGTTCAGTTCGCAACAGAACTTATGACATGATCATCACAACTCTCCTCATTTTCGCAACAATTGCATACATTATTGAGTTCACGTTACTTCGCGCCGGGCTCAACAAGGCAGACTGCGCAAAGAAAAACCTCCACTACACGCCGAATGTTTCTATTATTGTTGCAGCAAGAAACGAGGAAGAACATATAGAGCAATGTCTCACGTCGCTCTCGCTGCTTGATTACCCGAAAGAAAAACTCCAAATCATCGTTGTCAACGACAGGTCAACTGACCGGACTCAGGAACTTGTTATCCCCTTCATCCGCCAATATCCGTTCATGAAACTGATTACCACATCGCCGGAGAAGGATAATCTTCGGGGAAAGGCGAACGCCGTCGCTCAGGGGATTGACAATTCCAACGGGGAAATAATGATGTTGACTGACGCCGATTGCACAGTACCGCGGAACTGGGTACGGGAAACTGTTCAATACTTTGATGAAAATGCCGGAATCGTCGGTGGATTCACATTGCTTGACGCGAACAAAACCTTTGAGGGAATGCAAACATTAGATTGGATTTTTCTCTTCGGACTGGCTTCTTCGGCGGTCGGATGGAAGATCCCTTTAACCGTTATCGGGAATAATTTTTCTGTGCGACGGTCCGCATACGATGCTGTCGGCGGGTATTCGAGTATTCCGTTCAGTGTTACCGAAGATTATGCTCTTGTGCAGGCGATAATCCGGAGAACAGCATTCGATGTCCGGTTCCCCGTTAACCCGCAAGCAGTGGTGAAAAGCCGGGCATGTCTTAACTGGGGTCAGCTATTTCGTCAGAAACAGCGATGGAGTGTCGGCGGCCTTGAGATGGTGTTCAGCGGCATGCTGATTACATCGGTCGTCTGGTTAACAAACCTCATGCTGGTCGCCGGGTTGTTCTTTGTTCCCTTGCCACTTTGGCTTGCGGCTTTTAGCGGAAAATCCATTATGGATGTCCTTTTTCTCTGGAAGCCTTTGAAATGTTTTAACGCCCGTCGATCTCTCAGATATTTTCCCGCATTTGAGTGTTATATGGTGCTCTATGTCCTTATCGTTCCGGTTGTAGCACTATTTAGCAAGAACATCGTCTGGAAAGAGCGCACATTATAAAGGAATGCAGTGTAGTAAAACAAACATGCCCTTCATCGTGAAGGGCATGTGGAAGAAGAGGCTCGAGTCTCAGGCGCGGCTGCGCGAGCTTATAATATTCAGTCGTTTGAGTTTATAACGGAGCGTCTGCTCAGTCATGCCGAGGAAAATTGCCGCCTTCGATTGATTGAATCCAAATTTCTGCAACGCACGCTCAATAATACCCTTCTCAATAACATCGAGCGATTTGTCGAGCACAAAATCCTGACCGGTTACAATATTGTTGATCATTTTCACGACCTCAGTCTTCTCATCGACGAGTTCGGGCGGAAGCATGAAACGACCGCCGCTTGAGAATAAAACTGATTTGTCGACAACGGCTTTCAGTTCCCTGATATTTTCCCGCCAACTCTGACGGACCAGAACGTCGATCGCATTGATATCGATAACGAGCTCACCAATACCGATCTCTTTGCACAATTCGCCGGCAAAGTGTTTTACAAGAAGCGGAATATCTTCCGGTCGTTCACGAAGAGCCGGAATTTCAACCTTCTCAAAGTCGGCCATCTTTGTATACAAATCTTCCAGTAATTTCCTCTTATCGACAAGGCTTTTGGGTTCTTCTTTCACCGTCACAATGAGGCGAATATCGACAGGTTCAGAACGTGTGCCACCGATACGACGGGAGGTCCGTTCGTTCATGAACGCAAGGATCTTCATTTGATTGCGGAAGCTCGCTTCCTCAATTTCTTCGATCAATACTGTGCCGCCGTTGGCAAGTTCAAACAGCCCCCTCCTGGTGGTATACGGCAATCCTTCGGCACCGCGGTCAAAGCCGAAAAGAATCGATTCCAATTCTTTATCGTCCAGGACAGAGAGATTGATTGACATGAAAGGGGGATTGCTTTCAGGCGTTCGACCCGATGAATAAATATTCTTTGCAACGGCGCCTTTTCCAACACCTGCTTCACCGATGACCACGACATCGCGTCGCGTTTTCGAAAGCCTCTGAATCTGCTTCACAAGTTGATCAACTGCACGGCTCTTCCCGATAATCGGGTATTCCATAACGGTTTTTTGTTCCTCAGCAGTTTTGACTTTCCTATCTTTTTCCATGAATCTCCCTAAGAATGAATTTATTTACTGGAAGGATTTTGAAACAATCTTCCGTTGAAAATCTTGAAATTGAAAAAATGTGCCAGCACAATATTGTCGACCCAGTCTCTCCATCTGCTCACCTGCTGAGGATGGGCTGCAAGCTCGGATTCGTAGAACTCTCCCTGGACCGATGTAATGAACCGCAACCGCAAGCCGAAAAATAACGCCATCATCAATTGAATTATGACTGTGATATACTGACCGATTGTAAACAATTCCGTCCACGAATTGAGCTCGACGCTTTTGATGTATCCCCATTGATGCAATATATCAGTGGAGACAAATAATAGGAACAGGAACATGATCTTGTCGATATACGCCCCCTGGGGGGGGTCTTTCTTGTACTGGTATCCGAAGAAAAGAAGAACAAACATGATAATCATGATGTTCATGTAAATCATGTTAAAATACATCGGCTTCCACAATAGCACTTTGTAGCTGTCGCCGTCCAGATAGGGAATCAGTTCATCGATCCGTCTGATGTTTTCTTCCGGATAAAGGTCGCCCACAGGAAACCCGTTGCGCCATGTCTGCAGCTTCACCCTGCTCGCCAATTCCGCTGCAGTCGGCATTTCACTGCCGGAGCTTGTTGCCACAGCAGTCGACAATGTTTTGAATTGCTTGATTTCCTCCGTGGAATATAAATACATCGGGTCGGAAAAGAAGGGATGAAAATAATAACCGAAGAACATCAAAACAATCGAACAACTGATAAGATACTTTTGGTATACTTTGAAATCGCGGAACAGCAGGTCGATGACAAGATAGAGCACTGCTATTGCAAAAAATAAAATGTATGCAATGGAAAGGTATTGTGAGAACAAGTGTCCGGCATACTTATCTGCAGTAAAAAATGCGACGCCGACAAAATCATATCCGAATTGAAGTATCATGAAAAAGTAGAAGACGACAAAATTCAAAAAGATGAATTTGTGTTTTCGGTTAGGCTCTTTCAAGAAAATAAAAAATGAGATAAAGAACAGAAGCGATTGAATTGAACGGTTTAACAAGCTTGGCAATGGGGAAGCTCTATGCGGAAACAGCACCAACAGAAGGCCGTACACGGCAAGCAGACAAGCCCAGAACAACAATATTTTCTTTGCTAGTTTCATGACCTATAGGGAATTAACTTACCTTACCTCATTTTTACCCCTAAAGATAGATATTTAACATATTCTTGTCAAGGGAATTCGCAATTTTTTTTTAATACACGTAAAAAAGGTGATGGTGCGCACGACAGTATTTTCGTGAAAATTTTTCACGTTTTTCCCCTAAAAATATTGACGGTTTTACGCTATTTATATATCTTACACGTGTACCTCTGCCAAAGAAAATTCTTTTTTACCAATCACAATAGTATTACGAAGGAGAAGTTACCTATGTCAAAATCTGCTATCCGCAAGCGCAATGTAAAGCGTTTTCGGTCGATCTTGATCACGATGGCGCTGGTAGTGGCAACGAATTTTGCCATTTCCTATGCGAACGCAGGATTTGGAAACAAAGCCGGACTTTCAATGATTCCGGATTCACCGAGACCGAAAGCCGGGCTCTCGATGATTCCCGATTCTCCACGGCCGAAAGCCGGACTTTCAATGATTCCGGATTCACCGAGACCGAAAGCCGGGCTCTCGATGATTCCCGATTCTCCTCGTCCATAGTACAACAATTTCCCCATAGAAGGCTCTGAACAAAGGCGCATTTGCGCCCCGCAGAGCCTTTCTGTTTTTTTGTGCTTCTTTACTTTTGCAATGGTTTTCTGTATCTTCTTCTAGATACTTTCAAAAATCGTGGAAGAAGTAAACCAAGACAACGTTGTTTCACCGGAGAAGCACAGGGCAATCTTCACCAGGCTTCCTCGGTTATCCCTTCACATTTTCCTTTTCATTTTAACATTCTTTACAACCACCCTTGCAGGTATCGGATGGCTCAATAAAGACCCTCTCGAACTGACAAATTTCTCGCTGGGATTACCATACTCACTCAGCCTGCTCGCCGTTCTTGCCGCACACGAATACGGTCATTATTTCGCTGCAAAATTTTATAGGATCTCAACAACATATCCTTATTTCATACCGTTTCCGTCGGTCCCTCCTCTGATCCTTAACCCTTTCGGAACAATGGGCGCCGTTATTCGCATCCGCACACCAATTACATCTAAAAAGGTCCTTTTTGATATCGGCATCGCGGGGCCACTTGCAGGCTTAGTCGTGACTTTGGGCTTACTCTTTTATGGATTTTTTACCATGCCCCCCAAAGAGTACCTCTTCTCCATTCATCCGGAATATGCCGGAATGGATTCAATCCCCAGCGCTGGACTTACCCTCGGAAGTTCTCTTTTCTTCTGGGCAATATCCAAATTCTTTGCACTCAGCACGTTTGTTCCACCTATGAATGAAATTTACCATTATCCTTTCCTTTGTGTAGGCTGGTTCGGTCTTTTTATCACAGCCCTTAACCTGATTCCCGTCGGACAATTAGATGGAGGACATGTTCTCTATGCACTCATCGGCCGCAAACAGGGTATAATCGCCCGAGTATTTTTTGTCGGATTAATCCTCACCGGATTATTAAGTTTCATTCCCTTCTTCGGCGGAAATATTCAGACCGGGACACTCGGATGGCTGGTCTGGGCAGGCATACTGTTCTTCCTTATAAAACTTGACCATCCCGAAATTTTCGACGATTCAGCACTTGATAAAAGACGAAAAGTTTTGGGATGGGTCACGTTCGGCATTTTTATCGTAACATTCCCGCCGGTTCCTTTTTATCAAATATTAGGAAGTTAACGTCATACGAACAACTGAATCGGTATTCTTGACTTTTGGCTTCATATTTCTTAGCTTAATCATAAGAGATTTAAGAAATCAGTCATACCGGGCTCCATGGAAAAGAACTTACAGTGAATGGCAGCTCGGTTTTTTGTAATGTATCGTCACTCATGCGGATCGCTTTTCATTCTATACCCTCAATTCTCGTAGTAAGCTTATTTTTTTTCTCTTGTGAAAAGGAACGAAACGGGTCTCTGGATTCTTCTATAAATCCACCGTTTCTATCTGGCGCCAGCCTCATGACCTCAATAATTAATCTGGATGATACTGCAAACACATTCATAACACGACTCCCGGACGGGACATTCAGCATCTCTGATTCTATTACTGCAGTGGTTTCCGACCCCGATGGCATACAGGATATCTCAAGGGTATATTTCCAGATCTATCATCCTGGAAACGCAAACCCCGATGCCAAACAGTTGCTCATAAAAAGTGGCAACATAGCGGTTTCAGGAGGCGGGGAAGGTCTTATCTTTACCGGGAAGCTTTCCTTTAATATAGACCGATCCCAAACGGGAATTTACAGAGTGGAAGTATTTGCTGTCGACAAGAGTAATTCGATCAGCAATACTCTTCTGCGGCCTGTTATCATTACTGTGAATAATCGACCGCCACATCTTGGAATTCCTTCGTACCGAGAATATTCCCCTCCCGGCTCAGATTCGGCTACATTTACGTTTTTCGTCGCAGCTACCGACTCTGACGGCATTGAAGATATTTCGTCAGTCACAGTCCAACCGTTGTTTGCATCCGATACATCTGTTAAATCGATGTATGACGACGGATTACCAGAACATGCAGATAACGTGCCAGGTGACGGAATTTATTCAACGAGATTTTCCATTGACACGGCTTCTCTCAGCCTGATTGAATTTCGATTTTTAGGAAAGGACAAATCCGGCGCCCTCAGCAATATCGTCAGGCGAACATTGCATAATAGACCTCCCGCATTTCTTAATTTAGATGTTCCGGATTCCATCCAGCGACCCCTCTCGGGCGTCGTTGTAGTGCAATTCTCAGCGACCGTGACTGACCTCGACAGCTTAAGCGATATTGATTCGGTTTATTTCCGGAATTTCAGCTCAATCAATCCCTTAAACATCTTTCAGATGTACGATGACGGGAATTTTGCACAGCACGGCGATTCCACGGCAAACGACGGCATATATTCATTTCTCGCACAAGTAGACCCATCGACTTCTCTCGGTGTGAAAGAGTTTCATTTCTATGTGGTCGATAAAGCCGGCGCGCGGGATGAGCGTATTAAATACATAACAATTTATTGAATGCGCTCCGGAAAGTTTATATCGCTGGCAATTCTTATCCTCCTTTCCTTCGCGTACCAAAACCTCTCCTATGCACAGGGAACTTTCGCGAAGGGCTACAAGCTCGAAGGAGTTTCCTCTTCACAATCGAGCAACCTCCCCATCAGTAACAGCGTTTCGCAGATAGTAGCTGCTGATTCCATTCTATGGGCAGGAACGGGGAAAGGCGTTATGAAAAGTGCAACGTTCGGAGCCAGTTGGGAAAACTTTTATTCAGAAAAAGCCTTTGCAAATGAAGGCATCTTTGCTCTCGCAGTCAACGGAGATACTATCTGGGCGTCAACGGGTTATGACAAAGATGTTGGCGGAGACCAGACGATTCAAACCGGGAGCGGATATGCTTTTTCAATTGATGGCGGCATTACTTGGAAACACGTCAACCAGCCGCTCGATACCTGTATTCAGCTTCCCTCCTCTGATGGAAGACGAATTTGTAAGAAAGATATTCTCAAACCCTACGGCATTAACAGCGGTACAACAACAACTGCGGTTACAACAACTGTCGCAAACGTATCGTATGACATTGCACTGGGCCCCGGCACGGTGTGGGTCGCTAGCTGGTCAAGCGGTTTGCGAAAATCCACAAATAACGGATCTACCTGGGAAACCGTCCTCCTCCCCCTGGATAACCTGAACTCGCTAAGACCAACCGATACCCTCTGGTCTTTTCATCCGAGCGATACCTTGCGTGCGGATACACTCTTCCCATTTTTCGATGTTGTACTCAACGATAACTTAAAGGCATTTGCCGTACATGTTTCCGATAACGGGCAGACGATATGGTGCGGGACAGCAGGAGGCGTAAATAAATCCACTGACGGCGGTGTCAGCTGGGAAAAATTTTACAACAACAATTCTCAGGCAACACGGATTCTCAGTAACTGGGTGTATAGAATAGGCGAGCAGCATTTTCAGGGAAAACAACGTATCTGGACAACGAACTGGAAGAAGGAACCTCCGAGTTATTACGACCTCCCACAGGAATACGGGGTTAGCTATACGGATGACGATGGCAGAACGTGGAAGAACCTCCTTCAAGGGATAAAACCGTTTAATTTCGCTTTCAAGGATTCCATTGCATACATCACGACTGAAAACGGGCTCTACCGCACGGCGGACGGAGGCTTAAGTTTCACTAACGTATCAAATATCGTCGACCCTGTATCACATCAAATCATCACAACAACACAATTTATTTCAGTCGGAGTCATCGGCGATACCGTTTTTGTTGGAACTGACGCAGGAATCGCCTCAACTGTTGATAACGGAACTATACCGTTCGGTTCTTCCTGGAAAATCTATCGGGCATACCAGGCAGTAGGGTCGTCGCCAACAACTTATGCATACCCCAATCCTTTTTCCCCCGATCTGGAGCTTGTAAGAATCCACTATGGATCAAAAGCCTCATCGGCTTCATCGACGCGGAATGTAAGCATTGAAATTTTTGATTTCGGAATGAACCACGTGCGAACTCTCGTGAATAATGCACAACGCTCTGCTTCCCTCGAATATGATGAATTGTGGGATGGAAGAAATGATGACGGGAGACAGGTCGCAAACGGGGTATATTTCTACAGAATTAAAGTAGACAGTGACGACCCGACGTATGGAAAAATTTTAGTGCTGCAATGAAGAAAAAGATGCTCTATGTTGTTTTAATGTTATTGCTGCCTTTCGGGCTTTTTGCTCAGATCGGAGGTACAGCCGGCGCATTTTCTCGCCTCGGTTTCGGGGCACGGGGAATGGGAATGGGAAATGCGTTAACTGCTGTCAGCACTGGCGATATCAGCACGTATTATAATCCTGCGCTGGCAGCGTTCAGCGATCAACGGACAATCGCCGCTTCGTTCGGCATTCTCTCCCTCGACCGCTATCTGAATTTCATCAGTTACACGCAATCGATACAATCTCAGGCGGGCATCTCCGCCGGACTGATCAACTCGGGCGTGCGAAATATTGATGGACGTGATAACGACGGCGTCCACACCGATGATTATTCAACCTCGGAAAATCAGGTATATCTTGCGTTTGCGAACCGCGTCGACCCTCGTGTCTCCCTCGGCGTCTCGATCAAACTTCTTTACAGCAGACTCTTTGACCAGGTGACTTCGTCAACTGTCGGTTTCGATGTTGGCGGGTATTTCCAGTTGACCGATGAGCTATCCGCCGGACTCACTGTTCAGGATCTAAATTCAAAATACAAATGGAATACACAATCGGTGTATGGTTCAGAGAATGGAGGACAAAGGCAAACACAAAACGATTTTCCTACACTGGTCCGTGTCGGACTCGCTTATCGCCTGCCGCAAAACACCGGCGTTGTATCTGCAGAGTTCGAAAATTCTTCGGAACACACAAACAGCATACGCCTCGGTGCAGAATATAGTATGATGGAATACTTTAGCGTTCGGAGTGGCATTGACCGGTGGGAATTTGGCGACAACACAACCGGAGTGAAACCGACGTTTGGATTTACTGCAAAAAAATCGTTTAATCAATGGACGCCGGCTGTTACCTATGCATTTATTGTTGAAGGGTTTAGCCCTCACGGCATACATATGATCACACTCTCAACTACATTTTAAGTATGAAAAAGCAGATTCTCGTATTCACTCTCTTGCTCATTACCTGCAGAACATTCTTATATTCCCAGGCTGGGAGTACGGGGTTATCTTTCCTGAAACTTGGCGTTGGTGCAAGGGCGCTCAGCATGGGCGAAGCATATACCGCAATCGCATCGGACCCTTCGGCAACGCATTACAACCCGGCAGCATTATCGCTGATGAACAATTCTCAAATCTTATTGATGCATAAGGAATGGATTCAGGATACAAAGACAGAATTCCTCGCAGCGACAACGTCATTCGACAAGTTTAATGCTGGTATTAGTATCAACGGCACGACAATCAGCGATATTGAGCTCCGCACAACTCCCGGTCCTGCACAGGGAACGTTTACAGCACGCAACGCCGCTATCGGAATTTCCGCTTCTTATGCACTCGATACGGCGCTGAGCGTGGGCGCAACTATGAAATACCTTTATGAAAAAATTCTTGTCGATGAAGCCAACGGATTAGGGTTCGATATCGGGGCTATTTACAGGACACCATGGGACATCCGGCTGGGTGCGGCTGTCTGTAACCTGGGGTCAATGAACGAATTGCGGAATGAGTCGTCAAAACTTCCACAAATGGTAAGATTCGGTGCAGCGTATGAGTCCCGGATTGAAAGCTTCGATGGTACGTTTACCGGATCAATCGATGTGGTGACACTATCAGGCGAAAGCCTGACACACGTCCTTTTCGGTGGAGAATTAAATTACCACAATACGTTTGCATTGCGGGCAGGGTATCAGACGTCATACGAATCGAAAAATTTCACGGCTGGAATCGGTATACATTACGGGTTGATCGGACTAAATTACGCTTTTGTTCCTTTTAAATACGACTTCGGTACGACCCACACATTTTCCTTAGGGATTGAAATCCCATAAACTGTTCCCTATACAATGCTGGTCAATTGATATTGTGAACTTTAGTGAGATACCTATGAAACAATTACCCATATTCTTCCTTCTTCTTGGTTTAACGGCGCCTGGATTGGCTGGCGAAAAAAAAGAGCTTACCTGGACTAATTTTAATGATGGACTCGAACAGGCGAAGAAAAACGAAAAACACCTTCTCATCGACGTTTACACCAGTTGGTGCGGATGGTGTAAAAAAATGGACAAAGATGTCTACGGTAATGATTCAGTTGCGCAATATCTCAATCAACATTTTATCCTTGTGAAACTAGATGCAGAGTCACAGGAGAAAGTAACCTACAACGGCAAGCCCCTCACCGAACGAGCGCTTGCTGAATATTTCGGTGTCGCGGCATATCCGACCACAGTTTTCTTGGAATCCGACGGTAAACTTGTCTCCCCAGTCGAAGGCTACATCGAGGCAGAAACGTTTCTGGATGTTACTAAATTCATCGGTGAAAGCCTGTATAAAAAGATGACATGGAAAGAATACCAGTCAAAAACGGAAAATTCCATAAAAAAATAATATTATCTTTTTTTCGTCATGTTAAAATCTCGACTATTCCTTTTGTAGTTGAGATTTTTTTATTTTCGACTATCCCAATCCGCTCTCTTGCTAAGTGCGGGGACGGCGTGCCCTGCACTTGTTACCATTCGTCGAAACGCTTCGACAACATCCCTGACGGGTAATTCCATCATACATTGATGCTCAATGGGACAGTGTAATAAATTACACACAAGGCAGGAAAGCTGTTCATTGCGTACCCACGAATGGAGATTGCCATAGGGCCCTTCCGGGAAGGTTGGACCGTAAATACACAGTATGGGCACGTCAAAGGATGATGCGATATGCGTCGGTCCGGAATCATTCGCAATGATGGCTGTACATTGAGTCAACAAAGCGATATTCCGGCTTAAGGATACGCGAGGGCCTAGTATCACTTTCGATTCGAGAGCTGTTGAAATTTCCCGTGCATCCTGTTCGTCTGTCGGACCCCACACAATAAGTCCCACAGCATTGAATTGCTCCACCAATGCCGATAGTATTTCCACAAATTTTACAGGCTCACACCGTTTTGAGGGCCACGAACCTGCCGGTAACACCCCAATAATAAATCTATCTTTGAGATCATGTTCTTCAATAAATTTTCTTGCGAACTGCAGTTCATCCGCACTCAAAGAAAATTTCAGCCTTGGTGAATATGTTGGGGCGCCAAGAACGGGTAGTACCTGAAGGTTAACTTCAGCGCCGTGCAGTTGTTCCCGGCGGGCTTCACCCGTCATCGAATAAAGATATTTTCTCCATCCATAATCCAAGCCGACACGGTACCGGGCGCCGCTGCAGAATGTGATAATTGCAGAGCGCGGGTTGCCGAACAGGTCTATCACAACATCATACTGCCGGCGGCGGACATTGAGGATAACACTGACAGGGTTTGTTTTATTTTTTTCTATTGCTATGATGGAATGAACGCGGGGGTCATGCGCAATAGCCTCCTGCCCGGCACGTTCCACCAGATAATCAATTTCTGCATTCGGAAAATGCTGCCTCAAACTGTCGAGAACGATGGTCGAAAGAAAGACGTCACCAAGCCCGCCAAGTTTGATGAGCAAAATCTTCCTGATTTCCTCTGCCTTTTCGATCATCTCCTTTTACGAACCTTTCCTGTCCCCTCATGGATATGATCGAGCAGCATGAAATCATATTTGCCGTTGATTGAAGGATGTGACGGCATCTGCCGAAATCGTGACTTGCCGATGAATCGGCATTCTGTATAAAGAGGGCACTCACCGCAACGGGGACGGTCAGACCTGCAGATTTGTCTGCCGAAACGAATCAGATTCGTATGAAACGAATAAGATTTTTTTGCAGGAACGAGCTCCTTCATCCACTCATAGGTCTTTTCCGGCGTTTTACAATCCTGTGAAAGCCCAAGCCTTTCACAAATTCTGTGAACGTGCGTGTCAACAGGGAAAACATTTCTCCCGAGTGAGAATAATAGAACACATGCGACGGTCTTGGACCCGACTCCATCCAGAGAAAGCAGTATATCAGCGATTTCCACATCGGTTTTTGTCCTGAGAAAATTGAGGTCGAGTGTCCCGAACCGCTGGTAAAGAGTTTTCAATATTCTTTTTATCCGTACACTTTTCTGATTTGCCATTCCACCCACCCTGATTGCTGTTGCAATTCTTCCCGTGGGAGCAGCGAGAACACCCGACCAGGCAGGGAACGTCTCTCTGAGTGAACAATACGCACGATGACTGTTTTTATCGTTCGTATTTTGTGAAAGGACGGTAGCGACAAGCATATCGAGCGGTTTTGCTTTTCGCTTTGGAGGAAGCGGAGTGCCCAAAAAGTGTTCCAGCTTTTTTATGACGCGTGAAGTCTTCTGTTTGCGCATCCTGAAGTCACGATCCATTGTTTTCAAGCTTTAGCAGAAAAGTGCTCGAGCACTTCGAACGTCTCAGCGTCGTTTGTCGATTCGAAGAATACACGATGCATTCGTCTCACAACATCGTGGACTGCTGCGTCATCAACAAGAAAACTCAAATTTGAGGGAGTAGCACCAAACGATATCATTGAAACACCGATTCCCGCAATCGATTCAAATACATTCCGGCTGACCTCGGGTGAATTCCGCATATCTGTCCCGACAACACTCACAATTCCCTTCCCTTCAATAAGTTCGACAACACTAATCTCTTCAAGTTCACGTTTGATCGACGGTATGTTGCCTGACTGTTCCAGGACAATAGATACATTATAATCCGACGTTACCGAGAGCGGACTGACGGCTCCGTATTTTGTGAGAATTCCGTAGATATGTTCCCAGAACGAATATTGGCTAAACCGTTTTTGCGGTACTGCATTGAGAATGACAACGTCTCGTTTAAATGCAATCGATTTAACAATATTTCCTGTCGTCGCAGGATTTGCAGTGACAAGTGTACCGGAAAGGTTCGGCCGTTTCGAATTAAAGATATGGATAGGAATATTTTTCTCGATCGCCGGCAACATCGTATTCGGGTGAAGTACCTTCGCGCCGAAAAATGAAAGTTCGAACGCCTCCCGGAATGAGAGCACTTTTACTTTTTTGGGGGAGGTTACGACGCGAGGATCCGCCGTCAGCACTCCGTCGACGTCCGTCCAGATCTGGACATCATCGACATGTAATCCGGCACCGATGACGGAGGCGGAATAGTCCGAACTCTCCCGACCCATCGTCGTCCTGACACCGGTCTGCGTTGCCCCGATAAATCCCTGTGTCACCGGTATCTTTCCCTCCTCCACAAGCGGCAGAACAAGCCTTTGCAATTGCTTTCTGACAATATCCATGATCGGCTTTGCCGAGTTATGGTGTTCATCTGTCACCATGAATTCCCTGGTATCGACCCATTCGGCACTGATTCCCTGTTCCTGCAGGACCGCGGTCACGATGCGCGACGACAACAGTTCCCCGTAGCAGTAGAACGCATCCAGTGTGCGGGGAGTCAACTCGCGGAGGATGGAAACTCCCTTGATCAATTCCTCCAGTTCAGACAATGATCCTGCGATTGCCTTTCGCAGCGCCCCATGACGAAATTTGTCTTTGACAAGTTCATCCACGATTGCAAAATGCCGGTCGAAGAGCTTTAGGAGTGTGTCTCGCGCCTCTCCCGGCTTACCCGCCGCCGCAAGCTTCCCCGCTCCCTCAAGATTGTTTGTCGCCTGCGCAATCGCTGAAATGACAAGAACGGGCTGCTGGGCGGATCGGGATTGCACGATGCGCGCAACATTCATCATTGCAGACGCATCCTGCGTCGACGTCCCCCCAAATTTCATGACGATCATATACTCTTCCTCTTCCTCCAAAAATGATATTGATGCGAAAATATAACAAAGCCACTGTTGACTAGCAATTCCCAAAAACAAAAATGCCTCTTATGAGAATCATAAGAGGCACCATAGGAAATCCCGCAGAGAATTATCTCATCGAGAAGAATCCTCATGAAGAAATTTTTGTTTGCGCCGTTTGTTGATAATCACTACCAGATACACCAGCACAACCAAAATCACGACGCTGATAATGATGACATTTAATCCCAGAAATTCTACTTTTTCCATGTGACCCTCTCTCTATATCGAAACCCCTTATCGCATGCTGCATCCATTGTACGAAACGGAAAGCGATTCGTTACATTTTATATTCCGGGAATTATTAAGAATCTTTATACTAATTTAAATTCATATTTGCAAACAAATTCCATCCGATGTGCATTGAATGCGAAATCAGCGGTATTACGCAAAAAATTTTCCCTCCAATACTGTGACTATGGATCGATCAGGAACAACATGGCGAGACAAGAATCTCTCTCTTCCCGGATAACGCGGTAAATCATCTGATAGAAGGATGTTTCTTGTAACGGTCGATTTCCTGATAGAGCCGAGCATTTTCCAGCGCTACTGTCGCTGCTTCCGCAAAGGATTTGACAAGTAAGGCCTCTTCCTCAATAAATCCCGGGTCTCGGTTTCTTGACACGACGAGAACCCCGAAAAGGGCTCCCCGTCCCTTTAACGGAACGGCAATGAAATGTTCTTTTTCGGGGCGCATACCAGGAGGATATCTTGACCGCGGGTCGTGGTGTGCATTGTTGACCATTACCATTTTTCCGGACTGTGCTGCCATGCCGATGATTCCTTCTCCCATTGGTAAGGGCAGTTTCGCCAGCTTTCTTGAGAAGACGGTTTGCTTCGACAGCGTGTGCGCAATCAGATTTTTCCGTTGCGGATCGTACGAATATATGCCGGCAAGGTCATGTTCCACAAGTTTTTTAATTCCATTTGTTATCGCCTTAAATATCTGCGGGATATTCGCATTTTTGAGAACCAACAAGTTTACTTCCTCTAAGGTCTGAAGCCGTTGCGCTTTGCGTTGTATGTCCATGGTGAGCCGCTGCATCCGCTCATACGACCTGTGAAGCTCCTCAATATAGTGTATCTTTGAGTTCTGGCGGAGGGATATCACAAAACGCCTCGTCGCACCGGACCGTGAGTGGAGTAAGTAAAGCGACAGGCTGACAACAACTTTGGATCCATCTCTGCGCCGCCAGCCAATGGTGTAGTTCCTCAACTTACCCTCCTTCGTAACTATCTTCAACCCTTTCCTGAGTTTCTCCGCATCAGCTTGATCCACCCACGGGTATGGAAGACTGGCTCCCACAATTTCGTCTTTTCGATAGCCAAGCAGTCTGCCGTGCGCTTCATTACACATGAGAATTTTGCCTTTGACGTCGGCTACAAAAATTGCATCTTCCATCGATTCAATGACCGACTGCAGTTTTCCTTCAGACTCCCACACCCGTTGTTCGAGAAGCCTTCTATCCCGAAGATCATGACCGATTCCGATAGTACCTGCCGGCATTCCACGTTCATCAAAAAAAACAAAAATTGTCGCGTCGGTGCAGAGGCTTGTACCGTCTTTTTTCCTTATCTCAATTTCACCTTCCCAGAAATCCTCCTCGTGAAGTGCTTTATAGATCCTCGCTGTATATTTTGAGCGGTTCCGGACATGATAGAGCAACGGAATCTTTTCACCGACAAGCTCTTTAACCTTATATCCGGTTTTCTCACACACTGACCGATTGGCAAACGATATCGTGCGCTCCCAGTCGGCAATGACAATAAGGTCGCGTGAATAGTTTGCAACCGCCCGAAGAAGATCGAACTCGGCGATTGGAGTAGTAAGCTTTATTTTACTCACAGAAGTATTTAGCGGCTAGTATATATCGAAGGAACCCACGACAATAAAATATAACCATGGTAGTTGCAGGAAACACCGTCTCACTCTCCGATTTCTGAATTCGGGGAGCATAATATGCCTCTCATTACATTTCTTATTTTTTCTTACACTCTTTTCCCGTTGTCCCGGCAAGCGCCTCTTTCTTATGTGTGATCTGGGTCCCTATCGGCGCCTTTTCATAATTTATTGGGATCCAATTTTTCCATTGCTCGGGGACGTCTGCCTCGGCAAAAATCGCTTCCACCGGACATTCCGGGATGCAGGCGCCGCAATCGATGCATTCATCGGGATGGATATACAACATACGGTCATCTTCATAAAAACAATCGACCGGACAGACCTCCACGCAATCGGTGAATTTACAATCAAAGCAAGGTTCACAGACAATATATGCCATATAATCCTCTCAAGACAGGGATAGCTACAGTGTGGGATAAATATATGTAATGACTTATTTTAATATTGTCAAGTAATGAGGTCAAAAACAGTCCTGCAGGGCTATTTTTCACCTAATTCGTCAAGAAACGCCACTGCACGTCGAAGATGCGGAATTACAATGGAACCTCCAACTGTTAAAGCAACGCTGAAAATATCAAACATCTCTTCATTCGTCACCCCTTCATTCTTGCATTGAATAATATGATAAGAAATACAATCATCACAACGAAGCACCATAGACGCCACAAGTCCGAGCATTTCCTTCGTGCGCGTGTCAAGTTTACCTGACTCGTAAGTTAACGTATCGACACCAAAGAACCGCTTGATCGCACGATGATTAGCGTCAAGAATTCTCTTATTCATTTTTGAACGGAAGGATTGAAATTCTTGTACACGCTTACCCATAGTAGTTAATCCCTTTCATAAATGAGATAGGTGAGAAGGAAATTGTACAAACATTCTCCCAAAAAATAAAAAGCAGGCCGGGTTTAGCCGCTGCTTTTGTGGAGCTGAAGGGGATCGAACCCTCGACCTCGTGAATGCCATTCACGCGCTCTCCCAGCTGAGCTACAGCCCCAGGATAATTCTTACTCCCCGATTGCCAATTCATAATTGACAAGGGACACTGGTAATTTCTCCTAGAATATACAAAACTTTGGGTGGTAAAACAAGGAGGAGTTGAAAAGAAGGCCACCTGTTACCCTTTATTTCCAAAATTAGTTTTTCTGTTTATATTGTGTTCATTAATCCGGGTATACATTATTTGATTTCTACAAGTGCGTTAAGATGTTCATCAAGCAATCTATATTTTCCGAATAATGGATAAAAAGGCTTTTCTCTTTTTTCTCTTCATCACCACCTGTTCATTCGCTCAACCCGGCGGACATGCTCATCTTACTATACTCCACTGGAATGATTTTCATGCACAAAATTTTCCTTTTCAGGTCACCGACACGATATCCGGTAAAGAACCGCATACGTATCTTGTCGGCGGAACAGCTACGTTACTTGCGTACATCAATCAAATCAAACAAGGGTCTAACAACGTTGCTCTGTTGAATGCAGGAGATGATTTCCAGGGAACCCCCATTTCGACGCTAACATCCGGCCGTTCACAAATCGAGCTGATGAATCTCATTAACCCCGATGCTGTGACGCTTGGGAACCACGAATTTGATTATGGAAGCGACAGCCTTCGGGTCAATCTCAGCCGCGCTCACTATCCGGTGATCTGCGATAATATTATTACTTCCGGCTATGATTCAACACTCGGATTGCCGTACATAGTGAAGACGTTCGGCGACGTGGAACTCGGGATCATCGGATTGACCGCCCCTGATTTGGAAAGCCTTTCACTAAAGAACAACCTTGCCGGACTGCGTCTGCGAGATACGGACAGCTCGCTGAACATTACGCTCAGAATGATAAGAACACATTACCATCCGAATATCATTGTTCTGCTCAGCCATATGGGATTCGATAAAGACACGCTACTTGCATCCCGTCGGAATGATATCGACGTTATTGTAGGTGGTCATTCACATACCGCCCTTCGTTCTCCGTTCAAAAAAAATCGTACCATCATAGTGCAGGCAGGGTCCAGAGGTCAGTACCTCGGAAAACTCGACCTCGATGTCGACGTAAAAGGAGATTCAGTGTTCAATTATGCAGGCAAGCTTATTGAAACAAAAAACGACAATATACCACCCGATCCTGTCGCAGAAAGAATCGTTAACGAATATGAAACTCTCGTCGAGTCAAAATTTGGGACAGTGATTGGCGTGCTTACCACACCGTGGAAACGACAAGAAGGAAAAAAAACTGAAATTAATATCGGGAATTTCGAATGCGATGCAATGAGATATGCTGCAAAAACCGATATCGCATTCCACAACGTTGGAGGGATTCGCAAAGACCTCGACAACGGCGTTATCAAAATTCGCGACATCTGGGAGATCAACCCATTCGGCAATACGTTGGTGACGTTCTCCGTCGATGGCTCAACATTGCGCACTATGATGGAGTGGCAGGCAGGTGTTGCTCCGAGAGAATTCGCACAGGTTGGAGGGTTGCATTACAAATATGACGCAACGAAACCGGCGGGGAAAAAATTACTTTCGGTGGAGGTCGACAATCGGCCATGCATCGACACTGCGTTGTATTCGATATGTACAAATAATTTTATCGGAAGCCATTTGTATGATTTTTTCGGACTGCGTGAAGGCTCTGTAAACGTGACCGACACCGGAATGGTTGACCGCGATATCATTATTGATTACATTAAGATTAAGAAGAACATTTCGTCTGTCATTGAAGGCAGGATTATTGATGTTTCTTCCCAAAAATAAATTTCGAATACCGACTGAGTCTTGAGAAATATTGGTGAAGCGTTTTCATTCCCGTTTAAGGACCCGGACTGGGTCAGCAAATTCCTCAAGGGAGGAGCATTCATTTTTCTTTCCTTCTTTATCATTGGAATCCCGGTAGTCTTTGGTTATGACACTGAACTCGTTCAACGCGTCCGGCGTGGAGACCAACACCCATTACCCGAATGGAATGAACCGGGAGTGAAATTTATTCTTGGAATCAAATATCTCACGGTCTTGTTCATATACCATATACCGTTGATATTCATCATATTCCCGACATGGATTCTCATCATCATCACTTCTCTTCATGGAGTACACATCACCTCAATCGTTAGTACAGCGGCGGTAGTGTTTGGGGTTTTCACAGTTGTTATTCCATATGTATTGTTCATTAATCTCCTTACGCCGATTATTTCGGCTAAGTTTGCTGAGCGTGAACGCATTGCGGACGCTGTACAGGTGGGTACAATCCTTCACTTGTTCAAAACACATTGGCGGGACTGTCTTGCGGCAACTCTTATTTCTGTTGTTACCGGGATATTCGCTGCAGTAGGAATAATCTTCTTCATTATCGGAATTTTGTTTACCACATTTTATGCTTCACTCATCCGGTTTCATCTCTACGGTCAAATTGCACAATGTATAAAACAATCGCCCGACTACAACACTCCTTGAAACGGATTAATGCCCGGCAAAAAATCCTCGTCGGCGTTGTTGTTCTGCTAGTGCTGTGGATTTGCGGAAACTGTAAAGACGAAATTACAGGCGGGACAATTGTTTTTCCGGACTCAGGAGTAAGTTACGGGAAGCAGGTCGAGCCATTATTCCTAGAAAATTGTGCGTTTTCCGGTTGTCACGGAGAAGATACATATTCAGAACGGGGATACAGCCTTGAAGCCTACCAGCATGCGACTGCAAGAGCGGGAATTATTGTTCCTTGCATACCGAATCAACCCTGTGATCCTGAAAACAGTATTTTGGTGAGGAGAATTGAAGGGCTGGATGGACTTCCGCAGATGCCGATTTCAAGACCCGCGCTTAACTCGAATCAAATCAACGGTATTAAGACGTGGATCCGTGAAGGAGCGCAAAATAATTAAGATGCAGTCGTTACAAGATGAGGCGGCGATACAATTTTCGGTGAACGGAGGGTCTTACCGGCTCTTCTCTCAAACTCATCACGAAATTTCCTGATAACACTTTGCACGGGCCAAGCTGCGGCATCTCCGAGTGCGCAAATGGTATTCCCTTCAATGTTGTTCGCGACATTTAGCAGCAGGTCGACATCTTCCAGAGATCCTTCTCCGTCGACAAAACGTTGAAGGATTTTCTCCATCCAACCGCACCCTTCACGGCAGGGTGTACATTGTCCGCACGATTCGTGGTGGTAAAAATGTGTTATACGAGTGAGAACTTTCAGAACATCCGTGTCCTCATCCATGACAATTACGCCACCGGTACCGATGGATGTACCCGCGGCTTTTAAGGAATCTGCATCCATTCTGACGCCTTCGATTTCTTTACCCCTCAGCCACATCGTCGAAGAGCCGCCCGGGATAACCGCTTTGATTTTTTTGTTCCCGCGAACACCCCCCGCGTATTTATAAATGATATCTGACAATAGAACACCGGTTGGAAGTTCATACACGCCGGGCTTATTTACATGTCCGCTGATTCCAAAGAGAAGTGTTCCCGGTTGTTTTGGCGCTCCGATCTTTGAGTACCATTCCCATCCTTTATGAACAATTACCGGGACGTTTGCCAGAGTTTCGATATTATTAATTGTGGTGGGACATCCCCACAATCCAAACTGTGCAGGAAAAGGGGGCTTCACACGTGGATATCCGCGATCCCCTTCGAGCGAATTCATGAGTGCGGATTCTTCACCACAGATGTACGCACCCGCCCCTTTGTAAATCACGATGTCAGTATTAAATTGTGTGCCTAAAACATTTTCCCCGATATACTGCTTTGCATACGCATCATCTACTGCTTTTTGCAACATCCTGATCCAGGGTGCATATTCACCACGTACATAGGTGTACACGGTTTTTATCCCCATTGCGTACGCAGCTATTAGGGCACCTTCAACGAAAAGATGCGGATTGAACTCAAAAATCTGTCTATCCTTAAACGTTCCGGGTTCGCTCTCATCACCGTTGGCGCAAAGATACTTCGGTTTAACACCTTGCTTGGGCATGAACGTCCATTTTAAGCCAGTTGGAAAACAGGCTCCTCCACGCCCACGAAGGTTCGATTTTTTTATCTCATCAGTCACCGCATCTGGCTTCATTGTCACTGCTTTGCGGAGCGCCTGATAACCACCATGTTCTTCGTACACTTCAATCCGGTGAAGGTTGGGTATATCCGGAAGAATCAGTTTTTCGGTAAACTCTGCCATCTTACTTCAACTCCATGAGAAGTTTTTCCACTTTCTCTTCTGAGAGATTCTCGTAATATGATTCATTCACCTGCATCATCGGCGCCGTACCGCAAGAACCGAGGCATTCGACTTCCGATAGAGTAAATTTCCTGTCCGTAGTCGTTTCCCCGACCTTGATATGGAGGCGGTTGCAAATATGGTCGACAATTTTCTCTGCCCCAAGCAACTGACAGGAAACATTCGTACACACCTGAAGATGGTTGTTTCCGACAGGCTTGGTGTTGAACATCGTATAGAACGTAACAACGCCCAAAATATGGCTCAACGGGAGGTTCAGCAGGCCGGCAACGTATTTCATCGTGTCAGGGGAAATCCAGCCGAACTGTTCCTGTGCAATCCATAAAACTGGCAGTGTGAGTGATTTACCGGTTGGATATTGTTTCCTAAGCTTTTCAACTTTCTCAACGTTTTCTATTGTGAACATGGAGTTGGTTCTACTGTGGATACATTATTGCCCTGATAATTTTCATCTTTGATTTATGCAGAAACACGGAAGATTATTTATCGGCTTCTCCCATCACTGGGTCAACGCTCCCGATGACTGCCACAACATCGGAAATCATCCCACCTTTCAGCATCGGGGGCAGCGCCTGCAGGTTGACAAAGGATGGGGAACGAATCTTTAATCTCCAGGGATAACCTTCCCCGTGACTCGCAATGTAGAAGCCCAATTCTCCTTTCGAGCCCTCGATTGCATGGTACACTTCACCGATAGGGGGGTTGATGCCAAAATTCACTATCATAAAATCGTGAATTAATTCTTCCATTTTGGCGTACGTGCGCTCCTTTCGGGGCAATACGCGTTTGGCGTCGTTCGCGTGAATTGGTCCTTCCGGAATTTTTTCCAACGCCTGACGAAGAATTTTTACACTTTCCCGCATCTCTCTCATTCGCACGTAAAACCTGGCAAGAGTGTCACCATCGGTATAGACGGGGATCTCAAAATCGAATTCATTGTACACGAGATACGGTTCATCACGTCGCAGATCGTGCATAACACCACTCGCACGAAGACATGGCCCGGTAAGACCCATATCGACTGCATCCTGTTTTGAGATATACCCGACGCCTTCACAACGCTCCAGGAAGATACGGTTCTTCACGAGAAGTTTATTACACTCCTCCAACTTCTCGCCAAACTGGTCGAGGAAATTCCTCGTCAGCATGACAGCTTCATTCGTCATATCCTGAGCAAGACCCCCTACACGAGTGAAGCTTGTCGTGAAGCGAACACCGGTCAGGACGTCCCATATATCCTGGATCTTCTCGCGCTCACGAAACCCCCATAAGAGAACAGTAACAGCGCCGACATCCATCGCCTGAGTGCCGAGCCATACTAGGTGTGAAGCAAGCCGTGCGAGCTCAGCACAGATGACTCTTATGATTTGCGCACGCCGGGGGACTTCAATGCCAGCTAATTTTTCAACTGCGAGAACATAGGCAACGTTATTGGCGAGAGGTGAAAGGTAATCAAGCCGGTCTGTGTGTGGGATGAACTCATGGTACGTGCAATTTTCTGCAATCTTTTCATATCCCCGATGGAGATAGCCAAGTTCGGGAACTGCCGAGACGATCGTTTCCCCGTCGAGACGAACGAGCAGACGCAGCACTCCATGCGTTGCAGGATGTTGAGGCCCCATATTGAGGACCATCTCATTTTCGAGAGGGTCGTCAAACATGACGGTTGTATCCTGGTTCTCAAGCGCCTGAAGGATTTTTTCCCGGGAGACGGGAAGAGAAAGGGTCATATAACTTGTATCATTTTCGCGGAAGAGAAAGCGAACCGGGAATTCCCATTAACGGAAAATCTTTTCGCAGTGGATAATATTCGAATTCCTCAGGAATATACATTCGCCGGAGATGTGGATAACCGTCAAAAATTATACCTAACAGATCGTATGGTTCCCGTTCATGCCAATCTGCAGTTCGCCAAACAGAAGTCACGGAAGGAACATGAAGGTCGGATTCACCCGTCCGGACTTTAATCCGAAGCCGGAAATTACTCTGCAGGGAATAAAGATTATAAATGACTTCGAATCGATCGTCCGTTCGATAGTAGTCCGCGCCGCATATATCCCTCAGGGAATCGAACCGAAGGTCGCTGTCGTCGCGAAGGAACTCACATACCCGGACAATATCCCTTTTCCTGACGACAACAGTCAGTTCCCCCCGAAATTCGTTTATGGTCTCGATTGAATCACGGAAATTGTCCAGAAGTTTTTGTGTAACTTTTTCTTTCATCAAAAACGTGCAGATTCTTGAATATAAACCTTTTCGCTTTGCCCCGGTTTTTCGCCGCGTGCAATTTTATTCTGAACCTCCATCAAACCTTTGAGTAGGTTGTCCGGCCGTGGAGGGCAGCCTGCCACGTACACGTCGACAGGAAGAAACAAATCAATTCCCTGAACAACGGCATAGGAACGGTACATACCTCCGCTTGAAGTACACGCGCCCATTGCGATGACCCATTTAGGGTCAGGCATCTGATCATATATCTTGCGGACAACATGAGACATTTTATAGGTCACTGTGCCCGCGACAATCATGAGGTCGCTTTGTCGGGGCGAAAACCGAAACGCTTCCGAACCGAATCGTGATACATCGTACCGGGGTCCCGCAAACGCCATCATCTCGATTGCACAACATGAGATGCCCATCGGCATAGGCCAGAGGGAATTTTTCCTCGCCCAGCCGATGATATTATCCAATCTGGTGGTAAAAAAACTTTCCTTCGTAAATTCTAATCCCATTTCAACGCCCCTTTTCTCCAGACATAAACAAATCCTAACATTACCACTGCGATAAAAACTCCCATTTCGACAAGACCGAACATTCCAAGACTACGAAAATTTACCGCCCAGGGGTAGAGAAACACAACCTCAATGTCGAAGAGGATGAACAACATGGCAACCATATAATATTTTACGGAGACCCGTTCATGAGCGCTGCGCAACGGTTTCATTCCGCTTTCATAGGTAGAAAGTTTTTGATCGGTTGGATTTTTCGGACCAAACCATTCACTAGCCTTCGACATCACAACACCGAACCCGATGCCGAATATGATCATGATTCCGATCGGAATATAATGTTCAACCATTGTAGAAAACAAATAAAATTCTAAAAAAATGTAGCTAAAAAGAGGAATAAATGCAAACCTTAGGACGCCTTCCCTTAAAACAGAGAGCCGACCCGATTGGGCCGGCTCCATGAAATTGACGTAGAATGTAATATACTATTTCAGAAGCATCATTTTCCTTACGCTTGTAAATTTTTGACCTCCGATGCCGTTCTCATTTGGAATACCATGCGCTTCAAGCCTATAAAAATAAATTCCCGAAGCAACATTACCCCCGTTAAATTCGATTTCCTGGATTCCTTCATCCATCGATTCATTGTTTACCAGCGTCGCTACTTCCTGACCGAGAAGAGAATAAATTTTCAATGTAACAGTAGCAGGCTCAGGCAGCTGAAATCGTATCATTGTCGACGGGTTAAACGGATTCGGGTAATTCTGCCGCAACGCATATCCTGACGGCATTGTCCATTGATTTTTTGTCGACGGAATAAATGTCGCGGACAAAATTCCGGGAGTGAAATGAAGGTACGGCACGTCCGCTAATCGTTTTATCCCTGTTAAATTTGTCTTTGCAGCAAAACTGTTTGTATCGACAGTGTATGGACTATCTGCAAACGCGCAATTGATCTTTCGTACGACGTCGTACATGTCCTCCGGTGTGAGCGTATCCCCTTTTGTCGTGTCGATAAAGCACGCAAGGACCCGGTCGGCTTTCACCACAATCGAGTCGACAAGCTGGCCGTTTAGTAACCCGCCGGGGTCGCTTTGGTCATCGTACGTTAACTGACCAAGCCCGGAAGGAAACTTCCCGGTGACGCTGGCGGCAACATTAAGCTTTAACGTGAGCACTTCCGCGAATAGCTTGTTGTTGTGTTTATCCGGCGGCAAACTCTTCGGCTGTTTGGTAATCGGCTTTGATGAATTCGGCGACCCGTTTGTATCAAAAAAATTAAGACATCTTGCGGGCATATTATGAAGGACGTCGCCATTCTTTGTTCTCTTGATAAGAGATTTCTGCACATCTTTGTACTCCTGATGCCGGACCGAATTAGGATTGTCTCCCCCCTTAAGCGTGCCGACAACCAGCGGGTTCGATGGACTGTAATAGGAAATCTGTTGCCCAAATCCCTTCGGGAAAAGCTCTTCTCCAACATTATGAAGATTCGGCATTGGTAAACCGAGAAGGTTCTTTTTCCAGCCAGGAGAATTTTTCTTATATTTGACGGTTGTCGCACGGCCGGCAGTTTCCCAAACCACGCTTACCTCAAAGGGCTTGCCTTTAAAACCACGCCCTTCGATCTGGAAACTGTCGTTCGCTGAAACCGCCTCGGTGTAGTGGACTTCCTTTACGCTATCCCACGGAGCATCAGGAATTAGCGTATCATCTTTGGCTTCAGTAAAGAATAATTTTCCCCTTGATTCGACGTTCAACTTTAAAGTAAATCCATCTGCGTCAGCAGGAGCTACGATGTTTCTCTTAAAATCAACTTTATCCGCTTTGCGCTTGAGGGATTTAAGATTACCCTTCATGTCCTCAGCAGTTGCCCATTCGAGAGATGTTGCAGTCCGATATTTTTGACTACTCGGAGGAACATTAACAAAATCCAGCACAACATGATGATTATTCGATAAGGCAACGCCGACATTATTGCTGTCGGCTTCAACGGGCACACCGTCCGTGAGATATCCGAGATGGAGCCAGCCATTGCTGTCGGCTTCAACAGCGTAATATGTTCCATTCGGCAGACCCGTCGCCGACACAGAATCACCGTCCCCCGATGCAATCACAGCACCTCCGGCTGAGCCTTGCCTGATTTCAAGATGCCAATTTTTTAGCGTTCTATCACCAGCCGTTGCCATGGCGCCGTCTTCATCATCGTAGCTACGTACCGTGAGGTGGTTGTCTGGTGGACCCAGAGTTTCTGCGTACTTTGAAATACTTCCGAACGTGCCAACCGCGTATCCAAAAAGTCCGTTTGATGAATTATTCTCTCTTATTTTCAAATGGTTAAACCCAACCGATGGATTCGAATGAGTATAATCGGTTTGCCAACTGGTGCCACGGTTAGTGGAGACCTGAACTTCGTTTGTCCCGTTGGTTTTCCACCAGCGCTCACCACCTGTAGTTGTTCCGGCTAAATGGACGAACTCATCATTCCCCGGAATAATCTCGTGCGAATAGACACTATCCCATATAGCTCCACCATCGGTCGTGAGATTCACCAGCGAATCTCCTGATAAGCCAGTGTTGGCATCGTTGAATGCAACAGTATAATCATTGACTGATTTTGTCGATGATGCTGTCCACGAACCGCCACCATTTGTCGTTCGATAGATGCGTGAGTTATCCGTGCCAAACCATCCGTTTTGTGTACCCGACCATGCCATTGAATTTGGGTAACCTGCTTCCCCTCCATTCTGAGAAAGTGCGCCGGACGGGGACCATGTACTTCCACCGTCAGATGTTCTTAGCAGGACCCAGCTGCCGGTGACAGGGTCACCGACTGCAAATCCATTGTTTGTATCGAACATGAATATGTCATCCATAAATGCTGCCGGGTCGGAGTTATTATAGACCAACGCCCAGCTGATGCCGCCATCAGACGTACGATACATGTTTCCAAATACTGGCGCCAGGACAGTGTCCTTGCTTAACGCGCATACACTGAAACAAAAGTCAGGCAATCTTGTGACAGCCAGCCAGTTTGTTCCACCATCTGTCGTGCGCAACGCGATGCCACTATCTCCGACTGCCCATGCAACCTGGTCATCAACAATCGACACGCTCCAAAGCGTTAAATTCGTGCCGCTCGACTGTTCTGTCCACGTGCCGGATGATAGAGTTTTGGAGAGTCCTACAGAACGAGTCCGGCTTTGGACGGCTATACTTGCAGTATGTGAAACTTCGGCAAAGTGCCTAAACCGGTCTATTTTGGAAATCTTACCGGAGGATAAACAGTTACTAACACCAAAAATCAGCGCAGAAAGAATAATCAGCACATTTGCAAGTTTCATACTCGTTATCGTAAGTTGTGACTGTATGATAGAGTATCAGTTTTGCTAATACTCCTTAAGCAGCAAATTCTACTGAAAATATGTCTCTAGGTCAAGGGAGGTATGATTGCCGTCAATGCATGGGATTGACGTATGTCACGGTGAAGGCTGGTGGAGAGCAAGTTTACAGGCACTAAGTATAATCCCGCATGAAACGGCAACATTTAATGATTCCGCTTTCCCGAATTGGGGAATCGTAACTATTTCATTCGCAATTTCTTTTAGCTCTGGTGATATGCCGTTTGCTTCGTTTCCAAAGACAAGAGCAAGCTTGCCCAGACGAGGGCGGCTCTTAATAAACTTGCCCTCCCCCACTGCGGTTGCAACGACATTAAATCCATGATGTTTTTCTTTTCTGAAGACATCAGCTAAATCAACTTCAGGATAAACTGGCAGGTGAAATAATGCTCCCATCGTAGCACGAACAACCTTCGGATTATAAATATCTGCACAGGTTCGATTCAGCAAGACCGCATCCACGCCAAACCAGTCGCATGTGCGAAGGATTGTTCCGACATTCCCGGGGTCGGCAATATTTTCGAGCGCGACGATAATTGAAGAATGATCAAGGGTTTTCGATACTTTGTTCAATTCGAATTCTTTCATTTCCACAATTGCCAGTATCCCTTGAGGAGTTACGGTTTCTGAAAGCTTTCGAATATCCTGCTCCGCAATCTCATATATGGTAATTTTCCGCTCTTTGGCTCTATGAATAATGTCTTTGCTCGCTTCCTTTGACAAATAATCGCTGCTTACCAGGAGAGCTGCAATAGTCCAGTCAGAATTTAATACCTCAGTTACCAGACGCGTGCCTTCGACAATGAATTTTTGTTCCTCTTTCCGGTATTTTTTCTGGAGAAGTTTTCGAAAATCCTTCAGGGTATCCCTGCCGATTCTACTCTTTGCGCTCATAGAGTGCAAATATAGATAATAAGAGCAACAGTTCCAAAGACCTTATTAGAGGTTTACTTGATTCTCAGAGCACTTCTCCATATATTGCAACGCTAAATACATTTTTTTTGAATCCGGAGCATGCATTCGTGATACATATTTCTGAACAACGCTTGGATGAATTATTCAATCGATTTTCAGGCAAGCAGGTTGCTGTGATCGGTGACCTGATGATTGACCGATATATCTGGGGCCATGTCAACAGGATATCCCCCGAGGCACCTGTACCCATAGTAGACCTGGAGACAGAACAGGCAAGGCTTGGCGGCGCTGCAAATGTTGCTATGAACATCAAATCACTTGGAGGCGAACCATTCCTGATGGGTGTAATAGGCGCGGACAATAGCGGTAAGCAGTTGCTGGAACTTGTCCGTGAGAGCAATTTCAAGCTTAACGGCATCATTACCGATCCTTCCCGCCCTACAACAGTAAAAACACGTGTGATTGCTCATAGTCAGCATGTAGTCCGGATCGACAGGGAATCAAAATCGGATATTTCCTATTCCATTCAGGATGAAATTGTTGATGTTCTTCGCCATAACATCGATTCTATCGATGCGATTATACTTGAAGATTACAACAAAGGGGTCATTGTTGCGAGCCTTATTAAACAAGTTATTGAGCTCGCGAACCGACACAACAAAGTCGTAACGGTTGACCCAAAATTCCACAACTTTTTCGATTATAAGAATGTTACAGTATTTAAGCCTAACAGAAAAGAAGTCGAGGAAATTCTGGGAATGCGAATCAAAAATGAAGAAGATGCGGCACAGGCCGGTAAAACTTTACTCAATAAACTGAGCGCAAAATGTATTCTTCTTACCCTTGGCGAACAGGGGATGACATTGTTTGAAGAAAATGGCACGATCACACATGCTGAGACAAAAGCACGTAATGTGATCGATGTCTCAGGGGCAGGTGACACTGTTATTTCGACATTAACCATTGCTCTTGCCGGGGGCGCATCAACAAAAGAAGCGGCTACATTATCAAATTTTGCCGGAGGGATTGTGTGTGGCTCAGTCGGCATTGTTCCGATCGACCGAGAGCAACTGAGAAAAGCCGTGCTTTCCGAGATAAACCATCGCCCTCGCTCAACCGGAGAGCGTTAATGGGAAAAATTGTCGATGTGTTAACGCTAAAGAAAATCCGAACCGACTTGCGTCAGAACCGGAAGAAAGTTGTCTTTACCAACGGCTGCTTCGATATTCTTCATCGCGGTCATGTTGAATATCTTCTCAATGCAAAAGCATTGGGAGATGTCTTGATTGTAGGAGTAAATTCCGATGGCTCAGTCCGTCGCATCAAAGGCGAAAAACGTCCCATCATTCTTCAGGACGACAGGGCGTTTATTGTCTCATGCCTTTCTCCCGTTGATTACGTTTGTCTCTTTGATGATGATACACCCCTCCAACTCATCTCCGCTATAGTTCCGGACATCCTTGTCAAAGGCGAAGACTGGAACATCAACGACATTGTGGGTAAAGATGTTGTCGAACAAGCGGGGGGAAGGGTCGAAACAATTTCCTTCATACCTCACCGTTCCACATCGATCATCATCGAACGGATAGTCGACCGTTTCTCCTGATACTGAAGTCCTCCTTATGACGAAACTCAAACGCATCTTGAAATTCTTCGGTTATGCGATTGGAGTTGTGCTCATATTGTTGATGCTGGTTGCCGGTTTTACTCAAACAGGATTTTTTAAGGACCGTCTCCGTGTAATTCTTGTTTCACAACTTACCTCACACCTTAACGGATCGCTGGCGTTAGGCACGATACGGGGAAATTTTGTAACGGGTTTTGTCATTGACTCCGTTGCTGTGTATTACGGAGATGAACTGTTTCTCACCACCTCCAGAATCACATGCCAGTATGAGGCGATGTCGTTGGTAAAAAAATCCATCCATGTCAAAAATATCATTGTTGAACAGCCCCGGATATACTTGTTGAGAGCGAATAATGGAGAATGGAATTTTAAGAAGCTGTTGAAGCCTGTTGAAAAAACCAGCGAGGGTGGTCCTGTGCAGGCGGTTACTCTCGACAACCTCGAGCTCAAAAACGGGCTCGTCGCTGTGATGGATTCGACATCTCCTGTATCATCTCAAGACAAAAACCAGTCCGGACAATATATTGATTATCATCGTTTCACCGTGCGGGACCTCAATTTGAAACTCAGCGCGGCAATGACACAGAATGGCTACGTTGCTCACGTGACACATGCAAGTTTTTATTCTACACAGCCGAAATTCGAACTGACGCATTTCACAGGCACATTCATACTTAATAAAACTGAACTATCACTGAAGGATCTCGTTCTCCAGACAGGGCATTCTTACATGGAAATGGATGGTAAACTCGGTGGAAGCAATTTTCTGGAGTTACCGACCTTGCAGGGGCTGGTTAACGATTCGCTACTGCTTCATCTCACTGCAAGAAATCTCGACTTTGCCGAGCTCAAAAGCTTCATTCACCCTGTCTCATTTCTCGAGGGGTCTGCAATTGTGAACCTGGATGCCGCCGGTACATTCGGCGACTTCAGCATTCAGCGGCTGAACATTCAGACATACCGAAGTACTTTAAAAATAAGCGGAAGGGTTCAACATCTTCATCAACCGCGAAATTTATCCCTCGACGTCTATCTTGGAGACAGTAAAATCGACATGTCCGATCCGGTGAAGCTTTTGCCGACGTTCAACCTTCCGGATTTTAATGATTCCGGTGAGACATCACTCTACGCACACTACGTTGGGAAACCGCTTAATTTTAAATCAAATGTCTCTCTTCAGGGAAAATTTGGAAAAGTTGAGCTCGACGGGCACCTGGACATTGAACATCATCTTCCTAAATATGATCTTTCGTTTAAGACGGAAAGACTCAATCTCATCCCTCTTATTCGTCAACATCAGCTGCTCACCGGACTTTCGTCTACAGGTGAATTAAAAGGAGAAGGAACGTCGCTTGATAACATCGATGCACATCTCAAAATGACAATCGATTCCGCAAAAACTCAGGATTTCACCATCGGGAATTCAGAGATCCAAATCACAGCATCGCCTCATATTCTTGAAGGGACCGCGCATCTCGCATCGGGAAAAACAAAAGTCCACCTTGCTTCGAACGTCGATTTCTCCGACGCTCAGAGCCCAAAGTTTACGTCTGACATTACGATGTCATCATTCGACCTGTCAAAAATCCTCATGGATCAGAAGTACAATACCGACCTTAACCTCGAGGCAAAGGTATCCGGTTCCGGAAGGAATATCGATAATCTCAACGGTAACATGGAGATTTCCCTTTTTCAATCGACGATCCGGCAATATGAATTCTCTCCCGAAACAATTACGCTTTCAGTGAATCAGCGAGACGTCAGCAACAAGCGTATACAGTTCCAGTCATCGATTGCTGATATCGACCTCCGGGGAAAATTCGATCTCGACGTTGCCGAATTAACCCTCCGGCAGCAACTTACAACCCTCATCCATGCGATTGTGAAACACGCGTCATTGGGGGATACGATACAGATTGCAAACGAAAAAAACGCAAAAAAAATCCTGCAGCACCCGTTGGAGGAGCGACAGCTGGATTTTCAATATTCTTTCAACTTTAAAGACCTCGAACCGATCTCCGGTATCATCAACGAGACCCCATTCAACATGCAATGTCAATTCGGGGGACATGTTCAGGGGAATGAACAATTGCTCTCGATGGACGGCAAGGGTACAATTGATGAACTATATATCGGTTCGATCCAAAAAGGCCTTCTTGTGCGGGGAGGGACGGTAGAGGTTCACGTACGCGACATCTCCCCCGAACAGACTTTGCAACAATTGTCGGCAAGAGTAGACCTGACAATGCAATCATGCATCACGAAATCACTTACGTTTGACAGCGTTCAAGCGATGGTACGATATCAAAATAACAAGAACACCTTTTCGTTCAGCAGTATACTCGATTCCACATACGCGGTTTCGCTCACCGGGAATTCAGCTACACAACCACGGACATACGCGGTCGATTTTGATAAAATTGCAATTGCATTCGGCCCGTATCTCTGGACGAATGAAGACGATGTTCAGCTTCGCATCAACAAAGACGGCGTGAGAATCATGCACGCACTCATGAAACATGATTCCGAATCTGTCTCTCTCATGGGGCTCGTAGCGGATACAGGGTCTTCCGATCTTACGGTAGCGCTCAGAAAATTTCCCCTCAAAGTCCTGCACACGCTTATCAGAGGTGCAAAATCCACGCGACGGACCCAGGACCTTGACGGGGTGGTTTCTGCCGATGCGCATATCGGCGGATCAATAACCTCCCCAATCATTAACCTCCGGGCGGTTGCCGACGGGATAATGTACCGGAAAAGTTCTATTGGGAGTGCAACGGCGAGAGTCGAATATGCCGAAAAACTGGCGACAGTCGACCTGACTATTAAGCCTTCCACAACCGATTCGCTCACCGGCCTCATCATTAAGGGAAGGATCCCTATTGACCTCGCTTTGTCCGGAGTTCAGGAGCGATTTCCGGATCAGGAACAACATATCCGTATCTATTCGGAACACTTCAATATGAATGTGCTTGAACCTTTCTTGCCGGAGTTCGAAAACCTTACCGGAAATATTGTTTGCGACATGACAATCACCGGGACTCCGCAACGTCCGCAGTACCTTGGTTCATTGTCTATTACTGATGCCCGTTTTATTTTTGTGCCGAATAATGTTTCATACACCGTTGCCGGTACATTTGAGCCATCAGGAGACAGTATAACGCTGAAAAACTTCTTCATCCGCAATGTCCCCGAAGACCGGGTAAACGGCGAAGCTCGTGTTACGGGCGGCATCACGATAAGAGACTTCCGGATTCATAATTTTAACCTGTGGCTGTACGGTCAATTATTATTTATGAATGATGCCACCAGAAAGCCTATTCCGACAATGTATGGCCCTCTATTTGCCGCAATGGGCCCCGATGGGCTTCATCTCACTGGAACATTCGACCGCCCCTTTCTTTCCGGAAACCTGTTTGTCCGGGATGCCAATCTCACGTTTCCACCGACCAAAGAAGGGTTGGGCGGTCGGTCCGGCGTCAAACTCGTCTACATCGTTGTCGATGATACGTCAAAACCAAAACAGGGTCAATCTCCTTTTAGCGAACGCTTTTATGCTCTGCATGACACTGTTACTCAGGTTGTTGTAAAACAACGAGCCCCGTCAGACCTATCCTTGATCGACCGGCTGCGGTACGACGTGAATATCGAAACACAGGGCCCCACAAGAATTCGCATGATATTTACTCCAAGTACGAACGAAGAGCTTTATGCGGAACTCGAAGGAAAAGTCAACGCCATCAATTACACAGGCACACCTAATATTTATGGAGAAATTACTATCTCCCCCAATTCATACTACAATTTTTTCAAGAAATTTGATGCTACGGGAACGTTGAAATTTACAGGACAATGGGACAACCCGGAACTCGACATCAAAGCAACCTATGAAGGCGTGGCCATTCGGGATACTGCCGAACAGAAAGTGATTGTCGACCTTAGCATTACTGGCAAACGCTACGAACCAAAACTTGAAATGGGTATGAAAGTCCAGCTGGAACAAGGAAGAGATCCCGTTGATTGGGCAACGCAAGCCAAGGGAGGAGACGTGCAATCGGATGCCATCTCATTTATCCTGACCGGGAAATTCCGTGATGAGCTGACAACAAGAGATAGAGAAAACATTGTTTCCAACGTCGGCTCCGCAGCCGGCACCTCGGCAGTGTCAGGGCTTACATCGACATATCTTTCGGGGATGTTGACCGACTTTCTCAGAAAAGAATTTTCCTTCATTCGCAGCGCCGAAGTAACGTACGGAGGCGGGAATTTGCAGGGATCTGCCGACCTTCGCTTGAGCGGGGAGGCATTCAAAGGATACTGGAAATTTGGCGGAAGAATATTTAACGACATCGGGAACGCAAACGTCAACTATCAGGTCAGCCTCGGCGATGTGTTCAACACTGCAACTATCCGCAACCTGTTCATCGAACTCGAGCGCAAAGTTGAAGGCAGTGAATATGAGGAAAAAAAACTTACCAACGCGGCGCGCATCTATTATCGAATCTCTTTTTGAATGACCACAGGGAACAACCCCCAACAACTGAAGGACCGCATCCTTCGACTGTTCGCAAAATATCCTCAACAGTACTTTAAACCGAAAGAGATAGCGCACAGATTGGCAATCAGGGGTGAGGATGAGTATCGAAACATCCTGAAAGCGCTGCATGAACTCCTCCAAGAACAGCTTATCAGCCGCGCCCGACGGAAGCGCTATGGCCACGGTCAACCGCCGCCGGGTGCGCGGAGACTCACAGGCGTACTCTCCCTGACGAAACAGGGTCATGGTTTCATCGACCTTTCCCCTCCGGACGAAGGGAGGGTTTTGATCCCGGCAAGATTCCTCAGCAACGCACTGGACGGTGACACGGTCACGGTTGTGCTCTTCGCACAACGCTCCCCAGCCGATGAGGAGGGAACAGAGCATATTCTTCCTGAGGGTGAAGTCGTGGAAGTGGTGAAAAGAAGTAATAAACCAATTATCGGTACGTTTGGAAAAAGCAGTCATTTTTTCTTTGTAACACCCGATGAAACTCGAATCGGGCGTGACATCTATATCGCCAGGGGAAAAACACTCGGTGCTCGCCCGGGCCAAAAAGTGGTCGCCCTTCTTGACGGCTGGATCTCACGCCATCTGAATCCCGAAGGGCACATCATTGAAGTGCTTGGCAAGGCAGGTGAAGTCCGCGCAGAGATGGCCTCTGTTGCGCGGCAATTCCGATTGCCACTCCGGTTCCCGAAAGAGGTGGTATCGGACGCGGAGAACATACCTGAATCAATCCCCAAGGATGAAATTAAAAAAAGACTCGATCTGCGGAAATCGGTCTGCTTTACAATCGACCCTGAGGATGCAAAAGATTTTGATGATGCCGTCTCTCTCGAAATCCTCCCCGATGGAAATTGCCTTCTCGGTGTTCACATCGCCGATGTCAGCTATTACGTCGGCGAAGCGTCTTCCCTCGACAACGAAGCGTTCACGAGAGGAACGAGCGTGTATCTGGCAGACGAAGTCATTCCCATGTTACCGGAAAAATTATCGAACAGTGTCTGCAGCCTCCGTCCTCACGAAGACCGGCTTACGTATTCCGTTGTGATGAATATTTCTCCGCAGGGTACCGTCAAAGAATATCGGATAGCAAAAAGTATTATCCACAGCAAGCGAAGGTTTTCGTATGAAGAAGTCCAAAAAATTATTGAAACCGGTAAAGGCGAATTTTCCGAACCTATTGCGGCGATGCACGCATTGAGTAAAATCCTTCTGAAGAAACGCATGAAGGAAGGAAGCATCGATTTTGAATCTGTGGAGACAAAGTTTCGATTCGATGAGAATGGGAAACCGTCAGCGATCATAAAAAAAGTCAGATTGGACGCTCATCGGCTTGTAGAAGAATTTATGCTGCTTGCGAACCAGGTCGTGGCAAAACATATAGGTCTTTCAAAAAAGGATGGAAATAGTAGTCCATTCGTTTATCGGGTTCACGACCTCCCTGACCCCGAAAAACTCCGCGACCTTGCTTCCTTTGTCGAACACCTCGGCTATTCCTTGCATGCGGGCAAGGGGGTCACATCCCGCGCAATACAAACACTGCTCAATAGCATTAAAGGAAAAGAAGAAGAAAATGTTATCAATGAAGTTGCGATCCGTTCGATGGCAAAAGCCGTTTACTCGGAAAAAAACATAGGTCATTTTGGATTGGGCTTCAAATACTATACGCACTTCACATCTCCAATCCGCCGGTATCCCGACCTGATCGTTCACCGGTTGCTTTGGGAGTATGACCACAACATGGCTCACAGACGGCGAGAGCAGATTGCCGCAAAATTGCCGGATATGTGTAAACACTCATCTGAAATGGAACGAAATGCAATGGAAGCTGAGCGCGCTTCGGTGAAGGTCATGCAGGTCGAATATATGAAACGGCATGTTGGAGATGAATTCCATGCTATCATTTCCGGCGTTACAAATTTTGGAATATTTGTCGAAATCACCGACACGCTTGTTGAAGGCCTCATCCATGTGCGTGATTTGGAAGACGACTTTTATGTCTACGACGAAAAAAAATACTCACTCATCGGTAAGCGCACAAAAAAACGTTATCGCCTCGGCGATAAAGTAACGGTGCAGGTCGTGCGCGTCGATCCCGAAGAGCGCGAGATCGATTTCGCACTTGTGGAATAATAATCAATCTTATCGGATTAACATTTCATTCTGGCCGTGGAATTTCTTACAAAGGTATTCGATTTCGCCCTCCACATTGATGTCCATCTTCATGAGCTCATTGTTACCTACGGGTTGTGGACGTATGCGATTCTATTCATCATTATTTTTTGTGAAACCGGACTCGTGGTCTTTCCTTTTTTACCCGGCGATTCCCTCCTTTTTGCTGCGGGAGCATTTGCGGCAACCGGAACGCTGGACCCCATCTGGCTCTTTATTTTGCTATCTGTGGCAGCTATCACGGGCAATATTGTTAATTACTGGATAGGATATTATGTTGGACCAACGGTATTACAGAAAAATAACATCCGGTTTTTGCGCAAGGAATATCTTGACCGTACTCATAAATTTTTTGAGAAACATGGGGGGAAGACAATCGTGTTTGCGAGATTCATTCCGATCATCCGAACCTTTGCTCCCTTCGTGGCAGGCGTTGGGTTTATGACATATGGCCGGTTCATGCTGTACAATATTGTTGCAGGCATCGGTTGGGTCGGAATGTTTGTCGCCGGCGGATATTTCTTTGGAAACCTTCCATCCGTCAAAGAGCATTTCACACTCGTGATTGTCGCAATTATCGTCATCTCCACGCTCCCCCCGATCATTGAGTTTGTCCGCGGCCAGTTTCGTTCAAACACCTCCGGAGAGTAATTCATGCCCGGTTTCTGTTCTTGCCATTTTTTGCTATATTGCGCCGCATGAGAACAATACCAATACTATGTGCTGTTGCTATCCTCCTAACTGGGTGTATTCATACAATTGCGATCAACACCATCGGTGGAATTCTCGACAACGGGTTTGATGTTATTAACGAAGAACAGGATCTTGATATTGCGGAGAAAAGTATCGCGTCAAATCTAAAATTATTGGAAGCGCTTATAAAAAGCGACCCCGGAAATGAACATTTTCTCCTCATGGCGTCCGAAGGGTATTCGAGTTATTCCCTCGGTTTTGTTGAAGACGACAGCATCGAGCGGGCAAAACTGTTTTACCTGCGTGGGAAAGAATACGGCTTGAGAGTCCTAAAACAACATAAGCAATTCGCAGATGCTCTTGACGGATCCATCAACGAATTTCAGCTTGCACTGGCACAATTGACAAAGGAGGATGTTCCGGCAGTATTCTGGACTGCGGTCGGCTGGGGAAGCTACTCAGGCCTGAGTCTTACAGACCCCGGCGCTATCGCGGACATCCCTAAAATTGAAGCGATGATGAAGTTTGTGATGGAAGAAGATTCAACCTATTTTCACGGCGGCGCACTTTTTTTTCTTGGTGCATTATATGGCGGCAGGACGAAAATTCTCGGTGGCGAACCGGAACGGTCCCACGACCTCTTTGACAGATGCCTGAAAATCAATCAGGGTAAATTTTTGATGACCTATTACTACTACGCACGTTCATACTCAATCCAAACACAGAACCGGGAACTGTTTAAGCAGTGCTTGTCGGCAATCGATGCAGCTTCTCTCAACGTTCTTCCGGAATCCAGACTTTCGAATGCAATTGCAAAAAGGAAGAGTCATCTCCTGAGAGAAAAAATCGATAGTTTATTCTGACATGTGTACACAGACACAATTATACGATAGAATACGGAAGGATAACGATTGAAAAACATTCTGCTATGCCTGCTGATAGCAGCGACTCATATGTATGCCCAACAATACACCATCAAGTTTGCGACACTGGCGCCCGAAGGGAGTACGTGGATACAGGTGATGAAGGAATATGACCAGGCAATCCGGAAAGAAAGTGGAGGAAGACTCGGCTTCAAAATCTATCCGGGCGGCGTTCAGGGAGACGAAAAAGATGTTCTTCGTAAAATCAAGCTCGGACAGCTGCAGAGCGCGGGAGTGACGGGCAACGGACTGACAACAATTGCGCCAAGAGCCCGCATTCTCGATTCCCCGTTCCTTTTCAAATCATATGGTGAAGTCGATTATGTGTATAAGAATTTTGAAAAAGAATTCAACCAGGCATTCGAAGAAAATGGTTTTATCAACCTCGGATGGTCCGAAGTCGGATTCGTGTATGTTTTTACAAACACTCCGGTAAAAACGCAGGCGGACTTGAAAAAGGTGAAAATGTGGATGTGGGAAGGAGACCCCGTCGCAGAGGCAACATTCAGGGCGTTGGATATCCACCCGATTCCGCTTTCGATTGCCGATGTGCTGACGTCACTTCAGACAAAACTTATCGACGGCGTATACACCACACCACTCGCTGCATTAGGATACCAGTGGTTTACTCGCGTGAAATATATGCTGAATATACCTCTTGCTGATGCAGCCGGTGCTATTGTTATTTCAAAGAAAAAATTTGACGAACTTCCCACCGACCTTCAGGAGATTCTCCTCAGGAACGGCAAACATTACATGCGCAAACTTACAGAGCTCATCCGTAAAGATACATCAATTGAAACATTGAAGAAAAATGGAGTCACCGTGATCGAACCGCCTTCCCGGGAAGAACTTGCAAGATACGACGACGTGGGAAAGCGGGGAAGGCGTCTTCTTGCAGGAAAGCTCTATAGTGAGGACCTATTGAACCGGGTTGAAAAGGCAATCGCCGATTATCGAACGACCAACGGCAAAGAATCCAAATAACCTTCTTCAACAAACTATCCATGTCGATAGAACATTTCAGGAGATGAGAGAATGAAAAAAAAATTGTTACTCCTTACACTTGTTTTTTGTTTGACTGTTGCAATTCATGCACAGGAAGGTCACCTCATCCCAAACCCGGTCAGGAAAATCCCGAAATGGGTGAGAACGGTTTTCACTTCTCAGCAACTCGATAACCGTTACCAGATCACGTATCAACTTTATCCTCCCTCTCTTAATGGAGATTTTAACGGAGACCATAAAAAAGATTGTGCGATTCTCGTTCAGGAAAAATCGAGCGGGAAATTCGGCATCGCTGTCATTCATGGAAAAGAAGCCCAGGCATTCAAAAACCGCATCATCGTCCTTGGCGCCGGCAACGCGTTCAGCACTCTCGGTGATGATTTAAAATGGATGAAACTTTGGAGTACTTTTAGCCCGCGGAAGCCCGCTCAGGGAAGCGAACAATTGAAACATCCTCAATTGGAAGGAACCGCCATCAGAGTGCAGTCGACAGATGGCGGCAGCGGCCTTGTGTATTGGGACGGGAAAAAATATGCATGGTATTCACTGCGCCGATGAAAATGTGTTGATTCATAACCTCCAAACCCTTTTGGGTCTTCTATTTACTCCACCGAATGGGTACATTTACCCTCAACGAATCGTTACTTGCAAGCCTTAATATACTCCCGAGAGCTATCTATGATGCCTTCCCTGCTGTATTATTCGGCAGGATGCTTGTCATTTCAACCAGGCTGGGTGTATTCGACACCCTTGATGAACAGGCACAAACCTGCAGTGAGCTCGCCCGCCGTCTGAAGGTCCACCCAAAAGGAATGGCACTCATCTGCGATGCTCTCACCGCATCTCATTATCTTAAGAAACATGGAGAAAAATATTCCCTATCCGCACAATCAAAAAAATGGCTTGTTCAGTCCTCTCCTTCATATCTCGGAAACTTTTTTGCATATATAGACCTTCTCTATTCACATTGGCTAAACCTCGAAGAAACCTTGAAACAGGGTAAACCCCCAACGACCTATGTTCAATCCTTCAATGAGAACGAATGGAAAATATACACATCAGGCATGATGGACCTTGCAAAATTATTATTGCCTTACCTCATTCCGAAGATCGACATCCCTGTTCATGCCCGGTCGCTTCTTGACGTCGGAGGTTCCCACGGGTTGTATGCCATGGAAGTGTGCAAGAGACACCCCTTGCTACACGCGACCATTGCCGACTTTCCTCAGGTCCTCGCCATCACTCAACAGTTCGTTCACGAACATCACGTTGAAAACCGCGTAGCTCTGATGCCTTGCGATCTGACAACAACAGCCTTCGAGCCGGAAAAGTATGACGTTGTCTTTGTGTTCAACATTGTCCACGGTTTTAACCATGAAACCAACAAAAAGTTATTCTCTGTCATTTCATCTTCACTGAAACCGCAAGGGGTGGTGTACATTATGGATCAATTCAAAGAAAGTCGTGCATCCGGTGTTCGGCGTCTGCTACCTCTTATGGTCGGATTAAACCTGCTCAACGAAATCGGCGGGAATGTCTACACGTTCCAGGAAATTAAGGCGATCTGTACAGATGCAGGACTATCCCCTGTCAAACTCACCCGACTAATTACTCCCGGTGTAAGCCTCATAACAGCGAAGCGAGGATAATTTAATTACCAACAATGAAGTCGCGTTTTTGAGAATACTCCCCCGCGACCAGCAAGCAGGTATAGTTTCCTTTCTTAAGATTTGAAACATTCGTCGCTGCGATATATCGTCCCGCCTCCTGTACTGAATCCACGATATTCATGACCTCATTATTCGCCATATCCAAAATTTTCAGCAGAACCGGCGATTGCCGTTTAATCTCGTATGGAATAAAGACGATCCCATTCGCTGAACCGGGATATTGCTCACCCAGCTTAAACTCAAGCTCATACCGTTTTGCAAGCTCCGCGATTTCGGGAATAAGCGCCGCGCGTTCCCGCGTCGGTGCACTTTCATTATTTCCTTTATCGAAGGAGCTCACCGCATAATAATATTGAGCCGCAGCAGGGTGGACAATGGTGTCGCTGTACATTGTAGCTGCAGAAGTTGTAATCGTCAGAAGATTTTCCGGCGCGAGTACATTCACAGGCGATCGTGACGATCGATAAATATTATAATAACGCGCATAATCTCCATCGACTGCACGCGTCGGTTTATCCCACTGAAGGTTGAAGATTCCACCCGTACTACTTCTGACGACAAGATTCTGAGGAGGGTTTGGAGGAATTGAATCCTTCCATGGCATCGGCGGAATATTTGCAGGATACCTGTACCGCATTCCTACCTCCAGCATGTTTGCAATGTGTTCGTAGCGGAAAAAGGAATTTCCTGCAGCTCCTGCACAGCGGGAGGTATCGATAAGTTCGGGAATTTGCTCATGAACCTCCGGTTTATATGCACCGATGCCGAGGTACACATGACGGCCAAAGGAATGAGTCGACCAGTCTCTGGCCAGCAGACCGAAGTCGGGATTGCCCGACTTCCCTCCTAACTGCCAGTACACCTGCGGCGCAACGTAGTCATGTTTTCCTTCACGGAGCCATTCACGAGAATCCTGAAAAAGTTCATAGTATCCCTGCAAGCCGCTTGCCCGGGGGAGGTTCGTATAAATCCCGATGGGAGCCGAACCTATTTTTAACATTGGCTTTACAGCCGTTGCAGAATCGTAAAATGACCGCACAAATTGATTGATATTCTCTCTTCTCCAATCTTCCTTCGAGAGTTTCTTTCCGTATCGTTTGTACGTAGATTCGTCGGGGAATGGTTTCCCCGGATATCGAATGAAGTCAAAATGAATGCCGTCAATGTCGTACCGACGCACAATCTCCATTCCAATTTCAACTAGATAATTACGAACTGCAGGAATACCGGGGTCTAACCACCATTCATTTTCGATAAGATGAAACCATTCGGGGTGCCGCAAGATGATATGTTGCGGATTGGATTCCGGAGGCTTCGACTTGCCTGTTCTGGTAAGAAATGCGTTGAACCAAGCATGGACCTCCATTCCCTGTTCGTGAGCTTCCCGTATGATAAACGCAAGCGGATCCCATCCCGGGTCTTTTCCAAGTGTACCGGTGAGTTGATCTGACCAGGGTTCGGTCCTGGACTTATACATCGCATCACCCCGACCACGCGCCTGAAAAAAAATAGTATTAAACCTGGCAGCTTTCAGGTTCATGACGATTTGTTGAAGGGAACGCTTCTGCTGAGCTGTGTCGAACGTTGTAGGCCAATCAAGCCCGCCGATAGTCGTAACCCAGACGGCCCGAAACTCATGTGTTGTAGGATGAGCACAATCAGTCTGCGACATCGACGGCGAGCCGAAGAAACAAACAGTGAGCGTACAAAGCCAGACAACACGTACGAAAGTCGTAGTAATATCAATCGCCTTTGTTAATGAAAAAGAATATAGAAGAGTACGTTCTGATAAGCAAGTATATTTGCCAATCCTATGCTTTATGTCGAATCGGGATGAGGAAAAATGATTGACTTTGAGGAAAATTTACGTTATATTTTTCTCCTAAATTCTCGATAAACAAGCCTCATTGTACCAATTTTGAACTAGAAGTGTAAGGACGTTACGTGAAGAAAAATCGCGGCAAGATAGTTATTATTCTTATTTCCATCCTGCTTTCTCTCTACTTTCTCTATCCCACGTATAAGGACTATAGTTTCAACAAGGATATACGAAAGCTTTCCGGAACGGATAGTCTAAAATATTTTGATGAACACGAAAGCGGAATCAGGGATGCACGTCTGAAGCGTATTAAACTGGGTCTTGACTTGCAGGGGGGAATGCGAGTCGTGTTGGAAGTGAATGTCATTAAACTTCTCGAAGACCTTGCAAAAAACAAAGACGACCAGTTTACTTCGACGATGCAGGAAGTCCGCTCCGAAATAAAAACTGGTGAAGAGGACCTCATCGATTTACTGCAGAAAAAATTCCAGGCAAAACAAATTCGTCTCAGCCGGTACTACGGCAGCATCCGGGACAGTGACGATGACATTGTAAAAAAATTACGGGATGAAACTACCAATGCTATCGACCGGGCAATGGAAATCGTCCGGAACCGTGTCGACCAATACGGTGTTTCTGAACCTTCCATTCAGAAACAGGGCGGCAGGAGAATCATCGTTGAATTACCGGGCGTCAGTAAAGAAGCAGAGGTGCGGCAATTACTGCAGGGTACTGCACTATTGGAATTCAAATTGCTTATCGACCCGCAGATTACCCAGAAGATTTATGAATCGATCGATAAGGTAGTCGCCGGAAAGAACCCGAACGATACCACTGGAACCGATACTTCTGCCGCCACGGCGACAAACGATACAAGTTCCAAAAAGGATTCCGCTCTGGCTGCCCTTCCCGAGGAACAGCTGAAAGCTGAAAAGAAAGCTGAAAAGGAACATCCTTTCTTCATGTTGGCAAATCCTTTTCAGCAGGAAGGACAAAACTGGAGCGGCGAGCTGTACAGCACTGAAGAAAACAAAGCCAAAGTTATGCGGATACTCGAACAGCCGGAAGTAAAAAAACTTATTCCGTCCGACATGGCGTTTGTCTGGGAAGCAAAACCCCGGTTCATAACGGAGGCAAAAAAGTATTATGCTCTGTACGCTGTAAAGAAACAACCGGAGCTGACTGGAGGCGTTATCGTGAACGCTCGTGCGACGATCGACCCCAGTTTCAATACACCTATTGTAACGATGGAGATGAACAGCGAGGGTTCCCGGGAATGGGCGCGCATCACGGGCGCCAACATCAACAAGCGAATGGCGATCATCATGGATAATTCCTGTTTCTCTGCTCCTGTCATTCGTACAAAAATTACCGGTGGAAACTCTCAGATTGAAGGAATGGCGAATGTGGAAGAGGCAAAGCTGCTGGAAATCGTGCTGAAGGCGGGTGCTCTTCCGGCTCCCGTTGATATTATTCAACAGGCAACAGTGGGACCCTCATTGGGCGAAGATTCGATTCAAAAGGGTGTTCTGGCAGCGATGCTTGCGCTTGGGCTGACTGCAATATTTATGATCGTTTATTACCGCACCGGCGGAACAATGGCGGACATTGCCCTGCTTTTGAATATTCTCTTCGTGCTGGGTGTGCTCGCGGGGTTCCAGGGAACATTAACGCTTCCTGGCATCGCTGGATTAATTCTGACTGTAGCAATCGCTGTCGATGCCAACGTTCTTATCTATGAGCGCATCCGGGAAGAATCGGTAACCGGAAAAACTCTCTCTGCAGCAATTGATGCCGGATATAAACGGGCGTTTACGGCAATTTTTGATTCCAACCTGACGGCATTTATCACCGGCGTTATTCTTTACCAATTCGGCAGCGGGCCAGTTCAAGGATTTGCTCTGACGCTTATGATCGGCATTGTCGCAAGCGTCTTCAGTGCAGTGGTAGTGAGTCATGTCATTATCAACGTCCTGGTCGAACGCGGCAAACACGTCGGTTTCGGATAATTTATCTCAAAGGAGATTTTGAATGCGGTTTTTCGGTAAAACAAATATTGATTTTATGGGGAAACGGAAAATGTGGTACACAGTTTCTGTTTCCGTCATTCTCATTGGATTCCTGTCACTCGGCATCAAAGGTTTTCACTTTGGCATTGATTTCCTGGGTGGGACGGAACTCATCATCGAATTCTCTCAACCTCCCGACGTCGGCAAAGTCCGCACAATGATGGACAATGCCGGTTTCACCAAAGCTGAAATCAAGGCGTACGGCGGTGAGAGAAGATTGCTGATACGCACAGAACGTCAGGGGGAAGGAACCAGCATCGGTGATAGGATTAAAGAGGAACTCCAGAAAACATTCCCGGAATATAACCCGAAAGTTCTGCAGGAACAAAAAATCGGTCCGAAGATAGGCCAGGAACTTCGGCGCAACGCTCTCTATGCCGTCCTTTCATCTCTTGTACTTATGGGGCTGTACGTTGCATTCCGGTTTGAGTTTATTTACGGTCTTGGTGCGATCGTGGCTCTTTTCCATGACGTTGCGGTCGCTCTCGGCTTCGTCTCTCTCATCGACGGACTCACGCCGTATACAAATTTTGAAATTGACCAGAATATGATCGCTGCGTTTCTGACAATCATCGGTCTTTCGATGAATGACACCGTAGTGATTTTCGACCGTATTCGCGAAAACAAAAAGATCTACCGTTCCATGGGACTTCAGGACTTGATTAATAAGAGTCTTAATGAAACACTCAGCCGTACAATTATCACTTCCGGTACAATTTTCGCTATTACGATTATTCTCTTCTTCCTCGGCGGAGAAGTCAACAGGGGTTTTGCGTTTGCTCTGACGATCGGAATTACCACTGGGACTTATTCTTCGATTTATATCGCAAGCGCTATCGCGCTCGATTATACAAACCGAAGACTCGCGAGGAAAAACAAACTCGCCGTGCCTGAAAAAGTCAGCTATGAAGCTATCAACCAGGGAAATTGAAGGCGTTATCGTCATCGAGCTCGGTGGCAGCGTGCTCGGCGGCCCGGATGCAACCGAGCTGAATAACGAGATCCACAAGCTCATCGAGAAGCGAAAGAAAAAAATCGTCCTCGACCTTTCCAAAGTACATACGATGAACAGCTCGGGCCTAGGGATGCTCATTGCAGCGCTTACGGCATTGAGAAATGCGGGAGGCGACCTTCTCCTTGCAGGTGCATCAAAAAAGATCGAAACACTCCTAGTCATCACGAAATTATCAACGGTGTTTGAGCTTTTTCCCGCTGTCAAGAACGCCGTGGCAAATTTTGCAAAATAATTTTTCCGCAGTCCCCGTTATCACTCCGATGTGAATTTGTATTCCTTCGGAGTTTTTCATTTATTCCAAGCGCGTATGCCAGTCCAGATTGTCGTCGGCGCCCAATGGGGCGATGAAGGTAAGGGGAAAATCGTCGACCACCTGAGTGAAAGCGTCGACATCGTCGCACGATACCAGGGAGGAGCAAATGCCGGCCATACCGTTGTGATTGGCGATAAAGAATATGTCCTTCACCTTATACCATCCGGCATCTTTCATGCAAACGTTTCCTGCGTTATCGGCAACGGGGTTGTGATCGACCCTGCGGCACTGATCGCAGAAATTCGTCAGCTCGAGGCGCTGAACATCAACATCAAAGGCAGACTGTTCATCAGCCAGAACGCCCATCTTATTATGCCGTATCATAAATTGCTCGACTCCATCAGGGAACAAACGGCAGAAAAAATCGGCACAACAGGCAGGGGAATAGGACCTGCTTACATTGATAAGTTCATGCGTGTCGGAATCCGAATAGCCGACCTTCTCCACCCCGACATTTTTACCAGGAAGCTTAGACGCAACATCGATGAAAAAAATCAAATCCTGAAAAAAATTTACGGGGAGAGCGAACTGGACGTTGAAAAAATCCGGTACGATTACATGGACTTCGCCGCTAAGTTCGGTGAACTGATCTCCGATACTTCACTCTTCCTTAATAAAGCCCTGCGGGAAAACAAGAACATCCTCGCAGAGGGTGCGCAAGGGGCACTGTTAGATGTTGACCACGGAACATACCCGTTTGTCACCTCTTCTAATCCTACAAGCGGCGGAGCGTGCACAGGATTAGGAATTCCCCCTACGGCAATATCTTCAATCCTCGGTGTTGTAAAAGCGTACGCTACACGTGTCGGCAATGGACCTTTTCCCACAGAGCTCGCTGACGAAACGGGTGAACGTCTGAGGGAAACTGGAGGCGAATACGGAGCCACGACCGGCCGTCCGCGGCGATGCGGCTGGTTTGATGCCGTGAATGTACGCTATTCATCAATGGTCAACGGCTTTAAAGATATTGCGATAACAAAGCTGGACGTCCTCGACTCCTTCGATGAAATCAGGGTCTGTATCGGGTATCAATGTGGACAGAAACTACTGAAAACATTTCCTACCGACGTCGACACCCTGGAAGCAATCGCCCCGTTGTATGAAGTCTATGAAGGCTGGCAATCCCCCACATCGTCCGTAACATCGTTCGCTGGCCTGCCGGCGCGAGCGCAAAAATACATTTCAGCTATCAGTTCGCTGACGGGTACGGAAGTACGCATGGTATCAGTTGGCGCGCGGCGCGATCAAACAATTACACTTCATTGAGAAGAACGTGTCTAATCCCCGTTCTGCAAATATTAAAATTTTTCTGCTTATCACAGCATCCCTCATCGTGCTCGGCACCCTGTTATACACTCAGGCTCTCGTTCAACGATTGCTTCAAAAAGAGACGGAGGTTGCACGGCTCTATGCAAAATCGCTTCAATTCATTGCCACGAGCCCCTCCGATCAGACCGATTATAGTTTCATCTTTGATGAAATCATCCGCACGATTGATTTTCCGATGATCCTGTCTGACGAGAACAGTGTTCCTCTTCAGCCGTTTCGCACAAATGCACGGAACGTAGACATCGATTCTGCTGCGTCAATTGAACAGCAGCGTGGCGCTCTTCAGCAGGAGATATCGAAACTCGATAAACAGAACGCTCCGATCAAAGTCACGCTAAAGGTTACCCAGGCAGATTCCATTGTCCAATACGTTCACTACGGTGAGTCGACATTAGTCACAAAGTTACGGTATTTGCCGTATGTTGAGCTCACTGTTGGCGGGATGTTCATCCTCATAGGATATATCGGGTTCAGCTATATCAAGAGGAACGAACAGAGCAACATCTGGGTGGGCATGGCAAAAGAAACCGCCCACCAGCTCGGCACACCGTTGTCGAGCCTCCTCGGATGGGTGGAGATGGTCAAATCGAATGCAACCAATGACCCGAAACAACTTGAAACTATCGTAGAAATAGAGAACGACCTCGTCCGACTTCAGAAGGTCACAGAGCGATTTTCGAAAATTGGTTCGAAACCGCAGCTGAAGGAGGAGGATCTCAACGAAGTTATCTCCTCAACGATTCAGTATTTTAAGCGCCGCCTGCCAGCACGTTTTGCCGAAGGGCGTAACATCGAAATCAACATTGTCCCCGATCATCGGATAACAGCAGACATCAATCGTGAACTTTTCGAATGGGTCATCGAAAATCTCATAAAAAATTCTCTCGATGCGATTGAATCGAAAGAAGGTACGATCACGATCTCCCTCACGACGAAAGGCTCTTCCGTTCTTATCGATGTAAGGGATACCGGAAAGGGAATAGATATGAAGTACAGGAAGGATATCTTCCGGCCCGGCTACAGCACAAAACAGCGGGGCTGGGGGTTGGGACTCAGCCTTTCAAAACGCATTATCGAATCGTATCACAAGGGAAAGCTCTTCGTGAAGGAAAGTAAAATCGGAAAAGGAACAACCATCAGGATAAGACTGATACAGTAATGTTGCTCACCTGAGATGATTGCAACGGGAACGCCTTCGCAAAAAAAACTTTAGAGCGTTATTTGAGATTTACAACAAGGTCTTCGTCGGTAACCTCCCACACTCCTGAAGCTATTTCCTCCTTCCCGCGCACCAGAACCCATGACTCATCATAGGGCGATAATTGGGGATTTGCCTTTTCACTGAAGGGGGCGATCCAGCACATTGCACCCTGCGCAACAAATGGATTTTGAATCATCTGAATCAATGTTAGTGAACTGTCCCCTACCAGCTCGCCATTGATCGGCAGGGAATCACCCCGGAAATTGAGAGGAAACTTGGCATGCCGGTCGGCGACGATGCGGTTTTCATTTTCTCTCCCATACAGAAAAACATTCTCGTTCTGCAAATCACCGAGCGTGACACTCGAGTCAGGTTTAATGATGGTTGCCCACCCTCCTTTTTCCATTTCTGCAGAATCTTTTCGCGCAAGGCTGTAGAGATAGTCGGAATGCAGGAGCGTACCCACAATCATCAACCCATCGGAGGGGTCACGCAAATCGCTTAACTTCGCGGGAATTTTTTGAATCTTCAGGATATCACCTTCGGGGTCAAGAATTGCACGCAGAGGCTTTTTGCTTACGCTGACCTCAAACGGGACGTCGTTGCGGTAAACATCGGCGCTATCGCCTCCAAGCCAAACGCGTGTTGTTGTCATTCCTGAAGATGTCTCGACGCCGATATCCGCAAACGTCGTGTACTTGTCATAACCTACAATACGGACACGCCCGCGAACAGTCCACACATTACCTGCGGGAATTGCCTTAACGTTATAGATTTTCAATCTTGGAAGGCCGCGCCGTCTGACCCATTGATCAAAAAACCAGTTCAGCTTCTTTCCCGATAATTCTTCTGCTACATGCTGAAAGTCGTTCAGTGTGGCATCCTTCAGCGCAAAGCGTACTGCATATTCATGATACAATTGTATAAACAGGCTGTCTCCGAGAATTCGTCTGAGCATGTTATGAACGTAGGATGCTTTGAGGTAATGTGTCGGGATCGACCGCATATCCACTTGTCCCTGAAGCGGGAGGTCATTCTGCTTAAGAACATGAGTAAGCAATGGCCTGAGCAACGGATGACGGCTAAGGGAATCGCGCTGGCTTGCGTTTCCACTCGCTTCACCGAAGAGGCGCGCCGAATATTCACACATCCCTTCTGAAAGCAGCGGAAGGTCTGCCTTCTCAAGAAAAACTGTAAGAGGCCACCACTGATGCGCAATCTCGTGCGGAAGAATTGTCTGAACCTGGTTGAACCGATCGTCGGTTGTCAATGCAAGGCGTTTCACCATTATAAACGACGGCGACGCGATGGCAAGAACATTCCTTCCGGCAACCCAATCTTCCACTTCAACAACATCCAGTTTCGGAAATCTGTAAGGAGAAAAGATCTTGCTGTAGAAATCAAGCACATGTTCCGCAAGTGAAGAAACCTTCATCGCAGAACCTGAATCGTTATCAATGAGATGCACGGAAACGGGATGGACGTGGTCGCTATTGGTGTAGTCGTGAAATACTCCGGCACATATCCAGCCAATTGTGGAGAGTGGTTGACGGGATTCCCAAACGTACGTCGTAGAATCCCTTGACGAATCAGATTCGACCAGGCGTCCGGCGGCAACTGCCTGCCACTGTTTCGGCACGACGATATTCAACCGGACGAATCGAAGTAATCTTGAAGTTTCCGGGAAGAGCTCATCTTCTTGCAGCACCGCTCCTTCAGGCGTCAGACGAGTAACGTCGGAAAAGAACGCAAGCGTTCCTGAATAGTTTACCACCAGCTGAAATTGAGAATCGGCGGGGGCATCGGTCAGCGTAAGATTGTTACCCTCTCTCCTGTAATCTTTTTTTTTGCCGTTGAGAAAGAACTGATGAATATTGTAGTAGGGCAAAAATATAAGCGTCAGGTCCTCCCTCTGCTTTCCATGCCGCGCTATCGTTATTGTATCTGTACAGGAAATTTCATTCGATTGCGGATACAGTTGCAATCGTGCCGACTGCGAGACAATTTCATAACTCTGTCCAGAATGAGATTGTCCAAATCCGCGTGTTAAAAATAAGAAAGATGCGATCCAAATGAGGATCAACCTCTGTGAACACAGGGACTCTGAATGCCACGCACTAAGTAATTTCCACACATTCAACATTTTATATTGAAGCAATTCGCACGGTGTTCAAACCGTGCAGTTATGATGGCCTGGGCATCGGCGGCGTGGGCATCACCTGATGTTTCGGTTTGTAAACACCATAGCCTATGAGACCGCCCAGCAATCCGAAAATCGTATAGAGAAGCATGCTCCCAAATAATCGCATTGCCATCATCATCGGGGAAACGGTCATGTTCACAGAATCCTCAAGCATCTTTCGATACTCTTCCGGCATTTCTATGTTCATGTTCCTTATAATGTCAAGGATAAATTCTCCCATGACATTCCCGAACATGCTAATAAAAATTGCGGAAAGAAATGTGCCCACCACTGCACCCACCATCCCGGCGAGCGCCCCAACGCCCATACAATCTCCAGCAGTAAATGGCGGCGTATCCGGAGTGAAATTATTTTTATAAAAAAACACTGCAAGAACTCCACCAAGAAGAATGCCCGCACAACAGAGACAATTTAATAAACTGAGGAATGGGACTGTGGATATTATTGCCATCACAATACCCCCATAGAGAGCTGGGATAAATTTTCCCGGTTTCGAATTCATGAAGAACTCCTTATGTTGTTAGACATTCGATGGAGGATTTCTGAACAACCTTCTGTGAATATCGGCGTGATGATCAACGCTGCAACGACGCCAAAGAACCCCCCGGTCGATAATCGGGCGTACATATCGCTCCCATGGATCGCAAATGTATCCAGTGTAACATCCACCGCCATAGGTAATACGGCAATTACCATCCACAATCGTATAGAAGAAATTTTCTTATGTGAGAATATGGGAATACAAAGAACTCCCGCAAGAAACCCGAAATAAATTGCCGTACACCGGCAACAAACAGCGAGCTTGCAGCCATTGATGTGCAGTGATCTTGAATCGTATTGATGACAGACTAAAGAATAGATTCGATATATCTGGCCGGAAACAGATGCGGGGAGGAGATAAAATGATGCAGACAGTGGCGGAAGAACGAGTACCATGCACCACAACGATGTACTCACAACGAGAATTATGTAGGGCAGTGAACGCTTCATCATGGAAAAAAGCTGAATCAAATTAGGGGAAAAAAATCACAGAATCAAGAATCGAAAATTGCTTTTCGATCTGCAATCCCCTATATTTTTTACCGTTTTCCTGGATTCGTAACTATTCATTGACATCAATAACCTATGCAAAACACTCTCGGCATCACATCAAATTTCCTGGGCATGGAAAAGGAATTCTCCTCCTACAAAAACTCCCGTGTAGCTATCCTCCCCATACCGTATGAGCGAACCGTCAGTTACGGAGGAGGAACAAAACTTGGTCCCGATGCAATCCTCGAAGCCTCCCATTATGTCGAATTTTACGACGAAGAGACCGGGCGGGAAGTCCACAGGGAACTCGGCATCGCGACGCTCCCTCCCCTTTCTTTTTCGAAAAAAAGGGATGAGCAGGCTCTTGAGCTGATATACGAGAAAGTCTCGGCATTGTTGAGTGACAAAAAATTTGTCATTTCCCTTGGGGGAGAGCATACTATTTCCCAGGCAACGATTGCAGCACACGCGGAGCATTACCGCAACCTTTCAATTCTGCAAATCGACGCGCATTCGGACCTGCGGATGGAATATCAGGGAAGTAAATTCAGTCATGCATCGGTCATGGCACGGGTGTGCGAATTCATCGACCCGCGCCGCGTCGTGCAGGTGGGCATCAGAGCACAATGCATCGAAGAGGCGAAGTATATTCGTTCGAAGGGAATAACAACATTATACGCCCATGAGATTCGGGAAGGAAAGTATGCCAAAGTGTTAAAGCTCTGGCAGGATTACGTCGTCGATAGATTGAGCGACCATGTGTACGTTACTTTCGACGTCGATGGGCTCGACCCGTCAATTATGCCCGCTACAGGGACACCCGAACCAAACGGACTTTTCTGGCACGAGACAATGCTCCTCCTCCGCAAATTGGGAGCCAAAAAAAATGTTGTCGGATGCGACGTCGTCGAGCTGGCGCCGATGAAAGGACTTCACCATCCCGACCTGACAGCTGCGAAACTTGTCTCAAAGATGCTTAATTATTTTCTCCACTAGTACCGGCCTCCGATTCTAATACAACGTTCTGTCGCTTTTCTTTCCCACACCGATTGATTTTCCCGATTTTTTTCGGTATGTTTCCACATCATTATTCAGCATCGCACCGGGTTATCAGAAAATTCTTCACGTTCCTCAAGACATTTCTTTTTCAACAATGAAAAGGATCCACAATGAGCAATCTGAAATACGCAGGAGTATTCCTCAGCATGATACTGCTCTCCGCATGTGCAAAAAAAGAAACTAACATGCAGGAAGAGCGAAAGTATTCTCTTGAACGCGTCGGACCTGCAAAAGTTGTCCAGCTCTATGCCGATGGCTTTGATCAGCTGACGCTTAAAGAAAAAACCTTCTGTTACTACCTTTCTCTTGCTGCAATAGCCGGGAGGGACATCGCAATCGACCAGCACCATCCCAACGCACTCGAAGTCAGGGATTTACTTGAACAGGTATACACACATCCACAGGGTATCGATTCGACCGTTCTTCCGAAAATCACTTCGTACCTTAAGCTGTTTTGGATTAATAACGGTTTCTATGATAATCTGACATCGAAGAAATTCATTCCAGGATGTACACCGGAGGAATTCAATGCCGCATGCAATATTGCAATGAAGAACAATGCCTCACTGACCTCCAACGGGGAATCTCTTGATGCAAAACTTGCCAGGTTAAAAAATATCATCTTTGACTCCTCCTTCGAACCTTCAATGACGGACAAAACGCCGGGGGACGACTGGATTCAGGGGAGCGCCGTTAATTTCTACGGAAAAAACCTTACGTATAAGGAAGTCGAACAATGGGCGAAAGCCGGTAAAGAGAAAAATCCGTTGAACTCTAAAGTCGTAAAGGAAAACAAGAACATTGTTGAAAAAGTATGGCGTGCCGGCGGAGAAGGTGTTGAACCGGGTCTGTATGCCGACGATTTGAATGCAGTCATCAAATGCCTCGAAACGGCAATTCCGTTTGCCGCAGACGACCACCAGGCAGAAACAATTCGACTGCTTATTAAATATCTGAAAACCGGTCGTATCGATGACTTCCGCGCCTATAATATTCACTGGGTCAAAGATCCCTCATCCGTTGATTTTATTCTTGGTTTCATCGAGGTGTATCTCGACCCTCGCGGACAAAAAGCAGAGTGGGAAGCTTCTGCTTTTTACACCGACCCCGAACAGACAAAAATGATGCAGCGCCTTGCAACTTTTGCTCAATACTTTGAGGACAAAGCCCCGTGGAGCAATGAGTTCAAAAAGAAAATCGAACGTTCCCCGCTTGCAAATGTCATCAATGTATTTACCGAAACGGGAGGGACAGGACCGGTCTCCCCTATCGGCATTAATCTTCCGAATGAACAGGCGATCCGGCAACAATACGGCAGCAAGAGTGTGTTATTGCATAACGTGGTTGAGGCAGGCGATAAATCGAATGGAAGACAACTGCTCCTTGAATTTGCATACGACCAGGATGAAATAGACAATCAGGATAAGTACGGTTCGAAAGCCGACAATCTCCACACCGCAATGCACGAAGTAATCGGACACGGCTCCGGAAAAGTGAGTGATAAACTCGGAGGGAAAGACCCGTCATCGTTTCTTCCCGGCTATTATAGCACGCTCGAAGAAGCACGCGCCGACCTTGTTGCCCTGTGGAATGCCTGGGATGATAAACTCGTGGATATAGGCATCGCAGCCGACAAATCGGAAGCAAGGAAAATCGGCGAGACTATGTACCAACAGGTAATCCGTGTCGGGTTGACTCAGCTTCGGCGCATCGGGTCGAATACTCAGCTCGAAGAAGACCATATGAAAAACCGCCAGTTGATTGCGTACTATATCATGCAAAACTCCGACGCTGTAAAAGTCGAAAAGAAAAATGGAAAAACTTACTATCATATTATTGATTACGAAAAAGCCCATGAAGCGACTGGTAAACTACTTGCAGAGATCATGCGGATCAAAGCTGAGGGAGATTTACCCGCTATTAAAGAGCTGGTAGATAAGTACGGTTTAAAGGTGGATGTGCCCCTGCGTGACGAAGTACAGGATCGGATAAAAAAACTCGACATTGCCGCATATAACGGACTGGTGATGCCGGAACTAGAACCGCTAATGGATCCTGAAGGAAAAATCACCGATGTAAAAGTAACCTATCCGCTCGACCTTGCGAAACAAATGCTTAAGTATTCCGCCTTTACACGTGCCGCCAAGTCGGGGCTAAAAAATCAGGTCGCTGTGAAATAACGGTTACGTCCTCTTCATTTAACAAGAATACAATAGCGGCAAATGAAAATAGGAATATTAACGGGGGGCGGTGATGTCCCAGGTCTAAATCCATGCATAAAGGCGTCGGTGTACCGGGCAATCGAGGAAGGACACGAGATATTCGGCATCCGCCGCGGATGGGGAGGTCTGCTTCAGTTCAATCCGGAGGATAAACAAGAGCAGGCAGAGCATGTTATCCAGCTGACACGGGCAAACACACGGACAATAGACCGGACCGGCGGCACATATCTGCACACTTCCCGGTCAAACCCAAGTAAGGTGAAACCAAAAGAATTACCAAAATTTCTCCAGTCATCAAACATTCATTTTAATAACGATGCAGCGATTGACTGTACCGAACATGTGCTTCGCGTTTTAGAACATTTGAAACTTAATGCACTCATTGCAATCGGAGGCGACGATACGTTAAGTTATGCAGTTCGGCTTCACAAAGAAGGATTTCCAGTCGTTTGTATCCCCAAAACGATGGATAATGACGTTCATGGGACAGACTACTGTATCGGGTTTTCGACGGCTGTAACACGCAGTGTAGAATTCATTCACGCGTTACGGACTCCAACAGGCTCTCACGAGCGTATCGCAGTGGTGGAATTATTCGGCAGATACTCCGGCGAAACATCGCTTATCAGTGCTTACCTTGCAGGAGTTGATCGTGCTATCATTTCGGAAGTCGATTTTGACGTAGAAAAGGTAGTAAAGTTATTGGTCGATGACCGGAACAACAACCCGAGCCGTTACGCTATCATGACAATTTCCGAAGGCGCGAAACCGATCGGCGGAGAAATGGTGATGAGCGGCGAAGCGGATGCATACGGACATAAAAAGCTTGGGGGGATCGGAGATTACGTGGCCCACGAAATTGAAAGGCGTTCGGGAGTCCGTACCGTATTTCAGCAGCTCGCGTACCTGATGCGCAGCGGCGCTCCGGATGCGCTCGACCTAATGGTATCGACAAGTTACGGATATTTAGCAACCGACCTTTTGCTAAAAAAACAATCCGGCAGGATGGTCGCATTACGTGACGGAAAGTATACTACTGTATCCGCTAATCTTATTACTGAAGGAAAGAAACGTGTCGACGTCGATGAACTGTATGACGTTGAACACTACCGGCCGAAAGTAGCACACCTGCTCGGCAAGCCGATGTTTCTATACTAAAGCCTCGTAAGCCCTGCATAGTTGTGACCGGTCGCCTTCCGTCTGGCGGAAACTTTCATAAGATTTTATTCATTCTTACCAAAAATTGATTTTAACCCATTTTTTCCTCAAATTCATATAATCTTTTCTCGTCTACTTAAAATTTTATTTCTTCCGTACTCGACCAAATGTCGACTCCGTTGATGAAACAATACATCCAGGTGAAGGCGAAGTATCCGGAAACGGTTCTTCTCTTCCGGATGGGGGATTTTTACGAGACGTTCGAGGAGGATGCGAAAATTGCTTCTAAGGTTCTTGGAATCACGCTGACCAAGCGAGGAAATGGAGCCGCCAACGATATTCCCCTCGCCGGCTTCCCTTATCATGCACTCGAGTCCTATATGCCGAAGCTTTTAAAAGCCGGCTACAGGGTTGCCGTCTGCGAGCAACTCGAAGACCCTAAGTTCGCGAAAGGAATTGTTAAGCGTGATGTCATTGAAGTGGTCACACCAGGCGTTGCCTTTTCCGATACGGTCCTCGAGCAAAAACAAAATAACTATCTGCTTGCGATAACACTCCCTTCTGTCGTTGCAACCGGAGATGATACCGTCGGTATTGCATTCGTCGATGTTTCAACCGCCGAATTCAGTGTGTGCGAATTCCCCATGAGACAGCTTGCCGAACAGATCGCAGCGCTTTCCCCTTCTGAGCTTATTGTTCAGAAAAGGGATCTCGAAACTCTTCAACAACTCTTGAAAGGATCATATCGCGGCATTTTTTCAAAACTCGACGACTGGATTTTTAATTTCGATTATGCCTACGAAATCCTCATCAATCATTTCAAAACTCAAACACTGAAGGGGTTCGGGATTGAAGAGTTGAGATGCGGAATTGTTTCTGCAGGTGCGGTGATGAATTACCTTCAGGAAACACAGAAAACCAATCTTCTCCATCTGAAAAAAATCACTCCGTACAATGTCGGCGAATATATCAACCTCGACCAATCGACAAAGCGGAATCTCGAAATCACAAAATCCGTTGAAGGACGGGAGGACGGGACATTATTCTGGGTGCTCGACAGGACCCAAACACCGATGGGCGGCAGACTGCTGAAGAAATGGGTCAATAACCCCCTCAAAAAGGTCGAACCGGTCAAGACGCGCCTTGAGGCAGTAAGTGAACTTGTACACTCAGGCGATTTGCGGAAAAAATCAATTGAACACCTCTCACATATCGGTGATATCGAGAGATTAATCTCCAAAATCTGCACCAACCGCGCGAACCCCAAAGAAGTCCTTGCGATGAAAAGCATGCTCGGCGAGATCGGTCGCCTTAAAACGCAATTGACCGGGTCAAAATCACGGACACTTAGCACGTTGCGGGACGGTTTACACGAACTCAATGATGTCGTTCAAACAATCTCCTCCGCCCTGTCCGACGACCCGCCTCTCGCCCTTTCTGACGGCAGCGTCCTGAGGAAAGGGTATAACAAGGAGCTCGATGAGCTACGAAATATCACGTCGAATGGAAAGTCCTGGATCGCCAATCTTCAAATGAAGGAGCGGGAGCGAACCGGTATTTCTTCTCTTAAAGTGAATTTCAACAATGTGTTCGGATACTACATCGAAATTACAAATACACATAAAGATAAAGTTCCGCCCTCCTACATCCGCAAGCAAACAATGGTGAATGCTGAACGGTATATCACCCCGGAGCTCAAGGAATATGAGGATAAAATCCTCCACGCGGAAGAACACATCCTCGCGCTCGAGACGAAGCTTTTCACGGAACTGCGTATGATGATTGCCGAACATGCTGAAACGATCCAGCAGAATGGACGCCTTGTCGCGATGCTCGATTGCCTCGTCTCTCTCGCAGAGGTCGCGGTAGCAAATAAATATACATGTCCGGAAATCCACGAAGGCACCAGGATCGAAATCACCGAAGGACGGCATCCGGTCATCGAAAAATTACTTCCACCAGGAGAAAGCTACACAGCGAATGATGCTCATCTTGATAATGAGAATCATCAAATTCTTATTATCACCGGTCCGAATATGAGCGGTAAATCGAGTTACCTTCGCCAGGTCGGTCTCATCGTCCTGCTTGCACAAATCGGTAGTTTTGTCCCGGCGAAGAACGCACGCATAGGGGTTGTGGACAAGATTTACACGAGGGTTGGAGCGAGCGATAATATTGCATCGGGCGAGAGCACATTCCTGGTTGAAATGCATGAGGCGGCGAATATCATCAACACCGCGACGCCAAAAAGCCTGATCCTGCTGGATGAAGTCGGCCGGGGCACAAGCACATTCGACGGCATCAGTATTGCCTGGGCACTGACAGAATATATTCACAATCGCATTGGCGCGAAAACCCTATTTGCGACGCATTATCACGAGCTCAACGAGCTTGCAGAACTTTTTCCCCGCATAAAGAACCTGAAAGTGGAAGTGCGTGAATACAGCGACAAAGTAATCTTCCTGCACAAAGTCACGCACGGATTTGCAGACCACTCTTACGGTATTCAGGTCGCACAGATGGCTGGACTACCGGACGAGGTAACAGACCGCGCGAAAAAAATCCTGAAGAATCTCGAAGGTTCAGAATTGACACTTCATGATGAGCAGAAAAACGGGCAACACACAACAAAAGGCAGAATCGCTCCAGCCGAAATCCAGATGACACTGTTTGAAATGAAGGATGAAAAATTACGCGAGCAATTGAACAAATTAGATGTTGAGAAGATGACGCCGTTGGAGGCACTGCAGAAGCTGGCGGAAATAAAAGAGAATATGAAATAATAAAGATGATTAAAATAGATTGTCGGTTTTTTTACTATCTGACTTATTAAGGGAACGAACTTTAATTACCGACTCATCACAGTAAACATGCGCCGCCGGAACTTTCTTAAAACGTCTGCATCAGCCACCCTCCTGCCATTTCTGGGAACAGTGTCGTCTGCACAGACTACGGTATCAAAAAAAGTATTTTCGGATGACACCGTCCGGCTGATCCGAGACCGTATCGTACCGGTTACCAGGGAAGAGCGCGAACAGCGCATCGAGACCGCCAAAAAACTGATGAAAGAACAGCAGATGGACGCCCTAGTCTTCGAAGGAGGTGTTTCGCTCAATTATTTCACCGGGGTCAATTGGGGCCGGAGTGAGCGGTTGTTTGCAATGATACTTCCAAAAAATGGCGAGCCGCAATATATCGCACCGAAATTCGAACAGGGGCGCGCTCAGGAACAGGTCGGCAACGCACGACTTCTTACATGGGAAGAACATGAAAATCCCTATGCGCTTGTCAGTCAGATACTCAAAGACAACAACGCAAACACTGGAACGGTAGGCATTGAAGAGACCACGCGGTCGTTTGTGATGGAAGGAATAGTAAAAAGCAGCTCCTCGTTAAAACTGGTAAGCGGAACTCCCGTGACAGCGGGTTGTCGCAGCGTGAAGTCAGCTCATGAAATCGAACTCATGCAGATTGCAAATGATATCACGGCCGAGGTGTACAAATCTGCAGTATATGCACTGAATGAAGGCATGTTGGAACAGGAGTTTGCATCAATAATATCCAAAATGTTTTCCGAATTCGGAGTAAACGGAGGCGCACTTGTTCTCTTCGGCGAAGCTTCGGCCTATCCTCACGGTCTCGTCAAACAACACACGCTAAAGGAAAATCAAATCGTCCTTATCGACGGCGGATGCTCCGTCGAAGGATATCAATCTGACATTACGCGAACTACCATCTTCGGCACGCCGACCGAAAAAATGGAATCAGTGTGGGAGATTGTCCGTAATGCACAGTCGGCAGCCCTGTTTGCCGCAAAGCCGGGCATCCCCGCTGAAGATATCGACGCAGCAGCCCGGAAGGTCATTGTAGATGCCGGCTATGGACCGGATTACAAATATTTCACTCACCGCGTCGGTCACGGCATCGGAATGGATGGACACGAATGGTATTACCTTGTACGCGGCAACAAACGACCTGGGCAGGCGGGCAACACCCACAGCAATGAACCGGGAATTTATATTCCCGGCGAGTTCGGCATCCGGATTGAAGACGAAATGCTTATTACAGAACACGGAGCAAAACTTCTTCTTCGACAAGCTGAAAGTTTGGAACGAATGTTTTAGCTGCCAATCATAGTAACGACAATTTCAATACAAGTGGAAAGGGTGAACAATGGATTTGAAAGATATTCACAATATGTACGAATTCAATTATTGGGCAAAAAGCCGTATTATCAGTATTATCGAAACACTCACGCCGGAACAATACGTGAAGGATTTCGGTTCGAGCCACGGTGGTATTCACGGAACCCTCGTGCACAGTATGGGCGCCGAGGAAATCTGGTTGAAACGGTGGAGAGGAACATCGCCGAGCAGCCTGTATGAACCGAAAGATTTTCCAACATTTGATGACGTCAACAACCACTGGGATATGGTCGAACATGAGATGATGGGCTTTTGTCATATGCTTAAATCAGATAACGATATTACAAAGGTTATCACGTATAAAGATATGAAGGGAAATGAATACTCTCAGCCTCTTTATCAGATGATGCAGCATCTGGTCAATCATTCGTCTTACCACCGGGGTCAGATTGTAACAATGCTGCGGCTTCTTGGTGTAAAACCGATCGGGACCGATATGATTATGTTCTTTCGGGAAAAGCGATAAACTCTCAGAGTCTACTCCATTGGATCAATGAATAATTTTGCACTAAAATTTCAGCTTTCAAAATCCTTATATGCCTAACTATCAAACTATCAATTATCAACTGAATGACGGCATTTGCGTCATCATGTTAAACCGTCCGGATGTTTACAACGCGTTCAACGAACAGATGAAAAAGGAACTCAATGAAGCTCTGAAGGAATCAGAAAAAGACGCTTCCGCGAGGTGCGTCGTTATCCGCGGCGCAGGCGACAAAGCATTCTGTTCAGGACAGGATTTAAAAGAACACTCGGACAATAAACGATCACTGAAGGATTCGCTGGAAAAAAATTATAACCCGATCATCCGGAAAATCCGCACCATGGAAAAACCGGTCATCGGTATGATTAACGGCGTCGCTGCAGGAGCAGGATGCAGCCTGGCACTCGCATGCGACATGCGGATCATGTCGAGTACTGCAAAACTCATTGAAGTGTTTATCCGCATCGGACTTGTTCCGGATACCGGCTCACACTGGTTTCTCGCTCAGTTCGTCGGTCTCGCCCGCGCTTTTGAATACGCAACCACGGGCCGTGACATCTCGGCGGAGGAAGCGGAACGGGTCGGACTTGTCAATAAAATCGTCACTCCGGATAAACTCGAGGAAGAAACCATGAACCTTGCGAAACTTTTTGCTCACGCTCCAACGAAAGCCATCGGGCTCATCAAGCGGGCTTTGAATAAATCCCTCTCATCCGACCTGGATGCGATTCTAGAGTATGAAGCGTACATTCAGGAGATTGCATCTCAGACCGAGGACCATCAGGAAGGCATAAGAGCATTTCTGGAAAAACGTCCGGCGAATTTCAGAGGGAGATAATGGTTGATTTTATCACCCTTTTTCTGTAAGTTAATTATAGGCGCGTGTTAAATCTTCATAATATTCTTTCACAGCGGAGAAGTCATTATGCCAGGCAATCCATCCACTATTCCGAACCCAAAACGGGAAGAACTAATGACCGCGAAACTTTCAAAAGGTGAATCAATTGAAACGATTGATGATATGAGTGATGAATACTACGACCATCTCATGAACCTCATGGTACAGCAGGCCGATTCCGAGCTTGCTGGTGGCTTTGGCTATGTACCGTGGATTATGAAAGCGCCAACGACAGAGGAAATGCTCATCGTGTCAAATATCGTTCGCGATGAAGTCCGACACGCACGCGCCATGTACCGGTTGCTGGAGGACGCCAAGTTTGGTGTCGATGATTGGGTTGATAAAATGGATTTTACATTCCGTATTGACGATTCTCAATTCCTTGGAGATAAACGCGCTTCGGGCGACAAACGAGTGAATATCTTTTACTATCCCATCGAAAGTTGGGCGGATTTTGTAATGTTTAATTTTTTGATGGACCGCGGTGCAGGGCACCAGCTTGAAGACGTTAAGACAAGCACCTTCGGCCCGTGGCGCAGGGAAATCGACCGCATCTTTAAGGAAGAGCTCACCCACATTGCGCATGGCGACTTCTGGGTTAAAAAACTTGCGCTCGACCCGAGAACCAAACCGGAGATTCAGGCCGCCCTCGACAGGTGGTGGCCCCGTGTCATGTCGATCTTCGGGCGGCCCGGCTCGCGGAAAAACAAACGCTATCGTGAACTTGGCCTCAAGAAACGGGACAACAATGACGTTCGTGAGTTTTTTGCAAATGAAGTAAGAGAAAAAGCAGAATCCTGGAGTCTGGTCATGCCACAATGGATTCCCGACTGGCAGAAAGTTCCGGAAGATTCCGTCATTCCGGGATAATGCGATAACGTTGCTCTTGCATTGCAACTCCAACGAGCACGCGGCGCTCTTGCCAAGCCCATGAAAACCATCGGAATCATCGGCGCGGGAACAATGGGTTCGGGTATTGCGCACGTTGCCGCAATTTCTGGATTCGAAGTCTTCATCTACGATGTTTCACCCGAAATCCTCAGCAATGCCGCCTCCCGAATCTCTTCTGACTTGCAGCGAGGGGTAGAAAAAGGAAAACTCACAGCCGAACAAGTCGACGCTGCAATAACGAAACTGCATTGGCACACATCGTTTGAGAAATTCTCAACCTGCGACATTATCGTCGAAGCAGTAATAGAAAAGCTCGATGTCAAGCAGGATATTTTCAAGCAGTTGGAACCAATCTGTTCTCCCGACGCAATTCTTGCAACAAATACCTCATCACTTTCAGTAACCGCAATTGCGTCTGCGATCAGAAACACCGAACGTTTCATAGGACTGCATTTTTTTAATCCCCCGCACCTTATGAAACTTGTCGAGATTGTCCGGGGACACCAGACATCCGGCAGCACCGTTGAACGGACTGCCGCATTTGCCCGTGCACTCGGTAAAACACCGGTGATTGTGAAGGATACCCCGGGGTTCATCGTCAACCGTATAGCCCGGCCTTTCTACGGAGAGGCGCTTCGGCTCCTCGGCGAAGGCGTTGCCTCGGTCGAAGACATCGACCGTATCGTCAGGCTCGAAGGCGGATTCAAAATGGGACCCTTTGAACTGATGGACTTAATTGGCATCGATGTTAATTTTGCCGTGACCCAATCGATGTACGAGCAGACTTTCGGAGAAGCGCGATACCGACCTCATGTCATACAGAAAAACATGGTTGCCGCAGGACTGCTTGGCAGAAAGACAAAAAAAGGGTTTTATCGGTACGATAAATGAATACTCTGCGCCACTCCTTCCTTCTCTTTTCCATCATCACAGCATGCGCCATTGTGCATGCCGGTGTGGCAAATAACTCTCTCATGAATCTGTATGATGTTACACAATACAATCTGAATATCGGCTTCGACCTTTCCCGCAAGGCGTTTTCCGGAAGAGTTCGGGTGGAAGCTACCGCAATACAACCTGTTGATGTGTTTGTGCTTTCTGCGGCAAACGGAACTCTCACTATCGACTCAGTGAAATATCATGATATGGTTATCCCCTTTCGCCATGAAAACGATCATCTCATGATGAAATTTGATGACACAATTCAGGCTTCAGCTAAATTCAGCTGTACGGTCTTCTATCATGGCATCTCCAAATTTGACGGCCAGTATGAAGGAGGTGGAGCATACTTTACCCAATCGGATACGTTCGGACGTGTCGCGACGATCAGCCAACCGGACTTTGCGAGAACCTGGTGGCCCTGCAAAGACGTTCCGTCGGATAAAGCTACAGCTTCTATTGCCGTCACGGTCCCACGTCCACTCACAGCGGTTTCGAATGGAATCCTGAAGCGTGTTGAACAAGGCGAACATACTTCTACTTTTTATTGGGAAACTCAATATCCCATTGCCACGTATCTGGTGTCGATTGCAGCGGCAAACTACAAGGAGTTTTCCGAGACGTATACTGCAGGCAACGGCCAGCAAATGCCCATTACGTATTATGTGTTTCCAAAAGATTATGAAAAAGCAAAAAAGGATTTCGAACAGACAACTAAGTTCCTTGGTTTTTTTTCTACAACTTTTTGTGAATATCCGTTTATTAATGAGAAATTCGGATATGCAGAGGTTGAGGGAAATCTGACGATGGAGAACCAGACGATTTGCAGTATCGAAGAAAATTTAATCACGGGGGACAACAAATACGGGTTGACGATACTCCATGAAACATGCCACCACTGGTGGGGCGATTTAATTACACCGACAAACTGGAAACACACTTGGCTGAATGAGGGGTTCGCAACATATGCGGAAGCCCTCTATCTTGAACATAAGAAGGGCCCGGAAGCCTACCTGGATTATATTCATAAGATGATGTCATTTCAGAATGGAAAATTTGCCGGGTCGGTTGTCGGCCGGTCGGACACTTCGTTCTGGGATTCATTTTCAGGAAGAGTATATTACAAAGGGGCAATTGTTCTTCACATGCTTCGCACGATGTTAGGCGATACCACGTTTTTCCGCATCATGAGAAATTATCTCAACAATCCAACTTTGCGCTATGGGAACGCAACAACAGATGATTTCATTCGTGAATGCGATCAGGCTTCCGGCAAGGATCTCAAATGGTTCTTCGACCAATGGGTATATGCTAATACGGATTCAATCGATAGACCGGAGATCGACTATCACTGGAAAGCAACTCCCGAGAAATCAGGGTATAATGTATTGTTGGAGTTAACTCAGACAACGGCTTCGAAACTGCTGTATAAATTACCTCTTTCGATTACACTATCAGGAGCGACGACAACGCAGAAACTTTCTATTATTGACAGTATCGCCGTTCAATCATTCACATTCAAAAGTACGGAACAGCCAATATCGCTCGAAATCGAGAATGACATGTTTATGATTTTGCATAAGAAGGATTAGATGGCGATTCCCTCCAGGAAAAACATTTTCCTTATCGGTGAATCACCCCTCATCGAAGAATTCGGTGAAATCTGCAGCACCGCTTTTTCGGTGCATTGCAAAGAAACTTCAACCCAAAAACGACGGGCACTCCCCCGCTCTCTGAGGAAAACGAATACAGTTCCGCGGAACCTTGCCCTTGCGGTTGAACTGACCAATACCGACCCCACCGCCAAGAGGAATAACCTTTTGTATCTCGATAAACTCCTGCTGGGATCGACCACGATCCTGAGCTCCTCAGTGACGGTGACAACAACGGAACAGGCTTCCTGGCTTCGCCATCCGGAGCGCCTGGTTGGTATTGGTGCTATCCCGGGAATACTTCGCAATCGATTGATGGAAATTGCGCCCTCCGTTCACTCGGACAACATCCATGTCACACGGGCTACCGAATTTGCGCGTCAGCTCGATAAGGAGTTCGCAATCATCCAGGACAGAGCGGGGATGGTGCTTCCAAGGATTCTCTGCATGCTCATCAATGAGGCGGCATTCGCACTCACTGAAGGAACTGCATCGCCGGCAGATATCGATACCGCGATGAAACTCGGAACAAATTATCCTTTTGGTCCGGTCGAATGGGGCGACAGGATGGGCTTCAAGCACGTGGTATCTGTGCTCGAAGCAATTCATGAGGAAACTGCAGAGGAGCGTTACCGTATTGCACCTCTTTTACGGCAACTCGCAACCGGGGCAAAGTGGTGGTAGCTTGACTGGCCCCGCCACTTCGCTTCCAGAGACAGTGATTTGTCCTGCTCGCCTTTCCGAAATCCCATTCTACCCGATTAAAAAAAAATAATTCATTGAGGGAGAGTATCAATTTCCGTTAATTTCATACCACACTATTTTAAATTCGGAGAAATTGGTTGACAATATCAGTTTATGTTCGTATATTTTTTTACTAATTTTCTACTCCGAGGAGCATGTATAATGAAATCAACGCGTTCTATATTGATAGTTCTTTCGATATTATGTGCAGGGACGTCGACAGCGCAACCTAAAATGAGACTGATTCCCGGAACATCATTCGGGTTCGGCCAAGTCTACAAGGGGGCAAAACCGTCACGGGTTGTCACTGTACAGAATCTCGGTAAGGATACGCTTACTATCGGGGAAGTAACCGCGCAATGCGGCTGCACCGCCACGATGATGGACAAACATAAAATCGCACCGTCAGATTCAGGGAGATTATCGATATCGTTCAATACAGGAAGTTATGACGGCACCGTCACAAAGCATGTCTACATCAATTCAAATGACCCATCCAGCCCGAGAACGACAATAGAATTCACGGCGAACGTTATACAGTTATTAAACCCGGACCCGAATTACATTTCCTTCAATGTGTCTAAAATCGACTCTACATATTCAAAAGTCATTACCATCACGAACACAAGTAAACAATCGGTCAAAATTCTCGGGGTCGATTCAAAATTTGAATCCCTGAAAGTTTCAATATTAAAGAATCAGCTGATGCCGGGCGACCAAACCGAACTGCAAACCGCGTACCATCCGACAAGAGCAGAAAACCAATCCGGCACAATCGACCTGAAGACGGATGATGCTACGCAGCCTATGATACAGATCCGTGTTTTTTCATGGTTCCAATCCCTTCAACATCCTGTCAATAAATGAACATGTTCGTGCGACCGAGAGTAGCATGGGGAAAACTGTTCCTCAACACATTTGTTCTCATTTGCACTGTTGCCGTAGTATCAATGAGCCAGCCAAAACTCACGATTGTCGGCGGGACGCGGTTTGATTTCGGCGACCTCGTGTACGGAATTGCAAAAAAGAATTTGACGATCAGGAATGAAGGAAAAGACACACTTATTCTTTCCAATGTGAGTGCGTCTTGTGGCTGCACGGCGGCTCTTCCGGGGAAAGAACGCATCGCTCCTCACGATAGCACCTCTCTCGCAATTACATTCAACACAAGAAATATTTCCGGACATGCGGAAAAAGCAGTTTCCCTTGATACGAACGACCCGACCCAGAACAAAGTCCGGATAGTCTTCACCGCGAATGTCACCGGCGTGCTGGACCTTCAGCCTGATTATGTATATTTTCAGGCACAACTTGATTCACCCTCGGTCAAGTCAGTCGTCCTCAAAAACAGAGGAACCTCCGAAATCAATCTTTCGTCGATAACATCTTCGCTGGAGAATATTTCTCTCAAACTTTCTCAGACACAACTTAAACCTGCTGAGCAAGCTACATTGACTGCTGTTCTGACACCAAGAGCAAAGGGCACATTCAAGGGGGAAATTGTTATTAAAACTGACAACCCTAAACTTCCCTCCGTTACCGTGAGGGTTGTCGGTCTGGTCATCCAGAAAAACTCTCCTGGTAATTCTTCACATTAACTTCCTACCTGAGAAGGATCAAGAATCCGTCTGTGGTTTTTTCAACGGAATAAGCTTCTCTTCTCTGATATATCTTTTTAAGAATTAGATCGGAATACAATGCTCCCCCGCATTCAAGCGTGGCAGGTGTTATAAGCCGACGCGAAAGTGTTTGATGTGACAGGTCACAGCGCAGATTGTTTTTTGTTTCCCATTCTCTTATTATTGGACATGATAACATACCAATTATGCTGAAAATACTACATGTCGAGAACTGAAGCATACATTATCGATGCAGTTCGCACGCCGGTCGGAAAATACGGCGGCGCTCTGCGTGAAGTGCGTCCGGATGATCTTGGCAGCGTTGTTATTAAATTTCTGGTCGAGCGAACAAAGCTGGATCCACAACGCATTCAGGATGTCGTATGGGGATGCGCCAACCAGGCCGGCGAAGACAACCGGAATATCGGCAGAATGAGTGCCTTGCTTGCCGGACTCCCGTATTTTGTTCCCGGGACGACTGTTAACAGGCTCTGCGGTTCAAGCCTCGATGCTCTCAACCAGGCAGCACGTGCGATATGGTCCGACGACCTGGAAATCATCGTCGTCGGCGGTGTGGAAAGCATGAGCCGCGCACCATATTCCGTTGTAAAAAACCAGGCAGGCTCTTACGGAAACATCATTGCCTACGATACGGCCCTCGGCTGGCGTTATCCCAATCCGAGAATGGAGAAGATGTTCCCGTTGGAATCGATGGGGGAAACCGCCGAAAATGTTGCAGAAAGATATCACATCGATCGAGAAGAACAGGATATATTTGCGTATAATAGTCACATGAAAGCCGTGCAGGCACAGAAAAACGGTTTATTCCGGGAGGAACTTGTTCCGGTCGCCGTCCCCCAGAAAAAAGGAGAGCCCGTTTTCGTAAAGGAAGACGAGGGACCCCGCGCAGATACTACAGTCGAACAGCTTTCAAAACTTTCGCCGGTCTTCCGCAGGAACGGAACTGTCACGGCCGGAAATTCCTCTTCGCTCAATGACGGAGCAGCGGCACTCATTGTCATGAGCGAACGGCGAATAAAGGAGCTTAGCTTTACGCCGATGGCACGCATCGTTGCAACGGGCACCGTGGGTGTCGACCCTCGCTACATGGGCATCGGTCCGGTTCCTGCAGTCGGGATGGCCCTCCAAAAAGCCAAACTGACAATGAATCATATCGACCTCGTGGAATTAAATGAAGCGTTCGCTGCACAGTCTATTGCCGTTATCCGCGATCTGCATATCGATTCGGGAAAATTAAACGTCAACGGGGGTGCAATCGCTCTGGGGCACCCTCTCGGCTGCAGCGGGGCGCGCATCATGACAACACTCGTACACGAATTGAAACGGCGAAAAGTCCGTTACGGAATCGCGACGATGTGTATCGGCGTCGGACAGGGAATCGCTACAATTGTCGAGGGTTTATCTTAGCGCTATGTTCAACCATAGAAAGAGAAATATATGAGTAACAGAATTCACCCTTTTGTATTTGTGACCTTCGGTGCCGTTGTCGCATTGATTGTTTCATTTTTCAGTATTCAATTTGGCGGTAAAACGGCACTCTTTCTTGTCTCCTTCCTCACAATGGTCATTGTTGGCCTGATTGCAGGTCTTAATTGGAGAGTGTACCCGTGGCAAGTCGGACTGGTCGGGCTGGTACCGGCGTTACTCTTTCTTTTCTGGAGAATGTATTCTTCTTCCGAACCGCAGGATATAGCGTTGAACGCATCCCTGTTTGTCTTCCTGCCTGTTATATCTCTTGTCGCCGGCTCGTTCGGCGCGTACACAGGGAGATGGGCGTCTCACCGGAGCAAACGCCGTTCGATAGCACCGGAACCGCAGAAACCTGACGAGATGCATTGACATCGGTAAAGAATAAGAAAACAATTATTATCATCGCCCTTGCGGCAACAATGAGCGCCACGCTGGGCACATTTGTCGTTCGAAGTATTATCGATCATATCTCGCCATCGTTCGACAAAGCATTGGTACAAATCGCCAACGAAACTAATAAAACCCTTCCGCTGATGGTCGATAATGAGACACGTCTCGACGCAACCATAGCCAACCCGGGAAATTCCTTCACATATTCTTACACTCTTGTCAATTATACAAAGGAACGTGTCAACATATCAGATTTGAATGAACGGGTCAGACCTCAGATTATTGCAAATTACAAGTCACATCCACAGATGCAATACTTCCGCGACCACAATGTTGAATTGCACTATCAGTACAAAGACAAGAACGAGGTATTCATAACTGAAATAGTCGTTAGCCCGAAAGACTTTTGACAGCATTGTTGAAATTTCGGCTGGGACTGTAGTCGCACGGTGCGTCGTCCTGCAGATGCGTAAAACCACCCTTTAAAGTGCGAACGATTCGTTCCATGCTTGATTTTACCCGCAGGCTTTTCTAAATTAATACATCTGGTGCGTCGATGAAAAGTCAACATTCTTCATTCCAAATACAATGAAGGTTGTTTTAATCATGTATTTCACGGTGTTGTTGGCCCTGCTTTCTTTCCTTGTCTCATGCAAGAATGTCGAAGGACAGGAGGACTCCATCAAACTTCCGCCGGGGTTTCATATTGCCGTTTATGCCGATATTGTCCCCGGCGCACGGTCAATGACGAGAAGTCCGAACGGAACATTATTCGTCGGTACGCGCGATGTAGGAAATGTCTACGCTATCCTCGATACGAACAACGACCAGAAAGCGGATAAAATCATCACGATTTTATCAAATCTGCATTCCCCTAACGGCGTAGCATTCAGAAATGGCTCGCTGTATGTTGCAGAAATCAATCGCATCCTTCGATATGACAACATTGAAGCAAATCTCGAGCACCCTCCTACGCCCGTTGTGGTCAACGACCACTTCCCTTCCGACGAAGCTCATGGCTGGAAATTTATCGCATTCGGACCCGACAGCATGCTATATGTTCCCGTCGGTGCGCCCTGTAACGTGTGCGAACAGCAGGATGAACGGTATGCTTCTATTATGCGGATGAATGCGGATGGAAGCGGATTAGAAGTGTACGCCCACGGCGTCCGAAACACAGTCGGCTTTGCATGGCACCCACAAACGCACGAATTGTGGTTCACGGATAACGGCCGGGATAATTTGGGCGACAATCTTCCGCCAGATGAATTGAATTATGCCCCATCAAAAGGGATGAATTTCGGTTTCCCTTATTTCCATGGGAACGGTATCCCAGACCCTCAGTTCGGACAAGGACATACGGCCGGGGAGTTTACCCCTCCGGCGATGCAGCTTGGTCCTCATGTCGCTTCGCTCGGAATGAGATTTTACACTGGAACGATGTTCCCGGAAGAATACCGGAATCAGATTTTCATCGCCGAACATGGTTCATGGAATCGCAGCACACCGATCGGGTATCGCATAACGCTTGTAAGATTAAGCGGCAACCGGGCGACAAGCTATGAAGTGTTTGCTGAAGGATGGCTTCACGGAAATAGCAGGACCGGCAGACCGGTCGACGTTCTCGTCATGCCCGACGGTGCACTCCTGGTTTCAGACGATTACGGCAATACAATTTATCGCATCTGGTATAAACAATAATGATGAAACTGCATGCCTACTCATATTAAGAAAGCCTCAATAATAAACGCTGCCGGCAACAAACCGAAAATCATTGAAGAATATATTGGACGCATAAACTCAAAAACTACAGGTCTCAGTATCGCCCGGATGAAAAGTCCTTCTGGCTGGATCGAGCCCGGGCAAACTCCTGAGTTCGATGAATACACTATCGTTTTGAAGGGAATGTTGAAAGTTGATTCGAAGAATGAATCGGTGAATGTTCACGCGGGAGAGGCAATCATCGCTCATCGCGGTGAATGGATACAGTACAGTTCACCTGGCCCTGAAGGGGCGGAGTATGTTGCTGTGTGTATGCCGGCGTTTTCTGTCGAGACGGTAAGGAGAGATGGATGAATAGAGAGCTGATCGCTTCGGAAAGAAGCGACGTTTTTCAACAGCACCCGAATTCCGGTGGGCAAAAATCCTTCTCTGTAGTGTAAACGGCACGACCCTCAATGGAATATTCTCCTCTTACAATCACTTTGTACCATCTGCGGAATGCTTCAACAAGAATAATCACGGCACATCCCATAATAATTACTGTCAGGACGGCGTCGATATATCCCTGAACGGCAGTTGCCGGGTTCGACGTGAGGGGCAAAAAATTATCGAAAATATTTTCCCAGCAGGCAACGAGGGTGGTGATGGAAACGAACAGCATCGGTATGAGTGTCACCCAGACATACTTGATTTTCCCCGAATTGATGATCGCACTCGTCGCAACAGCGAGCGCAACTCCCGCGAGCAACTGATTCGCCGTCCCAAACATCGGCCAGATTGTGCTGATACTCCCCGTCCAGATGAAATATGACCATCCTCCAACAACGAGGGCCGTGGAAATCAATGCGCCCGGAATCCAGTCCGCTTTCTCAATCGGTTTCCACAATCTTCCCGCAAACTCCTGAACCAGGAAGCGGGAGACCCTCGTTCCTGTATCGATTGTCGTCAGGATAAATAACGCCTCGAACATAATTGCGAAATGGTACCAGTACGACAGCAAACCTTTCATGCCAGGAATTGCTGAAAATATCTGGGCAAATCCAACTGCAAGGGAAACAGCGCCACCTGGTCTGCCGGACACATTTTCGCCGACTACACGAGAAAGGTCGGTGAGGTTTTGCGTCGACATCCCGAGCGCCGCGAATTTCTCAGGTGAAAGATTAATTGCAAAATAATCTCCTGGAAACAATGAGCTTGAGGCAATGAGCGCAATGATACCGACCAACCCCTCCATCAACATAGCACCGTAGCCGATCATACGCGCATCGACTTCCTTCGTAAGCATTTTTGGTGTCGTGCCCGATGAAACGAGGGCATGAAATCCGGAAATCGCGCCGCACGCGATGGTAATGAACACAAAAGGAAAAATTTTACCGGGGATGATTGGCCCCCCTCCGTGAATATATTCGGTAAATGCAGGCATCTTTAATTCCGGATTCACAATAATAACACCAAGCACCAGCGCGGCAATTGTCCCTATCTTCATGTACGAGCTCAGGTAATCTCTCGGGCACAGCAGCAGCCATACCGGCAAGACCGACGCAATAAATCCGTAGCTGGCTATTGCAATGATAATTCCCTCCCTGGAAAAGGTAAAATAAGGAGCGAGCCATGATTGCGGAATCATCCCCCCAATAATCACTGACACCAGAACACCGATAACGCCGATCAAGCTTGCTTCTCCGATTTTTCCCGGTCGAATGCGGTACATCCATAACCCAACGAAGAGCGCTATCGGTATGGTCATCGCGATAGTAAATGTTCCCCACGAGCTGTCGCGTAGCGCATTAACCACAGCAAGCCCAAGCCCTGCAAGCGCAATCATCACGATGATAAGAATTGCAATCGAACCCACCATCCCGGCAAGGGGGCTGATTTCATGGCGGGCGAGTATGGCAAGGGACCTTCCCTTCCTCCTGACAGATGCCGCAAGAATCACAAAGTCGTGCACTGCACCACCAAGACACACACCAATTAACAACCACAAAAATCCCGGAAGAAAACCAAACTGCGCGGCAAGCACGGGACCAATCAGCGGTCCCGCGCCCGATATGGCGGCAAAATGATGGCCGAATAAAACCCACTTGTTGGTGGGATAATAATTCTGACCGTCATACATTGCAGTGGCGGGCGTCTCGCGCGTATTGTCCAGCGCAACAACTTTTGCGGCTATAAATGCGCTGTAATAACGGTATGCAATAGCCATTACACACAACGCACCAACGATGAAAGGAAGAGTGTTCATGTTCTCATATCAGGTACGGTCATGTTGAGTCAGTTCATCGAACCTAAAACGCATCCTTAAAGTGCCGAACTTCCCTGCCCGAGTTACTGAATTGAATTGCAATAACGTCGAACCGGCAGGCTTGTTGCTCGATGTGATGTTTGAATAAATATCCTTCAGCAATTTTGCGGATTTGAAGTCGTTTAAACTCAGTGACGGCATCTTCGGGGTCACCGAACATAGTTGAATGCCGTGCCTTGACCTCTACGAACACCAGCGTCTCCTCATCTTCGACAACGACATCTATCTCGCCGCGTCCGAACCTGAAATTTCGTTCGAGGATACGATAACCCTTTTTCTCCAAATAATCAACAGCGATATCTTCCCCCAGCGTACCTTTGTTCCTCTTATTCACAATTGTAGCTGACTCCAATCAGAGGCATCCGAAAACTGCGGCGATGGATTTCACAGGGACCGAATTTTCGGATAGCTTCAATATGTTCCTTTGTGCCGTATCCTTTGTGTTTTGCAAAACCATATTGCGGGTACAGCCGATCGCAGTCAACCATAATCCGGTCGCGCGTCACCTTTGCGATAACGGAAGCAGCCGCAATAGAAAAACATTTAGCATCCCCACCCACGATGGCGGTAAACGGAATTGATGATACTTGATAACGCGGCCCGTCAACGAGCAAATGCTGCGGTCTTTGTGAAAGCTGGGCAACAGCTTCTTTCATCGCCCTCATGGACGCCCGGTAGATATTTATTTCGTCAATGGTCGTATGTGAAATTATTCCCACACCGATACAGAGAGCATGTTGCTGAATATGCTCGAACACTTCGTTCCGCCGATGCGCGGAGAGTTTTTTTGAATCGTCAATACCTTCTATCCACACACCCTGTCGAAAGAGGACTGCAGCGGCAACGACCGGTCCTGCGAGAGGGCCTCTCCCCGCTTCGTCGATACCGGCGACATATTCAATCCCCTTACTCCAGTACGTTCGTTCTACGTCAAGGTCGAGCATACATTGCAGTCAAAAATCATTTATCAAACCGACATGAATTTTCGCCTGGGAGAAAGAATCCCCTTTCCCTAATGCAAGGCTCACGCCGATATTACCGAGCGAGGTTTCCAGCCGAACGCCGACGCCATATCCATACTTGAAATGTTGGAGAGATGAACTACCGTTGGCGGAATCCCCTGGAAGATAATAATATCCAGTATCAAAAAAACCGTAGAAAAAAGAATGACGTGAAAGGAGAAAACGATACTCCGTATTCGTCCAGGCTATTCGTGAACCGAGAAATTGATTTTCCCGGTAACCTCTCAGAGTCGTAGTTCCGCCAAAGCGGTATAGGTCGCCAATTTCTATGCGGTCGCTCGTTAATTGTCGCCCGTGCAAGCCGACGGCAACCACCTGCCGTGAAACAGGTTCAATAAATAAATCTGTATCCAGGCTGACTTTTTGAACCGAATGGGTTTCATCCTGTCGGGAAGGCGTGAAGATTTTTTTGTTCCCGATGGTATACTCGCTCCGGTAATTCACTCCGTTTGTGGGACTGAGAATATCGTCTCTCGAATCATATTGGATCTCTATTCCGGTTGTGATGGTACGGCTGTTCGCAACATTTTGAATGGCAGTAGTACTCGACGGGATGATGTTCTCATGGTTGAACACTCCGCCTACCGAAAATGATTCAGTGAGCAATATATCGGCTTTCGCTTCAACCGCCCGGCGGACATACGTGCTATCCTGCTGCCGCTGATAAAACTCTCCGCTGAGGTTGAGGGGAATATCAAAAATCCACGGTTCAACATACTGTAAAGCGACCTCCTGTGAACGACTTTCATCTTTCTGCCAACTGACATGCAGTTTCCTTGCCGTACCGAATAAATTTCTCATCGAGACATTGACCAGTCCGGTGAACATACCCTCGCCCGATGAACTGCCCGGGGCGTACCCAACGATGCCATCGAACGTATTGGTCGCGCCTTCCTGAACGACGAGGAGAAGTCCCCCACCTGTAGAATTCATATACAATTGCGGGTCGTGGACAAGGGAAAAAATGTTTAAGCGGTTCAACCGCTGACGGATTTTTGCAAGCTTGTCCTCATCAAAGAGTTCACCGGGGGTAACTCTTGCTTCCCGTGTAATAACATGTTCATTCGTCTCCGTGTTTCCCTCAACTCTGATTTCATTAATATGAACTTTCGACCCTTCATCGACTGTAATTTCTATACGCAACACATGATTGCGCCCGCTGTCGACCTGAGCAATATTTACTATTTCGACTTTCGCAAAAGGATAACCGATGCGTTCGTAGCGGGAGATCAATGCATCGATATCCCGCTCAAGGATCTGCCGGTCAAGAGGTTTCCCTGTATGTGTATCAAAACGCTGAAGAATCTCTTCGACAGTGAAGACGGTGTTGCCTTCGAGATGAAGTTCTCCCACCTCCGATTGATCTCCTTCATCGATTCGTAATGACACATCGACGACAGAGCTATCTTTTGAGAACGAAAGCGAATCAATGCCAATCTCAGCGAAATAAAACCCCTGCTGGTGATACAGCTGAAGAAGAGACTCAAGATCGAGCCGCAGCCCGGAAGGAGAAAAAAATGATCGTGGTTTTGTGTTCATTGCCTCCTCGAGACGCCGTCCAGTTATCCCATGGTTTCCTGTAAACCGGAGCGAACGAACTGTGGCAGCGTTCATCATACAGCAACAGACCAGAATGGCACAGGAAACTGGCAGGGTACGAATCATGATGCGAACTAAGTTACATCAGCGTGGTCGAGTACGCCAGACATCCCAAATCGGATTTTGCAGACGATAATCTCCAAAGCCGGTTGCATCGACAAAGACAAACTCCCTGTTTGCCTCGTAATACGTCCACACTTCATACGGTTTTGAATCGATATCGAATGGGTGTCGCTCGACGTTGCTGGGCGGACCAAATATAATATACACCATCCCCATATCGGTTTTCCATCCGTCGAGATAATGAGAAAAATTTTTGTTGGCGTATGCCACTCGCGCGTAATATTCCTCCATCAATTCATTGCGCTCGGTGTTCGGAGTGGGATCTCTTCTCTTCCAGAAGGCAAAAAACTTCTTTCGCTTGATCTCCGGATCAGCTTTTTTCATCGCCTCGATTGTATCTTTATCCGTCAGGTATTGAAGCTGATCGATCGCCTGGTCGAGTTCCGCTATAGAAACCGGTAAACTACTCCACCGGATCACAAACGGGCGGGAAGAAATAACGCCGACATTCGCAAGCTCCTTATTTACCTTTTCCCCTTCGGGTATGACCTGTGATTCAATCGTATATTCTCCTGTCAATAATTTTGAGCTGTTCACTCGAATAAAGCAGGGTGTTTTTCCGGCTGCAAGCCGCTGCATCGTCGAATCGTGCTGGAGGATATCTCCCTTTATATTCTTAATCATTGTCCAGACAACGGCAGAATCCGCATCCACATGATTATAAATTTCAAAGAAAATATAGAATGTTTCACCATATTCCCCGACATTTCCGGAAATGTTGGGATAAACGATTTTCTTTTCTCCTTCTTTCCCCAGACGATTCACGAGCATGATATCACTCAGACAAAACGGATTCACCGAAAAATTCTGTATTTTAACATCCCGCTTCGCGCGATTTGTCTTCTTTGTATCATCATCCTGAATTTGTACGATGAGGGAATATTCACCCGGAGAAAGGATAAATGACTTCTGACTGAGGTTTTCCGCTGTGGGAGATACGGACGCTTCATAGTCTTTCGTCTCCACCGTTTCAGTCCACGATTTGTCGAATACCGTTTTATCGTTGTTATCTTCAACATCAATGTAAACATCATACCGCGCGCGGAATACCTCATCCTCTTTGATAAAATGCAATCCTTCATACGGCACTTCGATATAGAGGTCGAGCCTGCTGGAATCGGACACACCGGAAGAAAAATTTAACGCGTCGAAATAGAGACGGGGAGCATCGGGGGCTTGCTGATGCGGAAGTTCCGATTGTGCGAAAGCCGCCTCGAACGCGAGAATTAAAATACAACAAATCTTTTTCAACATCATTATAACCTCCTCACGGACTTCAAACTACAGGAACAACGAATCTGAGCGAACAGTACCCTTCAGTTCAGGATAAGCGAACAGGTCATATTCATCGGCATCAACTATCGTTACATTGTAAAAGGATCCGACCGAAAGGCTATTTGCGGAATGGATCGTCACCTCGTTGTCGACTTCCGGTGCATCACGCTCGGTTCTTCCAAAAGCGGTCTCTCCTTCTTTTCCATCGATAAGGACTCTCTGTGCCGTGCCGACAAATCGATCATTTTTTCCCCGGGAAATTTTCTTTTGAGTTTCCATGATTCGATTCCGGCGCTCCTCTTTTAGCTCCTGAGGAATCGGATCGCCCAATGGATAAGCAGTCGTTCCTTCCTCCAGGGAATAGGTAAAGACTCCTAATCGTTCGAACTGCGTTTCTTCTACAAATTCAACAAGCTCATTGAACTCTTTTTCTCCTTCATTCGGATAGCCTACGATAAGCGTTGTCCGCAGCGCTATGCCCGGAACAGTTTTCCGAATCATCGCAATCAACGACCGAAGTTTGTCGGACGTAATCCCCCGACGCATCGAAGCAAGTACCGAGTCGGAGATATGCTGCACCGGCATATCAAGGTAACGACAAAGCTTGGCATTACGGTCAAATTCTTCCAGCACATCTGCAGGAAATCCCGTCGGAAAAGCATACATTAATCGTATCCATTCAATTCCATCGATACGGGAAAGTTCCAATAAGAGTTGGGAAAGGATTCTTTTTCCGTATATATCGAGACCATAATACGTACTGTCCTGTGCGATGAGAATGAGTTCACGCACACCCAAGGCGGCAAGCCTGCGTGCTTCAAGAAGAACGCGCTCTAATGGTTTACTGATATGCTTGCCACGCATTAATGGAATTGAGCAGAAGGAGCAGGGACGGTCGCACCCTTCCGAAATTTTGATATAGGCATAATGACGCGGAGTTGTAAGAAGCCTTTCACCTACCAGCTCATATTTATAATCGCCGTCAAGGGCACGAACCACCTGGTCCATTTTGTTTGCACCGACGTATGCATCGACTTCAGGAATTTCCCTGCGAAGCTCTGTGGAATATCTCTCAGAAAGACAGCCCATGACGATAACCTTCTTGAGCTTTCCTTCTTTTTTTAATTGCACTGCATTCATAATCGTCTGGATTGATTCCTCCTTCGACGCCTCGATAAAACCGCAGGTGTTGATGACTGCAATTCCAGCTTTTTCCGTATCGAACGTCAGATCGAGGTTATTCGCCTGGATCTGTTTCATCAGGACTTCGGAATCAACCACATTCTTTGAGCAACCCAGCGTGATAACGCTGATTTTTTCTTTTGTGAGCACTCGACCCTTAAGTAAAAACGATGTAATCTAAATAAAGATACACAATTGGAGCGACGAAAAGCAAACTATCGAAGCGGTCGAACACTCCCCCGTGACCCGGAATTAACGCGGAAGAATCCTTCACCCCAGCATCCCGTTTTATCAGGGACTCTACGAGGTCACCGAGCTGGCCAAACACTCCGACAATCGCGCCGATGATTACTGCGTTGCTCAGTGATAAGTATCCGAGAACAAGATACTTCGCAGCGATTGCGCTCCCGAGGGCAAAAATAAAACCGAATACGGCGCCTTCCCAGGTTTTGTTAGGGCTGACGCGCGGGTAGAGTTTATGACGCCCGAAGGCTGTGCCCGCATGATATGCTGCGCTGTCGCAGATCCAGATTACCGCAAAGATTGAAATGACGGTGTACCCTCCCCACCGATATACTTGTGCTATCGCTTCCGTGTCGGAGAAACTCACGTTATTCGGAAAATACCTCAACATCGGAAAATCGAGCGGTACAAACACTTCTCGCAAGCCGATGAACGTTCCGAAAAACAGCGGTATGTAAAAAATACCCATCAGGGTCGATGAGAGGTTCAAAATTGCAGAGCCGTCATTCCGAAATAGTTCGACGAGGCATAAGACCAGGATTGTCACAACGAGCACAATAACCAGGAGTTGTGTTTGTGTCGGGAACGGAATCATGACCCCCTGTGACTCGAAGAGCCTGAAGATGAACTCACGAAGTTTGAAGTGGTAGAACGAGAGGTTGACAAAGAATCCCGCGACGATTCCCAGCGCAACCAGAGGTTTTGCACCCTTGGCTTCGGTAATCGAATAAAATTCTTTTAATGAAACAGCGGAAGCAATTGCAATGAATACAAAAAAATATAACCCTCCTGCCATACAGATGAAAATGATAATCGGAATTGCAACGCATGCTGTCAAAACACGGCGTGTGAGGTTGCTCATTGAAGTGTGATCATGGTTGTACCCCCGTAAAATCGGCTTCAGGTGTTTGCCTGCGAGTAATCTGAATAAAATAAAATGTCGATATTCCGAATAAGAGAAGGAAGATCACTGCATTCCCTGTCAGATAACCTATTGACATTTCATTGGGGTTGCCGGTAACAAGATAATCATCGCGCTGAATATATGCAGCCACACAGGCGATGGCGTTATTATAAAAATGTGCCGCGATGGAGACAACAATACTGTTTGCCCGGAACACTAAAAACCCTAAATACACTCCGAGCAAAACGAGAGGGACAATGGAAAAGGGGTTTAGATGATAAACCCCAAAAATAATACCGGTGAGAAGAATACTCTTCCGGGGGCCTAGCCCCTGTTCAAAACTTCTCTGAACCAGTCCCCGAAACATAAATTCCTCGGTTAGCGCAGGAATCAAGGCAATGACAATGATGACCAATATGAGTTCCGGGATCGAGCGGGCAGTGACAAGAAGTTTCATCGTTTCTTCAATCAAATCCTTAAACTGCTGGACGTATGGCGCAATCGATTGAGGAAGAGGTATTTTCTCCTGGAAAAACAAATACATTTGTAACAATTGCTGTAATGAAAATATCCCGACGAGCGGAAGAACTAAGGTACCGAGACTGGCCCGGCGAACCCGCAGGAATTCTTTTGCATCCGAAGACGCCAGACGTGTGAGAAGAGTTGCAGGGACAAGAATGAACAGGAGCTCACCGACACCGTTTGCAAGCCTGAAGCCAAGAACGTTGCCCGCGTCAGGTTTGAATCCGAAGACCATCAGGATAATCAGTCCCCCAACGAACTGATAAAGAATAAAAACACCAATCAGCGCAAGAAAGGCAAATGCGACAGGAGAAATTCCGTGTTTCCGAATGAATGTTTGTTCAGATAATTGCACACCGTTAAGGTAATCCGGCTGAAGCGGAGGAATTTCATAACCGGTCATCGGGCTTTTTTTAATTTGTTCTTTATCATTGCAACGACCAGGGGAATCATGATCTCGTGATGTCCGGTAAAGAGGTACCCTTTTCCGCCCTGCTGTGTGGGCCGGTGAACAATGTTCATGCGCGGGCGGTAATGCTGGATCATGTCAAAATTGGCTGTTGTGAATCCACGGACGTGGAAGCCGAGATTACGGGCAACGGTCAGCGCTTTGAGAAACACTTCCGGCAGGAGGACCGCAGAACCGATGTTCATGACAACTCCGCCACCATGAAGTTTCGTCACCTCATTGCACAACACTTTAAAATCGCGGAACGTCATTTCGCCCGTTGTCGCTCCGTCCATCGTCGGTTGCTGGTGAATGATATCCGTGCCTATAGCGGCATGCACCGTCACGGGAATCCCGCTACGGTAACATGCAGCAAGGATGCTCACATTATTGTGGGAGGATTTTTGCAGGGCGCGCCCAAGAGCCTCTCCGTATCCTCCGTTATCATCAAGAATTCCATTTGCCAGATTGCCGTTGATAAACTCTCCGGTTTCCATCGACATGCCGAACCGACCGTCGGCGATATTTTCCTCCACGTCTTCAGACGTCTTTCCCCACATCGCAGTTTCAACATCATGAATGGCCGCGGCGCTGTTCATCGCCACACATGTAATGACCTTTCGCTTGATCAGGTCCACGATAAGAGGAGAAAGTCCCACTTTAATCACGTGAGCTCCCATCATCGTTATGACGGGCTTTCCCCGACGACCGGCAATGATGACATCATCGACAAACTTTCGTAAATCTTTTGCGACAAGAATATCGGGAAGCGAGCGAGCGAAGTCGGAAAATGGTTGACGCGCAGGGTCATACGTTCTCGCAAAAGAAGCAGTTTTCACTTTGCTTTTCCGTCCTTTAATGGAGATGGTTCTGATACCCGTCAGGTCGATTTGTTTGTAATGTGCCATATTAATCTTCTTTCACTCGTGCTCGAATGGGTCCCCTGATTCCCCGTGCTTCGACAAGATCCGAATCGATCGAACCGATCACTATCTTAGTGCTTACTTTTATTGGAATCTTCCGATCGTCGTCGGTGAGCCAGATGTACACTTTACCGTCACCTTTGAACAACCCGCCTTCATGTGCAAGAGGTTCGATGACAATACAATTGAATTTTCCCGCATCCACCTCAATCATTTGCCTTCCCCTAAATTTAACGTCAAGTTGGTAAGTCGAATCCTTAAAGAAATTCTGAAGATGAATTTTCTGACCAGGTTTGAAATCCCTAAAATCGATCGTCCGCGTAAAATAGAAGGCCGACATAATATCGTGTACATATGGAGGGATAATATGGTCGCCGTCTGAAGTTTTAGCAATATGCCTCACCTGGTCAAAATCAGCAATAAAATCGCGGGCATATCCGCCCTCACGGATATGTTGCTCGAATCGCCAAGGGAAAAGCCCTTCGGCGTCGACAATCGTCCTGTATCTGTCTTCAACCTTATATGCCCAGTTAAAAATCGGTTTTGAATCGACGGAAAATTCAATCTTATGGCATTTGCGGCCGTTATAGATGGTATCCGAAATCTTCATGACCGCTTCTCCTGCGTTGACAAATCCATAATTCACATCGAATCGAAGGTATTCGCCTGAAGAGTAAGCGGTGTTGGGAATTTTCCGCAATGTATCCATCGGATTAACAGCAGCAGTGTCTCGCTTTGCGGAAACTCTATCGGTTATCACCCCAAGAGAATCTCTTTTGGCAGCAGGCGCGGTTGCCTGCCAGCCGTGGCCCCCTTTAGTACTCAGAAAAATCAGCCCAAATAAAAATAATCTCGAAAACTTAGTCATGCAATTGCTCTGATGAGAGATACGGGAGGCAGGCTTCGAAAGCTTCATCAACAGTAATTGTCGACATACACTCACACGCCGCTTGTTTCGCACGGATGCATACAGTACAATCCGACGGTTTATTTTTTGGAGTGAGCACTGTTTTCTTGGAGGTAACAGGTCCCCATCTTGTCGCATTGAGTGCAGTAACCTGCGGATAGATGCCGACTACCGGCGTTCCGACTGCCGCAGCGATATGCAGCGGGCCGGTAGAATTTCCGACAAACAGTGTTGAAAGTTTTGCCAGCGCAGCGTACTCTTTCAAATTCAATTCGTCGACAAATGTAACAGCAGGAATTCCCGCGACCGAGAGCAACCGGTCAACCAACGATTTTTCTTTTTTTCCACCTGTAAAGATAATATTTACATTTAATTTTTGAAAAAGGCGCCGGGCGAGCATTCCAAAGCTTTCCGGGCTCCATTCCCGAGCAGACCCCCCGCTCCCGGGATGTACAATAACTGTCGGTGCGTTATTTCGCACGCCGCGTTGCACAAGAAGGGTTTTCATATCGTCCAATACCTGAGGCTGGACATCGAGTGTGAGGGGGTTATCGTTGTCTGAAATTGTACAGTCGACCGTCGTCAATAAATTAAGGTTATATTCCAATTCATGGTGTAGCGCGTCTTTTCTATGCTCATAGAGTTTCTTATTAAACAAAAACGAATACCATCGGTATCCCGTTCCGACCCTGACAGGAATGCCGGCAAACCAGGTCATCATTGCAAGTCGGAACCGGGGATAGGTATGAAACACGATATCGAATTGCTCCGAGCGCAGCATTGTTACAAGACGAAAGAACGGCAGCAATCGCTGACCATCGTCATAAAAGAGAATCTGATTGATATCGCGATTGTCTTCGACCAGCCCGGCAGTGTAACGGCGAAGGAGCATGGCGATATGTGCCGCGGGAAAATGGCGTTTCAGCACGCGAGCCATCGGTAAGGTAAGAATAACATCTCCTATCCTGTCAGTCCGAACAATCAAAATCCTTCGAAATTCCTGCATCAACTGTTATAGGACCCTAAATCATTCGACCCAATATACATGGATTGTGAGTGATTTGCAAAGGAACATTGTATTCAATTACCAATATCGGCTGAAAGAATGCTTTTTTATTATGAGAACCTTAAGCCTTGACTTTGGGATAAAATTTGTGTATAACTTGAGGCATTCAATTTCAACGACATCACCCCTTTTTATTTTTTCCACAAAACTGAAAACGCTATACGAACACTCAATTCGATCCCCGGTGTAGGACGATGACATATTTCCATTCTCTTCCGAAAAAGACTTTTGTGTTATGTATACTTTTCTTATGCGTTTTCTTCGACCCTGAAATAGTTCTATCACAAGCTTCAATCTCAGTCGTACCCGACTCCTTCTCAGTAGCTCTTGCTGAAGGAGACTCCGTCACTATGATGTTAAAAGTGAGCAACGCCGGTTCAAAAGCGTTATCTTTTTCCGCAACAACAACTTACGTCACTGAACAGATTTCCCCATGGCAGCAGTGGTCTTCCGGAACATTATCCCAGACCGTAGCGTTTTCTCCGACTCACGAAATTAGAACCTTCCCTCAACAGGGTAATGTGACATTTGATGGTTTCAGACAGCAGATCTACAAGGATTTGCCTCATCAATCTCTGTTAACGGCGACGAAAAACACCATACTGGAAGGAGATACAATAAGAATTTTCGTTGTTAGAAGTTTTGGCACTGCGTATTCTACCTCTTCATGGGATTATCTTAATTCTAATTTCTCAGCCTTTGGTTCACGCCCAATCTACATTGATTACACAACGTTAAACGTTTCTCCGATTACTTCATCCATGCTGCACGACACTCACGCAAACGTTCTTTTCATTTCCGACGCCTGGAACCCTTCGCAGGCGTATGGAACGTTTTCCGATACCGAGATAGACGCCATTCGTGATTATGTCAATGAAGGACACGGATTGATTATCACTTCTGGCACGTTAAACACAGCGCTTCAGCCTGAGCAGAACAAGCTTGCGCCTTTGGTCGGATTGGATTCATCGACTTTTTACAGATGGAATAACGGCAGTACATTCACCGGTACCCCTGTGAGCAATTTACTCCCGACAAATCACCCGGTGTTCGGATCTCTCCCCTCTCCCTATCCAATCAATAGCGGGGGTTCGGTAGCAGTGAGCAGTGGGTGGTCCAGCGCGCTCAAGGGAGGGACACGCATCGCCGATTCAACTCCTCATGATTCAGCAATCGTCGTCACATTTCAGAACCGAATCTACTGTTCACTAGTGATGGAAGGCTCGTCGAATCAGAACGACCTCCGGTTTCTTTACAATGAAATGATCTGGACTGGTTCTACTCCTCCATGGTTATCGTTGGTGCCGGATTCCGGGACTGTCGCGCCTGGAACATTTATCGACCTAGCGGCAAAAGTGAAAACCACAAATCTTCTCACTGGAGATTACAAAGCAAGAATCACATTCTTGACCAACGACCCGGCACACAACCCTCTGACGGTCCCGGTCTCTCTTCAAGTCACCGGAAGGCCTCTGCTTACAACCGACCGTGACAGCCTCGATTTTAGCGGTACTCTTGTGGGATTCGATAAAACCGATACTTTATCGATAACGAATAATGGGTCGGATGTTCTAACAGTCGACAGCATTATATCGAATAATCCCATCTTCAGCGTTAACCCGAAAAATTTCACGCTGTCCGGACACAATACACAGCTTGTGTTTGTGAAATTCACACCACCGGATTCCGGAACGTTCACAGGGTCGCTCTCGATCAACAGCAACGACACATCACATCCAGTCGTGGTTCTTCCCATAAATGGCCGTGCTGCGTATCCGCCTTTGATCACCGTCTCTCCTGATTCATTCGCAGTTTCGATTCCCGAAGGAGACAGCACATCTCAAATAATGATGATCGGGAATGCCGGAACGGGGGATTTGCACTGGAGTATCGCCGGCACATCAACCGAATCGGCTAAATTTCTCAGCTATCATAAGATGCAGATATACCACTTGGCTTCCCCCAAATCGACCATCACTGGAAATCCAGACGGGATAGTTTCGTCCGGCAAAACAATTTCGTCAATCACGAAGGTTAATGTCAGACAACACGAATTAACCGCAGGATTATATGACCTCCATGGGGTCCACATCCTTTTCGATTTTGCACACAACAATAACAGCGATACTTCAATTTTTTCAATCCTCCTGAATGACCTCGTTGCCCGCGGCGGTACCGTCAACGTGAACACATTACCATTCAGCTTATCAAGCTTAAGTGCGTACAATGTAGTTATTATTACGGAAAGCGTCGGCAATTACTCCGCCGGAGAATTGGCAGACCTCCAGACATGGGTGCAAAACGGAGGAGGTCTTTTAGTGGAAGGAGACTCTTTCGCAGGCAACTTTGCGGATCTCACAATCCCGTATGGAATTCATTATACCGGCGTGAACGGAACTGCCGGGTATACCACAAAAATATATTCTCACCCGGTAACAATCGGTTGCGACACGATTTTTCTTTCCGGACCGGTAAATTCCCTCACAACGACTCCGGCAGCCGAAATCATCGTCAATGATATAGCAAATTCGGGTCATTCTGCAGTTTCAACATACGGAAGTGGAAGAGTAGTCGTCGTATCGGACGATGATTTTTACGGCACGGTCATTTTCGGAGGAGATAATCGTCTGTTCGGAAATAATGCAATCGATTGGCTTGCGGGTGGCGGCGGTGGTTGGCTTTCAGTGAACCCAACGTCAGGTACAGTCACTCCGGCAGGAACCGAGGATGCGACGGTGAAATTTAATGCGGCGAACATCTTCGCCGGCGATTATGCGACATCTATCGGCATCATTAATGATGACCCTGTTCATAATCCAAAGCGCATCCCTGCTCGTCTGCACGTTATCGGACATCCGCATATTGTTCCGGTTCCTGACACTATTGATTTCGGGCCAAGATTTGTCAATTACAATTCCATTGATACTCTTATTATAAAAAACACCGGCTCACTAAAGCTGGATATCAGTAGTGTTACATCGAATAATCCCCTCTTTCTGCCGAACCTTACATTCTTCAGTGTTCCGCCGCACAATCAACAGCTTGTGCTGGTGAGATTCTCGCCGCACGATACCGGTTCCTTTAACGGCGAGATTTCGATTTCAAGCAACGACTCAGGCAATCTTACTCTGATTATTCCGATGAAGGCCATGAGCGTTTACCCTCCCGCTATATCAATCGTACCTGACTCGCTTGCGCTTACACTGACCGAACACGATAGTACGACGAGAATCATAACTATCTCCAATACCGGACTGGGCGAGCTGCGATGGAAGATCAAGACGAACGGCGCTGCAGAACTTCAACCGAAACTGAAGCCGGTTTCTCAACTTCAACGGAGAAGTGAGAAAGACCAAACCGCAATAACCTCGCTTCACCGAGAAAACATGCATTTCAACTCCGGCATCGGGAGAACAGCGCCATACTCGTGGCAACAACTTTTGCGCCTTACCGGGTCAAAAAAGATTTTGGCCTGGGTGGGATATACCGACCTCAGCAGTGGAGGTGAATTTGAGAATACCATCAATGCCATATACCAGTATTTTCCAAACTTCACAGTCGACACCACTTCGACAACCTCTGTCACAAGTTTTGCAACAATGCTCGGCAATAAAGATGTGTTTCTTGTCCCCGAGCAGGAGTTGATTTCTGACCTGACTTCGCTGGGAATTTCGTTTAGTACTGTTCTTACTTCGTTTGTTCAGAACGGAAAAACGATTATTGTTCTTGACTACGGCGGAAGCGGATTCCTCGGCGCCACTACATTTCTCAATGGAACAGGACTATTGGACATCTCAAATGCCGTACCGGGGAGTTATTACAATGCCGTTGTAAACGACACTGCAAGCCCGTTAGTGAAAAATGTTCCCAGCTCATTTCCGGCACTTAATGGTGTAAATTATCATCACTCGTCGAATGGACACAACATTGTCCGCGAGCTTGTTACAGGTAACAATATCGTGTCGGCGTTGGGCGTAGGGGCAGGTGAAGTTGTTTACATCGGAATGGACTTTTACAGCTATAACAACGAAATGGCGCGACTCCTTTCGAATGCGGTTCAATTCGGTCCTTCCGGGAATTTTCTTTCTGTTACTCCCGATTCCGGAACGGTGACCTCCGGTTCGAGCAAAGATGTAACGGTTAATTTTAACTCTAATACCGTTTCAGCCGGCGACTATCATTCACAAATTGTGGTTACAAGCAATGACCCTCTGCATAATCCGATACTGCTCCCGGTGCATCTACGGGTTACCGGGCGTCCTTACATCGTCGTTACACCGGATAGCCTTCACTTCGGTTCCGGTTTCATAGGATTCAATACAACCGATACACTGACCATCAGCAATACAGGCTCTGAAGCACTTGAGGTAAGCAATATCTTTTCTGATAACCCGGCTTTCAATGTCAACATGACAAATTTTACTGTCGCTACATATAGTCAACAAAAAGTTTTGGTGACATTTACACCAATCGATACACTCAATTTTACCGGAACATTGACTATCGCAAGCAACGATTCGAGCCATCTAACAAAATATATTCCATTGACAGGAATCGGCGCCTACCCACCGGAAATTCAAACAACCCCTGATTCACTCTGGTTTACCATCCATGAGAATGACAGCACAACATCTGTAATAAATGTTTCTAACATCGGACACAGTATACTGCAATTTTTGATTGATGTCGACTACGAGGCAACAAAGACATCCCGCACTGATGACCACCGACCCGAACGGAATCTTTCCAATAAAGTTGGTCCGGATAAAATTGCATGGGATAGTCCTGCAAGGCAGCTGCGTGAAGAAGTTACTATATTACGCCCGGGCACACTCGACAAAGCGACGGCATTACCCTTGATCAGCCATGATTCTATTGGCGACGGAAGCCGGGGGGTCGACATTTCGGAAATCCGTGGAGATGTCTGGGGTAACGTTGTCACGCTTCAATTTGTAAATGCCTCTTCGATAAACCCATCCAACTGGGGTGGCTATGTGGGGCTTGACGTCGACCAGAATCCTCTTACTGGCATTCCCTTACCCGTTGCTCTCCCTACACAGGACGTGGGATGTGAATACTATCTTTCGTTATTTCAACTGGCAAGCAGCCACGTGGTCCTTTATGATTCGAATGGAACATATATCAATACATTAACTGCATTCATTGACAGCACCAGTTTCACATTCTCTATCCCTTTAACTATGTTGGGAAATGATGACGGCTCAATGAATATCGCTGCGGTCGTAGGCGACCTCTCAGGACCGATCGATTGGATTCCGGATATCGGTCACGGGACCGTAGAAGAAAACTGGCTAACAGTTAGCCCCATGGGAGGATCCGTTGCATCGGGCGATACCGCAAAGATCCAGGTTTCTGTCACGAGTCACAAGCCCGGGGTTAGGACTATGACTGCCCATCTGCTCGTACGAAGCAATGACCCAGGCATGAAGGTGGTTTCTATCCCGGTCCGGGTTGACGTCGTAACCGGTATACGTGAAACGCCGAACAACATCCCTGTTGAATTCAGCCTCAAGCAGAATTTTCCGAACCCGTTTAATCCGACGACGACAATTAAGTACGGTATTCCGGTTGCGAGTCAGGTTACAGTTGCCATCTATAACATACTCGGTGAAACGATTGAAATCTTCGCGGAGGGTCAGCAGTCACCCGGCTGGCATCAACTGGTTTGGAACGCTGAACGTATTCCCAGCGGCATCTACTTTTACCGGCTTCATGCCATATCAAACAGCAGGAATACTGGAATGTATATAGAGACAAAAAAAATGTTGCTGTTGAAATAATCCATTCTGCTTGCTTCTAAAGGCATCTTCAAATAGTGAAGATGCCTTTTTTGTTCTTCATCATATATTATGTATCAAACCCATCACGCGCTATTGCAAAATACCATATCATTCCTTACATTTCTTCATTATTAAATTGATACCATAAAAAAATCTTTCACTTCAAGAAAAGATTCTTTATGACACGCCACCTTACAGCAGTAATATGTGTGTTGATGTTCGTTTCTTCAGCGTTTTCCCTTCCCAGGTTTGCGTTGATGGCCGGAGCGAAGTGCGCATCATGTCATATCAATCCGACAGGAGGACTGATGCGAACAGAATACGGTATTGGTTACAGCACAGAAAAAGTCCCTCTGGAAGCGCTTAAGGACACTGAGTTCACGTTTAGTGGTAAACTGAACGACAACATTTCGCTCGGCGGAGATTATCGTTCCCAATTTATCTACGATGGTTTTTCGAAATCAACCACGTTCCAGGCAATGACAACATCGATCTACGGAGCAGTGACTCTTTCCAAAAAAATCACTTTTTTCTTCAAGCAGGACCTTGTCAACGGCACGTCGTATACATTCTCGCCCAATCCGAATTTTTTTGGAGGGCCTGAAGTATACGGCATTTTCAGAATCCTCCCGAATGGCTGGTATATCAAAGGCGGAGATTTCCTTCCGGATTATGGATGGCGCCTCGACGATCATACAACATACACGCGGGGCGGGAATTTATCTTTCATTCCGGGTCTCATGGGTAATAACGGACTAATCTTTATTCCAAACTACAAAGATATCGGGGTCGAAGTCGGCGGGTACATCGAAAACCTTTTTATCACCGCCGGCATCTTTAACGGGTCCGGGGAGACACTTCCGATTGATTTCTCGAAACAAAAAGCCTTTGCGGCAAAACTCGAATATATGGGAACAGCTGGTTCAATGAACTTTCGGCTGGGTGCATCAGGTTACAGCAACACTCGGTTGAATCCTTTTTTGGGTAACACCAGGGAATTTAAGATGGGCGGATTCACTGCGGGCATAGGTGCAGAGAACCTTACAATTCTTGGCGAGATAGATTGGACAAAAAACCAGTTTAACGTATTTTCAGGATTGATTAGTGATGGAGTCAACACAATGGCGGCTTATGCCGAAATTGATTACCGTGCAATCCAGGGCGTCTGGCTCATCGGGAAGTTTGATATGTTCGACCCTCTGGAAGGAGTTGCAGATGATGATACATCGCCGGCAACAAACACGCTCAAGCGTGTCACGCTCGGCATGGAATTTTTCCCGTACAGTTTTGTTGAGGTTCGTCCTCAGTACCGATTAAATATAGAAACCCCGGCAATTCAGAATGACGAGGCGCTGGTACAAATGCACGTATGGTTCTAACGAGGAGAAAATAGTATGAAACGAATTATGATGATAGGTGTCCTCTTGACCGCTGTTTTTCTCCTGATCGCTGCCGCGTCGGAACAGGGCGGAAAGAAAAAAAGTAAAAAAGTCATGAAGCCTAAAATCCATACAGTATCATATAAAACCGATGTTGTTCCTGTCATTAAGAAATATTGTTTGCCCTGCCACACAGAAGACCAGATGAACCCGAGTGAACTCTATCTTGACAGCTATGAAGGATTGATACACGGCGGAAAGCACGGTTCACCAGTAGTTGCAAGCAAAGCCGATTCAAGTCTGATGATTCGGAAACTCGGCTCACCACCTCCCTTTGGCGACCAGATGCCGCTGAAGGCGAAAATATTACCAACTGAGCCTGAAATAAAAATTCTCAGAGACTGGATCAACCAGGGCGCGAAAAACAACTGAGCGGAGAATAAGTGGGCGTATGTTATTCGTTCCCTCTCTATCTCTATTTCAACACATTTACGAAGGAAGCAACGAATGAACGATAAATCCGCAACTCCATCGGTCGACGGCATACAAAAAATGCAGATTGAAGAGTGGCTCCGGCAGGCGGATAAACACATTCGTGCCGGACGGTACTTTGTCGCTGACGAAGAACTGCAAAAAGTTTTTACTGTGGACCCCGACAATGATATTGCTTCATCATATGAAGACCGCATTCAGTTTCTCATCAAACAGCTCTCTCAGCGGGTTGGAATGAATGTCGAACTTTCCGTTCAAATCCGCAAGTACAACGAAATCATCGCCGAACGAAAAGTTAACCGGATCAATTCCTTTCTTGTAAAAGCGCAGCGAGCCATCGAGGAAGGGTTTCTGAAAAAGGCTTCCGATGCGGTCCGGCGAGCGTTGGCCCTGGATCCGCAAAACGTCTATGCCCTTGCGCTACGTCAGCGCATCGGGGAACTTCAGAGGGACGCAGCAAAGAACCCCGCGCTCAGCGAAGCTGAACTGAAATTCCGTGCGCTCCTGACGGAAATGTGGAAATACGGCAACCCGACGGAGGCGCAGAAATCCATTATTATGAATACGCAACAGCAATTAAAGATTGGAGAAGCGAACCGACTTGTTCTCGAAAGACAAATCAAGAATGCTTTTTACAAAGAAGCACTTCACGGAATTTGGAATACCGGAGGCATCTCGGCGTTTACCACTGCGATGGTCGAGCAGTTGCGCGGAAAGTACAGTGTTTCAATCGTCGACCATTCTGCGATTGAAGCGGCACTTCTCAAAGAGGTGCGCAAAAATAAAGTGAAAGCAACTATCCTCGTCGTCGATGAAGATGAAACTCTTTTACTTGATATCGCCCATCATCTGCGGACTCAATCGTACGCTGTCGTGGCAGCTGCAACGATAGAAGAAGCACTGACGGTCATAAAAGACATTGTACCGGATATCATCTTATCCGAAATCAATTTCAATAAAGGACCCCTCGGTTTTGAACTCTTCCAGTTCATTCGAAGTTCACAGACAGGACGTACCACCCCATTTCTCTTCATGACGCCGTCCCTCGACAAAACAACGGCAATCATCGGCAAACGCCTTGGCGTCGATGAGTTTATCGCAAAGCCTGTCGACTATGAGATGCTGACAGCAACAATCATGGGCAAAATGCTTCGAACAAGTACTGCAAGAAATAAATAATTCCACATCGTTGTATTCCCGCGCGCGAAATTTTCTTTCCGATACTGTCGTAATTTTGACATTACAGCAGGTAATATTTACTCTTTGGTCATTAATGATGAATTGGCACTCTTTTTCCCCGAGTGCTGAACAGCGTTGTAATGACCGCCAGCAATAGATTTCCTGTACAGGAAGAACATCGTTTCTGCGCTGCACAATTTGGTACAATTATTGAGACAATCTCAACCGGAACTGTAAAGATAATTTGGCAGGTTGAATATATTAAAGGGCTATGTACAACCAAACACGGTCAAAATTATCCCTCTGTGACTTCGAATTCATCGCACAGACACTTGGCGGCTCAACCGATGAACAAACTGCACTGGTGCAGCTCTCCCAGGATCCTTCTACGCTGACGGAACTGCTGCACGACAACCGCCTGTTTGACCGCGTGGTGAAAAAACCTCCGATGATCCTTTCGATGTCGCATTCATTATTTTTTTACGTTATTGTTTACCGTGCACTCACGTACAAGAACATTGCAGAAGATGATATCGTAGATTATATCGCGGGCGTATGTGTGGAATTTCGTACCAGCCAGGCAGTCTGGCAGCTTGCCACGCAGCCGGGGGAGAAAACAATTTATACTGTAGATCTGTTGAATTTAATGAACGACCTCGACGATGCACAACGATTCCACCTGCGGCGGTATATCGGCAACGTTTCACTCTTTCTTACCGGTTTCTTCCCTGATTTCGTTTTTCAACGTAGTAAGACGAAGGGGGCTCCGACATTCACATACTATGAAAAATTAGGAAGCGCTCAATTCGAAACAGCCGCCAGCCAGGCACTTGGTTACGATGGAGGCACTGCTACAGTACTCGCAACTCTGGCTACTCGTTTTGTAGAAATCCGCTCAGCTTTGAACATCTTGACCGACCGGTACCTTGCTCTTGATACTCCGAAACATCAGCTTGAAAAAATCGAACGTCAGGCAGCGACACTCGATGAAGAAAGTTTCCGTCAATCGCTCGATGTTTCTCCTTCCATCGGTCACGGATAAAATAAAAAAGGCGAACTGAAACGTTCGCCCTCGTTGATTCAATTTCAATTTCCACTATGTTGTTTTTGCCCGGATAAACTCCCGGTTCATTCGGGCAATATGGGCGACTGAAATTTCTTTCGGACACTCGGCCTCGCAGGCATAGGTGTTCGTACAGTTTCCAAATCCCTCGGCGTCCATTTGGGCAACCATGCGTTCGACCCTTCCTTTGCGTTCCGCCTGTCCCTGGGGCAACAGGGCGAGCTGTGATACTTTTGCGCTCACGAAGAGCATTGCCGACGCATTCTTACATGCGGCCACACAAGCGCCGCATCCGATACACGCCGCCGCATCGAATGCTTCTTCGGCTACAACCTTCGAAATTGGAATGGCGTTTCCATCCGGAACTCCACCGGTATCGACGCTCACATATCCTCCCGCCTGAATTACACGGTCAAATGCCGAACGATCGACGACAAGGTCTTTAATAACCGGAAACGCTTTTGCCCGCCAGGGTTCGATGATAATTGTATCTCCATCTTCGAACGACCGCATATACAGCTGGCATGTCGCTACACCCCGCATCGGACCGTGTGCCCGGCCGTTGATATACATCCCGCAGCTTCCGCATATCCCTTCCCGGCAATCATGGTCAAATGCGATCGTATCCTCTCCTGCCCGGGCAAGCTCGCGGTTGACAGCATCCATCATCTCCAGGAATGACATATCAGGAGTAATGTTTCTTGCAGTATATTGCTCCAGTTTTCCTCTTGACGCTTTATCGTGCTGCCGCCATACCTTTAGCGTAAAGTTCATGTTAATTTCAATGAAGAAAAGTTCAACATGAAAAAATCCTGTGAAATTAAATCGCGTCTCACATCAATCGTTTCCATACTATTTATAGCTCCGCTGACTCGGTTTCACATATTCAAACGTCAAGAATTCCTTATGAAGCTCCTCCTGTTGTCCCGCTCCTTTATATTCCCATGCAGCGACATACGAGAATTTTTCATCATTCCGTTTGGCCTCCCCTTCCTCAGTTTGATACTCTTCGCGGAAATGGCCGCCGCATGATTCCTCACGATGGAGCGCATCGTTCACCATGAGCTCAGCCAGCTCCAGAAAATCTGCGACACGACCGGCCTTTTCAATTTCTTGGTTGAAATTGTCGATACTTCCCGGGACTCGGACGTTCTTCCAGAATTCTTCCTTCAACCGGGATATTTGCTCGACCGCTCCGGCGAGACCTTTGGCATTGCGTGCCATTCCGCACATCTCCCACATAATTTTTCCGAGATCCTTGTGGAAATCATCGACAGTCCGTTTACCCTGAATCGAGACAAATCGTTTTGTAGTTTCGTCGACGGTTTTTATGGGTTCTGCAAATGCTGGATCGTTTACAGGCAATTTCTGAAACTTATTCCTCGCAAAATAATCACCGATCGTGTAGGGAATGACAAAATATCCGTCTGCAAGGCCCTGCATGAGCGCACTTGCCCCGAGACGGTTTGCACCATGGTCGGAAAAGTTTGCTTCACCCAACACAAACAATCCGGGAATCGTGCTCATTAAATTGTAATCAACCCACAGACCACCCATCGTGTAATGCACTGCGGGGAAAATGCGCATAGGAACTTCATACGCATTTTCACTCGTGATCTCGTGATACATGTCGAAGAGATTTCCATATTGCTCGGCGACCCACTCCTTGCCGTTACGTTTTATTGTGTCGGTAAAATCAAGATAGACAGCAAGCCCGGTAACACCGACGCCGTGACCTTTGTCGCACATCTCTTTTGCACGACGTGAGGCAACATCACGCGGAACAAGGTTGCCGAATGAAGGATATAACCGCTCCAGATAGTAATCCCGCTCCTCCTCAGGAATTTGCCTCGGGTCTCGTTTGTCTTCTTTGTTCTTAGGAACCCAGATACGTCCATCGTTGCGAAGACTTTCACTCATCAACGTCAGTTTCGACTGATGTTCACTCGAGACCGGAATACAGGTTGGGTGGATTTGTGTAAAACACGGATTTCCAAAATAAGCACCTCTCTTGTGGGCTCGCCAGATGGCGGTGCAATTAGAAAGCTTTGCGTTTGTGGAAAGATAAAAAACGTTTCCGTATCCTCCGGTTGCAAGAATGACGGCATCTGCAACATAAGGTTCGATTCCGCCGCTGGTGAGATTACGCGCAACGATGCCGCGCGCCCTGCCATCGACAACAACGAGGTCGAGCATCTCACGGCGTGGATAGAACGTTATGCCTCCTCTATCGACTTCTTTACACAACGCCTGGTACGCACCTAAGAGCAGTTGTTGTCCTGTTTGTCCGCGGGCATAAAAGGTTCTGGAAACCTGCGCACCTCCGAATGAACGGTTGTCCAGCAAACCGCCATACTCCCGCGCAAATGGAACACCCTGCGCTACGCACTGGTCGATAATATTATTGCTCACCTGCGCGAGTCTGTAGACATTCGCCTCGCGTGCCCGGTAATCTCCTCCCTTGACCGTGTCATAAAAGAGACGCCAGATGCTGTCCCCGTCATTCTTGTAATTCTTTGGAGCATTGATTCCGCCTTGCGCGGCAATACTGTGTGCTCGGCGCGGCGACTCGTGATAGCAAAGTGAGGTAACGTTGTACCCAAGTTCAGCAAGGCTTGCAGCTGCGGATGCACCTGCAAGTCCTGTTCCCACGACAATCACATGGTATTTCCGTTTGTTCGCCGGGTTGACGAGTTTCAGATTAAACTTATGGTTATCCCATTTCTGCTGAATGGGGCCTTCCGGAATATTCGATTGTAATGTCATTGCGGTATCACTTATTCAGGAGAAAATAGACCGGGATAACGGCAAAGCCGATTGGAATAACACCCCAAAAAATAAACCCAAAAAATTTTATCAGCGGCTCGTATTTCTGATGTTTGATGCCGAAGGTCTGAAACGCCGATTGAAATCCGTGGCGCAGGTGAAATGCAAGCAACGTGATTGCAAATACATAAAACAAACTGTAGAGGGGGTCCGCGAAAGCTGTTTTTGCTACTGCATACATCGAGGGGTATTGATCATGCCTGAAACGCGAAGCAACCCAGAACGTCTTCATATGAATCACCAGAAAAATAAAAATAATACTCCCGGTAAGAAACATTGTCCGGGAAAAAAATGAGCTGTTTTCCTGTGGCTCGTTCATCTCGTACTTGACCGGTCGTGCCTGCCTGTTTTTTATCCAGAGAATCGTTCCGCTGACGATGTGCCCAATAAACACGGCGTACAGGATATACTCGATTATTCGAATAATTAAAAGGCTCGGCAGAAATTCGGCGTAGGCGTCAAATGCCGCGCCGTTGTCCGGTTTCAACAGAAGAAGATTACCTGCAAGATGAACGATGAGATAGACGCAGAGGAAGAATCCAGTCAATCCCATCATCAATTTTTTGCCGATGGATGACTGATACAGCTTAGATAAGGTACCCATCAATAAGAGTGTTACAAATTAGTATAAAGCCAGCTTGTAAATGACCGGGAGTAATGTAGGGAAAGATGAAGAAAGATGCAAAAAACTCAAATGCAAATCGATACATGAAAGGATAACAGATCTATCCAATTATTGCAAAAATTTCATATTAAGAACGACAGTTTGTATTGCTTTTGAATATAACCGAAACTAAATTACATTGGTATAGTTAAGGGATGACAAAAGCGCAGGAGAAAATCCCTCGCTTTTAGATCACACCCTCCCCAGTGACAATTTCGAGCCTTATCCTTCGATTACTAGTGATAATTTCATACATCCATTTTTCTTTTGCGAGAATTCAGTGAAAAGGTTTGCACTTCATATGATGATTATTTTGACGCCTGTTTTTCTCTTGTTGTTGTATCCATCCCGAACTTGGGGGAATCAAGAACCAATGGAACAGAAGGAAAACCAGAAAACAGCAAGCGATGCCCCCGATAGCACGTTACCATCCTATTGGAAAAAAGTAGATAAGAAAATTCGTCGAACAATAGCTGCCTTTAAAAATAAGAAATCGGTAATAGAGTTAGGTACGCATGCAGATAAAAAAGGAAGGCTATATATCTTTTTGTTCCTTGATAATTTCGATTCAACGAAGATGACAATCTTAAGTCAGCGGGGGTTTGAGGCACTTGAATTTAGTTCTTCAAAGTCACGCATTCTCGGTCGAGTACCGATTGATAACTTTGAAGAAATCATCAAATTAGATTTTGTTAAGAAAATTAAGGCAGCGCCTTCAACGCTATCACACTCCTGAAACTGCTACATCCTTGCTAAAACATCTTCAAGGAAGATTCCCGGATATTCCGGTGTAATCAAAATCGTAAAATCTTGGGCTGATAAACTGAAATACGATTATTGGCCAGACTATACCCGTAATTATGACAATCAAATCCTCAAAAGTCATCTTCCCTGTCTTTCAACTGTTATTCCGCCGAACTTGCGACGGCAACAAATGACCGCGGCTGGAAATCATCGCATAATTGACGAACTCTTGCGACAAACTCCCGGAATTCAGGACGTTCTCTCCATGATTTGATTGCATCCTGACTTTCCCATGGACCGAACGATATGAATTGTTGTGGATGTTCAGGATCTTGCAAGAGATATGCCCTTCCCGCACCAGGCTGATTTCTTGCAGTCCATCTGGCAAACGCTTGCCACTCTGCCATGAACGTTTCTTCTTTACCGACTTTTGCCGTCCACGTGCCGAGTGTGTACAGTTTTTTAACCTCGTTCATGTTATCCTCCTGACACAACAGAAAATGAGTAACGGCGGAGATAAGTAATATGTCCGATTAATTGCCAGTCGTAATTCACGCCCACCTTCAGCCTGACACCGCTTCGCCGATGAATCGTCGTACGGAAATCGAACTGCCGAACAACCCGAGAAATGCGCCGGCAAGGACAACCACCGCATAGAATGAAATCTCAATGTGAACAAATTCTGCAAGCTCTCTGGAAACAAAACCCACTGCATACGTGAGCATGTAGTAAATAATTGCAGCCGCAATAGCCCCACCGACGACGCCCTGCAAAAGGCCTTCAATCAGGAAAGGGGCACGAACGATCCAGCGGGAAGCTCCGACAAGCTTCATCGCCTGCACTGATTTTCGTTTCGCATAGATTGTCAGGCGTATCGTATTCGAAACAAGAAAAATCGCCGAGACCGCAATAATTCCTCCAAGCGACAACCCAACGATATATAATATCTTCGCCCGGTTATCGATAAATTCGAGCACTTCTTTGCGATACGCAATATTCTCCACGCCCTTAATCTGTAAAATTTTATCATGAATCTCTGCAGCTTTTGCACTCGTCCTGTATCCTTCTTTTAGATAGAGTTTAAAGGAAGGAGGAAGAGGATTGAAATCCAACACCTTATTAATATCCTCGCCGAATTCCTCCTTGAATATTCTCGCGGCTTCTTCTTTCGAGATAAATTGCACATGGTCCACTCCCTCTATCGCAAGAAGCTGTTTTTGGATATCATTAATCGCCTTTTGCGTTACCGGCTCTTCAAGGAAGGCTTCCATTTCAATGCGTTCCCGTACGCTCTCGACAAGCCGGGAAGTATTCTTTGCTATCACATAAAATAACCCCAGAAGCAATAATGAAATCATGATGGTAATGATTGAGCCTGCCGCGGCAAGCTTTGCGCGACGGAATCCCGACAACCCCTCCTTCAGCACATATCCCAAACTCATTGTCTGCCTCGCTGAACTGTTGCGCCACGCCGGTACGAGCCGAGGATTTTCAAATAGGAGGTAATTTCCTGCAAATGGTCAATGGCATTCCTGCATTTTTCATCCTTCATACTCCCTTCGAAATCGAGATAAAATAAATATTCCCACGGTTTGCCGACAATCGGACGGGATTCAATTTTATACAGATCGATATCGCGCAATGCGAAAACACTCAGCGCTTTATACAGTGCGCCCGCAATATTCTTCATCGAAAAAATGACGGAAGTTTTCGCATGATGTGCAGTAATAATTTTCCGGTTCGATAATATCAGAAAGCGGGTGAAGTTCTGGTGATCGCTTTCGATTCCCCGTTTCAGCACCTTCAATCCGTACAGGCGAGCTGCTCCAACTCCTGCAATAGCGGCGGCGTTATTTTTCCCCTCTTCCTTGACCATTTTCGCGGCACCCGCAGTATCGTATACTGCCACAACTTCCACATGTTTCTGCCGGTTAAGAAATTTTTCGCATTGTCCCAATGCCTGCGGGTGTGAATAGATAAACTCTACCTGCCGCAGGGTAACTCCGCGGTTTACTAGCAGTGCATGAACAACTCTCAGCTTGATTTCCCCGACAATACAGAGATTGAATCTCTGGAGCAAATCATAATTTTGATGAATGCTACCGAATAACGAATTTTCGATCGGCACGATACCGTAGGCACTCTTCCTGCGCCGGACCGATTCAAACACTTCTTCGAACGTCTTTACCGGGACTGGGCGGAATCGTCCTGCAAAAAACTGCGACGCCGCCTCTTCGCTGAAAGCGCCATGTTCACCCTGAAATGTGACGAGAGGAATGTTCATCAGTCAGAAATTTGATTGATCCTGCCATCGTAATATCTTCCATGGGGTTGCGATACTTTCGCGCACGAATGTGAGATTCGCATAACCATCAACGCGGACAACATCGTTCGGGTCGAATGTGACGGTCAGATTAAACCCCTGGATAACGGAGCGGAGCGTATCAGTTCCGCTGGAAGATATTTCGTTATTCCACACAAGCGCCAACGACTGAACGCTCTGAAACAGCCCGTATGTCGACCTCATCTCATCATCTCGCCCCCATGTCACTTCGATGGCACGATCATAGTCGGTATAGCTGAACGTAAACCCCGGCGCAATAATCGAACCATAGAGTGTTGTATCTTTAAACGCATAGGCGTTTCGAAACGTGCAGAGCACGTTGTCAATGATTTTCAAATCAATGCATGACTGACTTCCAAGCTCAGTGTCAAGCTTTGGAGCGAATGGGTTACAGCTCATCATGGACACTGAGGACACAATCAACAACCCTGCAGAAAATTTCATCATCTGACCGTCCGACTAAATATTTGCTTTGAGGTAACTCCATGTCGAATCAGTCGTCGTGCGTGAATCTTCCCAACGATAAATATACCACAACCCCTGTGCATCACGAATAAAAAAAAGTTGCATGTTCCCCTCCACTGTCTGTGAAACATCTGTCCGATGATGGGGGAAAAAAAGTCTGTAATTGATGAAATATCTGACCGAATCTGAGCTGAGGGAGCTATCCTGAATAGAGAACGACAAGGTCGGCGGAGTACTTGAGGGCGGAGTCCCAAGGTTAAGAAAATACTGCCGTTCCGATTCAAGGCTCCATTGATTGAATGCGCTGAAAAAATTCGACGGGACAAAGACGAACCTGCGGAGAGAAGTATCCGCAAAACAACTCATGTAATTCACGACATTATATTCGGTGACAGAAAACCGGAAGTTTTGCAGAACAATCGATGCACTTGCAGGAGGTTCGTGCGTCGAAGAACTTTGCGACGGCTGCTGCGGCTCGCGTGTTTGAAACAAATCACATCCGTATATTATGAAGGCTACAAGCAATGAACCAAGAACCCATCGTCGCTTCACACCGCAACTCGCCCTTCCAATGCGCGTGAAAGAGTGGCTTCATCGGCGTACTCGAGGTCTCCGCCGATGGGAATGCCGCGGGCGAGCCGGGTGACCTTTATGCCAAGTGGCTTGATAAGCCGTGTAAGGTAAATCGTCGTCGCCTCTCCTTCGATGTTCGGATTGAGCGCGAGAATGACTTCATTCAATTCGCCGTTCACCCGGGTAAGAAGCTCTTTGATTTTCAAATCTTCCGGACCTATACCATCGAGGGGCGAAAGAGAGCCGCCAAGAACGTGATACAAACCTCTGTACTCATTCGTTTTTTCGAGAGCAATGACATCGTTTGGTTCTTCTACTATACAAATCGTGTTGCGATCGCGTTTCTCGCTCGAGCAGATTATACAAGGGTCAGTTTCAGTAAAATTCCAACAACTTGAACAGTACTTTACTTTTTCTTTGACATTGACAAGGGCCTGCGAGAGCTGGAGAACTTCCTCTTTCGGCAATTTAAGAATATACATCGCAAGCCGGTGTGCCGATTTCCGTCCGATGCCAGGGAATTGTGCAAATTCCTCTACCAATTGTTCCAGAGAGTCTGAAGTATACATCGTTCAATGCAAAATTACATTCCGGGAAGGTTGAGCCCCGGGATATTCGGCAGCATTCCCGCAGTCGCCTTCCCCATTTCTTCCTGCGCCATTTTTTGGGATTCATCCAGGGCTTTATTCACGGCGGCAACAACGAGGTCTTCCAGCATTTCCGCATCTGCAGGGTTAATCACTTCCTTTTCGATCTGAATTTTCATGATTTGCTGTTTACCGTTTGCGGTCACTTTTACCATTCCGCCCCCCGCGTCGGCGATGATGGTTTTCTGCTCCAGCGAGGCCTGAACCTGCGCCATCTTTTCCTGCATTTTCTGCATCTGCTTCATCACTGCCTGCATATTCGGCATACCCATAGGTGCAATTCCTTATAAGTTAATAATGAACACATTGGATACTTTCTCTTGAGAAAGAGAACTTCACAATTATTATTCATCAATATAAATTATTCCTGAAGAAGGTGCAATTATTCCTTTATGTTATTGAAGACATAATTAGAGCAGGTATTGTTGAGGAAACATATCGCGGCGGGAACTTTTCTTAAAATGAATTCAAATATTTTTTATCCAAATCAACGAACAAAAAAGGAGGATTATATGTTATAGTCATCATCCAACATGACAATTCACGGTCCCCATTTCCTTGACTTTCTATGCAAAAAAGGGTAACTTTTTATGAGAAATCAATTCATTTCTGTTGAATTCAGAAGGAAATCGCAAGCGTGAGTACACGGCGTGTGAAGCACGCAACTGGTGAGGATAAGAAGTATCAGCAGGAATTAATCCAGAGTGGAACCATCCCTGCCCATATCGCGGTCATCATGGACGGTAACGGCCGGTGGGCAAAGAAACGCAGTTTGCCCCGCATTGCCGGGCATAACGAAGGAGTAGAATCTGTCCGGGATACAGTGGAAGCCTGTGGCCAGCTGGGTGTGAAATATCTCACGCTCTACGCATTCTCAACTGAAAACTGGAAGCGCCCCAAGGATGAAGTTTCATTGCTGATGCGTCTCCTTATGCGCGCGCTCCGCGACGAAACCGATAAACTCTACCAGAATAATGTGAAAGTCAATACTATCGGGGATATCGGCTCGCTTCCGCAGGAAGTCCAGGATGAATTGTTTGACGCAATCAAAAAAACCAAACAGAACACCGGCTTGAATCTCTATCTCGCCCTGAGTTACAGTGGAAGGTGGGATATCACCCGCGCGGTAAAGAAAATAGCGTCTGATATTAAACAGGACAAACTCAATACTGAGGACATCGACGATAAAACAATTACGAATTACCTTTCCACAAGCAATGTGCCCGACCCGGATTTACTCATCAGGACGAGCGGTGAATTTCGTATCAGTAATTTCCTCCTCTGGCAACTCGCGTATTCAGAAATTTTCATCAGCGAATGCTGCTGGCCCGATTTCCGCAGGAGCGAATTGTATAAGGCAATTGCCGATTTCCAGCAACGCGAGCGGCGGTTCGGTATGGTTAGTGAACAGGTTCAGAAACACAAACCTGCATACGTTAAACACCTCCTCAAAAGTGTTTCGGGGTTATAACGCATTGCGAACATACCCGCTGATCCTCCTTTTCGGAATTTTTGTCTGCATACTGACAGCAAACAGTCAACAAAAAACAGCAGAAGTCTACAAGATTCTCGGCATCTCCGTTGAAGGAACCAACGCGCAGAGTGGTACCGAGCCGGCAGCTATTATCAGCAACTCAGGGTTGAGAATCGGTGACGAAATTACCATCCCCGGCGACCAGGTTCGAACGGCAATCGAGCGACTCTGGGCACTCCGCATTTTTTCTGACATCCAGATTTCGGCTGAAAACAAAGTTGCTGACGGCATTTATCTTGTTATCAAAGTACAAGAACACCCTCGCTATGAACGGACCGAAATTATCGGTTCGGATGATGTGGATAAAGATGATATCATGAAGAAGGTTAACATCGTCAAGGGACAAATCTTAACTCCTGAAGAAATTTCCAGGATTGTCGTTAATGTGCAAAAATTGTATGACGATGAAGGGCACCTTCTCGCAAAAATCAAAGCGGAAACCGTACCGGAAGACAGCAGTAAACCGAACCGCGTCGTATTAAAATTGAATATCGAGGAAGGCCCGGAGGTTGCACTCGACAGGGTTCATTTTACGGGCAATGTCGCTGTCAGCGAGGACGACCTGAAAGGACAGATGGATGACACAAAAGAAAAAGTTTGGTGGCACATTTTTTCTCATCCTAAATTAGATAAGAAAAAATATGAGGCGGACAAGCAGCTTGTCATCAAATACTATCGCAAGAATGGTTATCTGGACGCGGAAATAGTTTCAGATTCAATTATCTACAGCGCGGATAAGAAGAAAGTTTCCGTGCTCGTCAATGTTCATGAAGGGGCACAATATAAGGTCCGAAGCATCACGTGGGAAGGAAATACTGTGTATAAGCCCGACGTGCTTTCAGCGCGCTTGCAATTCCTTCCAGGCGATGTTTATGATGAAGAGAGGTTTGAGCAGAATTTACGTGGTAATTCCGACCAGACCGACGTCGCATCGTTGTATCTCGACAACGGCTATCTGACATTCAACCTCGATCCGAACATTCAGCGTGTCGGGAAAGACAGTCTTGATATTACCATTCATGTGTATGAACGCAATCAATTCCGGATCGGGATCGTCGATATCAAAGGGAATACGAAAACATACGATAACGTGATCAGGAGGGAATTGTACACCCGGCCCGGAGATTTCTTCAGCCGTGCAACTATCATCAGAAGCATGCGGCAGCTCTCGCAGCTTCAGTATTTCAATCCTGAAAAAATTAAACCCGATTATCATCTTGTCGATGATAAGACTGTCGACCTGACGTACGAAGTCGAAGAAAAGTCGAGCGATAATGTGAATGCCTCCGTAGGCTACAGCGGGACGTTTGGGGTAACAGGGGCGCTCGGTTTTACAATAAATAATTTTGCGTTGTTGAGCCCGTTATCCGGCGGCGGGGGACAAATTCTTAACTTTGACTGGCAATTCGGTGAAGGGGCGCGGTTTAGGACATTCTCGCTGAGCTTCACCGAGCCGTGGCTGTACAATACACCCACGACTTTGGGCGTGAGTCTCTTCGATACCAGACAAATCGTTACAGCCGACTTACAACAAACCGGAATTTCCGTCCGCCTCGGAAGGCGATTGAAATGGCCTGATGATTACTTCCGGGCGGATTGGACGATCAAATACCAGAATAACAATGTCTACGACAATGGGGGCATTGTAGAATACGGTACGGGAAAGTCGACGCAGTTCAGTGTGTCGCAGACTATTTCCCGCAACAGCACCGATAGCCCGATATTTCCTTCTACCGGTTCGAGCGTTGCGTTATCCCTCGAAGTATCCGGGCACCCTCTCCTTCCCGGTAACGTCGATTTTCACAAATGGTTGTTTAGCGCTGACTGGTACACTCCCTTGTTTTCGTCAAACAGACTTGTGTTGTTCACTTCGACAACGTGGGGATATCTCGCAGGCATCAGTGATCCATCGAAAATACCGTACATAGAATATTTTTACATGGGCGGAACCGGAATCGGGTATGTTGCGACAACACCGCTGCGAGGGTATGAAGACCACAGCATCGGTCCTCTTGATGCCGCCGGACGTGAAGTCGGCGGACGCGTCATGTCGAAACATACAACGGAGCTCCGCCTTGCGGTGACACTCAACCCGGTGCCTATTTATTTTCTGGGATTTGCGGAAGCGGGAAATGTGTACGAAGACTTCAGCAGGGCTGATTTTCTTGACCTTAAACGTTCATACGGTTTCGGCGCCCGCATTCTCATCAACCCGATAGGCTTGATCGGATTTGACTACGGCTACGGTGCTGATGACGTTCTGCCGAAAGATGGCAAACCCGATGGTTGGCGCTTCCATTTTCAATTCGGCAAAGGTTTTTAACTTCGATATTCATCTTATTCTATCACAATTATCTTGAGGTTCACGTGAACAAAACTATAATCATTATTGTTGTCCTGGTGCTCGTTCTTTTCTTGACGAGCTCATCTTCACTTTCTCAGGGATTGAAAATCGGATATGTCAACTCATCGAAAATTCTTCTCGAATTTCCCGAGGCGCAGGAAGCACAGAAAAAAATAGATGCGTTCCAGCAGAAAATACAGGACTCTGTTGACGCGTACAATAAAGAATACCAGGGAAAGTTAAAAGAATACCAGCAGAAAGAGGGCCTGATGACCGATGCCGCAAAAAAAGCGGCACAACAGGAACTCATTGGACTTGAGCAAAATTTCAACGAATTTCGCGACAGGAAATTAAGCAGGGACGGAGAACTCGCGCGGCTGACATCGAAACTTCTCGACCCCATCAAGGAAAAAGTGCTTAAGATTATCGGTCAAGTTGCAAAAAAAGAACATCTGACATTTGTGTTCGATAAAACCGATGCGATTCAAATCCTGTTATACGGCGAAGCAAAATACGATTACACGAATTTAGTCATCGACCAGCTGAAACGGGGCATCAGCGGCAAAAGCGAAGAGAATTAAACGGAAGGGATGTACAGTATGAAAACGATTTTATGGATCATTTGTGGTGTTGTATTGTCGTTGGTATGGCTACAACCGTCGATTGCACAATCCAAAATCGGCTGGATCAGTTCTCAGGCTATCATGGAAAAACTGCCTGAGGCTCAGGACGCACAACGCCAGCTCGATAACATTGTTGCAGACTGGCAGAACGAACTGGCAAAAATGCAGAATGAGTGGCAGCAAAAATACGAAGAGTACGACAAGAAAAAACTTATCCTGACTGACCAGCTCCGGGCACAATCCGAGAAGGAACTCCAAGACCTCGACAAGAAAATTGCCGACTTCCGGAACAAGAAATTCGGACAAAATGGCGAACTTTTCACAAAGCAAAACGAGCTTATGAAGCCCGTTCAGAATAAAATCTTCAAAGTCGTCCAGGATATTGCGAAAGAAAATGATTTTGATTATGTTTTCGATAAAAGCGCCGATATTCTCATGCTCTATTCAAACGATAAGTACGACCTGACCGGCAAAGTCCTCGAGCGTATCACAACGTTCAATAAATAGGAATGAAATTATCCGACCTTGCCAAACTTGTCGAAGGAGAACTTCTTACTGGCGGAGATACGGAAATTGAGCGGGTTGCAAAAATTGAAGAAGCTTCCTCCGGTGATATTACTTTTCTAGCGAACCTGAAGTACAAAAGATATTTAGCAACAACATTGGCGTCGGCAGTACTCGTCGCAAGGGATATGCAATTCACGGATTTGAACAAGCGAACAACGCCGCTTCACCTTGTCAGAGTTGCTGACCCTTATAAATCCTTTTTACGTTTAGTCGATAAGTTTTTTCCGCCTCCGGACCCGCTGCCGCAGGGGATCCATCCTTCTGCAGTGATTGCAAAGAGCGCAACAATCGATCCGCACGCTGCAATCGGCGCACATGTCGTTGTGGGGGAACACTGCACCATAGGGAAGCACGTCTCGCTTCATGCCGGAAGCGTTCTCGGTGACAATGTAGAAATCGGAGACGAGTCTCTCTTGTACGCGAATGTCTCGGTTCGGGAACAATGCAGGATTGGAAAACGCGTTATCATTCATTCTGGAACAGTTATTGGCAGCGATGGGTTCGGCTTTGCTCCCGACGAAGGGGGCACGTTTGAAAAAATCCCGCAACGGGGAAACGTCATTGTGGAAGACGACGTCGAGATCGGAGCTAACTGTACGATCGACCGCGCAACAATCGGAGCAACACAGATAAAACACGGAGTGAAGCTCGATAATCTGATACAGGTCGGTCATAATGTGGTAATTGGAGAAAACACGGTCATAGCTGGACAATCCGGGATCTCCGGCAGCACGAAAATCGGAAAAAATTGTATGATTGCAGGACAGGTCGGTTTTGCAGGACACCTTACAATTGCAGATGGCACCATAATCTTAGCACAATCCGGCATTCCAAAATCTATAAAAGAACCGGGGAAGACATATTTTGGCTACCCTGCAAAAGAAATTCATGTCGCACTTCGGACAGAAGGGGCTATTCGCGAACTTCCGGATCTTATTGTAGAGATTCGGCAATTACAACAGCGGCTTGAAAAACTCGAGCAGCATCTACAGCATCACTTATCTGAAAAAAAATAAAGGAAGTACACTTCATGCTGGTGCATCAACAGACAATTAAAAAGCCGGTTTCGATTTCGGGAGTAGGACTTCACACCGGAGTTTCAACGACGATGACGATCAAACCGGCTCCTGTCGATTTCGGGATTCGGTTCCGGCGGGTTGACCTTCCGGGCGCCCCCGAACTCCCCGCGCTCGTAGACCATGTCGTTGAAGTGAAACGAGGGACAACGTTACGGATCGGAGAAACAAGAGTCCACACGGTCGAACATGTTCTTGCGGCAATTGTTGGATCGCAAGTAGATAATATTATCATCGAAATCGACAACATCGAACCCCCGATCTGCGACGGCAGCGCTAAACCCTTTGTCGATGCACTTCACAAAGCAGGCTTTGAAACTCAGGACGCGCCAAAAGATTATCTTGTCATCGACCAGCCTGTCCGCTATACCGATGAGAAGAATCGCGTCGATATCGTTGCCCTCCCAACAGACGATTATCGCCTCACCGTGATGATAGATTATCAAAATCCTGTCCTCGGTAGCCAGCATACCGGGTTGTTTAACCTTGAAAAAGAATTCATTCAGGAATTCTCCTCCGCCCGCACGTTTTGCTTCCTCCATGAAGTTGAGGCGCTGCACGAAGAGGGATTGATTAAGGGTGGAAATCTTGATAATGCAATTGTCATTGTCGATCAGGACCTTCCCGACGAACGTGTACAGCGTATTACCAAAAAGCTGGGAATCGAAGAAGCAGTTGTCCTGGGCAAAAACGGGATTCTTAACAACAAAGAACTCCGGTACAAAAACGAACCTGCCCGTCACAAGCTATTGGATTTGATGGGTGACCTCGCCCTTATCGGAGTACCGCTGAAGGCACAGATTCTTGCGGCGCGTCCGGGACATGCGAGCAATGTCGAATTTGCTAAAAAAATCCGAAAACTGTACCAGCAGAAGAAGCTTGTCAAACGCTTCCAATTTGACAAAAAAGAGGGTGTCGTGTTTGACATCAACACCCTTCTGAAGGTCATTCCTCATCGTTATCCATTTCTCCTCGTCGACAAAATCATCGATTTCAAGTTGGATGAAAAAATTGTAGGCATCAAAAACGTCACCATTAACGAACCGTTTTTCCAGGGACACTTTCCCGGAAGGCCTATCATGCCGGGAGTTCTTATTATTGAAGCCATGGCTCAGGCAAGTAGCGTTCTCGTTCTCAACGGGATCGAAAACCCTGACGGGAAACTGGCTTTCTTTACAAGCATCAACAATGCAAAATTCCGTAGACCCGTGGTTCCAGGCGACCAGCTAGTTCTTGAAGTAGTCCTACAGGCCCGCCGAACAAAAATGGCCATGCTCCACGCAGAAGCGTTTGTAAATGGAGAGCTTGTCGCAGAAGCAGACTTTGGTACCGCATTTGTGGACCGGGCTGATGGTTCCGACCAGAACAACGGTCAAAAGAACGAGAAACAGTTTCCGACAAAACATTCATAACGATTCATGCCTGCTTCAATCGACGCCCGCGCAATTGTCAGTCCAAAAGCACATCTGGGTGATAACGTCGTTGTCGGACCATTCTCCATCATCGAAGATGATGTAGTCATCGGTAACGACACGACAGTTGCTTCTCATGCGCTTATCGCAAACGGTACAAGACTCGGCAAAGAATGCCGCATTCATCATGGAGCAGTTCTGGGTACCGTTCCGCAGGATTTAAAATTCCGCGGAGAAATAACGACGCTCGAAGTAGGCGACCAGACAACCATTCGTGAATATGCCACGCTCAACCGCGGTACCCATGAGCGGAAGAAAACTACAGTCGGTAGTCATTGTTTTATCATGGCATATGTCCATGTCGCGCATGATTGTGCGATCGGCAACCATGTCATTCTTGCTAATTCGGTCAACATGGCTGGACATGTTATCATTGAAGATTATGCAGTCCTTGGAGGGTTAGTGGCTATTCATCAGTTCGTTCGTATCGGGCGTCATTCGATGATCGGCGCAGGGTTTCGTGCGATGAAAGACGTCCCCCCATATATTCTCGCCGGTCAGGAACCGCTTGACTTTCAAGGTTTGAACGTGGTGGGGCTTCGCCGGAGAAATTTTGCTCCCGAAACAACAACCACGCTCGAAAAGGTGTATCGTACAATTTATGATTCTAACCTGAACGTTTCCCAGGCAGTACAAAAAATTAAGGAAGAATTTACAATTACTGAAGAAGTCCGACACGTCGTCGAATTTATTGAACGGAGCAAACGGGGGATTATCTGGCGGCGGCGATGACATGGAATCTTATGAATAGCGGTTTCCGAACGGGTGCGTTCAACATGGCGGTTGACGAACAGCTCGCGCTGCGGTTGGCACGGGGCGATGGAAACCCTACTCTTCGTATTTATGCATGGCGGCCATACACACTTTCGGTCGGCTTTAATCAGTCGGGAATTGAATTCGATGCCATCAAGCTTCAACAGGCGGGAATCGATATCGTACGGCGACCAACAGGTGGTCGGGCGATACTCCATGCACACGAATTGACATACAGTGTCGTCATGAATAGCCCTGACAAAGGTCCCCGGGACGTTTATCAGACGATCAGTAGCGCTTTACTTTCCGGATTGCGGATCATGGGGATTGATGCTTGCCTTACCGGCAATAATGATGATTTCAGAAAACTTTACCAGAATCCTTCTGCTATACCCTGCTTTTCAAGCTCGGCTAAGTATGAAATTCAGTTCGACGGAAAGAAACTCGTGGGAAGCGCTCAACGCCGCTACGGAAGGGTCGTGCTTCAACACGGCTCCCTCCTGCTTGGGACACAACATCGGAGCATTGTCGACTTTCTTTCTCCGGAATTCAATGACTCGAAAGAAACTCTCAAAAATGATTTAGAGACTAAAACGACGGAAGTCGAAACCATTCTGGGAAGAACAGTTTCATTTGAGGAGGCAACAGATTCTATTATCCGGGGGTTTGAGAAAACGTGGAACGTATCATTTGCGGCTATTGACGCATTTCATGAACAGCATGCCATCGAATCATAAACCGACAATGAATCAAAAACAGCAGCTGACCCAGCGACCGCGTGTTGTCACGACAAAAACTGTCATGACGATGAAAAAGACAGGTGAGAAAATCGCAATGCTAACAGCGTACGACTTTCTTGTTGCGAAATATCTTGACCAGGTAGGGGTTGATATTATTCTTGTCGGCGACTCGCTGGGGAATGTCGTGCAGGGATATGAAACAACCCTCCCGGTTACCGTCGATGATATGATGTACCACGCGAAAGCGGTCAAGCGGGCTGTTAAGAACGCACTCATCGTTGTCGACATGCCCTTCATGTCCTTTCAAACAAGCGTCGACGATGCCGTCCGGAATGCAGGAAGAATTATGAAGGAGGTCGGGGTGGGGGCGGTTAAACTGGAAGGCGGACGGTATATTGCCGAGATTGTAAAACATCTCGTAAAGGTCGGTATACCGGTTATGGGCCATCTCGGACTAACCCCTCAGGCGATCAATAAATTTGGAACGTATGAAGTGCGCGCGCAGACAAAGAGCGAGGCTTCCGAACTTCTGCAGGATGCAAAGATTCTTGCAAAGGCAGGAGTTTTTGCAATCGTGCTCGAGAAAATCCCATCCTCCCTTGCAAGAAAAGTCACGGAATCAATTTCAGTCCCGACTATTGGTATCGGCGCCGGGCCGCATTGCGACGGACAGGTTTTGGTTGTTTATGATATGCTCGGCCTCACCGAAGAATTTAAGCCCCGGTTCGTCCGACGTTACGGAGAGCTGGCAGAAACAATGCGTGGAGCATTTCGGTCCTTCATTGCCGACGTCAAGTCGAAGAACTTTCCCAGGTCCAAAGAGAGTTATTAAAAATTTCCAATGGCTGAACGAAAAACTCGAAAACGACCGAGCATTCTCGTTTCCAATGATGACGGTATTGATGCGCCCGGAATCTATGCGCTGGTGAAAGAGCTCAACAAGATTGGCAGCGTGACTGTCATCGCACCGGATAAGCAACAAAGCGCTGTCGGGCACGCGATCACAATGAACTACCCGTTACGCGTAACGAAATTCTCAAAAAATGGAAAGTTCTTCGGATTAGCGGTCGAAGGCACACCGGCAGATTGCGTGAAACTCGCTGTTCGTACTCTCCTTCCCTACAAGCCCGACCTGCTTGTTTCAGGCATCAACCACGGATCAAACACTGCAATCAATATTATTTATTCGGGCACCGTTTCCGCAGCGACCGAAGGAACGATTCTCGGTATTCCTTCTCTGGCAGTTTCCCTCACAACATATACAAAGCCGGATTTCCGTTATGCCGCAAAATTTGCGCGGAAATTTTCCTCGTTTATTTTGAAGAAAGGTGTACCGGAAGGAACTCTTCTTAATATTAATGTCCCGGCAGTAAATGAAAAAAATATCCGGGGTATCAAATTTACCCGACAGGGAAAAACACGATGGGACGATATGTTTGAAGTCAGGCGGGACCCGAACAACAAAGAATATTTCTGGCTTGCCGGTAAACTCGAAGTTATCGATTATGCAGACGATACCGACCAAATCGCGATTATGAACAACTTTGTATCAATTACGCCCATTCAGTACGACTTGACAGATTATGCATTGTTAAAGACAATGAGGCGGTGGAATGTAAAGAAATGATCCCCATCCTTTGTCCGTCAATCATACCACCTTCGCAGCAATCAGAACGAATAAGACAATTCCCAGAGCAATCCGGTAATAAATAAAGACATAGGTCGAATGCGATTTCAGGTACTTCAACAAGAACGCGATCGATGCATACCCTACAATCCCGGCAACAAGGGTTGAAAGAACAAGAGGCATTATCCCGATATTACCGATATCATGACGGGCACGATACATTTCAAACAACCCGCTGGCAAGTACTGCAGGAATACTCAGCAGGAATGAAAAACGCGCCGCAGTCTCCCGCGTTAACCCGAGAAAGAGTCCGGCGGTAATCGTTGTTCCAGATCTTGAAGACCCCGGGATCAACGCAAACGCCTGCGCGATACCGACAATAAGCGAATCCTTCCAGGTCGTCTGCCCTTCGGTACGGATTTTTTTTCCTACTTTTTCCGCCCATAGTAATACTATTGCCAGTGCAACGAGGCTTGTTGCGATTATGCTCAGTTCTTTCGTGAATTTTCCCTCAATCACGGACTTAAATGCAAGTCCGATAATCACAACAGGCAGTGTTCCGACAATAATTTTTCCTGCCAGACGGGAGGTTCCGCTCCATCTTTCCGAATCCGAAGAACTTTTCTTCAAATCGGAAGTTAATCCTTTCGTCATCGCAAGAAGGTCATCAAAAAAATAAATAATCACGGCAGCAACTGTCCCCAATTGCACAATAGCAATAAACGCAGTCCAATCTTCCGGTCGCACAGGGTCGATCAAACCAAATATTTTTCCTGCAAATGTAAGATGAGCGGTACTGCTGACCGGCAGGAACTCCGTCAGTCCTTGAATAATCCCTAAGAGAATTGCATAAAAAATATTCATCGACGGCACCTTACCCGTTAGCGACAGCAGTTTCGGAAGTGAGCATTGATGATGGTTTGAATTCTCCCTCCCATTTGGCAACGACCGCGCTCGCAAGGCAATTCCCCACGACATTGACTGTTGTTCTTCCCATATCCATAATTTCATCGATTCCTAAAACAACAGCAACACCTTCGAGAGGCAATCCGAACGAGCTCAACGTGCCTGCGAGTATCACCAATGAAGATCGGGGTACACCGGCAACACCTTTACTCGTGAGCATGAGCGTCAGCATCATAAGAACCTGCTGAGTGATCGACAGCTCCACACCGGCAGCCTGCGCCACAAATACTGATGCAAGCGATAGATAAAGTGTCGAACCGTCAAGATTGAAGCTGTACCCGGTAGGAATCACAAACGCGACAATTCTCCTGGGAACACCAAGCGATTCCATAGCTTCCATGGCTTTGGGAAGGGCCGCTTCCGAACTCGTCGTCGAAAATGCGATGAGGGCGGGCTCCTTAACGGAGCTTACAAATTGTCGTATTGGAATCCGCGCAATCAACGCAACTCCCCCCAGGACAACGACAATGAAAAAAATCAGCGCAACATACATCGTAATAATCATCAATCCAAGATTTATTAACACTGACAATCCTTTACTGCCGACTGTCACGGCAATGGCGGCGCCCACGCCGATCGGCGCATACCGCATGACGATGCCGGTGAATTTGAACATCGTTTCCGCGAGCGCGTCGCAGAACCCGACAATTGTCGCGCGTTTTTCGACCGGAATGAGGGCGAGCGCAAAACTGAAAATCAATGTGAACACAACAACTTGAAGCACTTCCCCTTCTGCAGCAGCCTGAAAGAAGCTCTGCGGAAAAATGTGGGCAATGACATCGGAAAATGTTTGCTTCTTAGCAACGATGTCTGTTGCAGCGGTTGCGGTATGAAGATTCACGCCGATGCCAGGCTTGATAATGTTGACAGCGGTAAGCCCGATGATCAGAGCAAGGGTCGTGACAATCTCAAAATAAATGATGGATTTGAGTCCCATGCGGCCGACCTGCTTGAGATTTCCATGGCCGGCAATCCCGACGACAAGCGTCGCAAATATCAGGGGTGCGATAATAGATTTAATTAGCCGGAGAAAAACGGTACTCAACGGCTTGAGAGAAGTAGCAACATCCGGCGTAAGCCATCCCACGATAAGCCCGAGACCCATTCCCACAAAAATCCACTGCGTAAGTGTGAGCCTGAACTTCATCAGTCATTCAGAGATTTAATGAACATGAGGTGTTACTCTCCAAGATATGCTTTTCTCACCTCTTCATTATTCGCAACATCGGATGCTTCCCCCTGAATAACAAGGCTTCCCGTTTCAACCACATAGGCATAGTGAGCTATTTTTAAGGCAAGGTGCGCATTCTGCTCGACGAGGAGAATTGTCATTCCTAACTCTCTATTGATCTCGACAATCTTTTCAAAAATAGTTTTGACAAGAATCGGTGCAATGCCGAGCGAGGGTTCGTCCATCATGAGAAGGCGCGGTTTTGCCATCAGCGCCCTGCTGATCGAAAGCATTTGCTGTTCTCCGCCTGAAAGGGTAGCGCCCGGTTGCTTCATACGTTCTTTTAATCGGGGAAAAATCGAAAAAACAAACTCCATATCCGCAAGAATCCTGTTTTTATCCTTACGAAGATAAGCTCCCATCTCCAAATTTTCTTTGACAGTCAGATTGCCGAAAATCATTCTCCCTTCGGGCGCCTGTGCAATTCCAAGGCCGACAATTTCATGCGAAGGCTTGTTCGTGATATTTTTTCCTTCTAATTCGATCTTTCCACCGGAAGCTTTCACCAGTCCCGAAATCGTCCTCAGCGTAGTTGTCTTGCCGGCGCCGTTCGCGCCGAGGAGCGTAACCACCTTTCCTGTTTCGATAGTGAGAGTAATACCCTTCAGTGCCGCAATCGCACCGTATTTTACCTGGAGTTGTTCAATGTGCAGCAAGGTATGCCTTCAGCGGTTAAGAGACCTGTTCGCCAAGATATGCTTCAATGACTTTTGGATTGGACTGAATTTCGTCCGGTGTACCTTCTGCGATTTTTACTCCATAATCGAGAACAAAAATCCGTTCACATATCCCCATCACTACTTTCATATCATGTTCAATAAGAAGAATGGCGATATCAAACCGCTCTTTCACTTCTTTAATGAGCTTCATGAGGTCGACTTTTTCAGTAGGGTTCATGCCAGCAGCGGGTTCATCGAGGAGAAGAAGTTTCGGGCTTGTTGCGAGCGCACGGACAATCTCCACGCGTCGCTGATCACCGTAGGGCAGTGACGTGGCCAGCTCGTCCTTCACTGTTTCCAGCTTGAAAATTTTCAGAAGCTCTATGATCGTGTTGCGGATCGTACCTTCTTCCTTACGGAAATTCTTGAGTTGAACAACCGAATGTGAAAACCCGTGATTCAGACTTTTATTAAAAGAAACCTGAACGTTTTCAAACACCGTGAGGTTCGTGAAGAGACGAATATTCTGAAACGTTCGGGCAATGCCGGTAGCAACGATATCGTATGGTTTTTTTCCGGTGAGGTCCTGCCCGTCGAAGATGACGCGCCCGCTTGTCGGACAATACACTCCCGTCACCATATTGAACGCGGTTGTCTTTCCAGCACCGTTCGGTCCGATCATTCCGATGAGGTCGGTCGTACCGATTTCAACATTCAATGCTGACACGGCTGTCAGGCCGCCGAACTTCATTGTGCAATCCTGTAATTGAAGAAGTTTCATGAAGGAAAATTTTATGCAGTCGCCGATTGTTTACGGAAGAATTTTTTGAAACCCGCCAGAACATTTTTGGCAGGCAAGCCCCTGCCGAATAATCCCTGCGGGCGTGAAATCATAATGACTACAAGCATAAGGGAATAAAGAACCATTCGGTATTCGGCAACCCCGCGGAGTGCTTCTGGGAGAATGGTAAGCACAATTGCAGCAAGGATAACACCGATTGTATTTCCCATCCCGCCGACAATGACCATCACCACAATCTCGATAGATTTGATAAAGCCGAATTGCGATGGTGTGATATACGAAACAAAATGTGCGTAAAGTCCGCCTGCAACGCCTGCAAAAAAGGCTCCGACGATAAATGCGATCACTTTATATTTTGTCGTGTTGATACCCATTGCCTGGGCTGCCACCTCATCGTCGCGCACGGCAAGGAACCCTTTCCCGTATGTCGAATGAATCATGTTCGAGATCATAAATATCACGATTGCGACAACGCCGAACACCCAGAAGAAATTCGAAAGTTTTGGAATACCGACTAATCCCCGCGCACCACCGACAAATTCAAGGTTCTGGATGATGACACGAATGATTTCGCCGAGACCAAGTGTAGTAATCGCCAGATAATCTCCTTTCAATCGCAGGCTTGGAATTCCCACGAGGACGCCGGCAAGCGATGCAACTGCGCCTCCCGCTAACAATGCGAGAGGGAAAATGAAGTAACTCGAAGTGTTGCCGGGATACGCCTGAGCGGTAAGTGTAATCATCGATGCAGTATATGCGCCGAGCGACATGAACCCTGCATGACCAAGCGAAAATTGTCCGGTAAATCCATTGATGAGATTAAGACTCGACGCAAGGATTGTGTTAATACCGATGTAGATGATGATTTGCAGAAAGTAGGGATTGATTTGATCCTGAAGCTGAGAGCAAACAACACTCAAAACGATTGCTATAGCAAAAACAATTTTTTTGGATGAAGGTTGCATTACACTTTTTCAGCCTCGAAGCGCCCCAGTAATCCGGAGGGTCTGAAAAGGAGGATCAAAATCAGGATCCCGAACGAAATTGCATCTCGAAAGGTCGGTGAAATGTAACCTGTAACGAAAGTTTCAAGCAAACCGATGATTAGTCCTCCTAATGCTGCGCCCGGAATGTTTCCTATCCCGCCGAGTACGGCGGAAATGAATGCTTTCAACCCAGGAAATACACCCATCAGCGGGTTGATGCTCGGATACAGCGAGCCGTAGAGAATTCCTCCGGCTGCAGCCAGGCTCGACCCGACGATGAACGTAAATGAAATTACTGTGTTGATGTTTATCCCCATCAGGCTTGCCGCCTGTTGATTGAATGACAACGCGCGCATTGCCGTCCCGATCTTTGTCTTCATGACGATGAACCGTAACAGGAGCATCAGAATCAAGGCCGTAGCAATGACGATTACCGGTGTGCTTGTCAGAATGAGATTCGGTGTATCAATCAGCGTCGTCGAAGGGATAAGAGTGGGGAATGATTTCGGGTCGGGTCCGAACAGGAGCTGACCTCCGAACTCAAGAAACAGCGAAACACCGATCGCGGTAATCAGGATTGTAATTTTCGGTCTGTAGCGGAGCGGTTTATAGGCAAGTTTTTCGATTGTTACACCGAGGGTCGAACAGACAATCATGGCGAGAAGCATGACCATCGGTCCGACGAGGAACAGGTTTCCTCCGACCAGCGGGGCAATGCGCGGTGCGGCATAATAACCAACAAAAGCGCCCACCATAAACACATCACCATGAGCGAAATTAATAAAACGGAGAACACCATACACCATGGTGTAGCCCAACGCAATCAATGCATAAATGCTGCCGAGTGAAACGCCGTTAATGATTTGTTGCAGCAGCTCGCTCATGCAATGTCTGATCTACTGGGCTTGCGATGTAGGCTCAATGCGTTCCTTGAGGGCGAGCTGACCGTTCTGGATCGCGATAATGACGGCCGACTTGTGTGCGTTCCGTTCATTATCTATCGTAATCGCACCGGTTACACCATTGAAATTCTTTGTCGCAGCAATTGCATCGCGGATCTTTGCTCCATCCATACTTCCTGCCCTCTGGATTGCGTCAAACATGATGCGTCCGGCGTCGTACGCCAGCGCTGCGAGCGCATCCGGAGTTTGATTGTGCGCAGATTTATATTTCGCCACGAAATTCTGCACGACGGGGTTCGGGTCTGAAGTGGTGTAGTGGTTTGCATAATAGGTGTTCTCCATTGCCGCTCCACCGATCTCAAGAAGTTTTGCTGAATCCCATCCATCTCCCCCGATAAAAGGAACGGTGATCCGCAGGTCACGCGCCTGTTTCACGATTAACGCGGCTTCGGTGTAATAGCCCGGTACAATGATTGCTTCAGCATTTGCCGCTTTAAGAGCCGTGAGCTGCGCTTTAAAATCGTTGTCTCCTTCACTGTATGCCTGTACTGCAACAACTTCGCCGCCATATCCTTTGAAACTGTTTGTGAAAAATTCTGCAAGACCGATACTGTATTCGTTCTTCACGTCTTTGAGAATGGCCACACGCTTCACTTTAAGTGAGTTATATGCAAACCGTGCAATAACATCCCCCTGAAAGGGATCGAGGAAACATACACGGAAAATATAATCTCCGACCTGGGTTACTTTCGGATTAGTGGAAGACGGGCTAATCATCGGCACACCGTTCGACTGACAAATAGGGCCAGCAGCCAGACTGCGTGAGGAGGATACTTCACCGATAATGGCTTTGACGCGGTCACGGTTGATTAGCTTTGTGACGGCTGTTGCAGCTTCTTCCGGCTTGGATTGATCGTCTTCCGTAAGCAGTTTGATTTTCTTTCCGAGAAGCCCGCCGGCGTTATTTGCTTCTTCCACTGCGAGCAAGAGCCCGTTATGAGTCGAAGTACCAAACGTTGCCGTCGTTCCGGTGAGCGATGAATATTCGCCGATAAGGATTTCATCGCTTGAGCTGTTACCAGAACCGCACCCAAACGATACGAGGCTCAAGGAAACAATGACCGTCAGAATAATTCCGGCAAGCAAAAAAGAGTGGAGTTTTCTGTAATTATGCATGGGAGTATCTCCTCAACAATGGAAATAATGGTCGATTTATCAATGGTTGAGTATACAAAAATTCCGGTACATATTCAAAAGCGCATATTGTACGGAAGTACCGGATTTCCCTTTTGTCCCGCAGCATGCACTTACGGCTTCACACTCTCTCTGTATGTGAGTTTACCATCTTTCACAGCGAGAATCACTGCAGGCTTCGTTGCATTGCGGTCGTGGTCGATCGTGATGTTGCCGGTGACACCGTGAAAATCGGTTGTGCTTGCAAGGGCGTCCCGAAGCTTCACACCATCGAGAGAGCCTGCACGCTGGATTGCGTCTGCAAGAAGCTTGCCCGCGTCGTAACCGAGCACCGCGTTGGCATCTGCTGTTACGTTGTACTTTGCACGATACTTCGTCACGAAGTTTTGGACGACCGAATTCGTGTCCATTGCACTGTAGTGCGTGCAGAAAAATGTATTCTCCATCGCGCTGCCGCCAATCTCGATAAGTTTTTCCGAATCCCATCCGTCTCCGCCGAGAAACGGAACAGTGATCTTCAGCTCACGAGCCTGCTTGACAATCAACGCAGACTCAGTGTAATAGCCCGGAACGAAGACAACTTCGGGCGACGTCGCCTTGAGGGAAGTCAGTTGTGCCTTAAAATCATTGTCGCCTTCGCTGAATGCCTGCTCGCCGACAATCATACCGCCAAGCTCTTTAAACCTGTTTGTGAAAAATTCTGCCAACCCGACGCTGTATTCATTCTTCACATCTTTCAGTATTGCGGCGCGCTTCACTCCAAGAGAATTATACGCAAAGTTTGCACAAACTCTTCCCTGGAACGGGTCGATGAAACAGATGCGAAAAATATAATCGCCAACTTGTGTCACTCTTGGATTTGTTGAGCTCGGCGTCAGCATCGGTATACCGTTTGTCTGGCAGATTGGCGCAGCGGCAAGACTGCGGGATGAAGCCGCTTCTCCGATGATCGCTTTTACCTTGTCCCGTGAGATGAGTTTCGTCACCACCGTTGCCGCTTCCTCAGGTTTTGATTGATCGTCTTCTGTAATCAAGCGTATTTTCTTACCAAGCACTCCGCCCGAAGCATTGATATCTTCAAATGCCAGGGCAAGTCCTTTATGCGTTGATGTTCCGAACGTAGCGGCGGTCCCGGTTAATGAGGAATATTCTCCAATCAGAACCTCATTTGAATCTTCATGTTTTGCACATCCCAAATTTCCAAATGTAATTGCTGCACTTAACGTGGCCAATATGAGAATACCTGAAAATAATTTGACCGATTTCGATTTACTTCCGGATCGTAGAGTTAACATCCTTTCTCCTTCAACGAATATTTTGTCGGATAACATTCTTCAAGAAATTATTTCAAAATAAATTTTACAACAATCCCTGCTAAAATTGCAAATTGTATATACTTCGCAATAACCGCATTCCAACTCTTCATATAATGCCATATAAACGCCAGTAAAAACATCGCCAGTGTAAGCGCGGCGAAAAGTCCGAAACACTCAACATACGTCAGGTTAGGCCCGAACAAACTGACAAAACTCCACTCGTAGGTATGCCCGTAGACAATGAGTAAATGCACTACATAGACCAGCAACGATTCCTGACCGAATAATGAGATCAACGAGAGGGACGAAGTTTTTCCCGTTTGTTCGAACTTCCACAATACAAACGAACATAGCAAAACAATCCCAAGACGAACGAAGAAGAACTCCGGGCTCGCGCGCCAGAAGTCATGGTTCGGGTAAATTGACGCTGGAATAATCTCGATAAGGAGGGACAGGATAATTCCGCTGAAGGCAGCCTGAGCTAAACGGGGCACAGCGGTGGCTTCTGTTCCTTGTTCTCGAATCCGGAGGAACCAAAATCCGGCAATATTTCCGCTCATAAGAAATGCGGACCATGGAAAGAGTGGAAACTGTGTTTTGAATTGCGTGGAAAGATACGGCCGGAGCCATACGGCCGTCGAAGTATAATCAACCTCGCGGACAATTGGGGTGATGAAAACGAGGATAAGTGTGACAAGGACAATGACACGTACATAAACGATTTCTTTCCTGACGATGATTGCCGTCAATACGAGAAACAACAGCGTCAACGAAATCACCTGGAGAATATCCGCCTGATAAAACGCCAGCCATCGCAGATCATCCTGCAGGAGGAGTAATTGTTTGAGAGAAAAGATAGGCAGATGAAGTGAATATCCCACAACAAGAATAAAGAGAAGGCGGAAAATATATCGCCAGAATGTCTTCCCGGCCGACGTAAATTCTCCCCACTTGCGATGGAGAGAAATTGCCAGGGCAAACCCTGCGCAAAAAAGAAACGACGGGGCGACGAGGCCATTGAGAAATGTCAGGACTGCAAAAGCAGGACCCTCCTTGAGAGAAGGCAGCAATACGGCGTTGACGACATGGGTCTCGATCATGACAAACACAGCCCAACCGCGAAGGAGGTCGATAAAATGAAATCGTGCAGAACTACGCAATGGTACGGGACTGACCGGCACTTTGGTTGAAGGAAGTGCTTGTTAGCGACCGCCTAATTTGTTCTTGATGGCCATTACAAGCTCATCAACATCGACGGGTTTGGTGATGTAAGCGTCGACGCCGAGCTTCTGTCCGTACTTTTGAGCCATCGGTTCATCAACAGCGGTAAGGAAAAAGAATGGGGTGGTTTCGAATTTTTTTCTTTTCTTAATTTCGTGGTACAACTCGAAGCCGTTCATCGGCTGCATCCGCAGGTCGGCAATGATAAGATCCGGAACATGGGTCTTGACGATCTCCAATGCCTCTGCTCCGTTACTTGCTGAAAGAACATGGTACCCTCTCGTTTCCAATCCCATGCCGATTGCGCGCAAGGCGTCGGACTCATCGTCAACGTAGAGAATAACTTGTTTTCCCATCAAAATCCCTCCATTTTTTGGAAATCAAGGTAGCACGAATTTGGGGAAAAGTCAAGAGGGATTTTCCGTGATTATCGCATAACGATCAGTTTCTTTACCGCCATATAGCTCCCGGCGCTCAATTGATAAAAATACACGCCGCTTGCAAACTGGTTTGCGTCCCATTGTATTTCATACTCCCCTGGCGGTTGACTTGAATTCACTAATGTCGTGACCTCTTGCCCGAGGACATTGTAAATCTTAAGAACGACGTCCTGCTTTCCCGCAAGTGAATACTTTATTGTTGTGGTTGGATTAAACGGGTTGGGATATGCCTGGTATAGCTTGTATTCGATTGGCAAACTGCTCGAGTATAGGCGAACTCCGGTCAGTTCGTTGACATCAGCCAGGACTTTTGTCAGCAGAGTGTGTGCATTCAAAGAGTCAAGATAATACAAAGGAAAACTCAGATAGACGATGTGCAGCGATGTATCGACTGGCAAAATACCGACCGCTTTTCCTTCCGCAAGTGAATCATAAGGAGCAGAACGATACCTGTAAATTGTTCGTGTCGATGGAGCGAGCGGAAAATACTCGACATTTGACAAGCCGCCATTCGTGGCGGCTAGTTTTATTGTGTCGTTTGCGACCGAGGGATAATCACCAACTCCGACTGCACCGACGAAATCCGATTGCGTTGAGAGAACAATGCTGTCTATACCAAAAAAATCCTTAACGAAGGAATGCCAATCGGGCGGGTCTTCCTGCAAAATCGGCCAACCACCCTTTATTAAAATTACATTTCCTCCACCCAGAAGATAGGCTTTAAGACCGGTTGGAAATCGAAATGGCAAAGCAGGAGGCTGCGGTGGAGGATCCTCCAACCATACAATAGTCGAGTAATTTCCAAGCGTGTAAACCGACATGGAGTCCGTAAGCGCTGGTGGAGTGAACATACCGCTGTATGAATATCCGTGCAGAAGAATTTTGTAAAAATTCTCACGTGAGGCTCTCCTAATACCCAAAGTATAGTCCTCGACCAGAATGCCCTGATTCCTCTCAACAGTATGACCT
>CAZAFL010000004.1:0-457 GCA_964484465.1 uncultured Chlorobiaceae bacterium
CGTCTGGATTCCAGCTTTCGCTGGAATGACAGGTAAATAGAACGTGTCATTCCGTACTTGATACGGAATCCAGAAGTCGCTTCGTCTGGATTCCCGCTTTCGCGGGAATGACAAATTGAATTTATAACCATTCGTTGTACAAATCCTTCCACTCAGGGTTAACACTTTCAATTAATTCAATCTTCCAGGCACGGTGCCACCACTTTAGTTGTTTTTCGCGCTCAATGGCTGACCGAATGTCTACAGTTGATTCATAATACACAAGCATATGAATATGGTATTTTTTTGTGAACCCCTCCAACAGATTATGTTTATGTTCGTAGACACGCCGCATAAGGTCATTTGTAACTCCGATGTATAGTGTTCCGTTTCGCTTGCTTGCCATAATATAAACGTAATAAAATTTTCCTCCCATAAACTCCTCCCAAAGTTGGTGTGTTGCCGGTGTCTGGATTCC
>CAZAFL010000004.1:557-10559 GCA_964484465.1 uncultured Chlorobiaceae bacterium
AGCTTGCGCTGGAATGACAGGTTGAATGTCATTCCGCACTTGATGCGGAATCCAGTGGTTGCTTGGTCTGGATTCCAGCTTGCGCTGGAATGACAGGTTGAATGTCATTCCGCACTTGATGCGGAATCCAGAGGTTGCCCCGTCTCGATTCCAGCTTACGCTGGAATGACAGGTTGAATGTCATTCCGCACTCGATGCGGAATCCAGACATTGCCTGGTCTGGATTCTTGCTTTCGCAAGAATGACAAGTACAGAAAGGACTGGTTACTTCGTCAGGACTTCCTCATAGACTTCTTCCATGGTCCTCGCGTACCGCTCGAGTGTAAACTCGGTTTCAACTTTTGCCCGGGCATATTCCGTCATTTCCGGAAGACGGTAGGGGGCTTTCAAACACTTCAGGATCGCAGACTGCAACGCCGCGGCATTCCCGGTCGCAAACAAAAAACCGTCCTTTCCATCTTCAATGATCTCCAGCGGTCCGCCCGAATCGGACGCGACAACGGGAATGCCGCTCGCCATCGCTTCAAGCAGCACCAGCCCGAATGGTTCATGGTCCGACGGACAGACAAAGATATCGAATCCCGACATAACTTCCGGTATATCGTCACGGTGCTTCCAGAATTGCACTTTACCATTGAGCCCGTACGCCTCGACCCGGCGCAATACTTTTTTGTGATAACGAAGCACGGCCGGCGCTACTTCCTTTGTGATCGCATCCCCTACGATAAGGAACAACAGGTCGTCGCGCTCCTTCAGAAGGTGTTTTGCAGCCTCGATGAACGTAAGATGCCCCTTCCACACATCGAACCTTCCCACGAACCCGATGATGTTCTTACCCTCCGGTATTCCGACTGTGGATAAGAACTGGCGTCTCTCCTTTAATGACCGGGGATAGAATTTTTCGGTGTCGACTGCCCAATACACAAGTTTCGATTTCTTTCTGAATCCGATCGTTTTGCTTAGAAGGTCATCGAGAATCCATTGTGAAAGGGAAACGATGCGGCGTATGCCGAAGAGCAAAAAGAAATTCAGGAGCATCGCGCGCTGGAGACGGTAACGAAAAATCACGCTGAACACGACCGGCGTCCGCATACTCACCAGTGAAGGAAACAACAGCATCAGCGAAAGCACATCACTGCACTGGATAATATCGACCGGATGTGCTTTCAGATATTCTTTGATGGTAAATGATGCCCTGAGGTTTTTCCAGATTGCCAGCGGATGAAGAAGTTTCAGAATCGGGACAACCACGTACGGCATCATGACGACTTCCACGCCGGACTCCTCGGCCTTGTCAACAAACGGTCCCCGCTTGTTGAACATGACGATGGGTTGAAAACGGGAACGGTCGAGATTTCTGACAAGGTCGTAGATGCCGTACTCCCCGCCGCCGAGCCATGTAAAAAGCTGGAAATACAGGATTCTCTTTTTTTCATATGTCGCAGGTTTTTCACCCATGTCATCCAAAAGCGTCTGATTGCGGTAATGCTGTAGGGGCTGGTTACGTCGCGTGACAACCTTGCCAAACGCAGTAATCGAGAAGAAAATTTAATGGAATAATGTAAGAATTTATAGGGTATTAATCAAAAAGAGAAGGCCGGAGATGCTGGCCCATTTTGCTCAGAACACCCTTCGACTAGCGCTCAGGGTGACGGGTTTTCCAATGTTCTCGGGCATAGGAATTCAAAGTGAGCCAGTACCAGGCCGGACGTGTCATTGCGAGAAATGGCGCCGGAGGTGCCATGACGAAGTCTGCCCGTCCGGCAGGCGGGCAATCTAATCGCAGCTCTGTTGCTATGTTTAGATTGCTTCGGGACTTCGTCCCTCGCAATGACTCCATGGGCACGCTGGTGAAACTTGGATTGAAAGGCGTAAGTGGAATATGTAACAAGTTTCTCTTATCTTGAAAATATCAAACATGCAAGTTGTTTCCCGAAATCAGATCAAAAAATAAACCTTCTATCCCCGCGGTATTTCACGCTATGTCCCGCACATCGTTCGTTCTCCTGAGCATCTGTTTTCTTATCATACTCGCGCACGTATGGGGAGCCATTGTTCCATCTCACTGGAACTGGGGCGTTCACGAGTTTGCATTTTATAACATTGTTGTGTCGGTTGTTGCATTGGCGGCCGCAGGTATGCTCTTCTTTCCTGCAGGTCGGAAGAAAACAGAGGAACTTTTTGAGCGGTTTGTCGGAAAATTTTCATCGCTCAAATTGCCTGTCGTTCTCATCATTCTCTCCTGCTCGCTGCTGGGGCTGGCATTGATATTCCGGGCGAAGCTTCACCTGCTCGGTGATGGCGCGATATTGCTGAGGATTATTTCAGGGCTGAATCTCATAGACGAAACACCACCCGCGTTCGACCACCAGCCGCTGGTAGAGAAGATCTTCCGGCTAATCAAAGGCTTTGCGCAGGCGGGAATCTTTCAAAACACTGAAACAACATTTCTGATAGTCGATATCGTCATGGGGGTTGTGTTTGTCGTCATCGTAACGCTGTTTATGCGAACGTTAAAATTATCGATGGCTGACAAAACATTATTAGGTTGTTTTATCTTTTTCTGCTGCGGGAGCCAGTTCTTTCTTGGATATGTAGAGCTCTATGTCTTTCTGTATACTCTCACCGCCTGTTTTGTCATCACGGGTTGGCTTGCACTGGAACAGAGGCTCAATGTTATTGTCCCGGTTGTCTGTTACTTCATTATGCTCGGTCTGCATTTCGGCAGCCTGGCATTCGGTCCCGGTGCTCTTCTCCTCCTTTACTTTGTATGGAGAGAACGCAAACGTGAAGCATTGATCATCGCAGGTGCAGGCATTGCAGCAATTATCCTTGTCGTTCTTTTCAAACATATCCAACCCGCGTCGATTATTGAGCGGTTTTCCGAAGAACGTACTGCCAACGTACTTCCGCTTTTTTCGACCGATGACAATTTTATCAACCCATTAATTTCCTGGCGACATCTGCTCGACTGGCTCAATGCAAACCTTCTCATCGTACCGTTCGGCATTGCCGTCTCGGTTACTCTCCTGATTTCACTGCGAAAGCAGTTCCGCTGGAACAACCCGGTTCTCCTGTTTCTTGCTACAACGGCACTGTGCGGACTTGCATTCACCTATGCTATCAGCAGCGGACTCGGGATGGCACGCGACTGGGATTTCCTTGCCAGCTTTTTTCTGCCGGTAGCGTTCCTCAATATCTATCTCTTCAGATTCTATCTTCAATCAAAAGAAGAGGCGCCTATTGTCGTTGCCATCGTCGCACTTGCGTTCCTCCACTGGATCGCATGGGTCGGAATCAACGCAAGCGAGGAGCGGCATCTCGCGCGCGCCAAACTTCTCAACAACCCCCGACTTCTCGGATACGTCGCGCAACTGAATTACCTCGAAACAATGGGTGCGTTTTACTATGCAAGAAAAGATTTCCCGGATGCGCAACCATATTTCGACCGTTATCTTCAGGTCGACTCGTTCAATGTGCGCATCCTGGCAAACGTATCGGATCTGTACCGAAAAATGGGAGACGATGAGAAATCATTTCATTTTCTTCGTCGCGCTGCGGAGCTTCATAGCCCGAACGCTTCGGTATACATGGATCTCGGCGTAGCGTATGCCGCACGCGGAGACACCGCGTCGGCAATTTCACTGAACGAAAAAGCGGTCGAGATAGATTCGCTCCATGCGAAGGCACACGCGAATCTCGGCATGCTGTACTTCCAGAAAAAAAATTACTCGGCCGCGATCGAACATTATGTTAAGGCAATCGATCTGGGACTGGAGCAGCCGTTATTTTACCGCGACGCCGCAACTTCCTTCTTCTTCCTGGAACAGTATGATAACGCGGTAAAATATTTCGACGCGTATCTGGCGCTGGAGCCTGACGATGTAACAACAAGGAAAGTGCGGGATGAAATCAACACCCTCCTCAGCCAGGGAAAAAAGAATTAATCCCCACAGTGCCTGCAATTAATAAATCGTTCCCGATAATATATCTCATACTTCTGTCGATAGCGGGAGCAGCAGCCATCATCGCCGCGACCCCCTACGGCATCGGGATTTACCCGGATTCTGCGATGTACCTGCTCACAGCGCGGAACCTGCTCCAGGGACATGGCTGGACAATTGACGGAATCGCGGTAACAATTTTTCCCCCGTTGTATCCTGCCCTGCTCGCTTTGAGCGGTTTTTTTCATAGCGACCCTGTCGATGGATCCCGCTGGATTCAGTCAGTTCTCTGGGCGTGGAATATTTTCTGGACGGGAATCATAACCTTCAAATTGACCGGGAAATCTCTTGCAGCTTCATTGTTTGCAGCAATTGCGATGCTCGGAGCAGTTGACATGATTGCATATCATTCCATCGCTCTTTCGGACGGGCTCTTCCTTTTTTTTACTCTCCCTGCCCTTTTTGCTTTATGCACATACCTCCGTGAAGGGAGAAATTTATATTTATTTATTTCTGCTCTCCTTTTTGCGCTGGGTTCACTTACACGGTACGTCGGTTTCGCCTGGGTCGTCGGGGGAACACTCGGCATTCTGCTCTTCGACCGCTTGGAAAGAAAATTAAAAGACTCACTGCTGTTTGTCGGGATAAGCTGTCTGCCGGGTATTATCTGGGCAATAAGAAATATCAGTTACGAAACGATGATGGGCAGGGGCTTCGACATTCATCCTTTTTGGGGGAAGGCTGAAGCCGCGAGTTTGCTCCACACAATCAACGCGTGGTTCTTTCAATGGAGCGTGTCCGATTCGTTTTGGATGTGGTTCTTCCCTCTTGCGCTCGCGGCATTAATAATTTTTTGGCGGAAGAAGCAAAAGGAGGAGGAACTGCCTGAAATTTCAAGTGCATTGAATCTGTTCTTTGTGTTTGTTGTATCATATATCCTGACATTGATCCTTTCTGCTGCATTTATTCAGGCAGATCTGTTCCGCGACAGTACGCGGCTCATGATGCCGCTTCATGCGATTGGCATTATCATCATTTCGATTGCAGGACATGCCCGGCTTAAAAAATTTACTCCAACGATTTCACGAATAGTAACCGGGCGGGTATTATTCTACGGGTTCATTTTTTTTATCGCTGTAACCGGAGCGCACTATGTTCTACACCTGAGCGCCGACGGTCAGGGCTACGCAAGCTCAAGATACCATGAGTCAGTACTGATGAAGAAGATAGCTGCCGTCCCTCATGATATCACTATCTATTCAAACCTCGACCTGCCGGTCGCGTTGTACACGGGGAAAATGCTGATGTCGATTCCCGAAAAAATCGACAATACAACACAGCGCGCAAACAAGCAATATGATACGCTCATGAAAAGCATGGCATGCGACATCAGAGATAGCTCCGCATTACTGGTCTATTTCAGCAGAAGGAGTGATGCCTTAGTATACCCGACGCTCGAAGAGATTCAGGCATATGTTCCACTCCATTGCATCGATGATGAAGCGGACGGAGGGATGTATGAGGCGATTCCTGATACTTCTAAGGAAGAGTAAATCTCTATTCTTCTTCCTCCCGTTATCTGTAACTTTTCCTGTGGGCCCTGTAGGGCTCGAACCTACGACCCGCAGATTATGAGTCTGCTGCTCTAACCAACTGAGCTAAGGGCCCGATTTCAAAACTGTTCGTGTTGCAAGTCGATTCTCGGGTGAAATACATGTTACCGATAATTCCAACCAACCGACATCTGCGAACGCTCCAATTTAAAGAAAAAGCATAAGACTTTCAAGACACTCCGCACAGAGTTCAGCATCAGAACAAATTGACAGTGACTCTGTAAATTGGTACAATAGCAAATCGAATCCCTGACTATGAAGCGAAACATTCTTCGGTACTGGTGTATTACTGCAATACCAACAGTAATCACCATCGGAATTTCCTGTTTCACGTACTCTCAAACATTGCCCGTCCGTTACTATTCAATCAAAGACGGGCTTCCCTCAAACCAAATCAAATCCATATTTCAGGATTCACGGGGCTTGATGTGGATTGGTACGAGCAATGGCATCAGTGTTTTCGACGGTATCTCTTTTACCAATTATACGACGGTTAATGGACTGACAAACAACAACATTTCCGATATTGTCGAAAGCAGCAATCCCCCGGGGGTTATATATACTGTCGGTGCTACCGGAGGTGTCTGCAAGTTTGAAAATGGAAAGTTCCATGAGATTCCGGTGGGAACGCCGGTCCCTTCAGCAAGCATTCACAAGCTAACCGTGGATGATCGTGGAGAGGTTTGGTGCTTAACGAAAGAAGGAATCTACATCGTACGGGATTCGGTAGCGTCCCTTATTGCACAACGTCCTGTTTGCGGTAACTTCACTAACATCCTGTTGTTGCACGGTACATCGGCATGGCTAGCAAGCGACAGCATCCTTGATATGTATTCAAGGGTGGGCACAGATACATTTTCGCTCGAGCATCATGTTCGATTTCCATCACTCATAAGCACGCTGGTCCACGACCTGGATAGTTCCGTCTGGGTTGGTACAGCGGACAGCAACTTATATCAACTACAAAATTTTCAGATTATTCATAGACGAAAATTGAAGGAAGGGTTTCCCGTGATAATTGCCGATGATGGGCACGGCGCATTGTGGTTTTTCTGGCTTAATAATATGTTGAAGCTTTTCAAGCGTGGGGTTGAAACTACCCCTGCTATCCTGTACCCGAAAGAGAACGACCTTGCCGAAGCCAGAGCGATGTATGCGTATTTCGACCGGGAAGATAATTTGTGGATTGCGACGTGGTCGAAAGGCATTATGGTCCTTTCAAACAGAAATCAATTACACATTTCCACACCAGTAGCAAGTGCGATGGCGTGTGCCGACAAAAACGCTCATCTTTGGGCTGCGTCAGAAAATGGGATCTGGGAAATATTCCCCCTTGGAAACGGATTGTGGGATAAATATTTACACCAGTTTGCCGGAACGACTCAAAACCGCTCTATTTATTTTCTTTACATCGATGCTGATAATAAGCTGTGGGTCAATGCCAATGCGCAACCGGACGCAATCAAATGTTATTCGTTGAGACACCGGGCCGGAAGAGCTTCGGAAGTCACGCTGCTCCGAACTGTAATCCCCGATTCAAGTACAGGAACAGCAAACCTTCACAGCATCTTAATAGACCGACAGGGTCGGCTTTGGAGCAGTGTGTATCCCACCGGTATCATTGTCCGTGACCTTCGCACTATGCAAAAACTGCGGACGTTCACATTGAATGACGGAATACCGGACAATTCTGTTCGGGTAATTTTCCAGGATAGAAATGATGATGTCTGGCTCGGCGGGTTCTATGGTGGAATCGCAGTCGCACACTCTAAGGATTTGAGTACCACATCACTCCGCAAATTCACACTGAATGACGGACTGCCGGACAACAGCATCAGGGCGATCTATGAGGACAACATTGGCCGAGTATGGATTGGCACGCGGAATGGAGGATCGGTTGTATTCCAACATGGGCACTTCCAAACGATATCGATGCATGAAGGACTTCAGAGCAACGCTGTCTGGTCTATCGCCGAAGACGACCGTCACCGAATATGGTTCGGTACAGATGTCGGACTTGAGTGTATAGATGCAACCACCCTGAGCCCGCTGCGAACGAGGGATAATTTTCTCGGCAACCGCGTGCTTTCGTGTGGTGTATTTATGAACAGACTGCTCTGGTTTGTCACCGGCGACGGAGTTACTATCAACGATTATCATTCCGGAGTGCCCGATACAATTCCTCCTCCGATTCTCATCACGAAATTTCTTGTCAACGGAAATGACGAGCATCTGAATGCCGGGCAGGAGTTTTCACACGATCAAAACCTCTGTACGATCGAGTTCGCGGGACTGAGCTATAGCGACCCCCAGTCAATGCGCTATCAATACAGATTGAAGGATGTTGACCGTGACTGGCTTCAACCGACTTCACATCATTTCGTCACGTATGCTACACTCCAGCCGGCGAGTTATGAATTTCAAGTCCGTGCCATCAACGGCGACGGCACTATAAGCCGCTTCCCTGCATCACTCCAGTTTACAATCCTTCCCCCGTTCTGGCAGCGCTGGTGGTTCTATTGTCTGGCGACTGCGTTCTGCGCTACACTGCTCATCGGTCTCTATCGATACCGCATCAACAAATTGCTCGAGCTGGAAAAATTGAGGGTTCGGATTGCCAGCGACCTGCATGATGATGTCGGTTCGAGCCTGACAAGGATTGCCGTTCACTCTGAAGTGATTCAAACGACAGCAAACCCTGAAAAGGTTGTCGCCTCATCGAAGGAAATCGGCACCATGAGCAGAGAGATTATTTCAACGTTGAGCGATGTCGTCTGGTCGATCGACGCCCGCCACGATTCTCTCGGCGACCTCATTGACCGCATCAGATCGTTCGCGCTCGACGTCTTTTCGGCGAAAGATATCCACCTGACGTTCGATACCGATGGAATCGACCGTAGCGGAAAAATCCACGTCGATGTACGTCAGAACGTCTACCTGATCGTGAAAGAGGCGGTAAACAATGCCGCGAAATATTCTGCGGCAACAGAAGTAACCATGAAATTCAAACAGGAAAAAAACACCCTTTCTTTTATCATTGCAGACAATGGAAAAGGATTGCCAATTCAGCCCAAAGCATCCGGACACGGATTATCAAACATGAAAATGAGAGCTGAACGTATAGGAGGAGACATCTCATTTGAGAACAGGAACGGTCTGACCATTACCTGCAAAGTGCGCATATGATAAGACGACTGCTCTATCTGAAAATACCATCTTCATGGTATGTTGCCGGAAAGAAAAATAATCTTTATTGAAATATGATCAACGTCGCAATTATCGAAGACGACGAGGAAATTCGCACGGCGATCACCGAATACCTGAACGCCCAACCGCAAATGTCGTGCGAGTTTGCAGAGTCATCGGTCGAATCCTTTTTGTCAAAACTTTCTGAAGAAACTTTACCCGACGTGATTCTTACCGATATTGGTCTGCCGGGAATGTCCGGCATTACCGGCATCAAGATCATTAAAGAACGTTTTCCGGAAACCGATATTCTCATGTTGACCGTTCATAACGATTCCGAAAAAATTTTCCAGTCATTGTGCGCTGGCGCTTCAGGCTATTTGCTGAAAAATACACCTTTTCCTCAGATTAAGGAAGGAATCGAGACGCTGCACAACGGCGGAGCGCCGATGTCCCCGGAAATCGCGCGCAAGGTTATTGAACGATTTCGGCCACAGGTTTCGGCAAGCCCTGAATCAGGACTCACGGATCGGGAGAAAGAAATCGTCGGCGGTCTGGTGGACGGATTAAGCTACAAGATGATCGGCGACCGGATGAATATCTCGATCCAGACCGTTCGTGTCCACATCAAAAACATCTACAAAAAACTTCAGATTCACAGCAAAGCAGAGGTCATCGGCAAGTCTCTACGAGGTGAAATTTAGCTCCGCTCTACAGCATTCCCCAAGTTATCCCTTTCGGCAGTTTCCATTTACAATAAGCGTCTGATGCCCAAAATACCATCAAGATGGTATTGATGAAGATTGACGTCTGAAATATATTGAAAACACGTTCACTACTATCATAGGTTATTCTTCATCAGAAAGGGATTGTCATGAATAAACTTCTTTGGGTAGCCATTCTTGTTCTCATGATTGTTGTCAGGCAAGCAGCTCAAGCACAGGGAGCAGCTCCTCCTCAGCAGATTACAGTCCAGGGATTTGTTGTGGACAGCACCGGGACAGCCGTTAACGGTACGCTTGCGATGAAATTCAGATTGTATCCGGATTCCCTCGCTCTTCTCATGGTGTTCGAGCAAAGTTTTGACACGGTGAAAATAACGAAAGGGGTATATAGCGTTTATCTGAACGTGTCGAGTGTAAATTTTAATACCCCATATTGGCTTGAAACGGAAATCAGTACGCACGTTCTCAGTCCAAGAACTCGTCTTGTGAGCGTACCGTATGCACTGCTGTCACAAACTGCGCAGTCGGCACAAA
>CAZAFL010000004.1:10659-49070 GCA_964484465.1 uncultured Chlorobiaceae bacterium
GTTTACCAGCTCGAGTAACCAGTCGACTGTCTCCTCGCTCAATAGTGGTTCTGGTGATGGTGTTTATGCCTCATCGAGCACTGGCTCCGGAGTCCAGGGAATTTCGAATGGATCGGGTGACGGTGTAGAAGGAACCAGTACAAATGGCTATGGGGTCCATGGTACGAGCTCCCAGAATTACGGAGCTTTCGCAGCCACAGATGCGTATTCTACCAGCAATAGCTATGCCGGTGTTCACGGAGAAGAGACTTACGATGGCGCCTACGGCGAATTGGGCCAGGTTTATCATGATAATACTCTCGGTCCAATAAATATTGGAGTGTTCGGAATACCGGGGTCAACAAATAATGCTTTTCAAACGGGAGTTTATGGCGCTACAAGAGGAAGCAACCAGTACGCAGGGTATTTCGACGGGAAAGTGGAAGTTACTGGCACACTCTCAAAAGGTGGTGGCTCATTTAAAATCGATCATCCTCTTGACCCTGCAAATAAATATCTCTACCATTCGTTCGTCGAATCTCCCGATATGATGAACATTTATAATGGCAATGTTTCTCTCGATGATAGCGGTGAAGCGACAATCAATCTCCCTAATTGGTTTGAGGCGTTGAACAAAGATTTTCGTTATCAACTTACGGCGATCGGTGCGCCTGGGCCAAATCTATATATTGCACAGGAAGAATCCGCCAATCGATTCAAGATTGCAGGTGGAAGGAAAGGAATGAAGGTATCCTGGCAGATCACCGGTGTGCGGAAAGATGCCTGGGCAGAACAGCATCGCATTCCCGTTGAAGAAAATAAAGTGGGTCTCGAAAAAGGAAGATACTTACATCCGATCGAACATGGAATGCCGAAGTCAATGGGAATATCTCTCCCCACCAGTTCTTCCGCAAAATCCGATAGGCTAAAATAACGTGAAACGATTTCATCATGAAAAAAATCAAAAGGTAAAGCTATGAAACCTCTATCTGTGATGAACGTTTTGAATGCCTTTTCAATCTTTTTAACCATAGCTCATGCTCAGCCCTATGTTCTCCGACAAACCACAATCAGCAGCGGAGGAGGAACGGGAACTTCTGCCGCATACTCGACAACAAGTTCGGCTGGTATTCCCACCATCGGGAAAGGCAGTTCTTCTGCATACAACCAGTTCGAGGGATTCTGGTCCCAGTCGACAATCGATCAGCAAACCATCACCGAACCTGTCGTTGTCGGAAATCGGTGGAACATGGTTTCTGTCCCTGTACAGGTAAGCGACTATTCCACAACTTCTGTGTTCCCGACCGCTTCTTCTGTTGCATACACATATAATGGGTCGTACACGACAGCAGCGTCACTGGCTAATGGGAAAGGGTACTGGCTGAAGTTTTCCGGCGCTCAAATCGTTCCGATAGCCGGGACAAATCTTCCGGTGGATTCGATCTATGTAACTCATGGATGGAATCTTATCGGATCAATCAGCTCGTCGATTTCAGTTCTGAATATCACATCGAATCCAGGTGGTATTGTCACATCTGATTTTTATGGATTTACGTCAGGGTACAATATTACCGACAGCATCAAACCGGGGAGAGGCTACTGGGTTAAAGTAAACCAGAGCGGGAAACTCATCCTTTCTGCATCGGGTTCAATCGCTCCAAGCAACCGGATCAGAATTGTCTCCGACAAAGAACTGCCTCCCTCTCCACCCATCGAGGACAACTTATCGTCCCATCCTGGTATCCCTGTCACATACAACCTGGAGCAAAATTTCCCAAATCCCTTCAACCCCGTTACCACAATCCGGTTTGAACTGCCGGTTTCTTCAGAAGTCTCGCTGATAATCTACGATCTTCTCGGAAGAGAAGTAAAAACCCTCGTTAATAATCAGCGTTACGATCCGGGAAGATATGAGGAGCGTTTCGATGCTTCAGAATTAGCCAGTGGCATATACTTTTGCCGTCTCAAGGCAGACGCCCTTAAGGGTTCTCATAATTACGTGGAGGTCCGGAAGATGGCTTTGTTAAAATAGAGCCATTCCCTACGCAATCAGAAATTATTGGCTTTATTTCAGCGAAAGATTTTGTTATCATCCCCACGATGGTTAAAACGGAGCTCTTTTGAGGGATGTTTCCATATTATGGATAACTAATCTCATGTAATCATATCATCTCAGGCTTCCACCATTATTCAAAATAATTGAGAAATTGACCATTTGCTACAAAATATCGTTGACTCATTCGTTAAAATTCGCTATATTTTAATGAGGTGCATTTTGAGTTATTCTGATATCCTTGTAACGTGAAGCTGGGGGATATCCTTCCGTTCAATGATACGTTTCGTGCCTCTCTTGGTATTATTTCACTAATCATCAATTCATCAGAGGGAGATGTACGCATGGCTCGAACGAAATACAGTTTACGTTTTTGCGGCTATTGCAACAAAGAAGCGAAGATGGAGATGGTGGGGGAAATGCAGGAGGGAAAAGAAAAGATGTGGTTTCGCTGCACACGGTGTCATCATATGAGTTTGATCGATATCAAAGTGCAGGAAAACGGTAAATCGACAAAGCTGAGTGCTGACCAGGCAACACCATATACGCCTCAGTCGAGTTTCAAAATCGGCGAGGCAATTTTTCACAGCGAATGGAACGACATCGGAAAAGTGACAAACAAAATAACAACCTCCGATGGAAGTCACGCGATTATCGTTTCATTTGAGAAACAGGGAGAACGACGGCTCCTTGAAAACTTAAAACCCGAACCGTCGGGAATATTGGAGACTACACATTAGACCAATTTATAACACGTTGAGAGGGGGTGCATCGCATGGTCGGTATCGTTATCCAGGAGAATGAAAACATCGACCGCGCTATCCGGCGATTCAAAAAGAAATATGAACGCTCCGGCATTCTGAAAGAAGTGAAGAAGCGCGCATATTTCACCAAGCCTTCTGTGAAAAAAAGAATGGAAAAAATCAAGGCAATTCGTCGCGCCCAGAGATCATCCATGGAAGAGATGTAAGCAATTCAGTACATGTACACAAGACGAAAGGGTCGGTTGTCCGACCCTTTCTCATTTCAACTATATCACGACAGAATGAACGAAACATCACACTGTATCCTCTGCGGAAACGATAACACTCCGTCTCTGACAATTGAACGGTACGGGTATACATTTTCAACAGTGAAGTGCCGGCAATGCGGGTTTGTCTCGATCGAACCCCGTCCCGGAAAAGAATCTGTAGAGCAATTGTACAAGATGGATTATTTCCATGGAGAAGGCTTTGACAAAAGCATCAACTACATGGAGAGTCTGAACAAGATCGAGATCAACAAACCCCTTTTTCAATCGAGGCTGGAGACGATAGAACGATTCTCGCCGAAGGGAACGATTCTTGACGCCGGTTGTGGGGTCGGTGATTTTTTACTCACCGCACGCGAACGCGGGTGGAATGTTGAAGGGGTGGAAATATCGGAAGATGCTGCAAACGTGTGCAGGCAAAACGGTATCACGGTCTACACAACGACACTGGAAACGCTTGCCATGCGCGACACATACGACTGCATCATCATGGTTGAAGTCATCGAGCACCTTATGGACCCCACAGCAGTTTTGGAAAACTGTCACCGCGCGCTGAAGAGCAACGGGATTCTCGTTATTCAGACCGGTAATATTGAAAGCATCTATGCGCGGCTTGCCCGGGAGCGTTGGTTTTATTTCCTGTACGGCCATTTGAATTACTTCTCACCAAGAACGCTCGGTTCCCTTCTTGAGAGACAGCAATTCAAAACCGAAAAGATATTTTTTGGCGATGAAATTACACTTGCCGCCTATATTGAAAGCTTCCGGAAAGGAAAAAAGAAGTCCTCGTTACGAAACTGGGGAGAATTCCTTTCGATGCTCCTCTTTCAGCTCTCCCGCCGCCTTCACGTCGGCAACCTGAGCGCCGGAGCGATGGTGTTTTACGCACGCAAACAATAGCCGTCTCACGCCTCCGGATTCTTCTTCCCGAATTTCCTCCTCAGCTGTGGTGTCCGTGCAAGTCCAATCACGATAAACAACCCTGCAAGTCCCCATCCAATATTAGTAATAATGAACCCCATGTGGTACGACTCCGGGTCAAATCGGAATGAGATTGAATGAGATCCCGCCGGAACAATCACTGAACGCAGGATATAATTTGTCTGGTAAATTTCGGTTTCATTTCCGTCGATAAACGCCTTCCACCCCGCAGGGTAATACACTTCGCTCAAAACAAGTAAGGACGTTGAGGAAGAGTAGACGCTCAGTTCTATTTCGTGAGCTCCGTACTTCACCATCTGAACCGATGTGGAATCGGCATGCCTGAGTACGGATGAAGGTTGTTTCATCAGAATCGCAGTATGGCGCGGGTTAAAGACTCTCATTTGTCGAAAAAGTTCCGCTTTCTCAGAGATAACTTCAACACTATCGACAAAAAACGCCCGCGGTAACCACCCCGGATTCGAATACGTTACCATCGTACGCGACTGGTCGACGTTGACGATTGGATATTGTTGATCGGGAAGTTTCCCCGGCGCAACCAAATATTTGACGTTAAGCATGTTGAGAATATTCGATTGCAGCGGAAACCGCGGAGGGTCGATCCCCAGCGAATCCAATACTTCCTGGTAGATGCGCAATTTCGCTGGGCTGTATCCTCCAATCGATTGAACAAAATGATACATCGAAGTATTATCCATGAAGAGATTATGTGTTACCGGATAGACGCGGTATAAGCTGGTATCTGCGAGCAGAAATTGTGTTGTTGCATCCGGCTGGAAATGCTCTGTTGTCGCAGTGTTCGGTTTTGGATTAATATACCTGATATCGTACACATAGAGGTCGATCACAAGCACAGCAATCAATGCCAGCGAAAATGCTGTAAACTGCAATTTGCGGTTCAGATAGAACCAGACAAGCACGAAAAACCCTGCGGCGAGGAAGGTGAATTTCACATAATCCACCCACACCACGTCGAATCGTTTTTGCTTGAGGATGGAAAGCACCTGCTCGCCATATTGCTGGAGATCTCCTTCTTTCACAAACATGAAGCCTGATAAATAATTGTAGAGTCCGCTTTTCGCCGCCGAAGCAATCAGAAAAACAGCGACGAATCCCCCCACAATGTACATCAGGCGTTTTTTAAGGTTGGCAATGTTCACTTTCACTGTACAGTCAGACACTTCCATAACATAGTTTAACCCGTACGCCGAAAGAATAGCGAAAATAAACGGCACGAGGTGCAGGATCATCGCAGGGACGCGAAATTTGTTGAAGAACGGAAAATACCTGAACATGAGGTCATACACGAACGGTGAATACTTACCGTATGCCATCAGGAAGACAATGATTGTAAGTATCCCGAGAAATTTTGTAAGCCTCTTCCGTTTGAACAGGATAGCCGTAAGTCCAAGGAAAAGCGGAACAATTCCCATATAAACGGTAGTATCGGTAAATGGCATCCATCCCCAGTACAACGGAAGAGCAGTCTGCTGACCCTGATATTCGGTAACATAGCTGCTTGAGTAACCGAAGAATGATGGAATAAGATAATTTATCGTCTCATATGGATGGAAGGACCAGCTTGTCGCGTAATCATACGTAAGACCTCCTGGCACACCGGCTTCACCGCTTCCCCGGATGGAGTAATGGGAATATTCCTCGACAGAAAGATACACGTAGGATGAAATGGCAAATCCGAGGAGAATCGCAGCCACAAAAAGCGAACCTTTGCTCAGAACCGTGCGTGGCTGTGTGCGGATATCGGCAACACTCTCGTAGAGAAAATAGAGTCCGAGCACGAGAAATGTATAAAAAACTATTTGCACATGATAAGCAAGAAGCTGAGTACCGATTGCCGCGGCAAGCAATCCGAAGCTCAGGACATTACGTTTCTGAAAAAGGTTATAGGTAAGCAAAAACAATAACGGAATATAACTTATTCCGACAATTTCTGAACCGTGTCCGGTTTCAGCCCGGTCCAAGAAATAAGGATTCAGCATGAAGGTGATCGCCGCAAGAAGAGCCGGAAGGTGAGAAAATTTCAGTTGCCTGACAAGCAGGTACATTCCCACTCCACCAAGAAAAAAGTGGAGTATCATCCAGCTGACGTCGCCGTTCAGAAAAAATAATCTCCCAATCACCTGTATAGCCGTTTGCAGGTAGTTCACATTGCGAGGCGCATAGGCGAGACTGCCGAATCCGGGCATGCCGCTGAAAACGTAGGGAAACCACAACGGCTCGATGTGTTCTGTTTCGCTCAGATGCTTGCCTGCCTCCTGCCAGCTTTCTGCGGTGGCAGTATCCCCGGAATCTGAAAAGACCATATTCTCAAAGATAACTTTGTTGAACAGCACGACCATGATCGCATACAGCACCAAAATGCAAAGAAGGTCTTTCTTTACCGGAGAAAGCCTGTCGAACCAGGACTGTTTTCGGTCTCGAGCCTTTGCCGCAGATTGTTTTTCTTTCGCCATTGGGTTCCTCTGGTTATTTCAGAAAATTACGATAACAACACTTTTCCATAAATGTGTTCCAGTCGCGAGATGACACTGCCCCAGGAATATTGTTCTCTCACCACCTGCCAGCCCTTCTTCCCGATTCTTGCAGCGCGCTGCGGGTCGTTAAATAACGAAGCGACCTGCTCGGCGATTTTTGGGGCCGTGTCACCAACAGCAACAGTTTCGGCATCCATACCGTCGATTCCTTCCACGCCGATTTTTGTCGTCACTACAGGGAGTCCCTGCGCCATAGCAACCAGCACTTTATTCTTCACGCCTCCCCCGAAGCGCATCGGGGCGACAAAGGCGATAGACTTTCTCAAGTACGGCGTGAAATCAGCTACAAATCCCAGCAATTGGATCCCCGGTAACTTTTTTGCAATGGAACGTAGGATTTCAGGAGGCTTTGACCCAATGACATACAGTTTAGCGTCGGGGAACTGTTCAGCAATCCGGGGAAATATGTCCTCACAGAGCCAAATGACCGCATCGACATTCGGCTGATGTGAATAACTTCCCAGAAATACAAGACTCCGTGGTTCTTTCATGTTTGAATCGGGTACCTGTTCAGCGACATCGTACGCATGCGGAAAATAACTGATGTTATTGCTTCCTGTCAGCCATCTCAACAGCAATCTATCCTGGTCTGTGACGCTCAGAATATGATCGAACTTCTCCACTATGTTACGTTCATAGATTGACCAGCGGCACCATTCAATCATCATCATAAGTTTGGTCATAAGCGATTTGCTTTTTTTGTAACGGCGGTACGCCGGCCTGAACGACACGTCGATTTCGTGGAGAAATGTCTTTCCTTGTTCCACGTACCGCACATACTGACCCATCTGCGTAAACTCGATTTGAACAATATCAAATAATTCCTCCCTTGTCAATTTTTTGATAAGCCGCGCCATCTTTGAATGACGATACTTGCTGACGTAATACGGCTGCCAGAGGAGAAAACTTCGTATCAATTGGAATATCCGAAAGAGCACAAGGTATGTGTTCCATACGAACTGCTGTTGAACACCCTTATCACGCGGAATAAAATAACATCGAATCGGCATCTTCTTGAGGTCTTCGGACAATATCTGCTCGTCTCTGTCGCAGAATGACACCAGGGTTACCTGATGTCGGGACATAAGATGCTCAACCATTCCATAGATAAACACACCGCCTCCCTGACCGCACAATGGATGAGGTAAATATGGAGAAACGATGAGGATTTTCATCTGGTAAACACATCGATTTTCTTACAACGGTTAGCTGTTTGCGGATGCATCGCCGGAAGGATTTTTTTTGGCGGCAGGTTTCCACATGTCCGAGTCGAAATACGGAAAATAAACCGGACGGTATCGAAGGTCGGAAGTACGTTGCCCGATAACCTTCGCCGGAACTCCGGCGATAATGCTGCACGCCGGAAATGATGATGTGACAACACTTCCCGCGCCGACAACACAGCCGCGAGAGAGCGTCACACCCGGCATGATCATCGCCCGTGACCCGATCCAGACATAATCTTCGATGACAACTTCTTTTCCCATTGCGTGGAATTCGGGATCCTGCGCGTCATGGGTGAGACTCATGATATACACTTCCGGAGAAATGCTTACACAATTGCCGATCTTCACTCCAGTTCTTCCGTCAATGTAACATCTGCGGTTAATTGTCGTCGCTTCTCCGATGGAAATTCTTCTTCCTGTAAAAAAGCATCCCATATGAACCGCACTCTTCTTCCCGATCGGTATTCCGAAACAGGTTCTCAAATACGCATGACGAATAGCATAGACAGGCATGCGCGAGATGAACGCGTTGTAAAAATAGTAGAGGAACGCGCCGAAGAATTTAATCAATCTCTGCATGAATTATGCGGGAAGGTTCAAACTCTGATGCCATGTTTCGAATGAAAGTATGTCGCGGGGTCAGTCCCGAAAATTTTCTTCCAGCTCCATCGAAACGATAACGCCAGTGGACGGTATGCAAACGGTTTAACAAAGTTTCGGTAGGTCGAATAGAGCACATCGGACCAAGTGCCATACATTGCGCAGATCTTCACTACATCTCGTGCTGCGCGCCACCGCTTGACGAGTATGCCGTTATACCCAGTGTAATGGTAGTCGACAACGATATCGGGAATAAGTCCCATCTTTAACCCCCGCTTTGCGCACCGCGCCCACAACTCAATGTCACCCGCCACAAAATCAGTAGAGAGAGGACCGATACGGTCAAATACATTTCGTCTCATAAATGAAGCAAGACTCATCACTGTCTGCTTCTGCCGGAGCCAGTGCCAGAGCGAAAGCTTCGATTCATCCATCATGATTGTCTGAAACTGACGAACGGCGGCTCCATCCTGCTCGTCCCACACTTCGGTCTGGCCGAAAACGATATCAACATCGGGATGATTTGAAAAATAGTCGGCAACCTGGTGGAACACTCCGGGCCGGAGGACATCATCATCACTCATCAACTTAATAAATTCTCCGGAGGCAAGTTTGATGCCCTTGTTAATTGCGAAGTACTCTCCCCCGTCCGGCTCCGAAATCCATTTCGAGATTCTGTTGCCATAGGACTTAATCAGGGCGACCGTTCCATCAGTGGAAGCGCCATCGACAATAACAATTTCCAGATCAGGATAATTATCCTCAAGCAATGTATCCAACATGCGCTTCAGCGTCGCCTGGCGGTTGCGAGTCGGAATGACGACCGAGAATTTTGGATATCGATTCGTATCCACGTTTTACACCCTTACCAATCCCTTAGGAAGGTTCTCGTGAAACCACGCAATGGTTTTGCGTAATCCATCTTCCAGGCTTGTAGCACATTGAATACCCAATTTATTCATTCGTTGAACATCAAAGATCTTTACCATCTGGCCATCGGGCTTTGACGTATCCCATGCCAATTGACCTTTGTAGCCGATAAACCCGGCAATCAATTCCGCGAGCTCCTTTATCTGTGTTGCGACGCCGGATGAAAGGTTCACTGGTTCCGACGTGTCATACTGTTCGATGAAAAACGGTAACGTCTCGACAACATCCTTTGCGTACACAAAATCGCGCTGAGGATTTCCTGTGCCGAAAAGCGGCACACTGTTTTTACCATGTTGCTTCGCTTCCCAGAACTTCCGGACCATCGCCGGGATGACATGGGAGTTTTCGTACGAATAATTATCATATTCCCCGTACACATTTCCCGGGATCATAATCACACTATTAAAGCCATATTGTTCCCTGTATGCAACCGACTGTACCAGAACCATTTTTTTTGCCGTCGAATATGCAGCGCTTTCTTTTTGAGGATAGCCGTTCCACATCTGACTTTCACCGATCGGTGAAGTAGCGCTTCCCGGATACGCACACCCGCCCATTGCCGTCACAAGTTTTTTCACACCGCTCTCGTAAGCGTGCTGGAAAACATTCGTGTTGATGAGAATATTGTCGTTAAAGAACTCTACAGGATAATTCTTGTTCGCGAGAATCCCGCCTACCTTTGCAGCAAAATGGACAAGGATGGTCGGCTTGGTGTCGGCAAACATCTTTTTGCTCGCTTCCGGATTTCGCAGGTCATATTGTTTTGAGGAGGTGGCAACAATTTTCGATTTGGGATAACGACGCTTCAACACGGGAAGAGCGTTCATTCCCAAAAACCCGTTTGCCCCTGTCACCAAAATTATGTCGTTTTCAGTTGGGGTCATAAATTCGTAAAACGATTGTTCCTCAGGATATTAAACCCCTTTATGAGCTCGCGGATTCCCATTTCAAGTGTATGCTCGGGTTGATATCCTGTCCGTTCAATTTTCTCGTTGCTGACGATATAATTACGCTGGTCCGGATCCTTGCCCATTTCTGCCTCGGTGTAATGAAGACTGGGAATCTGTTCTTTGATTTTCTGGCACAATTCCATCTTGGAGAGATTCGCCGTGCTCAATCCCACGTTATAGATATTATTTTTCATCCGGTTGAAATTATGGAGGCCGTGTAAAAACGCTTTTGCGACATCCCGGACGTGGATGTAATTACGCTTGAAGTGCGCTTCAAACAGTACGATAAACCTGTCAGTATAAGCGCGATAGGTAAAATCATTGACCAGGAGGTCCAGTCGCATGCGAGGACTCATCCCAAATACTGTTGCGAGCCGGAAGCTGATACAGTTACCCGTGTCGAGAAGCAGTTTTTCTGATTCTGCTTTCGTCTTGGCATACAATGACAAGGGGTTCAGAGGCGTTTCTTCGGTGCAATACACATCTGCCTGACCGATGCCGTAGCCGCTGTTTGTGGTAGGATATAACACCATCTGCTCTTTTGAACGGAGGCGATTCACGAGGGCAACCGCATCGTAATTCAGTGACCGTGTTGCGGTCTTGTCCATATTCGACGCAGGTGCACCGACAATTGCTGCGAGCGGAATTATGACATCCGCATCTTTCATCGCACGCTTTACAGTTTCTTCATCCCGCGCATCGCCTTTGACAACATCAAAGTTTGGGTTTGAACAGCACTCGGCAAGGGAGGTTTGGCTGTAGAGAAAGTTGTCGAGGACGGTAACTTTGTACCTCTGATTGAGGAGAGTTGGAGCCAATATGGAACCGATATATCCGGCACCGCCAGTGACTAATATTTTCATCATGTTATAGTATCGTGTTAATAGACTTCGGCATCGGCCTGAACGAGATGCCAGCGTGAGAAATCATAAAGATATTCGTGATTTGTGTTCAACACATTAATACAGAAATATCGCTCTCGCTGCAGTTCTGTAAACCCCAGGTCATTGACCGCAGACGCCAGCGTAGTACCGGGTAATGCCCAGGTTGTCACGGATTCTACCTTCTGCTCCAGCAACCGCAAATATGCTATCCGAAATAACTCTGTCAGTGTTTTGACTTCGTTACCGGGACATTGAAAATCTACAATATCACCATGGCGCCGTTGCGTTACCGGGTCGTGGAATATTTTCGTAACTGTGAATGAGCTGTTATCCAGCTTAACATACTCATATTGATAAATGGGATTTTGGTCAAACCTCCATTTCCGGATTGTCGTGTCGTAGTCAAATCTCACAATATCTTTGTTGACCGGAGTATTTGAATCGCTGAGACCGGACGAGGCAGTCGAGTCGGTCGCCTGAGATGCGGGTTTACACATTGAGTTGATTTTTCCTATTGTGGTCCAGCCGAACGATTGCTCGACGGCCATTTTACCATTGGTATTGGGAAGAACACAAAGCACATCGAGGTCAGGAAAAGAGCGAAACGTACGCAATCCCAGTTCCTTAAAAATCCCTTTCCCCCGCCAATCCGGAGCTACAAGAAGGTCGATCGCCTGGCCGGCGATGGCGCCGTTGTGCAGCATCCGTTTTTGCAATCCAAATACCCCGACTAACGAATTACCGTCGTAAGCGCACATCATTACCGTCGGATAACACGATTCAAAATACTGCCAAATAAAATATGCCTCAGTTTTCTTCCGTGCGTATTGCGCATTGATAAGTTTTGTCAATTCACTCACGTCCGAGCGCCTGGCAAGCCGATAAACAATTTCTCCCTGCATCGGTTACCAGCCGCTTCTTATCGTTTTGATAATGAGTTCAACCTCGTCATCCTTTAATCCATTATGCACGGGGATTGCTACCTGCCGGTCGTTAAAGAACTCCTGGTGTACCAGGTCGCCGCGGATGCCGCCGAACACCGTATTCTGATCAATGCGCAAATGAACAACGGACGAGGGGATGCCCTTTTCCCGCAGCTTCCGGATAAAATCCTCCCGCCGCTCGACGAGAATTGTGAATAGCCAGTATGCGCTTTCCCTGTCATTTTTGTAGTCGAGAAGTTGCAGACCGGGAACACCGTGGAGTTCCTTGAAGTAACGCGATGCAATCTGTCTGCGACGCCGAAGATTAGCAGGAAACTGTTCGAAGTTGCCCAGCCCGACCGCAGCGGCAAGGTCGTTCATATGATACTTATAGCCCACTTCAGTGAGGTCATAGATGCGTTCCCCCAGGATAGAGGGCTTGCTGTTTGCACGGTCGATGCCGAACCATCGCCGGGCAAATGCGCGCCGAGCATCCCCTGGGTCAAGGCAACACAATGCTCCGCCATCTCCCGTGGTAAGATGCTTGATCGCCTGAAAAGAAAACGCGGTGTAACGGGAGATATTCCCGATGACTTTGCCCTGATATGTTGCGCCAAGAGCATGTGCAGCGTCTTCGATAACAGCAAGGTGATGTTGCTGCGCGATGGCGTTTATCTCATTCATTTCGCACGGGTACCCTCCCCAATGTACCGGCATAATCGCTTTTGTCCGCTCTGTGATTTTCTCTTTTATGGATGCAGGCGCAATATTTCCGGTCATCGGGTCGATATCGGCAAACACGGGGACCGCCTGTTGCATGAGGATAACGAGTCCTGTCGCGACAAAGGTTTGCGCAGGTAATATGACTTCGTCGCCGGGTTCAATTCCCGCGACAGCGAGTGCCAGATGAAGGGCCGCAGTGCCGCTGTTGACTGCTGCAGGATGGGGCAAGCCGATCCGAGAAGTTAGAGCCTCTTCAAATTCCCTGACGCGGGGACCTTCACTCACCCAGTTCGATTGAAGTGTTTGGGCGGCGAACGCAATTGCTCGATCTGATATGCGGGTATTAAAAAATTCCATTTATGAAACTGCTATCTTAGAGTTTTGTCCACCACCGCTAGGTCGGATAATGCAAATGTTTTGCTTTTTGGTACAACTTTGGGTCAAATTGTGACAGCTTCCGTATATATCCCAGTGAAGAAAAGCGCGGGTTGAACGGCAAACCGCAGCCAGAACCAATATATCCAGGCGCACGTGTCTGTAGATTTTCCTGCCACCAGCGCTCATCGAAGAAAACATTGACACACGCTAAGTCACCCGCATCATCCGTGTAGAAAGCACCTCCCTCAACCAGTAGTGGCCAGAGATACCGTAGACAATCCTGTATCGAAGAGACCAAATCAACATCGATGAACGCAAACGCGATCGGTTGTGTCAGTTTTTTTAGAGAATCGGAATAAAAACCCTGGACAAAATCACACACTTCAAAGACACCATACTTCCTTATATTGCCCTGGACTTCATCGATTCTACCGGTGTACATCCCCTTTTGATAATATCCATATATGCCCGCATGCGGTGCGGTATGAACTTGCATGCTATCATCGGGAAGCCCTTCAAATGAATCACAAACGAGAAGCCGTCTTCCCACGATGTTGCATACTAACGACAGACTCGCAGTGCTCGCGCCTTTCCAGCAACCGCATTCTACCACTGTGCCCTGGATACTCGATGGAATTGAGAGGATTTCTTTGGCTAACAATGTGTGAACCATCGCTGTAGTTCCGGATTCAATGGATTCTACGTTACGCTGAAATTGCTTCAGTAAAGCAGCTCTGTCATTACGAGTCAGCCCGTATTCCTCGCCATAATTCTTGCTTATGAAATCGTCAGATAGTGCCGCGTTCCAAATGTTTTCCGGGCTTAATACAGATGTGACGATAGGCATTCTCACCAGAATTCTATAAAGAGTTCTTAAGTGTGTTTTTAGAACACCAGATGAGGGGATATTGCGCACATGATTTTCAGACATTCAAAATGGTCACTTTCTAATTACTTTTATGTTTTTATAAAAGAAACTTACGGTAAAAATACACAAAAAACGGCTTAGATTCAAAAACCGATTTATACGATTAGTGCCACCGCGAATATTAAATTGGGTAAATATTGTGGATAACTAGATGAAGCTGCTGTAAGAATGAAGGGAATATTCTTTAGCATCCACTCACAGGACCCAGCTTCATTTCACATGTTTACCAGTGAGTAGCCGTGAAATTCCACCAACAAATGTACCAAAATCATAACAAATCTTAAAAACAAAATATTGGGGCATTTTATATTTAAACGCTTTGCACAGTGAAAAAAAAACAGAAAAGAAAATGAAATATTTGATCAGCCTCTCTAAATGACCAACGAATCTGTTTCCCCTTCCGAGCCAACGGGCCTGTATAAATACTTCGCTAAGCGTCTCGGGGTTTGTGTAGAAATATACTGCTCCGGGAACAAACGAGGCACGACATTTTAATTTCGTCGAAAGCGTAAGATCATCTTCGTATCCTACTTCCGTGTCGAACCCCCCTACACGTAAAAAATCCTCTCTACGAAGTGCTCTGAAAACTGTAGAGTCGACGGGATATTGATCAGCAGGCTTTCCGCTTTTTGCACCAAGTTGCTCATAGTTCCAGCAAACAGCCCACACGTTTCCGGAATTCCCCAGGAACTCATCCTTCGATCCGGTACCAATGGCCTTCCCTTCGAGAATGGGATTGACCAGTCCCTCCAGATAATGCGGATCAAAGAACTGGTCGGCGTCCGCAAACACAAGGACATCACCTTTTGCCGCCTGAGCACCATAGTTCCTTGCTGCCCCCGGTCCCTTATGATTTTGTTCCAGAAGCTGAACCGAAAATTTTCGCACAATTTCCCGCGTATTGTCTGTGGAACCATCATCGACAACAATGACTTCAAAGTTTTCAAGAGTTTGTTTTGTTACAGTCTCAAGACACCTTTGAATGTGTCGTTGCTCATTGTAGCATGGAATAATAACTGAAGCGATCAGCCCTCGCATAAATTACAGGAAGTGAGATTGAGCATTAATTGTTCAATTGCTCGATTTAATTAATACTGTTGTTTGTCGCGTAAATGAGGACATCCTGCATGGGAGGCAAGTTGTGTAGAAGGTATCCAGAAAACGGCTCTCCTGCAATTATAAAGGAAAAACCCTCCCGTTCCAGCTTCATTATGAAATCAGAAAAGTGCACGCTGGTATGTTTAGGGAAATGGTGATATTCTATAATTAAGCGATGTATCCATTTAAGCTTCTGATGCCGGATCAGGTCGTCGATGATTTCGCCTTCCATACCTTCGACATCGATTTTTACCAGTTCGACTGGGCCGTCGATGTAATCGGAGAGAACTACGGTTTCAACAGGGTACGACAAGACTGATACATTTTCAAGTCGCTCCTTCAGTATCGTTTTCGTCAAAGAATCATCTTTCTCGCTCTTGTAATAAAAGTTTTTTGTTCCTTTTGTACCGGCGACCGCAAGGTTATGGATGAGAACACCGGAGAAATTGTTTTCAACATTGTGTTGCAAAACTTTAAACGTATCCTTCGCGGGTTCGAATCCCACGATCTTCGCTTTCGGGTACAGTAATTTGAAGAATATTATTGACATTCCGATGTTACTGCCGCAGTCTATGATGAGGGGGTTCTCCGCGTCAAACCTGAAATCATACTCTCGCCGGATAAAGATTTCCTCAAAGAGAAATCGGAAAGCATTCCAATCTACAAACTGCAGTCGCAACCCAAGAAGGTTGATAGTCGTATGCTTTGATTTAACGATCTTCCCGTACCATGCGTAGAGAAGCATCATCTTGTGATACGAGCGCAGTAATCTCCATTTTTCGCTGCGTTGAAGCCCCAAATTGGAAATTGTCACCACTTGTCTTATGTACTGATTCAGGAGAGAGCTATTCACGATAGTTTAAAGACCTCTGCATTAATCCAAAAATTGTATTTGCAGCTTTCATTCGATTCCGGCAACCAGACTACTAACCTGCGATCTTTCGGTGTATATACAAAATGATATCCCTCGTTCTTCCAACTGCAGATGCAAAACTAAACGGTACGTATTTTTTGAAAATGATTGTGCCAACAACTATCATTATTGCCTGGACGATAACCACCCCACAGACAATGCCCTTAATGCCGTAATAATAACCCAGACCATAGTAAACACCAAGAGACAAGAGTATTGCCATAACGCTAAATAAAAGTCCGATTCCCACCTTCCCGATTCCATAGAATACACTCGAAATGACAGAAGCGAACGGGACAAAAAATCCCAGCAGAGTTAAAACCCTCAGTAACGGAATACTATCGGCGTACCTTCCACCATAAATTACACCGAACAACTCTTTGGGAAAAAATTCAAATATAAGAATTACCGGGAGGATCCCGTAAAACGAAAAACACAATGTTTTTTCAACAAGAGCAATGAGTCTTTCTCTCTCTCCTTTGCCATGCAACATAGAACTCGCCGGGAGGACAAGTGTCTGAATAACCTGTGTATATATGTCAAAGATCCGGGCAAAAGTTTTCGCAACTCCATACGACGCCACACCAGTCACGCCACCGTACGACGAAACAATGAACGTGTCAAACTGTGTCTGCACAACACTGCCTATTGTCCCCGCAATACCGTACTTCCCAAAATTGAAGATTTTCCTCCCGGCCGCAACGTCCCAACCAAGTACAGGAGCACCTATAGGACGAACAAGGAGATAAGCAATGAGAGACGAAAGCACCGATGCAATGACTCCAATGTGAACAACAATTTTCGCATCTGTTAAGAGTCCAGTAACTCGCGCAATAATTATTAAGATTAACGAAAGCAAGTAGTACACGAAGTCTGTCCAGAACAGATTCCTGATATCAAGTCTCGCCTGGAATAACCCTCCGGCAATGAGCCTGTATACCGTGGCACCTAGCATTATGGGAAGATAGATAAAGAGCGAGCGGACATTTTCGGCATGAACCGGATCCAGAAATTGAGATATAGGCCTGCCAAACAGAATAAGAATGCCGACAATGGCAATAATAAGCCCAGTCATCGCAGTTAGCGCAGTAGAAGAGACAGACTTTGCATTCATCCCCTCGGAGACAAACTTCAACATCGGTTGAATAGCAAAACTATACGAAAGACCGACGATCAACAGAAAGATTGTTTGGAAAAGGACATACGCCCCATACTCCTGGGCAGGAAGAGTGCGGATAACAAAAAGCATGAATGCGATACCGTACAACGCTGGTAGGGCTTTATCAGCAAATCCCCACAACCCCTTGCCTATATGCTTTCCAAATTCCATTAATCTCTGAGGTTTAAGAATTGAACAACGATTATATGTGGAACCATCGACGACCGGACCTTCTACAGAGGGGAAAAAAAGTCGTAAGAGTAATAAATCGGAAGGGAGAGAACTCTATGCCCCACGGTTTTTTTTGCTATTCGAGCCAAGATATCACTAATCATAAAATAAAATCGGAAAAATTATAGAAAAAATAAAGCTCAAATCCAAGTAAAAGCGAAACGCCTCACACCATGCAGAATGAGGCGTTCATCAAGGAACAGCCAGCGACCACAACCTATCGTGCGAACTATTTAGCCAGTACCAATTTCATCGTAGCCGAATACTCCGGTGCAACCATTCTGCAAAAGTAGACTCCGCTCGCAGCATTAGCCGCATGCCAGATGATGGAATGATGACCTGAGAATTGTCGCTCGTTGACCAACGTCGTTATCTCTTGTCCCAATTCGTTGAAGATTTTCACCAGCACTTCCGCTTCAAACGGTACATCATAATCTATCTTTGTGTCTGGGTTGAAGGGGTTCGGGTGACTTGGAAAGAGCTTGAATTTTTCCGGCACATCAGCAGGCGCACTTTTTACTTCCAGCGAAGTTAACTCACTCGTCGCATAACCTATCTGCCATAAGTAATTGCTGTAATCCGTCCCGCCGTACCAGTAATAGAATTTGTTATGCAGAAACATCAATTTTCCTCCACTCAATTGCGTAGCGTCCCACTGGTACGAATTCCCCCGGCGTATAACGGGATTATTTACATATTTGGTCCAAACGCGTCCGTCGCTCGACACAGCAATCCCGAGAGCCGCTTCGCTGGTTGTAGTATTGGCACCGCCAAATATCATATAAAATGTCCCATCCTTATTGACGGCGCCGCCAACTCCCATTGTGTGGACATCCTCCCAGCTTCCGGGGGCGCCGTGCGTCAATATCGGGTTGCCGGCGTACTTTGTCCAGTGTATCCCGTCGGTCGAAGTCGCCAGCCCTACGCCCCCTTCAGAGCCATTGCTTCCGGAGTAGAACATATAATATTGTGAATCGGTCACCACAATGTGCGGATACGCAGAGCAGAGTGAGTCCCACGAGCCAGACGGTCCAAGGTCGAGGACCGGGTTGTAGAGCGACTTCTGCCAGCGGATTCCATCGAGTGAGACCGCCAATCCCACTCGAATACCCGAGGAAGAATGTCCTGAATAATACATCATGTATTCCGAGCCATTGTATAAGACTTCGTTGGATTCTATAGCTAAATCGTCGAAGTCTCCCGCATAGCCTATATGCAGGACGGGATTGCGCACATTCATATACCAAGTATCACCGTCGAGTGACATGGCACCTGAAATACTGTTGGTCGTACCGTACCCAAACGGGTGCGAAGTAAACCACATCCGGTAGACATTTTTTTGTGAGTCAAAGCAAACACTCGGCTCAAGAGCATATTTCAGGGCTGACGGATCATTGACATCACCAGACCATGCAGGTATCGCAGGGTTACCAGCGTACTTTGTCCAGTTGTATTGACCAAGAACTGGTGATAAGAGCGACATCATCAAAAGCAAGGTACTCAACACACGCTTTCGCATGAGGAGTATAAATGTTTTTGCATTTCCACACGGTATTCGAAAGCTGCACGTTGCATCCTGGCCTGTTTTTCCGGAACGCAAATAAACCTCCAGATTTCAGGGGTTAATCATCTTAACAGCACGAATCATTTGATGAACACCATTTTTCGCACCTCACTGAACGTTTGCTGCGGATTATTCACGTCCGCCGCGTCCAGACGATAGAGGTAAATCCCGCTTCCAACGGTTGCAACCCACGTTTTAGCATGATACCCTGCATCCTGAATTCCTTCGGACAACTTCGCTATTTGTTGTCCGAGCATGTTGAAGACCGTTAGAGTAACCCGGCTCCTCTTCGGTAACCCATATTCTATCGTCGTCGCGGGATTAAACGGATTCGGATAATTTTGCTTCAAAACAAAATCTCCAGGGATCGGTGACTTCGAATCATGGACGCTGGTAATTTGTACCCCACCAGCAGTCAGTGAAGCAGCACTCTCATTATCTGACGAATCAACCGCTGTAACGCCATAGAAATACGTTGAACCTGGTGTAACGAGGGAATCGTAGTAGGCTGTTCCCCTTGTCACTGCGATTTTAATGGATGGCGTAATAACAAACGCAGGCGACGAAGAACGATAAACTCGATACTCTTTCAAATCGGGAGCGCTAACACTTCCCCAAGAGAGGTAGACAGTCAAGTTCTGGCTCTCAAGCTTTGCTTTGATATTCTGCGGAGGTGGCGGGAAAAAATTGTCATATGAAAAACCGCTGTCCGGAGATGAGAAAAAGAATTCACCATTTGATAGGTGAGACGCAACACGAAAAACAGTCCATTGAATTCCCGCTTGCGTCGCATTGTGTAGAGTCGGCGCAACATACGCATACCGATCAAACAGAACAGCAGGCACCGAGACAATGTAATCCCAAAGCTCGCCATCCAATGTAACATATCGATGCTTGTTATCACCAAAGCCGCCTGCCGTCATTTTACTGCTTTGAACAGACTGTAAAACCGCCATATCGTCTACTCTTCGCCAGACACTATAGTCATTAACCCGGGGTGAAGCAGTTGCGCTATCATAGAGACTTGGATACCAAATCACACGGACTTGTTTACCCTGATCACCGGGGATATCAGCTATCGAATTGATGGTTGGTGCAGCACCCAATGCAAAGCCTTGACCATCAAGCAGAACAATTGCAGGCGCAATACCGAAATTTGTCGCATTGATTAATAAACTGCCGGTATCCTCTCCTACCTGACTCGGCTCATAAGAAACAGACAGTGAATGGTTTGAAACGGGTAGTAAAACGAACGGCGTTGTATTGACAGAGAAATGGTTGTTCGATATCGCAATACTATCAATATAAAGAGTATCTTTGAACGACGTATTGGAGACAATTAGATCGCGAGAGACCGCATCGCCGATTTTGACCAGACCATAACTTATGGTATTATCAGAGGTCCGAAGGGTTGTTGCGCCAAAGTTGTGCGGGTCCAGAGCAACCTTAGAGATTCTTATTTCATCAAGTATGCCGGGGAAATCTCTAACACCGCTCCCCCCAACCGCTCTACCAGTCCTTTCTGTCCCAATGTAGAAATAATCTGTATTGGAATACTGGACGGTATCCGCAAATGTTCCACTGTCAGCCTGAACGCCATCTATATACAACTTTGTCCTTACAGTACTGGTCGAATCTGCTTTATAGACAACAGCAATATGATAGAAATGATGTGATTGGGAAATCATGGCATTTCGAATTGAATGACTTCCTGATGGATTGATACGATAGTCGTAAATCAATGAGCCATAGTTAATGCAACCCAGACCATATCCTCCTCCGTCAGGATAAGGACCATAGCACGAAAGCAGCGTTGCCGCACCAACGTCAGGGAAAGGCACAGAACCAAAATACAATGTATCGAATGATGCCCATGCTTCGATTGTAAATTCTTTTCGGGTCTTCAAAGAAGCGGACAGCGGCAGTGACACATAAGAAGTTAGGCCGTCGAAGTGCAATCCATCACCGAACTTTCCCTCCACCCATGTCGCATTGTGGATGACTCCATCGTTATGGTATGGTGACGCATCGTGGAGCACACTTCCACTGCCCTCATCAAAATGCCAGAGGGCAACGGTATTCGAATCAACATCCGTGGTTTTAAACCCCTGTGAAAAAAGCGTTATTGGAAGAACAAGCAACACTGATAGAATGGCATATGAAGTTTTCATGATGACCTCCAATGGTATATGCAAAGGACTTCCCCCCCGATTGATGGACAAATTCTACAAAATTAGTATGACAAAATCAAATCGTTGCGTAGTATTATGCACGTTTTTCTGGTCCGAAAATATTAACAAACCCCTTCAAAAGCGCCGAAATGATGCCCCAATTCCCCTTTACCAATTCCTTCAGAACAAATACTACTGTTGCACCTCCAATACACCATGGAATCGTTATCCAGTGATACCATCGTGCGTATCGTTTAAAAATGAGAAAATTGTGCTCTACCTTCAGCCTCGTCTTTAACGGCGTCAAGCCTCCGCCGCTGAATGCCGAGACCTTGTGCCACAACTTCGCCTGAGGAACATAGACCAGCCGATACCCGGCGCGCGAAGCGCGAATGGAATAATCGGCATCCTCCGAGTACATGGGCGAAAACGCAAGGTCGAGTAAACCGATATGCTCAATCACTTCACGCCTGATAAGCATCGCACAGCCTGTAATATATTCCGTATCTCCCATTCGGTCGTATTGTCCATGGTCGGCTTCCCTTATCCCGCGATGCGAAATAATTCCGGTAAAATAATTGATTTTACCACCCGCATACCAGAATCTGTCCGGTTCGGACTGGTAATAGATCTTCGGCGCGAGTATACCGATTTTTTTGTCGGATACTGCAACTTTCATCAACTCATTGAGAAGGTCCTTCTCTATAACAATATCATTGTTCAAGAGGAAGAGCCACTCGGCGCCATGCTCAAGCCCGTAGCGCAAACCGACATTGTATCCTTCCATCACGCCGACATTTTTCCCAATTTCCGCTAGTTCCACACTCGGAAAACGCGAACGGACCATCAGCTGACTTCCATCCGTCGACCCGTTGTCAACTACAACAGTTTTGAAATTGGGGTAGGTCATGCGTTTTGCAGTCTCCAACGCTTCAACAAGCACATCGCGCCCGTTGAGGTTGAGAATAATATTATACACAAGCGGATTCAGTGGGCTTCCGTCAGAAGCAGCCTGGTTGGTTTTCAATGTCTCGGCTTCATTCGAAATGTGTCGGTAAACCTGCGGCCAATTTCATGGATGAAATGCTTCACCGAAAAAAGGTTATATTTAATGATTAAAAAAATTCTGAACGGCAACAGTGGAGAAGCTTTTACATTCGACTCTGTTCCATTACCGGCTGAACGCTGAAGGAGAGTCAGATCAAAAAAACTGTCCTTGATTCCAAGAATAACCGATTGTTTGTCTATACAATTACGCGGAACTTCAAGGTCGAGATAGCCGACGCTGAATCCATGCCGCCGTAAACGATCCAATAAATCCCGGCCGTACGACCTGTACGCTAATGTTTGTCCCCCTCCGCCGTGATATTCCGGTGGAAGTAGATGAATATCTTTGTCCCCTGCAACCTTTACTCTTACTAACGTCTGTTCCAGGTTATGGTCGTACGGAACGGTCAGAATAAAAACACCTTCTTTCTTTAACACACGAAAGACTTCGGCAAACGCCTTATCATCCTCTCGAACGTGTTCAAAGACATCGGTTGCTATAATGACGTCAAACTGATTGTCCGGATACGCCATGTTTTGAAAATCAGCGTATCGTGTGAACGGCTTGTTGATGAGGTCCGATTCGGGATTGTATTCGGTGTTGTAATACTCGAATTTTTCCTTCAGCATCATGGGATATGAACTTCTCCCGCTCGATTCAAGAATGCGAAGATGTTTTTCCGGTTGCCATGCGGCAAGCGGAACGCCCGCAGTCCCCCTCCACAACCCAAAAGCGTAGATGACCGCGCGATGACGACTCGACGCGCTGCAGTTCGCGCAGAGATTTCCCTCACGCCCTCCTTCCTTGAGCAGGAACTTCCCTTCATTTCCGCAAATGTTACATTTTGCAGTCACAAAACACTTTGAAATGTTGTATCATAAAAAATCTAAACATGCTGAAGGATAATATCGACAATCCGCGCCGCAGACTTTCCGTCGCCGTAGGGATTTGCCTTTGTTGCCATTGATTTATATTCGTCGGGATTCAATAGTAACCGTTGAGCTTCTTCAATAATCCGCTGTTTATTTGTCCCAACGAGCTTACCCGTCCCTGCCTCGATTGCCTCGGGACGCTCAGTTGTCGTTCTCAATACAAGCACTGGCTTACCAAGACTTGGAGCTTCCTCCTGAACCCCGCCGGAATCGGTCAGAATCAAATAACATTTATTCATGAGCTGGACAAACGGACGATATTCCATCGGTTCGATGAGATGGACACGGGGCACATTTGCGAGAATAGTTTGCGCAGTCATTCTGACATTGGGATTCGGATGGACGGGGTAGACAAGCTCAACATCGGAGTTCTGCTCTACCAGAAATCGGCACGCCGAAAAAATATCCGACATTGGCTCGCCGAAGTTTTCACGCCGATGTGATGTCAGCAACAACACCCGACGATTCTTGAAATCGATTTCACTCAACGGCGGTTCCGGAAAACGATATTCCGGGTCGACGATCATGAATAACGCATCGATAACGGTATTGCCTGTCACGTAAATATGTTCGGGAGAAATACCTTCGGCAAGCAGATTTTTCTTTGCCCATTCGGTCGGTGCAAAATGAAATTCCGTCAAGCGCGTCGTTAATTGCCGGTTAAGTTCTTCCGGGTAGGGATTCAACTTATTCCATGTACGAAGACCTGCTTCAACATGCCCTACCGGAATTTTCAAATAAAACGCCGCAAGGCTTGTTGCAAATGTCGTTGTCGTATCTCCTTGCACAAGAAGGACATCGGGTTTTTCTTTCAGCAGTACCGGCTTGATCTCGTTCAGAACCCGCGAAGTAATGTGAAACAGGTCCTGATTGTGCTGCATGATATCGAGGTCATAGTGAGGCGTAATATTGAATACTTCCAGCTTCTGGTCCAGCATCTGCCGGTGCTGTGCCGTGACGATGACAATGTGGTCGACATGCCGGCGTTCGAGCTCCTTCACAACGGGGGCCATCTTGATCGCTTCGGGTCGGGTACCAAAAACTATGGCGACTTTCAATTGACAGTCCGTGCTCTTAACGATGCGAAAGTAAATAAACCACACCCGAAGTCAACAACTCACCTACGAGAGGTATGTCGGCAACAGCATTTCCTCTCAACGGTTTTAATCCGAAGCGGATATGGTTCGTACTAATAACGTATGCTTGTTTACCTGCTATATTGAGCCCTGCATCGGGAAGCAATTGTTCAAATTTACGCATGCTCATCTTTAGTGTCCCGAGTTTTTGTATTTCTTCGACGAAAGCCGGGTGTTCTTTTTTCAAACGCGGGAAAACCTTTGTCAGCATGAACGGGACAAGATGGATGAATGGAAGCCGTGCAAACCATGTTCGCATCAATTGCTGATGACCGCCGAAAGCCGAGTAATAAGGTGGAAAAGTTATCAATAATTTTCCATTCGGCGACAGGTATGATTTTAATGTCTGAAGAGATTCCAGCTTATGTTCGAGGTGCTCGAAAACATCGTGAAGGACGACGAGGTCGAAGTGTTCGCCTGCAAACGGAACAGGATGAAGATAAATATTGCCGACGGTGAGAGTCATTGCTCGCCCATCATTCATTTGCAAAGCCCGCTCGACCCTCCGGGGTTCGATATCATACCCTTTACAAATCATTCCGGCGTCGAACAATGCTGCAAGGCCGCCCCCGTCTCCGCATCCAACATCCAGCATCCGGGCTCCTTCCGTTTTCACCCCCCAGGATTTCATCAGGGGAACAAGATACTTTGCTACAACATCGTACTCATATTGCCAATAGAATTTTTCATGCTCCGTAAGCTCAATCATAGTGTTGTTCATCCGGAACGCACCAGCTCTTCAATGTTCCGAGCCAAATAATCCCATGAATACCTGTGCTTCACCTCTTTTACATTTGCGGCAAACATTGCTTCTTTTTGTTCCCGGTAAAACCTCGCTATGCCATCAGCAAGGGCCGTCGGGTCATCGGGCGGAACGATAAAGCCGGTTTTCCCGTCGAGGACGACCTCGGCAAGCCCGCCTACGTTTGTTGCGATGACGGGTTTATCAAAGTTATAAGCAATCTGAACGATGCCGCTTTGCGTCGCTGAACGGTACGGCAATACCACAACATCGGCGGCCGAGAAGTAGACGGCAACCTGACTCGTCGGAACATATTCGGAAACAAAACGCACACAGCCTTCAATGCCCAGGTCATGGACACGAGAACGATACTTTCCTTCATCATCATAAAATTCACCGGCTGCAAGGAGTAAAGGAACTCCCCCTACAATTTTTTCTGCACGGTCGTTGAGTAATTTCATTGTCTCCAGCAGTACCATCAGTCCTTTGTAAGCGCGCACATACCCGAAATACAAAATAGTGTTTTCGTCCGATATTCTCAAGACACTTTTTGCCTCCGCTTTGGAAAGCGGCGCCCCAAAATTCTCGTACACCGGATGTGCAACTTTACGATATCGGGCAGCAGGAAAATAATGATTCAAATCTCTCTCAACTTCATCCGATTGCACGATAAAAAAATCAGCCTGTCTGAATGCGTACCTCGTCAAGAAAACATCACCCGTCCGTTTCTCATGAGGAATAATATTGTCGCAAATGAAAAGCACTTTCGCCTTGGTACGCTTTCTCACAATCCGCGCAATTGTTCCGAAACACGGGGCGAAAAATGGCATCCAGTATTTGAAGATGAGAAGGTCAGGTTTGAGAGTGCAGATATGTTTTGCTACACTCAGCCAGTTGAACGGATTGACAGAGTCAAGTAATTGAGGAGCGGGTAAGGTTTCGGGTTGTTCGCCTTTTTCCTGCTGAGAGGTTCCCGGAAAAAAGAGCGAGGGATACTGACGCTTAAACGTAATCGTTTCCACGTCGTGACGCTGCCGCAAATGAGATGCAAGGAGCGCGTTGAAATGAGCAATCCCGCCGCGCAGCGGATATGCCGTTCCAACGATAATAATTTTCATCCCGCTTGCTCCGATTCAGGCTGCAGTGACGTCATGAACCGGAAAGCAACCGCAGACATGCATCGAAGACCCGTTCGACCGAAAGATATTGCATACAATTATTCGGACAAGTAGGAGAGTAGAAACAATTACATTCAAAATCAGGTTCGAGAATCTCTCCACGGCCGTACAATTCGAATTCGTGCTTGTTAAAGATATTGTTGAACAATACGATTTTCTTCCCATAGCCTATGGCAAGATGCATTGCCATCGTCACCGCTGTGACAATCAACTGACACCTGTTGACCTCGCTCATGAATTGACTGAGAGAGAAATGCCCGAGGTACAACGCACCACTCTGGCGAGCGAGCTTCATGTTCTTTTTGTGTTCCTGCTCTCCCCCGAGCAAGAGCGGAACATAACCTGCCTTCTTCAGTTTCTTTGCCAGCAAAATCCAATACTTGTCGGGCCAGAGGCGGGACGTCCACCGTCCACCGCAACCTGTGTTCAAACCGATAATTTTCTTTTTCGCCGGAAGCTTCCATTGAAAATTTCCTACCTCCGGCATAATGTACTCTTCACGGGCAAACGTGAAATCACAGATTTCAAATATCTCCTGCTGGTAGCACTTTGTATTCGCTTTGCTGAGGTCATCGAACACACCGGTGAGGTATTTGTGTTCTGCCGCCGGACCAAGTGGCACGCATTTGCCGTTCTCCAAAGAAAACCCTTTTTTTACTCGTCCGGAGAGGGTCGCACATAGTGCACATGCTTCTTTGTCTTTGTCGAGATTGTAAATCGTATCGAAGGCAACTGCCCGGAGAGTTGCGAGGCTCTGCGCGGTGAAGGGGAGAATGACATCGACAGTTTTCGGAATAACATCAGGCGTCAGAGTAAGCCACCAGATTTCAGCATGGGGGTCTTCTTCTTTTAATTTCCGAAGAAGTGGCGTGGTCCTGATGACATCACCGATAGCACCAAGTTTTATGATGAGGATTTTTCCGCCCGTTGGGTCATAATATTGACAGTCACGTCCCTCCCGGTCAATGCAATGCACTTGATGTTCTTTGTGCGGTTTGCAGGGCACATCTCCCCGAAAATGGCGGCAATCTCTCTTTAACTGAGAAAACGTCATCGACCGCCTGAGGAAGGAATGTTATTTCCAGACTTCACGAATGGAGTATTCCTCTTCGGCGCTCAGCCGTGTTTTCGAAATCATCTCGCCGAGAAGTCCAACCGAAATAAACTGCACCCCCACAATAATGAGCAGGATCCCGCCGACAAACAACGGCCGGTTGCCAAGAGACATTCCTTCCGCAAATTTGAGGATGACAAGATAGAGGTCGATAACAAAGCCGGCAAGAAAGAAGACTAATCCCCAAAAACCAAAAAGATGTAATGGACGACGAAAATATCGTGTGGTGAAAAGTACCGTAAGCAGGTCGAGGAACCCTTTCCAAAACCTTCCCATCCCAAATTTCGTCTTGCCATATTTTCTGGCATGATGCTGAACGGGTACCTCGCCGACCTTAAAACCCTGCCATGCGGCAAGGACCGGAATATATCTGTGCAGTTCGCCGTAAACTTTGACTTCCTTCACAACTTCCTTACGGTATGCTTTCAGCCCGCAGTTGAAGTCATGAATGCGGATACCGGTAAGAACCGAAGTGACAAAATTAAAAAACCGGGAGGGGATGGTTTTCGTCAATGGGTCGAACCGTTTCTTTTTCCAGCCGGAAATAAGATCGTATCCTTTTTTGATTTCATGCACAAGGTTTGGAATTTCATTCGGGTCATCCTGAAGGTCGGCATCCATCGTGATTACAAATTCACCCCGTGCATGATGGAATCCGACGGACAGGGCAGCAGATTTTCCATAATTACGCCGGAAACGGATTATTTTTACCCTCCGGTCACGGTGGCGAAGGTCGTGAAGAACGCGCATTGAGCCATCAGTACTTCCGTCATCGACGAAAATAATTTCATACCTCCCTGTCCGATTCAGGGCACTCTTTAATTTTTCGTACAATTCACGTAACGACTGTTCTTCATTATATAACGGGATGACAACTGAGATCTCAGTCGCCCCATCATGACGTTGTTGACCGTCGGTGCGCTTGCCCTGCTGCTGCCGTTGTCCTTGCGGATGAAACTGCCGGTTTCTTCCCCTGCGCTGCTGTTGCGGGGCGGTTTCGGGCGGAACAACAGGAGAAGGAGCTTGTTGCTGCTGTGGAGATGACGGTGTTTCGCTATTCGGTTGAATCCCTGTAACCTGCTCTGGATCTTCCATTTAACTCTCTTTGTGTTTTCGTGCTATAACATACGATTTTTTGAGGAGAGAATCAAAGGCAAAGACTAGCGGCATAGCATCATTCCCGAAATCGGTAGAAAGGACAGGAATTTTATGTCCCAAAAAGGACCGAATTGGAATTCTGTCCTACCCTAAAATAACCTTTCTTATCAAGTCGATACCCAACCACAAACGCCTCCCCTTTTGATCTGTTGGAAATTATAAAAGGCAACGTACTTGCAAATCTGAAAAAAGGAGAGACTCCCCCAACCCTCGAAGATATTGAAGGAGTCTCTTGTGGTTAACTCAAAAGAAGGGCGAGTTATGCGCCGCCGCCTTCGGTTTCCTTTGCCTTCATCTTGATTTCCTGGATTTCCTTACGGATTTCCTGGGCTTTCTTTTTTAACTCATTCATTTCTTTGCGTACACGTGTTCCTGCCGACTTGTTCCCTTTCTCATAGAACTTGATGAAATCTTTCTCGAATGTAGTCAGCAAGTCGCGTAATTCGGTGAATCTGCTCATATGGACCCTCCATATTGTTTGTGATTTTGATCCCGTCTGTAACGACGAGTCCCCGAAGGGAATTGGCTATATTTATTACTCAACTTTATATCAAATTTTCTCTTATTTCTTCATCATCTTCTTCTGAGCTTTACTGTACTCCCTGTACAGGCCGCCCATCAAAGCTTCACGTCTGTCATATAATCGTTTCAGCGGCCGTGGTTTAACCTTTGCGAGCGCATACGACGCCAAAATCGGAAGAGCCACAGTACTATCAAGGTATGCTACAACGGCATCAGGAAGTTTATCAGGGTCGACTTTTCCCCATGTTACCGCCTCAGCAGGAGTAGCTCCTGAAAGGCCGCCGGTATCTGGACGAGCATCAGTGACCTGAAGGTAATAATCATGACCTTTTTCATCGATTTTCAGTACCTCCTGGATTTGCGGTTCAGTTTGAAGAACAAAATTTTTCGGCGAACCGCCGCCCAAAATTAATACCCCGCTTTGTCCCCCGCTCTGTTTTGCCGCAAGAACTATTGCGGCAGTTTCATTGACATCCAATAAAACATCCAGCTTGATTTTATAACCGGATAATGCTACTTCTGCAATATTCATACCGATAGAACTGTCACCTGGTGAAGAGGTATAAACAGGGATACCGCATTTATACGCTGTTGCTAAGACGCTGCTGTATTTGATGCCCAGAATACGTTCCCGCTCGGAGATATATTTTCCAAGACGGTAATGCAGTTCCGCAGTGCCCATCTCGGTCTGAAATTCATGTAATCTCAATAATTTTCGAAAAAAATCGTCGGTAGAAAGCAAAACATCATATTCAAACAGGATATCGTAAATCCGTATGATTCCTTCCTTTCGTAACAGGCGGTCATCTGTGAATGGTGTACCCCGATGCAACGTATGCCCTATCGCAAAATGAGTGTCGTGATATAAATTCGCTCCGGTGCTTACGACCCAATCGATAAAACCAGCTTTCATAAGCGGAACGATGCATGAGCCACCCAAGCCGGCAGGCGTAAGAGCGCCTGTAACACTCATTCCCACAGTCGCATTCGGCGCAAGCATTTTATCGGTGAAAAGCTGCGCTGCCTCGCGCAATCTGCCTGCATTGTATGCCTGAAAATAATCATCCACGAGTCGCCGAATAGTAATATCCTTTGGTATCGGCTTTGGATTGATGGGTTTTCCCTTAAGAAACTTACGGTTAGCCCTCATCATTTAATCATAAAAAAGAAAGGAGCCATGATAAGTTAAACATGGCACAAATATAGCAAAATGGAAGAATTAAGCAAGGAAAATCTTTCGTTTTTTGAAAGATTTTAAGGGTGTGGTTAAAACACCAAAAAATAGGGCGTTTTTTATGGTTTATTAAACTATCCGCAAAGTATACTACCACCGTTTACATTCAAAACCTCACCAACAACATGATCAGCAAGCTGCGAAACAAGAAAAAGAATAGGCCCCGCAATATCTACAGGTTTCGGAATCTTTCCGCGCGGAATGGTTTGAATAATCTCTCTCTTCAATTTGGGGTTTTTTAAAACGCCTTTGACCATGTCGGTATCAACCCATCCAGGTGCAACGCAATTGACCGAAATCCCGAATTTAATCAATTCAACGCTTATTGACTTTGTAAAAGCAATTATTCCTCCTTTAGAGGCGGCATAATGAGAATGATAAGCTTCCCCTCGCTGGCCGGCTGTGCTCGATAAGTTAACAATTCTGCCATATTTCTGTTTCTTCATTATTGGGACAATATGAGTACACAGGTTGAAGGTACCGGTGAGGTTAATGTCCATAGTTTTTTGCCACTCTTTGGGTTTCATTCTACCCAGCTCACCATATTCCCAAATACCTGCGGAATTGACAAGAATATCAACACGTCCGAAAATTTTCTTAATTTTATTCACGATTCTACGACATTCTTCACTGTTTCGGATATTACATTTGAATGAATGAGCGCTTACCCCAATATCACGGAGCTTACGAATGACCTTTTCAGCAGAATTTTTATTTTGGATATACAATATTGCCACATCGGCTCCAGCTTCTGCAAGAATGGTTGCAGTTGATGCTCCGATTCCTCTGGACCCTCCAGAAACGACGGCAACTTGCTTAGAAAGATTAACCATTCTGAGTTGTTGACATGTTTGGTTTGTGTCAATATACGCCATCAAGCTCTATTCTGCAAAAAAATACCCCGGTTAGATGAGGTTCAAATTCAGACCGGGACATCACTTCGATTTGGGGAATAGGTTCGAGTTGACTGATATATGAATTTTGTTTATATTTAGACCAATTCTAAATACAATCCCTTCAATGGATATTGAGGCATCAAAAGAAACTCTCTTAGAGTACCTTAAGGAGAAAAAACTCCGAGTCACGCGTGAACGATTCCTCCTGTTAGAGGAGATCATGAAAACAAACGGACATTTCGACGCGGATGAACTCTATGCTGCACTCATCACCAAAGGGTTGAAAGCATCACGCGCAACCGTCTATAACACTCTGGACCTGCTGGTCGACTGCGGATTGATTTCCAAATATCGGTTTGGTGAAAACCATTCCCGGTTTGAGAAAGCGTTCGGACGACCGCGTCACGACCACCTCATCTGTCTCGAATGCGGTGATATCATTGAATTCGTGAATGAAAAACTGACGAAAATCCAGAAAGAGGTCTGCGAAGAAAAGAAATTCCGGATGCGAAACTCGACACTACAAATTTTCGGGGTGTGCGCAAAGTGTCAAAGTAAAAAGAGCGTGTAACAGACAACAGTCTCATAAGATCGAGGAACCGACCCATATGATCGAAACAATGATTATCACTCTTCGCGAAGGCATTGAAATCGCCCTTGTCCTTGGAATTCTTATTGTTTACCTGAGAAAAATAGATCAACCTTCGCTCGTCGTTTCCGTTTATGCAGGACTCATCCTCGCTGTCATTGCAAGTATCGGGGGCGCGTTCGTTCTCCAGAAGCTTGCTATCGACCAGGAATCGCTCGAAGGGTATTTCATGCTCGCAGCAGCAGGTTTCGTCATCTCGATGATCGTCTGGATGTGGATTACTGCCAAGAAAATACGGGCAACAATCGAAACAAAAATAAGTTCAATCGTTGAATCAAAAACTTCGTGGAATTCCCATTTGGGAGTCCTGACATTTACGTTTCTCATGATTGTACGGGAAGGGCTCGAAACTGCGATATTTCTTCAGGCGGTCATGTTCAGCACAAGCGCGTGGGGGGGCGTTACGGGAATAGTATTGGGTTTATCCCTTGCGACGATATTTGCTGTTCTCTTTATCCGGGGAAGCATCAAAATCGATATCGGAAGATTCCTTAAAGTCACTGCAATAACGCTTCTTCTTTTTACGTTACAACTCATTATCAATGCCATCCATGAGTTCTATGAATACGGTGTTTTCCCGGCAAACCCGAAAATGATGAGTATTCTGGGACCCATCGTTCAAAACGACGAGTTGTTTGTCATTGCGATTATCATCATCCCTGCGTTAATGCTTGTTGTCCCGGGACGCAAAGCCAAAACCATATCTACTACGAGGGGGCAACGCACGTGGCAACTGAGTGCGGGTTTTGCTTCGCTCGTCGTCGTGCTGTTTCTTGGGGTAGGTAATATTTTCTCGTCAAATACCAATATGGACCTCTCGTCTGAGGAAATTACCATCCCTCCGGCGGGTACATTTCAAATCCCGATAGCAAAAATCAGTGACGGCACCATCCACAGATATTCGATTCACGACAAGGGGTTGGAACTTCGCTTCTTTGTTATCCGGACAAGTCTCGGAAAATTTGCTGCCGCCTGCGATGCATGTTATGCCTGTTACAGTTACGGAAGATATTATTTGAAAAACGGAGAATTGATCTGTTCTCAATGTGAGGCCCCTTCACCCCTCAGCAAACTCCACCCAGCCGTAGATGAAAATCATCCTGACGAGACCGATGGAGTGTCAATGGAAGGAAACGGCTGTGCACCAATTTACCTGCCATCCCGGATGCATGATGGGAATATTGAAATCCGCCTCGCCGACCTACAGCGAAACCGGAAATATTTTGAAATCGACCAGGAAAGTAAATGATATACCTCGCTCAACATCCTCTCTTCGGACAACCGTTGCTCTGAACAAAGTCCGCCACGATATTATCGCGACGGGCAATTCGAAGAGCGTTACATTCCAGGTTAGAGCATTAATTCTTTTGCAAACCTTAGATAAAAATCTTACCTTATTTCATAAGGAGATTCGATTATGAATGAACAACAGCCTGTCGCTGAAATCACCGAAGAGCAAGTATATAATGCAATGCGAACGGTGTACGACCCTGAGATTCCAGTGAGTGTCGTCGATTTAGGATTGATTTACGACGTGAAAATCATTGATGATTGGGTCGGAGTAAAAATGACCCTTACTGCTCCTGGCTGCGGTATGGGTGGAGCGATTGCCAACGATATACGTACACATTTGTTGGAAATACCGGGTGTTCATGAAGCGGATGTGCGGATCGTCTGGGAACCCCAGTGGAACCCATCGATGATGACACCGGAGGCAAAGAGAAAGTTAGGAGTACGCTAATACATTAGCAGGTAGACCGGGTGAGCATTTCATAATTAACCTCACCTCCCCAAACCAGGTTGTTCCGAAGAGGGCGATGATATCAAAATCCATTAAAGGCCGCGGCGCCTCATTCAATACGCCCAACCGATTCGACAGGTTCCATCTCGAACCTATTGAGATGGATTGGGATGAGAACGAAAACGACCGACCGATCCGCACCGTTTTCTACAAAGATACTTCCAAAACTATTCTTGCAAAAAACGACAGCCCTGATATCGGTTTTACGTACAGCATCAACCCATATCGCGGATGTGAACATGGCTGTATTTACTGCTATGCCCGACCGTCGCATGAATACCTTGGTTTTTCTGCAGGTATCGACTTCGAATCGAAAATTATGGTAAAGCTCGATGCACCGGAACTACTCGAAGACGCTTTCAGAAAAAAGACATGGCAACCTCAGACGGTCTGCTTTTCAGGCAACACCGATTGTTATCAGCCGGTCGAGCGAAAACTCCAGCTCACCCGTCGCTGCCTGGAAGTATTCCTGAACTACCGAAACCCGGTCGGGATGATCACAAAAAATTCTCTTATCACTCGCGATACCGATGTTCTCAAAGAACTTGCATCGCTTGACCTTGTTCTCGTCATTATTTCGATTACCAGCCTCAATGCAGAGCTGATCCGCCGGATGGAGCCTCGCACCCCCCCTCCGGACAAGCGGCTCGAAACGGTGGAAGCCCTTGCTTCTCACGGTATCCCTGTCTGTGTGAATGTTGCTCCAATCATTCCAGGATTAACAGATGAGGAAATTCCTGCTATCCTCAAGGAATCATCTGCTCACGGGGCAACATACGCGGCATATACAATGCTTCGCCTCTCTGGTGAAATCGAGACTTTATTTACCGACTGGCTTCAGCGGGAATTGCCCGAACGTTCAGGCAAAATCACCAACCGTATAAAAGAAGTAAGAAATGGAAAGATGAACGATACGCGATGGAGTATACGCATGAAAGGGGAAGGGAAAATAGCCGAAACAATCCGACAACTTTTCCATGTCAACTGCGAAAAATATGGATTAAACAAACAACGGTTCGAGTGTTCGGTAGCCCACTTTCGCCGTCCCGAAAAAATGCAAATGGAGATCTTTCAACAGTAACCAGCAGCTATTATCCCATCCATTCAGTCAGACATTAAATCTGAACAATATCACATCTCCGTCCTCCACAACGTAATCACGCCCTTCAACATGTAGCAACCCTTTTTCCTTTACTGCCTGTTCTGAGCCTAACGCTGTGAGGTCGCGATATTTCATTACTTCAGCACGGATGAAGCCACGCTCGAAATCGGAGTGTATCTCCCCAGCCGCTGCAGGCGCATGGGAGCCTCGTTTGATGGTCCATGCCCTGACCTCCTTCGGACCGCAAGTGAAAAATGTAATTAAATCGAGAAGAGCATACCCTTCATGAATGACCTGGTCGAGGCCTGACTCTTTCACCCCGAGCTCATGGAGAAACTGCTCACGTTCATCGTAGGGCATGCCTGCAATCTCGGCTTCGATTTTTGTACACGCGACAACAACTCTTGCCCCCTCCTTCGCAGCAAGCTCACGTACACGCGCGACATATCCATCTTCCGCTGTAAGGTGTTTATCATCCACATTAGCGATATACATGACCGGTTTTGCTGTAAGTAAATGCAACTCCCGGAGATATATTGCCTCTTCTTGTGTCTCTGGCTTTTCATAAATAGCAAGCCGTCCGGTTGAAAGATGTTCCTTCACCCGCAAATAGAACTCTGCTTCCATACGGATTTTCCTATCTCCGCTCTTCGCCCGCTTTTCAGCATCCGCAAGCTTCTTATCAATCGTCTCCAGGTCCTTCAAAATCAGTTCCGTCTCAACTATCTCAATATCCCTGGCGGGATTGACGGAGCCATCAACGTGGATAATATTTTCATCTTCAAAGCATCTTACGACATGGCATATTGCCTGCACATCACGGATATGTGAAAGAAACTGGTTTCCCAATCCTTCTCCCTTACTGGCTCCTTTGACTAAACCTGCAATGTCAACAAATTCAATTGCGGTTGGAGTTACCTTTGCGGGGTTGTACAGTCTTACCAGCGCATCAATCCGCTTATCGGGAACCGGGACAACACCAACATTAGGGTCGATGGTACAAAAAGGGTAATTCTCAGCTGCCGCACCGGCGGCAGTGATTGCATTAAACAACGTGGACTTCCCCACGTTGGGAAGTCCAACAATACCACAATTAAACCCCATTTTTCGAAACCTGAAAAGTGAAAAGTACTATCGGCAGTTGAAAAAGTACGAAAAAACCATATCGCTTCCAAAACTCTTGCGCACGTGGGAATTAATTTCCCGACGAGTTCAATATATCAAGGAGGCGCCTTGCTTGTGTGTAGGATGGGTTCAGAGAGAGAATATGAGATATTTCATCGCGCGCGCTAATGAGATCCCCCCTTTTTTTATATTCTTCTGCAAGATGTTGCATAATCTCGAGTTTCCATTCCTGTTTCAACTTTGAGTTTGCCTTCCGGTCCCTGTCAATGGCAGTTTGATAATAGTGGATCGCACTGTCGGGAATACCTTCCTCCGAAAACATTGCGCCAAGGCGCACATTGACATACTGATTGTCGTCGCGTTGCAAAGCAACTCTGTACATCGAATCGGCTTCCTGATAATTTTTCATTGTGAGGCTCATGTCGCCTGCCAGCAAGAGAGGGGTAACGTCGAACCGTTGTATCTTGGCGATGGCAAGATATTCATGTTGTGCATCCACAAATCTATTCCCGGATTTATACAGTTCAGCAAGCTGATAATGAGCATGTTCCCAATCAATCTTCCCCTGAAGATAGCGTGCTGCGAGCTGTCCTTCTTCATCTGCTGGCGAGTATCTGGTTGATTCCGGCTCCGAAAAAGGCCAGTGATGCAGTAAATTGTCGATTCGGAGAAACGAAACTTCGAAGTCGAACAACGTCATCATCGAGCGCGCTTTATATTTATCATCCGATAATTGTTGGCCCCATTCATGTTGTGGACGAATACAATCATGCTCACGCATGACCTCAGTGTATTCTTTCGCAATTAAGAAATAACCATCGAGATTCGGATGAACATGTTCCAGCATCAACGATCTGTCAACAATACCATTTTGCGAATGAGCTTCAAAAACGCCCGCGATGTCGGCAAGCATGAGCTGCTTTGTTTGGGCGACATCCTTAATAATCTGATTAAACTCTGCCGTTGCGCGGAAACGAAGGACATCAAAATCTCTTGCCAGAGAAAAATGACGTTTTGCTTCGCTGACGTCTCCGGTACCCTCACAACATATTGCCATGCTATACTGAAGGTCGGCGCGCGCGCTGTCAATTTGCATCGCCTTTTTGTATTCGGTCAGGGCTTCGCGCAATTTCTGCTCTTCCCTGAACTGATCTCCCTTCGTTACAAACCCGGAGTATTGCGTTCTCGTATCATTTTCTGTCGCATCTGAAAACCGGGAGTCGAATGGAGGCTGATCACGGAGGTTGCTTACGATGGTGCTCAACATAAGTGGTACATTTCGCGAAAATGCAATCTCTGCAATAGCCAGAAGGTTTCTTTCGAAATTCTCTCTTGCAATGTCATAAAGCGGGCTGTGATACACTATCGTCTGCTCTCTTGCCATCGCCTCCATCAATGTAGAACCAGGGGGAGTATCATCTTTGTGGATAAGTGAACGAATCAATCCAATAATTTTTTGCAGAAGTTGAACAATTTTAACATGCTGCAGTTCGAGATAGAAATTAATGAACGAGCGATGCTTTCCGATAAATTCCATTGAGCCGATGCCGAACGACCCGTAGAATTCATTATGACCGAGATACAGGATGATCAAATCGGGTTGATAGTCAACGACTTCCTTCATAAGGTCGAGCACAGCATAGCTGTTGACCGCTGTAATGCCAAGGTTGATAATCTCAATGTTTCTTTCTGGAAAGAGATGTTTCAGGCGGTCTTCGAGCAAGCCATGAATCGCACCGTTGTACTCATACGGAAATCCCTGCATCGTCGATTCTCCCAGTAAAAAGATCCGGTACGTGGTCGGAGATTTTACGACCTCGAACGTCTCGTCGTACACGAATGGCGGTTGAATCGATTGCAGGGGAAAATATCTGCGTGCAAACGAGCGGTTGACTGTATAATATTTCTTCCCGTTGAATTCACGCACGCTGGTAAGGTCACTATCCCCGGCTACACCGATCCAACGCAGGGTAATTTCCGTGACGATAAGAATGATGCCGGGAGATATGAGAGTAATAAGCCAGAAAAGCGGGGTTCTATGTTTTCCGTTCATCGACACCGGCAAGTTTTTCGAATAACGCGTTACGGTTAGGCTGCAGCTGTTTTTTTAATGTACTACATTGCGTACGTTTTTCAAAAACATGCGCATACTTACAACCGGTTGTTCAGACCCGGCAGGCAGTTACCGAAATGCAAGAGGATTGCAACCCGCTTACGATTGGCGAGGCAAAGTTCTGGTGAGTCGGTTAGTTAGGTTCCTGTGCAGTTTTTTCAAGGAGGATTTTTGTCAGGATGGAGGTATCTTCACCGAGCTGGTGGCGAATTTCCTTCAGCGTTTTTACCTGCTCGTCAATCTTCCTGAAATTATCCACGAGCATCCTAAAACAGGATTCACGGTTATTGTTTGATAGTTTCGGGTTCACGACGTTATTCAGCGCAAGCCTGATAACAGAAAGCTGGTTATTCATTTCGTGTGTTACAACGGCAAGCGACCGGTTAACTTTCTTCAACCTGTTTCTGATAACATCAAACTCTTC